>NZ_CP076039.1:2701666-3377083 GCF_014529625.1 Candidatus Pelagisphaera phototrophica
CCTTTGTTGGGCGTTAACTTTGAAAACACAGCCGCGTGTCGCAATACTTGCCGTCGTCTCATTAGAGTGGTCCCCTTTTACAATAACCAATGAGGACTTGGCCTTTAGAGGAGATTCTACAGAGCGAATTACATCTGTTTCCGGATCTTGGAATTCGGGAAAGGGAGCGTCCGTAACGTCCGCACCAATAGTTTTTCCGGTAATCGTCTTCGCCTCTGGATCGAGTAGTCCTTGCTCAATCATGTAGCGGGTCAACGGAGGCAGTCCCCCCGCCTTCTCATAGAGATCTACCATCACAAATTTTCCAGCGGGCAACAAATTCAGCAACACCGGCGTATCAGACTTCGCCCGAATCTCCTCTAACCCAAATGGAACTCCAAAGCCTTCTGCAATCGCAGGGAGATGGATGACAGCATTGGTACTTCCTCCAATCGCATGCAGCATAGTAGCCACGTTGCTAAAAGATCGCTCATCGACAATATCGCCAACGGTTTGGTGTTCGTTCCACATCCGGACGAGTGCCTCCGCAGCCTGTCTCGTCTCCTCTATTTTGGGAGCAAAGACATCGACATGATTCGAGTCCATCGCAGGTGTACTCGCACTCGAAAAAACCGAGATACCCAAAGTGGAGGCTAACACCGCCAAGGTGTTAGAAGTCGCCATAACCCCGCACCCTCCAGGCGAGGGAAGCGCATTTAAAATAATGTCCTCGTATTCGTCCTTGGTAATCTCTCCCGCGGCCAGCCTTCCTGCCGCCTCCACCGCGGTTTCTATCTGAATCGACTTTCCGGCCAGACTGCATCCTGTCCTGATTGTGCCTCCATGCACGAGAACCAAGGGCAGATCCTTGAGCCAGGAAGCGGCCAGCATTCCACCAGCCACCGTCTTGTCACAACCCGTAATGATGATTACAGCATCCACCCGGTTGATCTCAACTTGCTGGACAATCGAACTCGCAAATATCTCTCGTGAAAACAAAGAGAGCCCCATCGCTCCGATGCGCGGGTCGTTCTCGTAAGAATGACCCATCGAAATCGCGTCAGTAACCGCCGCCACTGGCTCAATCGCGGTCACCCAGCCCTGCGTTTTGAAAAGGTGGGACGCCATTTCTTCGGCCAATTTTCGGTGATGAAGATTGCACAGATTCGTTTCCCCACCTCCGTGTAAGATCATAACAATCGGACTTTTTTCGTTCGGCAAATAAGGAGCGTCCTTGCCTCCCCGGAAATCAGTTTTTACGGCCTGACGCATCCATCCGTTTTTCATGGTTAGCGTGCAGCCACGCATCTCACTGAAAAAATCGCTCCTCTTCTGTTTTTCCGAACTCATAGCGTACTGATTAGGATGTTGGGACGCGTTTTCGCAAGGCTAACCTCAGCTTGATTCGCAATACTTCTCACCTCATCCCGGCAGGGAGGATCGGCCCGATCCTGCTAATTCAAGCACCGCCCGAGCATTGAGTCCCGACTAGTGCAAAGCCAATTGACCGATCCTCCCCGTATAAACCAAAAAACGACGATCATTATTCTCATGAAAGTCATCTGGTAGCGGACGATCAACTCTCTGCCCCATATTAGCCCTTCGACCATCCTTTTCGTTGCCAGCGACTCCCGAGGCCACAAAATAGACCCCCCATGATTCGCAAAGCCTTTGTCATGCAACTACAATCTGGCCAAATGCAAGAGTACATCAAACGCCACTCCCCCGTTTGGCCCGAACTGGAAGCCGTACTTAAATCCCATGGCGTCTACAACTACTCCATTTTTCTCCACGAAGGGACCCTACAGCTTTTCGCTTACGCCGAAATCGAGGACGAAGCACGCTGGGCCGCGATCGCCCAAACCGAAGTATGCCAACTTTGGTGGACCCATATGGGCGACATCATGGACAGAAACCCCGACCATAGTCCGACCGCCGTGGATCTAAAAGAGACCTTTCATCTCAATTGAGAATGACTTTCTAGTAGAACGGTCGATCGAGGGCCTTCACTTGCGAAGCGCCGCACAGGTCGATTTTTAAAAACCCACCGTCGGGACGAGACCGTGTTAGGAACACGGTTTGGTAGATCTTCTTTGAAAAAAAGGGATCACCGTTAGCGAACAGGATTCCGCCTCGCGGAAGTACGTCTGATAGATTCCGTGGATACTGAGCAAGCCGGTAATTTGTCTAGGTGGAGCTTGAGGGCAATTCGTCAATACTAACCAAACGACTAGTCAGTAACCACTACTACATCGATCGATTCAGTACGTTCTTCCCCGTCTCGCAAGAAGACGACTTCCACAGACTCACCGGGATTCAACTCGTCGAACGCATTGTACATGTCGTCGTAATTCTCTATCGTTTCACCATCAATCGAAACGATGATGTCTCCCACAATGATCCTTCCGTACTGGTCTCGAGACGTCCCCCGCATGCCCGATTTTTGAGCGGGAGAATCTTCATAGACCTCTCTAACAATCACACCGTTGACTCCTATGGATCGAGCGATTCTGTCTTCAAATATGGATACGCCGATTCCCGATTCAACGGACCTTCCAAAACGGATGATTTGATCGACTAAACGTTTAATCGTATTAGAGGGAACCGCGAAGCCAATTCCAGTTGAATCTCTCAAGATTAACGTGTTCATCCCAATCAGCCGGCCCTGGCTATCCAGCAACGGTCCCCCGGAGTTGCCTGGATTGATCGCTGCATCTGTCTGGATCATATCTCGTATTGTGATACCTTCCACTATCGACGACATACTCCGACCGAGGGCTGACACATTACCTATCGTCAGGGTATGATCCAGACCATAGGGATTACCAATGGCCAGCGCCTTTTGGCCAACCTGCACTTCCGCGGAATTCGCTACCTTGTCCCCAAAAGGAACGACATTGGTACGTTTCAAATCAATCTTTAGGACTGCCAGATCCTTTCGGGGCTCTACCCCTATGATTGCCGCATTGTAAGTGTTGCCGTCAATAAGAGTAACGGCGACTCGAGACGCACCCTGGACTACATGGAAGTTCGTAACAATGTGTCCATCGCGATCCCACAAGAAACCCGAACCCGTACCAGCTTGAACTTCTGTCACGTCGAAAGAGAAAAAGTTGCGACGCTGTTGTACGTTATGAACAAATACGACCGAAGGCGATGCATTTTGGAACACGTTAATCGTATTTCGCTCATATTCGAGCAACCCCTTTGGAAGATCAACTGAATCGGAAACAACGATACTGGGTCCCCTTTCACTAGAAACGAAGTGTTTGTAGATTACGCTAAATGCAAACAGAGCGAATGCCGCTACCACAAATTTGTAGATAAACCTTAAAATACTGTTTCCCTGCATTTTGAATCGAGTGATCTCTGTTTCTACTTCAAAGCAGAATTCACAGTCAAATCAAGACAACCCATCGACTTACGGCGTGTATTTTCCCTAACTGCCTCGATCAAACCGACCAAAGAAAGAGCGATACTCCAGCCAAGTGATTGCTATCCAATTAATTGCCAATTTAAATTTCCGATCAAAAATACTCAATCAAAGTACTTTAAAGGGTTGAGATTAGCCGCCGATCCCTCACATTTAAAATGATTATGTCTTCTTCAACTCACAGATTTGATGCTGCGATCGATAGCCTAAAAAAAGAGCGCTTGCGAATCACCGAGCCGAGAAAGGCATTGCTGCAACTTCTGGTCGGCGTCTCAAAACCGCTTTCCGCCGACGAGCTTCATGAGGCCCTAGGTGCCGAAGAGTTCGATCTCGTAACGATCTACCGTAACCTGGACGCCTTTGAGAATGCAGGCATCGTAAATCGTATCCCAACCGAATCGGGCAAGTCGCTTTACGAGTTAAACGCGGAACAGCATCATTATCACCATATCATCTGCAGAAAGTGCCACCACACTGAAAAACTGGATACTTGCGAGGTAGTGAAACTGGAAAAGCTCGCCTCGGATCTCGGCTACTCAGAAGTCACCCATGTCCTCGAGCTCTATGGAGTTTGCGAAACTTGCCGCTAGAGCAAGTACTACTCCAAAATATCAAGCACGCCATCAAAGTAGCCCTTGTAGAAGCTAATCACTTTGATCGCCACTAATACCGATATCACCAGAAATAAGATCTGAGGATAAACAAGGGTAGCTAAGAAAATTCGTTTCTTCGCTACACTGGAATACATCTCAGCCATTCGTTCGATATTGACGTCCAACGATCCTGTCCGCTCACCGATGCGGTACTGCTGCTTTAACTCCGGAGGAAACCCGCCCTTATCCACAAAGCCTTCGCTCGCTAGGCGTCCAGCCTTTATCGTTCGGATGGCAAGTTTCCCTTCCTTTTCCAACCTTGAACTATCCGCCGCATCCAACGCCCATTGCCAGCAGGATTCAACGGATACTCCCGAACGCACACAAGCCGCGAAGGTACGGCAGAACCGAGCAAGATCCCGATTGATCGAATACGATTTTATTATCGGCAAAAGCGACTGTAGCCCATTTTTGAATCGTCGTGAAAACTTGAAGGCTATGCTCAGGAGAGCAAGCAAGACCCAAAGAGGGACTAAGATCATACCAACGCTCACGAGGTAGGCTTCGAACTTTCCGTCTATCACATACTCCAACGGAAAAAGGAGTGCGGCAAAATGCAGGATTACAATCGGGTACAAGGATGCTAGTTTGATCCGGTTTTGAAAGCTGGCGGCTTCCTTTCTCACTTCTCCCAATTCCTTGAATACTGCGGGCAACTTTCCTGATAGTTCTGCGGCAGCGATGATCGAGCGTTCTCCAACTTGAAGAAATGGACATTGCGCATCGAAGGCAGCAGTCCAGCTTGAACCTTCCTCAAATCGCTGTGATAAAGAAATTCCGATCTTCTTAGGAATCCCATCCGCCATGCACACGGATTCCGCGGGACTAAATCCAGCAGTCAAAGACTCTGAGAGCTCAAAAAACCAAGAGGATACTCTTTTATCAGACAGACCTGACATTCCCCGTGAAGCTACAAGAGAGCATCTAAAAACTCAATGCCTAACTCTTCTACAGCTCGCCTCACACTAGACCACAAAAGTATCGATCTATTTATCGCTACTTTTGACCGTAGTAGGCGTTGGCGCCGTGCTTCCGAAGATAGTGTTTGTCTAGCTGGGCTCGGGACAATGAAGCCGCATTCGGTTTCAACAACTGTGTCTTCATCGTCATTTCGGCAATGATTTCCAGGGCAAAGGCCGTCTCAACCGCCTTTTCGCCGGTCGGTCCCCATACAAAAGGTGCATGCCCATGGAACAATACAGCACTGATTTGATTAGGATCGAGATCTTCGAATCTCTCTACGATCACATTACCCGTCTCCCATTCATAATGGCGGGAAATTTCTTCGCTTGAAATGGGCCTGGTTACGGGAACGTCTTCGTAAAAATAGTCTGCATGAGTGGTGCCCATACAAGGAATGGAAACGCCGGCCTGCGCATAGGCCGTCGCATTTCGAGAATGAGTATGCACGACTGCATTGATGTCACCGAAGGCTTGATACAACCTTAAATGCGTAGGAGTATCGGAAGACGGCCTCAACGAGCCTTCCACTAGATAATTCTCTAGATCGAGGGTGTGATCGCGATCTGGCTTCGCGTCCAGACTCAAAACGACTATGTCATCCGGCCTTAACCCTTCGTAGGAAACACCGCTTGGCTTAATGGCCACCACCCCCTTTTTGCGATCCGCCACCGAGACATTCCCAAACGTCAGGTCAACGATATTTCGCCCTGGCAGCTCGCGGTTCGCATCGCAGCATTCTTCTTTTAAAGATTGGTATTCGCTCATAAGTTTTATGATTAGCAACTGACTGTTATCCTGCAAATGTAAAGCCCTTGTTCGAATAGTAGTATACTTCGTTATTTCGAAGCTCTTTTCGCTCTTCGCTCACCGTTGAATCTTGATCAATATGGAAAAATTCAATACCTGATATCGATGCGAAATCTTCCATAACCTCACCATTCAAAGCTTTGCTTAATGCCGATGCTGAGATTCTCCAGAGTTTATTCACGAAGCTGCAGATATCTTGAAGTCAGGCTGAGGTTTCAAAAAGGCCCGAGCAACCGGCAATTTTGGCAATGGTTCGTCCTGGTCGACCCCAACTACATCGTTAAGCAAAAGTAGAAACCGGTTTCCGAGATCGACGATCACTGCATTAATCGCTGGCCCTGCCGCTACATCGAATACGAGTCTTACCGGGTCCTCTTTCCCTCCAATTCCCAATGGGTGGATCTCTAAAGACGGCTTCGCAGCGACTTCCTTAGAATTGGCCGCGACCTGCACCGGCGGTTCTGGACCATACAGATGCTGCGAGCCAGTTACGAACCAAAGCTCTAAATCTTTAAGGTTTTTCATAACTAGCAGAAATGCCTATCTTCGGGCTCGGTCCTTAATTGCGAGCAGGTCTTTCATCACAACCCCAAGGTTGCTTTCCACCACACCACCAAATGCGTCATGCAATTGCTTATACAGTTCAAACAGTTCGTTGTAGACCGCCTGCGAATCTGGATTTGGCTGATAGCTCACATCTTTCAATCGAGTCATCTTTGCCTGAGCTGTTTCGAAGTCGTCATAGCCCCCGAGAGCCGAACCTGCTAGAACAGCTGCAGAAACCGCAGATCCGAGGGCACAGGTTTGCGAGCTTCCCGAAATGAGCATCTCCCTTCCGGTAATATCCGCGTAGATTTGCATGAGCATCGGATTCTTTTCTGCGATTCCTCCCGCACAGACAACCCGACTCACCGGCACCCCGAAACTTTCAATACGCTCCAAGATCATCCTTGCTCCAAAGGCGGTACCTTCGATCAATGCTCGGTAAATCTCTGCTTGGGAAGTGTGCAAGGTTTGTCCCACCAACAGCCCAGTCAAAAGCGGATCGACGAGTATCGTCCGATTTCCATTATTCCAGTCGAGTGAGAGAAGACCAATCTCTCCTGGCTTGTAAGCCTCTGCTTTCCTAGTCAGAGCGATATGCGTATCCGCGTTACCTTTACAGACATGGTTGACAAACCAGGCGAATATATCTCCTACCGCAGACTGTCCCGCCTCAATGCCATAGTAGCCGGGTAGAATGGCTCCTTTCACAATACCACAAATTCCGGGGATGTCCGCAACTTCCTTGTCCGCTTTGACAACACCGCAATCGCAAGTCGAAGTCCCAATCACCTTCACCAAGGTTCCTTCATCCACTCCTGCTCCAATCGCTCCGTAGTGGACATCGAATTCACCGATTGCTATGGCTACCCCTTCTGGAAGTCCCAATTGCGCAGCCCATTCACTACATAGCTCGCCCGCTTTCTCCGACGCGTCGTAGGCTTTCTCATACAACCGGTCTTTCAGATCCGCGAGTTTGGGATTCAACATCGATAGAAATTCTTTGTCAGGCAAACCTCCCCAATCATCCGCATAGAACGCCTTGTGTCCCGCCGCACAAACTCCCCGTTTGACCTCCGTTGGATCCTTCACACCCGCCATGATCGAAGGCACCCAATCACAAAGCTCAACCCAGCTGTACGCAGCATCAAATACATCCGGAGCAACATTCAGGCAGTGCCACAGCTTGGACCAAAACCACTCGGAAGAATAGGTGTTCCCGCACTTCGCCAAGTACTGAGGCCGATACTTTCGACACAACTCCGTGATTTTTGCGGCCTCCTCCACGCTCGTGTGATCCTTCCAAAGCCAGCATTCCGCAGCCAAATTTCCTTGAAACTCGGGCTTCATAGCGAGAGCCTCATTTAATTGATTGACGGGAATGGGGCTGGAACCCGTGGAATCCACGCCAATTCCAATTACCTTGTCTGCCGAAAATGCAGGGTCCGATTGTTTCGCATCGGAGACTGCTTCGACGACCGTGAACTCCAGCCCCGCCAGGTAGTCTCCAGGGTGCTGACGAGCCAAGTTATGGTCGCTGGCATCAAGCAAAATCCCCATCTCCCCAACTGGATAATTAAAAACGGACGTGCCAATCTCCACTCCATCTGAGCATCGAACCACGATGCCTCTCACCGAATTCGTTCCATAATCTACTCCGATCGTATACGCCATAATATCTACAAGTTGCTCTGAAGCGCGTCTTTTAGGTCTTTGAGGTGACAAAGTAAAAACCTTTGTTTACTCAACGGTCATGTTCCCGCGAATTAAGGGTGCCATCGCCATCTGGCTGAAAGTCAGGATCCGCCTGCCAGACCCCGCTCAGTAGACTCCGCAAATGCGATAAAGGCTTTCGTTTCTTCTGAGTCGGCAATATCACCCTTTTTCAATTCGGCGAGCGCTTGCTGCCGATTGAATCCGTCTCGGTAGAATATTTTGAAAATCCGCTTGATCACGGACAGTTGCTCAGGGTTGAAACCATTTCGCTCTAGGCCGATCTTATTGAAGATCCTAATCTTGGCGGGGTGTCCATCTCCCAACATAAAAGGCGGAATGTCCTGCTCTACTTTTGCACAGCCTCCAATGAAGGCGTGCTGACCAATATGGCAAAACTGGTGAATGGCAGTACCTCCACCACCTATCCCCACGTGATCCTCAACAATCACATGGCCTGCAAATGTAGCACCGTTACTAGCTATCAGATGATTCCCAATTTTGCAACAGTGTCCGACATGGCAGTACGCTAAGAATAAGTTGTCGTCTCCAATTTCCGTATACTCTCCTTCATTCGTAGCCGCGTTAATAGATACGTATTCGCGAATCACGTTTCGATCGCCTATAAGAGTACCTGGATTACCACCTTTGAATTTCAAATCCTGAGTCCTCATACCCACACTCGCAAAGGGGTAAACCTCGCAATCCTCCCCGATCGTGGTGTTTCCCCAAATATTTGCTTGATGCCAGATTTTGGTTCCTACCCCCAGTTTCACCCCCGGACCAATAATCGAATAAGCTCCTACGGAAACACCTTCAGCAAGCTCAGCATGGGGATCGACAATTGCGGTGGGATGGATTTCGCCCGTCATAATTCCTAATTCTTAGTATCCAATTTATTAGATTTCTGCCTCTTTATCAACGAGCATGAATTTCAGCTCTCCCGAAGAGGCAACCTTGTCACCCACGGTGCAAGTCGCAACCGCGGTGCCAATCTTGCCTCTCATGATTTTAGTAAGCTTTACATCAATTTTCAACTGATCGCCCGGGATCACTTTGTTACGGAATTTCACTTTATCGATACTCATAAACACCGCCGTCATTCCCTCGTTTTTAGTTACGCGAAGCATAAGGATACCCGCTGCCTGAGCCATGGCCTCGATCTGCAGCACTCCAGGCATGATAGGCTGACCCGGATAGTGCCCCTGGAAATACTCTTCGTTGATAGTACAATTTTTAATCGCGGTCAGTTCATCGTCCCCTCGAAACTCGATGACACGGTCAACCATCAACATGGGGTAACGGTGAGGCAACGTCTCAAGCACGCGTCGGATATCGAGTTTTGTCTCAGTCTCAATGACCAGCGTCTTCTTTTTCGAAACCTTCTTGGCATGGCCCTTTTCCAGTTCCTCCATACGCTCAAAGAGCTTCTTCGTAAGCTCTGAATTAAGAGCATGCCCTGGCCTCACCGCGATGATGTGTGCCTTGATCGGCTTACCGAGGAGAAATATGTCGCCGATCACATCTAGAATTTTGTGGCGCACAAGCTCGTCCTCAAAGCGTAACGGCTCTTTCGAAAGAATCTTGTCTCCCTTCAGGACAATAGCGTTCTCTAGACTGCCTCCCTTAATCTTGCCGAGTTTAATCAACTCTTCGATATCTTCAAAAACGGTAAATGTTCGGGAGGCGGCTATTTGAGTCGAAAATACCTCTGGATCGATATCGATTGAAAGATGCTGAGTATGGATTCCACGATCATCTGACGACGTACAGGTTACTTTGAATCCATCGTAGGGTAACGCTATGAGTGAAGAGTTTCCCTGCGAAACCGAGATCGGTTTATCTAATACGAAATATTCTCGGTCCGCTTCCTGCTCGACGGGCTCCCCCTCCAATATCATGTTTACGTAGGCCCGAGCGGAGCCATCCATGATAGGCGGTTCGCTCGCGTCCATTTCGACTTCGACATTATCTATCCCCATCCCATGAAGAGCGGCCATGACATGTTCGACCGTATGCACTTTCGAAGGGCCGGCATTCAGGGTCGTATTACGCACTAAGTCGCCCACCTGTGAAATATGTGGCCTAAACTCTGGCTTCTCATGCAGATCCAATCTCCGAATCACAATACCGTGATTGACAGGCGCCGGTTTCAACGTAAGCCGAGAATTATCACCCGTATGTAGAGCAGGACCATTGATAGTAACCTCTCTCAGGAGGGAGCGTTGCTTCATGGGGAACGGTTTGTGGCGCCATTAACCAAAAATGACAAGCACGGAGATTTCCGGGATTCCATCTCAAAAACCCTCTTGTTGACAGCAACCCCATAACCGTCTACCTCGACCACTCTTTAAAAACTCATACACCTATGCCAATCGCATTAGACCTTAGAAAAGGCAACGTCATCAACTATAACGGGAATCCATGTCTAATTATGGAATCCCATCACCGGACTCCCGGAAAAGGGCAGCCGGTCGTGCAAACCAAAATGCGCAACCTCAGTACAGGACGCTCTGCCGACGTTCGATTCCAGTCCACCGAAAAAGTTGAGGTGCTGATGACTGAGCGTAAGAATCTGGAATTCAGCTACGAAGATCGAGGCGTCTATTCATTCATGGACCTCGAAACCTATGATTCGATAGAGCTGGATCCCGATATCCTTGAGGATGCGGTCAATTTTCTCGTTCCGAATACCGAATACGAAATTCTCTTTGTTGACGGGAACCCAGTTCAGCTAGTACTGCCCTCTACCGTAGAACTAAAAGTAATCGAATCTCCCGAAGGCATTCGCGGCGACACTGCCAGCAACGTACAAAAGCCGGCTTTGCTTGAGACAAAGCTCACAATCCAAGTCCCCCTTTTCATCAAAGAGGGAGAAGTCATCAAGGTAAATACAAGCGACAAAAGCTACTCCGGAAGAAGCTGAAGGCCCAGCTTAATACTAATCCCTTAATGATACGAACGTCTCCACATGCTTGAGGCGTTTTTTAATAGATCGCAGGTTTTATCAGTCCGATAAGACCTACGACATGATTCTTAAGCAACACGCTCTACAATGAGAGGCGGTGGCGTAGGTCGTTTGGGAGCGAGTCGATACGCCGCTTTGAAATACTCTAGCGCCTGTTCAAGTTTCGCCTCGTCATTGTAGTGAATCATCATCAGTGGCTCGCCCTGCTTAACCTGGGTACCCACCTTTCTGATTTCCGATACACCGACCGCAAAATCGATCTTTCCATCTTCATCCGCTCCAGCCCCAAGAAGGTGGACCCCCTTGGCGATCTGCGATGCGTTGATGGTGTGAACGTATCCGCGCTTTGGAGCCGGTAGTTTTCGAATGTGTTGGGCAGTTGGAAACTTCTCAGGATCATCGATGTAACTGGTATCACCGCCTTGGGCCGCGACGATCTCCTTGAGCTTCGCTAAAGCTGTTCCGTCTTCAATGTGGCGTTGTACCGTTTGCTTTGCAGATAGCGTCGATCCAGCAACCCCTGCGAGGCGGACAATCTCCATACCGAGCTTCAAGACGAGTTCCTGCAAATCTTCGGGACCTTCCCCATTTAATAGCTGAATCGCTTCCTTTAGTTCCAGAGCGGTTCCGACAGTATCGCCAAGTGGTTGGTTCATATCGGTAACGAGAGCTACACAGCGACGCTTCATGGAGCGACCCACACGAGTCATGGAACGAGCGAGCTGCTTGGCTTGTTCCAGATCGCGAATAAAAGATCCGTTCCCCCATTTTACATCGATCACTAGTCCTTCAGAGCCTTCTGCCAACTTTTTGGAAAGAACACTTCCCGTAATTAAAGGGAGACTTGGAATGGTAGCGGTCTTTTTACGTAGCTCATAGAGTATCGCATCTGCAGGAGCCAACTCCTTACTCTGGCGAACCATCGCCCCACCAATTCGCTCTAGCTGCTGAATAAACGGCCCGATCTCCATTTCCGGATTAAAACCAGGAATAGCGCTGAGCTTGTCTAAAGCGCTCACGGCGAAATCCTGGTCAACACTCCCCATCATTGGAATCACGATGCCGCTAGCAACCGCAAGAGGCACTAAAACAAGAGACGTTTTATCACCAACGCCACCAGTCGAGTACTTGTCGATCTTTGGCTTCGCGATATGCGAAAGATCGATGACTTCTCCCGAAAGCATCATCTCCTCAGTCAAGACAGCCGTTTCCTGGGCTGACATTCCCTGAAAGAAAATCGCCATCGCCAAAGCGGCCATCTGATAGTTAGGCATTTCTCCATCCAAAATGGAGTCTACCATGTACCTGATCTCCTCTTTGGTGTACTCTTGACCATCTCTCTTTTTCTCGATGAGGTAAGCGTAGCTCGGCTTGATGAATCTGCGGGTGCTTAAGGTCTTTCTAACCATTATCAGTCGTGTAAAATAGTCGTTAATACATCAAAATAATGAACGACAACGGCTTGCAGGAGATTTGCTCAGGCATTCCAAGTCGCACAACACGGTTTCAAATCTGACAAATTTGAGGATAAAACTTTTCACAAAGTGCGTTTCGCCTGAGCCCCAGCCATTTTCGAATCCGTTATTATGCCACACGTGTCAAGACCCCGAATTTGCCCAATTCCTAGGGGTAAACGCTTATCTATTTGGCTGAAACAAACCTTTTGATTGGCGAGTGGCACTTTTCAGGGTGGCAAGCTAAGGAAACCACTTTTGCTTCAGGACTCCATTCGGAGCTTGCTCGCGCAATGCAACGCCGCTTTAAACCGCCTTCTTATGCACGAATGGTTTGATGTCGAAAAAAAACTAGAATCCAGCGCCAATGTCGCCGCTTGTGCCGCAGGTTTGGATACGACGATGTTCAACGCCGACGTTAGACCTGCGGATCCCCGTTTTGGCGACTTTCAAGTCAATGGCGCCCTGCCTTACGCAAAACGGCTGAAAACGAATCCTCGCGAAGTTGCTCAAAAAATGGTCACGGCCTTTGAAAAGGATAACTCCCTGACCTCGGTGGCTGACCTGAGCATCGCGGGACCTGGTTTCATCAATTTCAAGTTCAAGCCCCAGTTTTATTCCAACTGGTTGGCCGCATTCGCGACTGAGTCCGATTTTAAAGAATCCGCCTCCCGCTTCTACTCTGGTGACCGCGTGGTAGTGGACTATGGATCACCGAACACTGCCAAGCAAATGCATGTTGGCCATATTCGCTCGGTCGTAATCGGAGAGGCGATCTGCCGCCTGCTGGAGTTTTGCGGAGCCAAGGTTACCAGGGACAACCATATAGGCGATTGGGGAACGCCGTATGGAAAACTCTTCTTCGCGTACAGACGGCACTTGGATGAGAGTGCCCTGACCGAAGATCCTCTCGGAGAGCTCGAACGCCTCTACAAGCTCGGAAGCGAGCTCGCCGGCGAGGACGAGGCTGTTCTCGACGAATGCCGCGAGGAGCTCGTAAAACTTCAAGCCAAGGATCCCGGAGCGATGGCTTTGTGGGAAAAAGTAAACGAGCTAAGCATCGCAGGTCTCAATGAGGTGTACGAACAACTCGATGTAACCTTCGACTGCTACCTGGGCGAAAGTTTCTACCGCGACAAGGTACAACAGGTCTACGACGAGCTGTCTGATTCAGGCCTGGCAGAAGAAAGCAAAGGCGCACTGGTCGTTTTTCACACAGAGCACAAGCGATACGCGAAACAGCCCTTTATTATACGCAAATCCGATGGAGCGAGCAACTACGCTACTACTGATTTAGCTACCATGCTCTATCGCCACGAACACTTTAATGCGACCCGTATCGTAATCGTGACAGATGATCGTCAAAAAGACCATTTCGAGCAACTGGATCTAACGACAGCAAAGTGGTTCGAGCGGACCGGGCGGGAACGTCCGATATTCAATCATGTCATGTTCGGGAAAATTACGGGGAAAGATGGCAAGCCCATTAAATCCCGTTCTGGCGACCCCATTCGTCTTAAGGATCTAATTGCCGAAGCGATCGAGAGGGCCTACGCGCTCGTCAAAGAAAAGAATCCGGATTTAAGCGACGCTGAACTCAAGCATATCGCCCAGACCGTTGGAGTGGGTGCCATAAAATACGCCGACCTTTCACCTAACCGGACCAGCGACTACGTTTTCTCATGGGACAAGCTTCTTTCTTTTGAAGGCAATACGGCTCCTTACTTGCTGTATGCGACCGCACGAATACAAAGCATTTTTAGAAAGCTCGACGGACCCCAGAAGGATGGTCTTGAAAAACGAGCATCTACATTCGAAACCGATGAGGAGATTGCGCTGGCCCGAAAAATTGTAGAATTTGTTGGTGCCCTCCAAACGACGATCGAAACCCTTCGTCCTCATATGCTATGCCTCTACCTCCACGAGCTGGCAGGTACCTTCAGTGCATTTTACAGTGCGAACAAAGTGATTGTGGAAGAAGAAGGGGTCCAAGCAAGACGCCTGATCCTCTGCTCACGTACATTGCTTGCCTTAAAAATCGGTCTTTCACTTCTGGGTATTAAGACCCTCGAACGCATGTAGACCTGGGATCCCAATAGGACCAAACCAAATTAAACCGGTTTAGCGTCCTCGATTTTCGTAAAAAACAATCGAATTAAACCGGAAAAGCCGATTCCGCCTCTCTCTTATTCCATTCGCAGGAAATCCCGCACCCCCTGTCCTTGACTTTTCCCTCAAGTCGCACGACTCATACACCTTAATTCCTATTGATGTGCGAGTACTATGTAAGGAAGGAAGGTGACGAAGAGGCTAGCGGTCCCTACAACCTCAACCAGATCACTTCCTTAATCGAAGCGGGCAAACTGGACAAGAGAGCCTACGTCTACGACATCGACAAGGAAGAGTGGATTCCAATCGAGGAAAACGGGGAACTGATGGACGTCCTGTTTCCTCAGAAAACAAAGCTAACCCTACGAAACGAGCCTGAGAAAACCGAAGCGGAGAAAGCATCGGATAAAAAGTCTAGGCGCTCTGAATTGGGAGTTGAGAAAGCTGGCATTTCAGTCCAAAGGATCCTGGCCCAAGCCGAGGGGCTCGAAGGCGATGACCTAATCGGCAAGTCCCCAGTCGAAAAACGGGCTCAATCAGCTTTTCTTGGCCTTCGCTTCACAACTCTTTTTGTGCTGGGAAGTGCCGTCACGATGGCCTTCCTCGAGTGGGATCTGGTGAAAACGGCCAACGCAATCCAAATGGTAAGAAGCCCCTACATCCTTTTTGGGATAGCAGATATGCTCCTAGGGATTGTCCTGCTTCTTCAAGTAACCGAGATCTATCCGCTCGTCCGTTTTCGGGCAGCGATCGGACTGGGAGCACTTACGATTCTGTTTTTCACGAGCGGCGACCCGTTGCTCGCTATAGCAAATGTCGTACTTTCTGTCAGCATCTACTTTTGCACCGCTACGCTGAACACCCGAAAGGTGATTCCCTTTTGCATCACAGGTATTCTGAGTCTCGCGGGTTATATCGCGCTCGTAATTCTTCCCTTTTTCAAGTAGCGGGCCGTTGTGAATTGACCAGTTCGCACCACCACTCTCATTGAACGTCTGTTAAAACACAAGGAACACATTCGCAACGGAATGTGAAAAATTGCGATTACGGACCCCCACAGAGGTGAGCGTTTCATATATGCCAAACTACTAGTCGGCACGATCACGTTTAATGATCTCGCCGAAAATCGACTGCTAAACCGGGCCGCCGCACTCAACTTTAGCTCGCTGATCGGATTAATTCCGATGTCCGCGATCAAGATTCTTGTATCAGGGTTTGTCCTGCTAAAGTCGGATTCGGACATTGTGGTGAACCAGATTTACCGGGGATTGAGCTTCATTGCTCCCCAGATAGCCAGTTTGGAAGAGCAATCTAACGATTTGGCTGAGGAAAAAGGAAGCCGGGCTCAGCTCAAGGAGTACTTGCAGGGTTTTGTAGAAGCCAGCCAATCAGGATTGGTGGGCATAGGCGGCATGATACTGCTGATTCTAATCGTCATTCAGCTATTCTCTTCAATCGAAGGTGCTCTCAACGACATCTGGGGAGTCAAGCGAGGGCGGAGCTGGACTATGAGAGTGGGGCTTTACTGGAATGTGATCACTCTCGGGACCGTCGTTGCGGCCACAGGACTCGCCCTTTTGGGCGCTCAGGCCCTAAAATGGAATGACCTAGCATCCACCCTTCCAGGCGGCGAACGCCTCCTCAATCTCATTTGCTGGATCTCGAAAGCGGGCACTTTCCTCATGCTTTCAGCAGTGCTCGCCGCATTCTACCGGTTTATTCCCAATACTCTCGTGACCTGACGAGCGAGTTTCATCGGAGCCTTCGGCGCCCTCTTTTTAATTGGCGGCAATAATGCCATGGCGTTCGCATTCTTCTCGAATCGGGTTTCCCTTGATCGCAGCCTTTACGGATCACTAGCGATCGTTCCCGTATCAATGTTCGGGATGTACGATTTCTGACTGTTCATGTTGCTCGGCGGACGCGTATCCTACGCCGTGCAGAACGCCTATTTCAAAAGCAACAAGATGGCCTGGGAACCTTTGAACTACGCTTCCAAAGAAAGTATTTCAATCCTGCTTTTTCCTATTGTTTGCCGACGTTTTAGAGATTGCAAACCCGCGCTGCGCGGCAGGGAACTCACAAAGATTTCGAAGCTCCCGTTTCAGTACGTAAACGCTAGTCTGATGCCCTTGTACGACTTGAAACTTGTTTCCTCAATGCCACCCGAAGCAGGCGAACCTTTTCAAAACTATCGCTACCAACCCGCCAAGCCATTGGACAGGATTGAATTGTGTGACTTTGGGAACAGTTTCAAGAAACATGGAGATATGCCCGATGAGGATCTTTTCGAAGACTACGATCCTATCGTAAAACGTTATCACGACTCGCTTGAACAGGCTCGTAAATCAGCTCTGGGCGATTTGACGATGGAAGACGTAATCGACCTCTCGAACGAATTCGAAAAGTCATCCTCTGAAAAGCCTCAGGCGGCTGATTCAGATAACGCTTCCAACTTCATCTAGTAAGCTCTCCGCTTAAAAAAGGCAGGGAGCCTGTAGATCAGATCAAGTACTGCGTTCGTTTCGGTAGGAACATTGGCGTTTTGTCCATTGACAGAGGAAGGCCCAATCCTAACTTAGCCGTTCCTTTAACGCCGTACTAAAATGATTTCTTGGCTCCAAACCAATTTCCAGAAACACTTTCGTGTCCTCTTCATCGTTCTTCTAGGAGTAATAATTGTCGCATTCGTCTTTACGATAGGGGCGGCGCCAGGAATCGGAGATGGACGAAACCAAGATCGGAATATCCAGTTTTTTGGAAACGAATTCTCAACCGATTCACAAAGGCAGGAGTTTTTTAATGCAGCGTACTACAGTGCCTTGCTCACAGGAGCGCCACTGAATCAGGACCAACTCACCCAGTATGCTTTCAATCGGGCTGCAGCCCTACACTTGGCCGATCTTCATAACATTCCCGGTCCGAATTCCGAACAATTAACAGAGCACATCCAACAGCTCGGCATGTTCCAAGGCCCCGACCAGACTTTCAGCCGCGAAGCATATGTACGGTTTCGAGACGAGATTCGGGCCTCAGGAAATATATCGGAAGGAGCTCTCTCTTTGATTATTGCCGACGATTATCGCGTGAACAAGGTATTCGATGGACTTTCGAGTCCAGGATTCGTTTTAGAGTCTGAAGTCATTCAGGATCTCGTCCTCGACCAGACCGTCTGGTCCGTAAATGTCGCCGAGTACGACTTTGCTAACTTCTCCCCTGAAATCGACTATTCCGAGGAGAAGCTGGAAGCGTTCTACGTCCAGAACAGCTTTCGCTACGCATCACCCACCCGTCGCACGATTTCATTTGTCGAGTTTGAAGCCCTTGATCATATCGCGGAAGTGGAAGTGACCGAGGAGAGCCTTCAAGACTACTTTGCTCGCAATAGCTATAAATATAAAAAAACGGTCGAGGCTCCTCCAAGCGAAGACCCCGAAGCTGAACCTGCGGCACCCATAACTGAGCCAGCGACCTTTGAAGAGTCTCGTGACCAAGTCGAGTTCGATTTCAAGCTAGAGGAAGCCAAAAAAATCGGCCAAACAAAGGCTGAGAATCTCGCCCTCGCCCTTGTGGAAGCCGATAATGCCGTGGGCACTACCGACTCTCTTTCTATCGACCGAATAGAGTCGCTTATCGAGAAGCGAGGCTACCAGACAAAACGAACCACACCATTCGCGCGGAACGAAACTCCAATCGGATTGAACTGGAGCCAAAACCTGATCGCCCTGTCCTTCCAGCTAACTGAAAATCATATATACTCCCAGCCTGTGATTGAGGGAGATTCCACTTTCGTACTCTACCTTGAAAGTGAAAACGAAGAGTTCGTTCCGAATTTCAAAACTGTAGAGCCCCGTGTTCGAGAGAACTATGCGGAGGACGAGGCACGTCGTCTCGGGTCCAGCAAAGGGCAAGAACTCGCTGACGCCTTAAAGGCAGTTGATGCGGACTCCTTCAAAGCTGAAGCTGAGGCAAGAGGACTTAAAGTTTCAGAATACAACGAATTCAAACGACGTGACACCGTTGAAGGTCTCGATGCTGGACTAATTTTCTCAGCTTCGGAACTGGAAAAGGATGGCGTTTCCGACGTGACCATCCGTGAGGACAAAGCGTACATCGTCCAGGTCACTAAAAAAGAGATCCCTGAAATCACACGCGACGACGAAGAATATACGACTCGCATGGAAGTACTCAAGAGCAACTATGCACAGTATTCGGTTTCTCAATACATTAGTAAGTTGACGAATGACGAGCTCGTACGAAGCGGTCTCGCAACTGCAAACTAGCAATACACAAAATCATGCCGCTGCTGCGATTCAGACCTAATTCTGGCCGCTGCAAGCTCTGTCACGGAGAGGTCGAGATTCGAGCCGACAAGGACTCGCCCGAACCGGTCGAATGCCCGAAGTGCGGGCAGGCAATCGAGAAATGTCCTCAGCTATCCGCTCCCCAAGCTAAAGTTCTGAGAAAACCGTCCGCTTCCGAAGCGAAGTCAGCCGGGTTTCAAGTATACAAGCGCCTTGGAAAAGGAGAATACGAGAAACAATGAGAAACAAAGATGCAACTTACTCCCAATTCGTGTGTATAAGAAGTTGTGTCTTTCCCTTACAACGAGCTTAGCGTCCCATACATACATCCATGATTCGCAACGAGCGCCACACCCTCTACGGGCTATCCGCACGAGAATACTCACCTAAAGGTCTCTGGCTACTCGCGCTGCTCTACCTCGGATCACTTGTAGCCGCAGTATTTGTCAGCCTTCTAGCTTGGCACATTGTTCATTATTTAGACCCAGAGGCAAACGGGTACTTGGCAAACAAGCCGTATCCAAGATATTTTGATCGAGCACGATGGCTCTGCGTATTATTCCTCCTCCCCTATTTGTTCTGGCAATGCCGCATCAATTCTTTCAAAGCAGTCGGCTTCACCAAACCATTCGCTAGCACGGCATCAAAATGGTTTATATATGGTTTCTGCATGATTTTGCTCATCTACGCAGGCACCTACACGCTCAATGCGATTGAGCTGAAACCAGAGTTGGCACTTGGAGGATTTCTATCCAATCTAGACAATGCAATATTAGCCGGAGTACTTATTGGGCTGTTCGAGGAAATCGTATTTCGAGGACTCGTATTCAGAATGTTCTACACCGCACTGAAACCCATTCCAGCCATACTCGCCTCCTCGGTTTTCTTCGCAATTCTTCATTTCAAGGCTTCGTCCACCTCACTAGAATCGGTGCCTCCAATTGACATTGGATTTGCAGACGGATTTAATATCGCGTTTGGCACAATAGCTGCGCTGGTGACACATTTCGATTTTACTTACCTCGCTGCGATCTTCCTCGTGGGCGTTGTTCTTCATCAAGCGTTCTTAATCACAAACAACCTGTGGGCGAATGTCGCCCTTCATACTGGATGGGTCTTCACAATTAAAGGGATCGGGGACATATTTCAGACCACTGAAGCTGCAAATCTATTTACAGGAACGACAAGAGTGGCTGACGGATACTGGGTAGTCATTGTTCTACTAGCCTTCACCGCTGTTTTCAGTCTTATACTCAAGTCCAAACCAGAAGCCTCTGCAGGAATCAAAGAGCACACATGATACATTCCAACTTTGTTAATCAAAAGGTCGTGGGACGATTTTTCAGGATCGCGGCCTTAATGGGAGCTATTTCGTTCAGTTCCGGCATAGCTATTGGTGAAATGCTAACAGTCGAAGAGTGCATCCAAATCGCCCTCAACAAGAATTTTGATATTCGAATTAG
Source organism: Candidatus Pelagisphaera phototrophica (assembly GCF_014529625.1). Lineage (GTDB taxonomy): Bacteria > Verrucomicrobiota > Verrucomicrobiia > Opitutales > Opitutaceae > Pelagisphaera > Pelagisphaera phototrophica. Next base: position 2,722,056 of record NZ_CP076039.1, read on the forward strand.
CCAAAACACGACTAGAAGAGCCGCACAAGACGTAGAAATTGCCAACGCCGAGTTTGAGCCCTCCTTTGGTATTACCACTTCCGATAGCTTTAATACCCAAGTTCGATCTGGCGACAGACTCGACGGTGCTGCCCAGCCTCAATCCAATGCCCAAAGCACGCGAGCCACCGTCTCCAAAGATTTTATCAGTGGAGGAACGCTCTCGCTGAGCACACGACTAAATCGAAGATTCTCTAATTCAACCAATAGCACGATCAACCCAAGCTACAACGCGAGCACTACTCTCAGTATTCGCCAGCCATTGCTCAGCGGCTATGGGCCGGCAGTCGCCAAAGCGAGAAAAAGGCTTTCTCTTCTGTCACTTGAACAATCAAAATACGACTTTCAAGCAACCGTTCTAAGAATTATCAACGACACGGAAGTCGCGTATCACTCACTCGCTTTTGCACAAGAGCAACTGGAGGTACGTCGGGCAGCCCTCGAACTAGCTGAAACCCTTTTAGGGGAAAACAAGATGAAGATGGAAACTGGAATCGCAACCAGTCTCGATGTTCTGCAAGCGGAGGTCGGTGTTGCCAATGCTACCGATCGCCTGTTGCGAGCCGAGAAGTCGCTAGAGGACGCTAGGGACAACTTGCTTACCATCCTCGGTGAGGACTCACTGATTAACAAGGAAGTCATCGTAGAGGCACCGGACGTTGCTAATCCTCTAGCCCCAGATTTGGAAAATACATTCTCCAAGGTCATTGATAATGCCCCTCGCTATCTCACACTTCTAAACCAAAGAATCAAAAGGGAAGTTGAACTTAGACGCGCCAAAAGAAATCGGCTTCCCTCCCTTAACTTAAACGGGGCCTATTCCCTAACCGGACTTGAAAGCAATCTCAAAGGGGCCTACGACGATGTCACCGAGAGGGAGAGCTTTAATTGGCAGTGGTCGCTATCCCTAGACATTCCCTGGGGCTTAAATGAGAAAAAGGCCAATTACATCAAAGCCCAAATACAGCTGGACACGGAAGACGCACGCGCCTCTCGCGAGAAGCAACGCCTTTTTCGGGACACTCGAATCGCAGTTCGAAACGTAACCACAGCAATCGATGGAATTAGTATTAAGGAATTAGCTACAAACTTAAGCGCTGAGGAATTCGAAATGGAGAAGGCTAAGTTCGACGCGGGCCTTAGCACTGGAAGACGGGTTCTTGAAGCCCAACAAAGGATGGACGAGTCCAAGGTTGACGAGCTCCAGGCGAAGATCGATCTTCTCAATGGCTACTCCAACCTTAGGGAGCTAGATGGTGCATCCCTCGACCGATACGGAATTCAGTTTGAGTAATGAATCTGCAGACTCTGAGCGGTATGATCTACAAATTGCGGTTATATCCGATACTCACAATCAGGTCCCTGAACGTCTTCCACCGGCACTAGCTACAGCGGATGAAAACTGGTATCCTGGAGATGTTTATAGACCTGAGACGCTCAATGATCTGAATACATTAGATAAAATCCTCCTTATATATTAGTTAAGATACTGCTATTAGGGAATTTAAAATTAGTTTTGGTTATATTTAAGCAATGAAATAAATGCGAACTGTCGTATCGCTGCCACTAAAAGCATTCTGCCAGCACTCTGATGTTGGTGTTCTGTAACAGCTAATCTTGCTGAAGCGCACCAACGGGGGCGGGGGGGCGGAAGCTTCGCAATTTATATAGATAAACAGCCCCAGAAAAAATTGTCGTGCTGAGGACTTCTGAAGCTATTATTATCCCAGCCTCCGTCTAGCAAAGGCGAGAGCCACAACACTCACTCCCAGAAGAGCTGCTGTGGAACCTGTGTCTGGGACCGCTGATGTCGATGTCGTACCCTGAGGATCGCCATAAGGATAGGATTCACTGATTCCGTCATATCCCCAGGTTAGCAACAACGAAGAAATCGCTGATGGGTCAAATGCATTGCTTCCTGACCATGTAATTGAGATCGCAGAAGTAACAGTATTTCCAGCTGAAAGAATTTCGTCAGTTAAAAAAACTAAAACGTCATGAGAGGTACCATCGATATCCACGTTGTTTAAAGAATGGAAATGATTGATGGCTTTTCCATCAATTTCTCCGCTGCCCGTACCGCTGCCATTGCCAACTACCCAGTCGGAGTTAAGTCCATTAGGATCAATTAGGTAAAAATCACTGGATCCATCCCGTGCGGGTGGAGGCGTCCCTGTTGCATCAAGGGTCGCGGACCCTGCAGGAATACTGATGGTCAATTGATCAGTAGTGAAAGTATCGATATTAAAAATCAGAACTGCCGATGCAGAATCAGGTAGCAGTGCCAAAACGAGAAATAGTTTACTAGGCTTAAAGAAATTCTTCATTTCTCGCAACAAAAGTAGCAATATTCCACCCTTTTGTCACCCTAATCGTGCTATCAGGGATTCTTGCACAATATCCAAAACTGCCTTTCATTCATTTGTGGTTTTCGCATTCAAAGCTCTCTTTGCTCTTTCATTCTCAGTGCTAGTCGCCTGTTCAACAGCCTCAATGGAGGCAAAATAAGAGGAGCCGATTCCAAGCTTTATTAAGGCAACTTACGTGCATCCGCTCCTCATCAAGGATTTTGTGGGATAGGTAAGCGACCGAGAAGTCATAGGTTAGTCCAATGGCTCGTTTTGCCACTTGCCAAGGCCAAATGACATCACCATCCTCCATCTAGGAACAGTCACCCAAAATTGAATTTCCTATCAATAATCCTTCGATAATAAAGGAAGTCTTAATAATGTAATTATGAACTCTATAGACCGAATTAACAAACTGGAGGATGATTTTATGGAGATTGACTACCTCGTTTATAGTGCTCACAAAACGGGTACCCAGTCTCTTGTTGAAACATTGCAACACAATGATTTGAAAAGCCTACACCTTCATCAGCTGCAAAACCTGGGACTCAAAAAAGGTGATTTTCAAAAATATGTGGAGGAATACGTCAAAAAAAATAACCGTAAGCTGAAAATCCTGACAGTTTTCAGAGAGCCGATGGAAAGGCAAATTTCTTCTTTCTTTGAAGCATATGGTAGCGAACCAATCAGGTTAGATAAGGTAAAAGACCCAACAGAAACCATCATTTATAAATACTCATTCAAACAACTACAACGGAAGTTCCATATTGAGTTGGCTACAAAAACATTGATGGGATATAGGGAGTCTATACATGAAATTTGCCAGGAGCTGGGGATTAGCCTCCGTGACTTTAAATCGATTGATGAAACTAAAAAGCTATTCCTGTGCGAAACCGAAAGCATTACATTGCATCTGATAGAGTTCCATGAATTGATCAGGAACTTTGAATCCATTCTGACCATAATCACAAAAGTGCCTATCACTTCAAAAGTCGCTAATATGGCAGACGCCAAGTGGTACAAAGATGTTTATCATGATTTCAAAATGTCGTTAGCATTGCCGCAGAAGTTGATATCAGCGATATACAATGATAAGCGTGGTATTATTGATTTCATATACCCTGCAGGTTTTGAATCCAAGGAGAGTCAGGCAATGGGTAAATATGGGAAAAAGTCAAAATCCACCTTTCGCTCTTATTGGGACTATTCACATCTTATTTGGATACAGATGAAACATAAAATCACAAAAAGAATGAAAAATATCATACAAGATAATCTGAGATGACTACTTTAATGCAATCCTCCTGGCCTTAACTTGCTTTAGTTTTTCTGGTGTAATGTCCAATGTTCTGAATACGTTGTCCTCTGTTCTCACCGCTATATTGCGAATTAATGCCCCTACTTCCAATGGGAAGACCGCCTTCTTCTCGAACGAAATGGGCTCCGTTTTCAACTTCAATATTTGACTCCCCGTAGCGTAGACCCGACTTTAAAGACCCTCCTAATCGGCCACATGCACTACCCGATAAAGGAGCATCTAGCAGGTGGTCTGTCCCTAAATCCGGGAGCCATTACCGAACCGAAAGACAACTCCGTTTCCTCTTTCGCTTGGCTAAGCATCTCGACTGAAGGAAAATGGACCTGGGACATTAGAAGCTTTTGAATCGTAAGTTTATGGTTTTTAACCTTCTCGGCGATCTAGCATTTTGCTTACCTATATTTTAGATGCACAGCGTTTCCCGAAGCGAAATTAAGTTCAGTCTGATGAGTTTCAACATTGCCCATGGGCGCGGCCTTTCGCTTTACCAAGGCTTTCACAGCTCCAATGGAATAAGAAAGAACTTGGAACGAATCGCTGCCATTGTAAAAAAGCGATCCCCCGATATTGTCGCATTTCAAGAAGTCGATCAATCATCACACTGGAACCGGCACATAGACCTTCTCAAGCATATCCAGGAGGAAACCGAATACCCCTACTCCGAGCACGGTATCCACAATACACGTTTAGGAAGAAAAGCGCTTTGCTATGGAAATGCGTTTCTTTCAAAGCATCCAATTTCCAATTGTAGAGTAACCCCTTTCGGTAAAAAGAGTATCGGCGAAAAAGGCTTCATGGAGGTTTCGATTCAAATCGATTCAATACCACTAGAGATTATCAACCTCCATCTCGATTTCAGGTCTCGACGAAGCCGAATGGCTCAGATTGATCCCGTTCTCGAGAGAATCGGGACTTTAACAAAGTCAAGCACTACGTTCCCCCCTATAACTTGCGGTGATTTCAATACAGGATCAAAGCGATTTAGCGATGCGGTAAGGCAGTTCCTGATACGCTCTGCCGAGCACGCACGCTACACATATCACCCTCAGAACAAGCGTACGTTTCCAACTCACTTCCCTTCAAGAGGCTTGGATTTCATTCTCGTGCCAAAACCATTTGTAGTCAGGCAAGCCAACGTTATTAAGAGCTTTGCCTCCGATCATCTTCCCGTTGTTGCTGAGATCATCGCACCCTGTTCAACAGAGAGCAGCGTCAGTGAGCCTAATACTCACAGAGACTAGAATGAACTCTTAACTGAAAGTTGTCGTTGAATACAAAAAAGCCCAAAGCCTCGCGGCTTTGGGCTCATTAAATTACGAACCGTATAACCAGCTAGCTGGATACGTGCCCAGAGACGAGTTTCGTCATCTCGAACATAGAAACCTTGTCCTTACCGTCGAATACATCCTTCAATTTAGCGTCGGCGATGATTTCTCGGCGATTCGAGGGGTTCTGCAAATCGTTCGACTTGATGTATTCCCAGAGCTTTTTTGTTAATTCAGTACGAGGAAGTGGCGCTGCACCAACAACTGCTGCGAGAGCCGCATCTGGAGTAACGGGTTTCATGAATGCCGCATTGGGCTTTTTATTTGATGTACTCTTAGCCATAGGACTATCTGGATACCCCCATATCCCCTTGAAGCAAACCTAAACAGCCTCATATTAGCGAAAAGCTGATTTTTTTACCCTTAGAGAACATCCCTCAGTAAATAAACCGTCAATGACTCGAAATACTCGTTGTTTTAAGACGGCGGAAACCAGACGCCTGCCTTCGTTCAAAACTAAAGTAGAACCCTTCCTGAACAATTGATACTTTCTGATTTTCGCCAAAAAGGTTGCTACAGGAAACAATTGAACGAACTAATATTATTAATACTCCTTATTCGAATTTCCCTTTCGTCTAGGCAACGATGCCGACGAAATTCACCTTGTTAATGTTAATGGGCTCGTTTAATCTTCATGCTTAATTAATCGACGGTAACGAAATCACCCGTCTCTAAGTCGAGCAAGTGGCGTTCCTTTGCCGAAATATGAATACGACCCAAACGAAAATCGTTGTGATTGAGGACCAGCTAATGCTGCGGGACCTAATCACCAGCATGGCCCAGAGCATCCCCGGCATCTCCGTGGTCGGGGAAGCCCTCGACGGAAGAGAAGGTCTCAAGCTTTGTGAAGATGAAAAACCCGAACTCGTTATTTTTGACCTATTTCTCCCCAGTCTAAACGGTATCGAAATACTGCGCCTGTTTGGAAAAAAAAATCCAAAAACTAGGTTCATCGCCATTTCAGCCAATTTCACACCGGATTCGATCCGCGAGGTCCTGGAACTAGGATGTCACGGTGTCATCGCAAAGAGTTCATCCGTCTCCAAACTTAAAGAAGGAATAAGCGAAGTAATCAAAGGAAGCGGTTACCTTTGCCCAATCGCAGCGAGTCTTCTGCGCGAGTCCCATTTGTCTCGAACAAGCTCAGGCAAGAAGAAAGGCCGACTTTCCAATCGTGAGCGAGAAGTCCTCCAAGCCGTGGCCGAAGGCTTTAGCACCAAGCAAATCGCTAAAAAACTTGAAGTAAGCGTCAAGACGATCGAAGCCCACAGAGCCAATCTCATGAAAAAGCTCGATACCCGCAGCTCCGTGGAACTAACGCGCTGCGCTTACGAAATGGGCATTATCGAGCTGCCAGCACGATACAATCAGCCTGATTCCAACTGATACCGGCGACAGTAGACCACTTCGGAGTTTAAGCACCATCCTCCTAGGCACGCTGAGCACCAACCGCTTCTTGAATTCACTGAAAATGGCGTTGATAATTCCTACAGCTGTAGTAGACCCTCGTTTTCAGACGTTCGCCTTGTTCCCCTTTCCCAAAACTCCTCGTATTAATTCATGGGGATACGCTTGACTCGATAAGCGAAAGCCTATTTTTACCTTCATTCTTTGGCATCGTATTGAAAAGGCGATTCGAAGCTCGGAATTCAAGTTAGATCTTGCAAGCAACAACCTACTTTTTTTACCTCAATGAAAGATAAACCTTATCTCGATCAAGCGATAGAAATTCTGTCCTCCGGTGGCTGGATTATGATCCCTCTTTTCATATTGGGACTCTTAGCCTTTTACGTAGCTGCCCGGTTATTTCTTTTCTTTTTGAGAGGCCACTTTGGCAAGGTATCTATCGAGGATTGTGAACAATGGGTGCAAGACTCAGATAAAGCCGAGGGCCAAGTCGGCGAGATCATTCGATACTCCCAAGATGGCGTGGAAAATTTGAATGATATCCAAAGTCGTTTTTCCGAAATCCGAACGGCCGAAATGCCGCGTCTAAACCAGAATATCACAATGCTGACGATTTTGGTTAACGCGGCCCCGCTCATGGGTTTGCTGGGAACGGTTCTAGGGATGTTAACGACATTCTACGGGATTTCACTCGGGGGCTCAGAAAGCACCACCAATATTGTGGCAAGCGGTATTCACGAAGCCCTGATCACGACTCAAATGGGTCTCTGCCTTGCGATTCCCGGATATTTCGTTATCTACTTCCTAAGACAGAAAGTCATCGATTATCAAAGCTTCCTCGTTCGCCTAGAGAGTATTACTCTGCAACAATTTAGCCACAAAGCAACCGGTTAACCGAGGCCAATACCCAATTTCTCGTTATGAGCACCAATTACCAATCATCCAACCAAGACGGAAACCCTTTCGCGAATCTGATACTTGGACTCTTATTCACAGCGCTTATCTTTTTTGTTCTCCCGATGATGCACATTCTTGGGCAAATAAACATGGATACAAAACAAGTGGCAACAAGCGACGCTAGCGAAGCGCCGCCGCCGCCGCCGCCTGAAGACCTCCCCCCTCCCCCTGAAGAGGAAAAAGAGCTCGAAAAGCCGGAAGTTGAAGAGCCTCCTCCACCGATGACGCTCAGCCAGCTGGAAATGGCATTGAACCCAGGTTCAGGAAATGCTATGGGTGACTTCGGATTCGGCGATTTCGATGCCGGCATGGACGCCTTGGGCGATATGGAAATTTTCGACCTCCGAGATGTAGACAAACTTCCGAGGGCCCTATTCCAAGTCGACCCCAACTATCCTTACTCCTTGAAACAGGCGAAAATCGGCGGCTGGGTACAGCTTGAGTGGGTCATCGATGATTCAGGTAAAGTCCTCCGACCAAGGGTAATGAAGTCCTCTCACCGCGAGTTTAATCAACCCGCAATCGAGTCGATCATGAGATCCAAATGGTCCCCTGCCCAAAAAGGCGGTAAACCGGTCGCTGTCCGCGTGACTCAGCGTATGGATTTCAATCCGTAGAACTATAAAGAACTGACTTAAAATTTTACGGGTAGCCTGAAGGGCTACCCATTTTTTGGTCTCCTCAATTAATTAATCCTACAGCAGTAGGATTACTGCTTTGCCAAAATTTCCATATGCTACGCGTGTAGTCTTTAACTTCAACCCCCCCAAAATATGAGCACTGTCTCTGAGCGGTTTGAACGTACAAGCGCATGCTTCAGCAAAATCAGGTTAGTGCACGCTGGTAACTACTGGCATTTTTAACTTCTTTCCCATTCTAAAATTTATATCCGGTTTATGGATTCCCACACATCCATCCAAAAGCATTGAAACTTACCAAGAGGACCCTCCGACCGTGATAGAGCCAATTCCTGAAAAGCCGGAAGAGAAGCTAACACTCGAAAAGCCTAAGATCGCAACACCGCTACTCGGGACAACCCTAACTGAAATTGAAGTTAGATTTATGGCTGAAGCCGGATAAGCGAATTTTAGATACGCCAACAACTACACGGAGTTCTTCGATACGACAGACGACAGAGAAATTTTCAACATAGATGATCTAGTAAAGAAACGAAGAGCCCTACTCCAGGTTGGACCGGCCTATTCCTACGATTTGATGAACCGAAGAATTGGGTTAGAATCCATCAACTGCCCCAGAAAAGAATGTCGCCCATGTGCTTCAATTGACGTACTACAGCTAAAACCTTAAGTTTTAATCCACAGGTTCCTTTTTCTTTCTCTTACCCATTTCCAAAAATTCCTTCTTGTCGACCTCAATGATTTCGTGCCTCCCGCCCATCAACGCCGGTTTGAAAACAATTTTAAAGAAATGCTCGGAGTCTCGCAGGTCGTATACCGCGCTAAACTTCTTTGCGCCGTTGAATCCCGTTACATTCGGCACTCCAAGACTCAGCCCTACTTTTGTTTCGAATTTATGCTTACCCGCTTTTAATTCTAGTTCCTTGTTCCCTCCGTGGCTAATTTTCCCAACCATTTTGCCATCGACTGACAATTTTACGATCTGCGTTAAAACCATGGGGTTTGCCTCTCTCACAAAATTTGCGGATATCTGCTCATTTGAGAAGGCATTGCATGCCGAGAAAATAACGAGAGTGGCCGCTACGTAACAATTGCTCATACCTATGCTGTTTGTTCAGGGGTGGCAATTGACGCAAACTTTTTCTTATATTGGCTAGCACAACTACCCCAGCTCCAAGAAGAGCGGCTGTTCTTCCCGTACGGAGCGTTTTGAAAGAGCTTCACAAGAAGCCCTGTCAGCCTGTTACACCGCAGGAGCTTGCATCGGCTTAGATTTTCCAGGCGGAGAAACAGTCGAACAACTTCATGGCGAGGGAGGATCGGGCATCAAAGCCGGTGAGAAGCTTCGCAGTGACGATAATGATCTTTGAGCGGATCGTCCGGAAATCGGAAGCGGTCGAGCAGCTTCTCTTCGGCATCACGGTCGCGTCGGTAGTCCGCGTACTCGGTCTCGCCGCTGTTTATCAACATGACGATGTCAGAGGCTTCCGGGGGTAGGTGCTTGTCGAGTTCCTGTTTGTAGAGCACGCAGCTCTCGCGATCGATCGTGACCACTTGGGCTCCAAACCCCTGCGGCTGGACTTTTTCCTGGAAGTGCTGGGCGATGTTCTGGCACACGGCGGCGATCCGTTCGGGTGCCTTCAGGAGGACGGTCATCTTTTGCTGAGGATTTCGAGAGCTCTTCCTTCTCTCCAGTGGTCAGGCCAACGGTAAGCTCTTCGAATTCGAAGGGTTGAAAAATTCTAGGCTTTAAACTCGATCGTTATGTATCTAAAAGAATTCATGTATCGTAGAGTATCAAACTTCTGTTCTCTCCCGCTATTCTGTTGTCTGGTTGGATGTGGAAATTTTCAAAACAAAGAAATAGAGCTATCATCTACCGGATTAGCTGCTTATGAGCTAGTAGAAGGATGGCCAAAACTGCCTGATGGCCATTCATTTGGAAATGTAACCGGTTTAGATATAGACTCAGCTGGTAACCTGTGGATTTTTCACAGAGGGAGTAGAGTTTGGCCCATAGGTATACCCATGCATGAAACAAAGATTGTAGAAAACACTATCACTAAAATTGACAAGAACAGTGGAGAAATAGCAGCGAGTTGGGGTGCCAATATTTTCATCATGCCCCATGGATTAGCGATCGATAAAGAAGACAATCTATGGGTTACAGATGTCGGTTTACACCAAATTTTCAAATTCAATTCAAGAGGAGAGCTACTGATGGCTTTAGGCGAAGCCAAATTCCCCGGAAATGACCAAACGCATTTTAACCTCCCGACCGATGTAGCTGTCACATCCGATGGTTCATTTTACGTAAGTGATGGCTATGGAAATAGCAGAGTTCTTAAATTCTCATCCAAAGGCACATACCTGTTTGAATGGGGATCAAAAGGTCAAGAAAAAGGGGAATTTCACCTCCCACACGGCATAGACCTAGATACTGACGGTAACGTATACGTCGCTGATAGAGAGAACAATCGAATACAAAAATTTGATGCAGAGGGGAATTTTTTGACGACCTGGCAAAACAGGTCAACTGACCAATTTTATTCAGTGACGATCGACCACAATCGAGAGCAACTGTTTGGAATAGATTACGAAAGGGAGGATGGAGTCATCAAAGGGTCGGATATCTTTCGGTTCGATTTGGATTTGAACCTACAAGTACAATTCGGTAGAACTAGCAACTACACAGGCCCAATTGCGAGGTATCATGATATTTGCGTGGATCAGGAGGGAAATATTTATGTTGGAGATATCCTGGTTAATATGGTACAAAAATTTAGAGTTGTAAGGTAGCAAAGACATAACCAGTCAGCTCTCTAAATTCCGAGAAGCCGAGGGCTTCTCTCCATTAGCGGCTTTGGAGTTCTACCAGTTTCAATACGCAGGCCAATATCAGCAAGGCGAAGATGACTGGTAATCGATAATGTTTCATTTGGATTCAGCTTTCGCGGGCAAATAACGTGGTCCGATGGTGAGGCTATTGTGGCCGAATCCGACGTTGATGAACTTCGGGTTTTTGCGAAGTTCGTAGTCTCCGACCACGTCGAATACCTCGATACGGCCGGCAATTGGGGAGCCGACGAAAAGTTTGTCGCCTTCGGGCGTGAACTCAATACCCTGACTCATTCCCTTGGCGTCGAGTGTGTAAAGTAGCCGTGGCGGGCTGGAGGCGATGTCGAGGACAACAATGCAGTTATGATCCCGGTTCAACGCGGTAGCCACTGCCATCTTACTGTTGGGGTGAAAGGCAAAGCTCTCAGAGCCATCAGAGACTTGTTTAACCACCGCATTGATGACAGGTTTTTCCAAGGTCAGATCAGCGATTAAGATGTCAGAGTAGTCGATGCCGTTTCCAAGAGATCGCTGGCAGATTAGTGCAATGGTGCCGTCGGGACTGACCCGAAGAATGAATGAGGCTTCCGTTATCTTTGAGGGGACTCCGGGAGCCACTGTTACCTCGCTTAAATGTTCGATCTTATTGCCTCGTATGGAATACCATTGAACAGTCGCAGACTCGCCGGGTACGCCCTGGGTCGTGATTAGTCGATTTCCCTTCGGGTGAATCCAGAAAGTACCCAACCCGTACGGTTGAGGGTTTTGGCTGAGTTGAACCAACCTGCCATTGTCAATTTTGTGGATGTAGAAATTCTTGTCTCCACCTGTAATGAATCGTTGGCCATCTGGATGAGCCATGACATTACACGCACGATCCTCTAACAAAACGCGATCGACGACCCGGAAGTCCTTGGTTGAGAGATCGATTAGGGACAACATGTTGACGAGTTGCGCTGTCATCTCTTTCTCTTTGAGCAATTCCGGCGTCAAGTCGGCATTCCTCTGCGGTCCATCCGGTAATTGCAAATCCCCCATTTTTCCAAGCCGAAAACTGTGATTAACAATGATGGCGTAGCGACCGTCACTGGACATGGCCATCGTTGGAGTCCCGGCGATCGAAGAGGGTACTGTGTCGTAAACCGTCTTGATGATTGGAGGATGATCTGGGCCGAGGTGGACGACAGTGAGCGAGTCTTTTGTTTTCAACTCCCAATCCGTCGTCTGATCTTCGGTCAGCTGAAACATCTGATTGAATTCCCCGTCATTGGAACTGACCAATGTTAGCGGCGTTTGCGTGGTGAGATAGGGTTGGTCGGTCGTGGGTTTGCAGCCGACTAACAGAACGGAAATAAGCAGAGCAGTGTACAAGAAATTCATGAGATGACAGCGGAAAACACAGAGAGCCTGACGGCACAAACCCTAAAGCTAAGAATACTTGATGTCCAAGAGCAAGTTTAAGTGCACAAAAATGGAAAACTTTACTATGGATTAAAACGCCATCTATGTTAGATCGAGAATTTAGCCATTTTCATTCTCTATTAAAGTTCATGCATTTTAGCATTAAAATATAGCTAAAAATATTCTTTATAGAAAATAAAAATTGGTCATAAAAATAGAACTTATAAAAATTATTTTTTAATTTAGTAGGCTGTTCCCAATTATATTTTTTGACAAAAGACATGAAATATTGGTTTATTACTTTTGAGTTATATAGGTAAAAATAAGTTTAGTATGAATATTTTATTTGTCATAATAGGAGAAAGTTTTAGGAAAGGTGGGCAAGGATCTAGAATTGTAGGGTCGGATTCCTCATACACAGAGCAAATCAAAGCTTCTAATTCACATATAAATTTAATTAATCACCTTATAATAAAAAATAATGTGGTTAATATAGATATATCGTTGTCAACATATCAAACAAAATTCACAGAAAATCTAGTTGAGGTTTATCAAGATCATTTAATAAAAACTAATATGCTTGAAAAGCCTATTGGGTTAACAAATATTTTTCGTAACTCTTTAAAAGATATCCTATTTAGAGATACCAACGGCTTGAGGAGTTTGTGGTGTAATTCAATAAAAAAAGGATTTAATAAATATGAATGTATTTTCTATCTAAGAGTCGATTTATTTTTAAAACCCAAATTTTTTGATCTGTTTGACCCGTTTTCAAAAACAATTCAATTTCCATGTGTTTGCTGGAAAAAAGACAGTGTGGAAAAGGGACATCCAAGAGTGAGTGATGTGATGATGCTCTTTCCTCAAAAATACTTTTATCTCTTAAATAAAATTAATATTGGACATGAAACCTGGGCTGAATTCGTTGATAGATTTCGGCTGAGTTATGATGATTTAGGTACCATGCTTAAAACTTATCATGATAGTGATAGCGCTAAGGATTATAATCCAATTTATTTTATTGTAAACAGAAGTCAATGTACTACCTGGCATAGCAAAGACTATATTTTTAATAAGAACCAATACAATTCAAACAGTAGGACAAACTCCCTCTGGAAAAAATAAAAAAACTGGGTACAACCGGACTGAATCTTAAAGCTCATCTCTATTAATGGTGAGTGAGAGAAGATAAGAAAAATTACGCCAAATTTTTAGTACTGATTCACTAGTGATTAAAGCTTACTTCAACATTAAAATTATCATAATCACCATCCATTCCTTGATAGGCCTTAAATGAGCCAAATATTGCATAAAATGAGCTAAATTGGCGTTTTTTGGCTACTTTGTGGATAAAATGGCCTGTTTTTGGTTAAAAATGAAATTGGCTTCTGAAGATGCTGGAAGAGTATGAACAAGGCTTATTAGAACGTTTGAACTCCCACACCACCTATTGAATACTCGTTTTTCTTTGCCCATGCAGAAAACTCAATCTCGTACTTTGTAGGCTGATAATCGGGGCTATTCGCAAAAGCTTCCACGGCGGCATTGTATTCTGGATTTACAGATACGACTCTAAGCCACTTCCAAAGAGGAAGTTTAGAAGCTCCCATTTTAAGGCTAAAGTTGTGTATACTATCGTCAATCAGGCCCTCTTTGTGCTGGAAATAAACATCCTCTAAACGTGTCATCCGAGCTGATTCATAGCCCCATATTTGATGCCACTCATCGTCAGAAACGGAGTCAAAGTTGGTGCCTCTAATCGCACGGGCAACGAGATTGGAAAATTCATTATCCTGAGCGTAGTTGGAATATTCCTGAATAATGCTCAATGACCTTTCCTGCCGGACCTGAGACAAAGCAATAGCAGAGTTCTGTCTTAGCTCAAATATCAGGAAGACTAGGCCAGCTGAAACGGCGACGTTACTAAGTACTGTAGTGAGAGTTTGGACTGTGTTGGATTTCATAATGCCTCCGGCATTAATGGAGGCACCCGCCAAGCACAAATCTATTGGGAAGAAACATTAAAGTTAGTTGAAAACGAAGGGTGATCCAAGGCCTTTGTTTGGCTGTTCCTTATCTTTTGACCATTCTTCAAAGCTGGTAGCTAACAAAGTTGGCTTATAGTTTTCATCTTCCATAAAGTTAGCGACAGCCACAGCAAACTCAGGATTAGGCTCTCCAACATTCAGCCACTTCCAAAGACCTAGCCTACTCGCCCCCATCGCGAGGGCAAATTTGTACATATTCTCATCAATCAGCCCCTGATTGTATTGAAAGAATACATCCTCGAGTCTAGCACTTCTAGCCAATTCATAGTCTCTTATCTGATTCCACTCTACCGTTGTCACCGAATCAAAGTCGCCATTCCAGATGGCCCGAGTTTTCAATTCAGCAAACTCTTTGTCTTGAGCAAAAGATGTATACTGTTGAATTATACTAAGCGTCCTCTCTTGCCTAATCTGTGAAAGAGCGATTGCTGAATTCTGTTTAATTTCAAAGATCAGGAAGACCAGTCCTACAAGGACCCCGACATTGGCAGTTGCTGTACTTAGTGTGATAAAGGTGTTTGTTTTCATAATGCGGCAATAAATAAGAATAAGCCGCATTAAGAGGAAGAGCTAAGTGACTCCGATACCCCTGCCCTTTTTTGCAAGGAACCCTGATAGCACGATCAGGGTGAGTTTTGCTTTACATGGCCCTGGCCCTAGCTTTATTCCGATGCGGTTAAGCCCTCCGCTAATCTACTCAAAATCAGTCTTCTTTTAGCACTGTTCCCTGCTTCGGCATCGGCTGTGTCTTTCACCAACTTGCAGTTAACCGATACGAGTTTCTCGGTGGTTATATCGGGGAATGTACCGGATACTCTACCTTACCAAAGTCGAAAACTTATTCATATCACTAATCCTAACTACGCGGCTAACCCCGGTTTTGTGATCGGTTCTGTTGGTACGGCGGCTAGCTCGTTTAGTTTCTCTGGCTCTCAGATTATACAGGGTTTTAATTTGGTTGTTGAAGAAGAAGCTAATTTTATCTACATCGGCTTTGAGGAGGTGTTGACTGTTGGCAGTGCTTTGAGCGGGACTTTGACTGGTAGTTGGTCAAGCACAGCTTTTGATCCGAGTGCAGTCACTTCCCTCAATTTTTATTGGGGACAGGCTTTTGTTCTCGAGGGTGACGCCCCCGGTAACTCCGGCACTTTCCTCGGCTCTGCATCATTGTCCGCGGTCCCCGACCTCGGCTCTGCATCATTGTCCGCGGTCCCCGACCTCGGCTCTGCATCATTGTCCGCGGTCCCCGACACAGGGTCCACAGCAGCTCTTCTAGGAGTGGGTGTAGCGGCTCTAGCCTTTGCTAGGCGCAGACTGGGATAGGGTTTTCTAATAAAGCCTTCACACCGTTCGCCTTTGTCAGATTGTGCGAGGTTAGTGCACCATAAGCGTAATGTTTGCCAAATCCACCCCATTAGAACTTTGCCTAGCGGCTTTTGTCGTTTGCTCGATTTCGTACTTAATTTGGGCCAAAACCTTTGAAGAGGTGAAAGAATTGGCCTTTCAAAAGTTTGACAAACCACCGTCATAATTTTTTTATGCGATACTATGAGTAAAGAGATATTGATGGTGGCTAGGTTTAAAAACGTAAGCTATGATGAATGGCGTGCTATTTACGATGGTGACGCGGATTTAAGATCTGAATTTATGGAAGACGACATTGTAGGGAAGGTTGATGAACACACGGCAATGCTTAAATTCACTGTCACCGATGAGACTAGAATGGAAGAGGCAATGGCTAAGCGTATACCGGAGATTGAAGAATCACTCGGCTTATCGCACGATATTTATTCTTTGCAGGCTCGAAGCTAACATTTAGTTGATATTCAAAGAAATGACCTCCGATCAAATCGCCAAACATAGAAAATGGCCCGCGAGATGGTAGAGGCCAACCCCAAGCCGATGGGTGAGTAATACATGCTTCCTCGTTTGATAGTATTCCTTATTTTTTGTATCCAATTTTCAGCTTTGGGAGAGAGTCCAGAGCAGGTTCCACTTTTAACTTTGTTTTAGAGTCACTTATAAATCTGTCTCATTCTTGTTACAAGCGACGCCTCGCAGTACTTGACTTGCAATGGATGAGATATTTTATGCACGTTATGAACTTAGACTTAAGCAATCCTGACGGAAAAGGAACTTTTACAATAACTGCCATAGGCCAGAAAGAGGACACTATGACAGTTTACATGGAGGGAAAGGTAGAGGGCTATGGCTTTGTTACTTTGACGCATGAGTATAAACACATGGCCCGTGGGGATTGTGGGGAGCGTTTAGGCGGGACAGTAATTGGAACTGCTGAAGCTATTCTGGAAGAAGGTGGTATTGTAAGTACGCCACACATGGGGACCTTCACTCGCGATGGTAGCAAAATGAAAGTCTTTTTCGCGGATTACGTGACAAATGGGGATCAGAATTTCGTCCGTTTTGAGGTCGATCTGGGAGAGAAGCAATCTTGCGTCTCCTTCTGGTCGCTCAGGTAATACGGTTTGATGCCGGGATCCGAAAGGTATAGCGACCCTTCTTGTAGTTGTGCTAGCCTTTGCTCGGCAGAGACCGGGATAGGGGTAGCTTCCTGCCTCAGCAGTCCTTAGGACGACAATTTTTTTCTGGGGCAGCTGTCAAAATCCTAAAGCTGTATGCAGAAAATGTACAGATAACTACGCCAATTACGTTAATATGTGTTTCAGATAAAACACAATGAGAAAAAATGATGGCGTAAGATTGTTTAGATTAGTCAGCTCAATAATCGTTTCCGGTACGTTTCTTGTTACGGTCCTTGGTAGTCACCACTCAGATCCGAACGACGGGCAGATGATATTTCTTCTTGATTTAATGGTAGTTGAAGGAAAAGAAGCAGAGGCCGAGGATCTAATAGACAAACTTGTTGAGAACGTCAAAAAAAACAGAACCTGGAACGATCGTTTACGAATATTACGCATCATCGAAAGACAGGTATTTCCTGTATGAAGTTTATCGCAATCATACCGGAGCGGAATTTCACGTCGACAGCTTCATGAAGGGTAATCTAATGCCCGCCTTCGTCGAAATATTTGAGGTGATAACTTTTGAGGTTTTGGGTTCGACGGGTGATGAACTAAAAAAGAAGATGAAAGACTTTACCACTGAACATCGGGCGAAAACGGATGGTTTTAAGCACTAAGCGCATTGCGATACTACATTAGGTTGCACCATAACGAACTTCCACAGTCCTCAATGAAACAATTTTTTCTGGGGACAGGTGTTGGTTAGCTCTCAAAAGGTGAGCACCACACCGCCCTAAATTTTCAACGGCAGTCCTAGATCAGAAAAGATTTTTATGAAATCCGCGTTGTCGTGCAAATTTTTCCAATGGATTCTAGGATCCCAAATGAAGGTATTAAACGTTTTATTTCCTACAGATTCCTTCATTATTTCAATTGCCTTGCCGTAATCGCCGATTGAGTAATAGATCATGCTGAGGAGGCTTTCCGAAACGATCTTTCTCGATGACATTTCTCGTAGTGTGTTAAGAACAACAATAGCTTCGGCATTTCGATTCATTCGCCCTAGTATGAAACCCTTTATACCATAATATGTTGGCTCTTCTGTGCTTACAATGGCATTTTCAGCAGCTACAAGAGCTTCATCGTATTTTCCTTCCAGGCAAAGAATCTCGATAATTCCTAAATGACCGTAAAAATAATTAGGGTCCAGCTCCCTAACCTTAGCCGCCACAATCTTTGCCTCTTGTAATTTAGAAAAAGTAATCAATACCTTGAATTGAACCCACCTAGTGGTGGGGGAATTTGGCTCCAACGCCACGGATTTCTCAACTTCCCCGACCGAATCCGGATTGAATCTAACAGATCTTAATTGGGCATACCAGCGATTAGCTTCTGGACTGCTGGGGTTTATACTTAAAGCTTTGCGAAAAGAGGCCTCAGCTCTGTCAAAATCGTATTCGTAAATCCAGTAATACCATCCAAGACTTGAATGAAGCTCCGAGATTTTATCGTTGATTTGCAAAGCTCTATCTAAATACATCTTCGCTTTGGGAACAGCTATCTTAGTTGGGGAAAAGCCATAGGCCGCTAACATATTGTAACACTCTGCAATCCCAACGTATCCCAATGCAAACTGAGGATCCTTTAAGATCGCGAGCTCGTACTTCTCGACTGCTTGATACATTTTATCCTTATCGCGTGTGTTCCAAAGTAATCTTCCCTCGAGGTACAAATTATACGCTTCTAGGTTCTTGGTTTGGCGATCGTTTATAAGTGTCTCATATTCGCTGTTGAGATTTATCGAAAGGCCCTGTGCTACTTGCTCTGCAATCTCTCTTTGGATTGTAAAAAAATCACCCTCGCTTTTATCGTAGGTGTTGGCCCATAGGTTCGCTTCTGTTTTTGAGTCGATGAGCTTTACTATTACCCGCAACTTACCAGCCGTTTGCATTACGCTACCAGTAAGAATCGAATCAACGTCGAGTGAACTTCCTATCTCCTTCACGCTACTTGACATGCCTTTAAACCTCGCACCATCTTTGACGATAAGATTCGGTGCCATAGAAAGCATCGCGTTAATTTCTTCATGCATGCCGTCAGCCAGAAAGCTATTTTCCCCTGCGGGACCAATGTTTCTAAATGGAACAATCGCCAAACTACTTCGCTGTTCTTTGGTTTGGGCAGACTCTTCCGATTGAGAAGAAGATGTGCTATTGGGAATTTGTTTTGTATCAGTCTTGGGCCACCAGAAAATCAGCCCACAGGCGAAGACTAATACCATCAAAAAAGACGTAGTGAGGCTGAGTTTGAAATTACGTCTTTTTGGTATTTCACTAGCAATTGTCTCGGAGGTTTGTCGTGGTTTATGGTCTAGCTTTTGAATCTCCTTCACCGATTCAGAGGTAACAGCAACTCCTCTCATTGCCAGTGATCGAAGTATTGCCGCAAATGCGGCATCTTCATTATCCTTAAAATACTCGACCCGTTGAATCCCAGCTAATTGATATTCCATCGTTTCAGGGATTTCAGAGCGCTCAAAATACACCGGGATAATAGGCTTTTCGCGCTCTGAACACAGTGCCAGCTCCTTCACCACATTCTTAGATTCGGTCGACTGTGGCGATATGGACAGCAACATAACTTTGCAGGTCTTAATTGCATTTACAATTTCTTGGCTCCACAAAGCCGAAATATCAATGCCGCCCTGATCAATCCAAACAGAAACCCCAGCATTTCTGAGCCTTTTTACTAAGCCGAGAACCCGTTCTCTATCCTTAGCGGCATAACTGATGAATACGTCGTCGTTCACTTCCGAGAAAACAAGCCTTATTGCAGTCTTATGAGCAAGATTGAAAACCGTTTTTCTTTACTGAGCTCTCAAAGAACATAAATTCCTTTCCTTGAAGTGCCATGGCCTTGTTAGTTGAAAGAGATCCTCTAGCCGCGCTCTTACTAGCTTCTTCCTCACCATCTCCGACCCAGCGGACAAAATCATTCTCTGGATAGTGCTTCCAGATAGGGTCATCTGGAATTAGCTTCGTAAGCAAAAAATCTTAGGCATCTAGGGAAAAAATGAGGTAGGTTTGCCCCAAAGGACGACAATTTTTTCTGGGGGCAGTTGATTAAATTCGGCCCCATTTCTTCTCCTTTTAGGGGGTACTAATGAGGGCCCAATGAGCATTCTCGATCCCATTGGAATCGCATGCGGAGCTTATTTTTTTAGGGCTGTTGAAGAGATAATAGAACCCTCTAGCGCCACCGCCGAGGACGGGAACAATTCAAGAGGTGTGTCGTAAAAACAAAAAACGGACCCCAATGTGGAGTCCGGAATTCACTTTCAATTAGGTTGGTTGCCTATTTAGGGAGTTACAACAGAATCTATTATGTGCACTACCCCATTACTGGCTTTAACGTCGGTCTTAGTGACTTGGGCATCATCAATGAACACGGACCCATCTTTAACGGAAACGGTGAGACTGGAGCCGTTTACTGTAACAACTTTCCCTGCCTTGACATCGGCGGCGAAGATTGCACCGGGCACAACGTGGTAGGTAAGAATTGCGATCAGCTTTTCTTTGTTCTCTGGTTTGAGCAGCGTTTCAACAGTTCCTTCTGGCAGCTTGGCGAATGCTTCATCAGTTGGAGCGAAAACTGTGAAGGGCCCTTCGCCTTGTAAAGTGGCGACAAGGTCGGCTGCAGTTACTGCAGCTACCAAAGTGTTAAAAACGCCAGCAGAAGAGGCCACTTCAACAATATCTTTTTGTTTGTGAGCATCCCCGTGATGACCAGCTTGAGCGATCGCCGCGAAGCTGACTGAGGCAAGAATGAGCACTAGATTCTTAATTGTTCGTATAATCATAATAATTTCAGGTTAATTGTTTTTACTAACTCAGAATGCACACAAGAGATCGACAATTGAAGAGTTAGACGCAATTTATATGAACAGCTTTTGTTTGTTAAAAATGGTACGTAAATTGTTCAGATAACCTAAAAATACCACGAGTTCATGGATTTAACCTATATAGCCCTTTCTAATTTTCAGAGAATATAAATGAACAAGTTTTGAAATTTTAAATACGTTCTGGCTTTCTTCTTCTCACTCAACGCAAAGTTGATTAGACTGTTGTCTAAGTCGGAGGTGTATCCACCGTCTTGTTTGCCACCCCAAACGGATGGGAGATATTCATACTAATTCGGACCGATTTCCTCGTATTTCTCAATTCTCTTTCTCTGGCGTAGTGGTTCGAGGGGCAAAAAGTTGTCATCCTTTACCCTTTTCTCATCTGGGGTACTAGCAGGGTGCCAATGTTCTGTCTCGAACACATCGGAACCCCATGAGGATGTTAATTTTTTAGGCGGTTATCGATGTATAATCATACTCACCAGCGTGATTGACGAGACCCCGCCCCCATCTAATTTCCTGTCATAAATGGTGCAGAACAGTGCAGACAAATGCTGCCAAATACCCCTTAATAGGTTCGTAAGTCTCTGTTCGCTAGGTAAATAACGATTTCGATTCCCGACTACGCCTCCAATTTAAGTCCTGCTTATCAACTACTTAGGTCTTTTGATTACCGTATTCCTACCAGATTTTTCGTTGATAAGCAGTCATGTTTGGTATTGGATTTAGCATGCTGTTTTCAAGAGGCATAGCGTCCCCTATCGAGTTTCCGAAGGAATCCGGAATACGGATTGGCGCCGTTTCATACAAAACCGCTGGAAAGAAGTTCAGTTTATCGTACCGGGTAAATCTGCCGGCCACGATTACTGGCAAAGGCCGCGTGCGTGAGATTAGGGAGCGAGAAGCCTATCGGGTAAAGTTGTTCATGGATCTGATAGATCAGTCCCAGAAAGGACTCGTATCCTGCGCTACCAGGAATACGGCTTGGCCGTTAGGGACTTGATCAACCAGATGAAAAAAGCTCCAACCCCAGCTACTACGTTCCGCGGCGTTTACAGCGTCTCAACAGCCAAGGAAAAGAGTTGGCAAGAAGCTCACCGCATTGAGGAGAGGATTCACTTCACTAAGAAGGTTACCTCGCCGGAGTAGTACAACGAAGTGTTTTGGAGGGCCAGAAGAGCTCTTGAGCAAGCAGATTTTCCCAGTTAAAAAAATTCATCTACTATTAAGCTTGCCTCCCCATCGTGCACCTTTGGTTATAATCCTCTTTAGTTTATGAAGTCCACTTATATTAAAAGCCGCAAAATCGTTGCTGCTAAAAGTCGACCAGTCAGATACTTGGGATATGCTGCTGGAGAAATCGCTCTTATAATCGTAGGTGTTCTCCTCGCTGTACAAATAAATGATTGGAACGATGCGAGGAAATATAGAAGTGAATGCCTAGATAATATCTTAAAGTTAAAATTAGATATATATGAAGCGATTGCCAACATTCAGGGTTCAATTGAAAGAATGGAATGATGAATTAGCTAATATAGCAAGCTTTCTTGCTTCCAAAACTTATGACCCGGCAGAGCAGACTGCTTTTGAAAATGCATTGAACAACATTGCTGCACTCAATCTACCCAAAGTTGATGTAGGATTACTAGGTTCAGTGCTGGATGGAGAGACCGAACCCATAGCCTACGACCAAGATTTAGTAGAGCAAGCCTTGGAAATTGAAAGTTTTATAAAATCAAGACAGAGTAACATACAAAATAACGTTGATAGAATTGAGCTTATTGTAGGAAATACGTTATCTCAGTTTGTTGGTTTTGGTCAAACTGGAGCATCTATAAAACCGCTGTACGATATTAATGATCTGAAATCTTCCAAGGAATTCAGTTACAGCGTTCATAGTATAAAAAGTATGCGTGCACGCATCATTAGTTTTAATAAAGGAATCGCTGAGGAGCTTGAAAAATTTGGTTCTTTGGTGAAAAGCTACAAATAATAAATTTTTATAGTAAGACCACAATTTAGATTGAAAAGTTAATCTACGTTAAACCTTTCTGTATACGTTTTAGGATAGCCGGGGAAAGACCGAATTGTTCAAGCCCCCTGATTGTGGTAGTGACACGTTCCAGCCTTCCGATCCCAATGTCCCCCATGTGAATCGGTGAGGCCTGAATGTGAGAAAGCCACATGCAGGAGACTAAGAAAGACTGGGGTGAAAAAAATATCCGCATGATTAAAAAGAGGGCTTGATAGGGCGTAGTTAAGATGGCAAACACAGGCATGTTAAGAAGGTCTTTAATTCTTGTACTGGTTGGTTTAGCAACAACATCATCTTCAAGTTCATCTATTGGCTCAGATATAGATCCGAGATACAAAGGAGCATTGGATACGCTATTTGAATACTGGGATTCATTAAATGCGAACGAACTATCAGAAGAACGTATGAAGGACTTGTTCAGCGAGGAATTCTGTTTCGTTGGGCAGCCAAACTTGTTCTTCAACAACATATCTGAAACGACTGGGTTTTACAACGCTGTGCGAAATGAAGTATATCCCGCGATATGTAGCCCATACGATTTTGAGGCACTTAAAATAAACAGAATATCATATCTTCCAGTAGAAGAAAATTCAGTATTAATTGGGTTGATAGACGTTTTCCTTACCACTCCGAATCAAACACCAAGAGTTGCTATGGCGTTTGCTTACAATCTAGTTTTCGACGAAAATAAGGGAAAATGGCTGATGAATAGTCTACTAAATTTCAGTGTAGATTCATATCCGAAAAATTGGAAACAACTGGATGTAGAACCTCGCTGGAAATATAACGATCAAAAACCAGTTGAAGAATTAAGGCATATATTAGCCCGTGAGGTGACCCCCTAGGCAAATTCGTAGAGGTTGAATGACCTTTATACTGGAGCGTTTATACATTTGGGGAAAGAAGACGTAGAAAATATTTATGAATATATCATTTTTTAGATTTTTCAGAAGTAGGTTTAATGGTGAAAGAAGTGCATTCTCTTATCTAGTGTACGCGTTAGGAGAACTGATTCTGATAGCTTTAGGCATCCTTCTTGCACTGCAAGTCGACAACTGGAATCAGAGCCGATTGGACAGAATCCGAGAACGAGTGCTATTAGCAGAGATTCACGATGAATTTCTTTTTAATAAGTCGGAGTTGATTCATACGGCCGGCATTTTTTCTAAAGTTCGAGAGAACTGTGCAAACCTCGTTCAACTGATCTCGGAAAAAACAGCAACATTTGATGAAGCACTTTTAAGTTCTTTCCTAATGGGTATTACAAGTGCTGGCACCGCAGACCTTTCAAAGGCGACTATAGACACGTTAAAAAACACCTCTTCTTTTCAAATTATAAGAAACGACGAATTGAGAAGTACCTTAATACTTTGGGAAAGTCTTTTATCAGACTACAAGGAGAGAGAAAAAAGAGCGGAAGATTTTGCTATTGAGCGTTTGACACCATTTCTATCAAAAAGAGTACCTCTCCCATATCACCTGGGTATAAGTGATCCGAGAGTCGATAAGTCTTTCATTGAGGATATCGAGTTCGAAAACTTGATCAGAGGTAGGGGAAGGTTAATCAGCACCTTTTTGAATATGGCGGAGGGTGATAATCCAAAGCTGATGGAAACAATCGAAAGGATAATTGCACTTTCTGGCGACTAAAAGGTGCCATTACGATTTCAATGATTCGGTGTCCGTGAACATCTGTTTTTTGATTTATTTTTTGACATTTTATAATCGCCATCAAAGGTGTAAATCCATTTATAAATTCAAATGGGTATTTAGGATCATAACAATCTCCCATTATTTCTTTGGGCCATTTTTTAAGAGAATAGTTTACATTTGCATTTTTTTTGTTTTACGAGATATTCTATAAAATCAAGTTTATTATAATTATTACATGCCAATAACAAAGGAGTTGAATAATCAATAAAACGAAAATCTGGAAATGTCGAATCAATATCATTTACTCTTTTTATTAAAATTTCACAGTTTTCGTTTTCTATAATTCGTGAGCGTAAATCAGTCCATATCAACTTAGGTTGTCTATATGGAGGAAAATTAGTTATAATATCATCAGTATAATGACAATTTAGAGCAAACATAATATCAGTTTATAAACTTAAATCAAAATTTTGATTTAAAAAAATATAATAAATATTATTTAAAATGTGTGATGAAAAACAAATAGTTTTAGTTTCAACAGGTACATTTCAAGATTACATAAAAGAAAATATAAATCAATTACTCAAATTCGAATTTGATATCCATGTTATTGTAGATTTTACATTTTTTAAAGAAATGTATAAATATAAATCTTCTATTAAACTAATTGACTCCGCTACTTTACAAACAGATTTTGATAAAAAATCAAAATTAGACAAAAATTTTAGAGGTGGTTTTTGGAATTATGCATCAAAACGCCTTTTTCTAGTATATGAGTACATTAAAATGAAAAATCTTACAAATGTAATTCATCTAGAAAACGATGTTTTATTATATAGTAGTCTAAACTATAATTTTGAAGAAAAAATATATATAACCATGGATTCAAATAATAGATGTATTCCAGGGATTATATATATTCCAAAATATGATTTATTTACAAATTTGATTGAAAATTATGATTTTACAAAAAACGATATGATTAATTTATCAAATTTCTACAACAATAACACAGATATTGTGAAGACATTTCCAATTATTGATGACAGTTTAGATATATCTATTTATAACGAAAATTTTCAAGAATTTAATAGTATTTTTGATGCGGCTGCGATTGGTCAATATTTAGGAGGAGTTGATCCAGGAAATATAGCTGGTAATACAACTGGATTTGTAAATGAGACTTGTGAAATCAAGTATGATAAATACAAGTTTAAATGGGTAAAAAAAAGAGATGATTTTTTCCCATATATTGAAATTAAAGATAAATTAATAGCTATTAACAATCTTCATATACATTGTAAGAAATTGATAAATTTTAGGATGATAAACCCAGTTGTAAATAAATATATTAAGAAATACATGAACACGTTCATAACTGGTGAAAAAATACAATTCTCCTGTGATCATTTCGTTGGCACCGATGAAGATTTTAGATTTAATCCAAATGTTGCTCAATATAAAAATAGATTTATTTATCTTGGTAATAATGCAAATATTGATAATAAACTATTGGTATTTTGTTATACACATTTATTGGGTAATATTGAAAAATTAGTTAGAACATTAAAAGGGCTACAAAATCCATTCAAATTAGTATTACACAACAGCGACGGATCGTTTGACAGAAAACATATTATTTTATTCGAAAAACTGCCTTTATTACAATGCATATACGCCCAAAATATCAATGTTGAAGATGAAAAAGTGTTTCCTTTACCAATTGGTTTAGCTAACTCCCAATGGACACATGGCAATTCTAAAATACATCAAACAGTTTATGATATGCCTATTGAAAAATCCAAGGTAATATATTTTAATTTTTCCAAAAATACCAATAAAATAAAACGTGTTAGATGCTATAATGATATTATTAAAAAAGGAATAACTTGGAATAATAATATCCCTTATAAAGAATATTTAATTGAGTTGAAAAGACATAAATTTGCTATATGTCCTGAAGGAAATGGAATAGATACACATCGGTTTTGGGAATGTTTATATATGAATACAATTCCCATTTGTTTGAAAAATAAAATAACTGAGCATTATAAGAAATATTTTCCATTAATTTTATTAGATGATTGGAAAGAACTTGATGTAAGCAAGCTATCCTATTCGGCAATTAATCATCAATATTTAGATATGGAATTTATAAAGATATGTAATTTAGAAAATATGAGTACAAATCAAATAAATAATAATTTACAGACAGTAGAAAAATCATCTTTTAATACAAATTTATTTGACATAGTAATATTAGTTGGGCCAAATGATAAATCGGTTATTGAACAACAAATAAAATATACTCAAAAAAATATTATTGGTTATAGAAATATTTATTTAATTTGCTATGATCCATCAATAATAATTGATGGGTGTACCACTATTAATGAAAATATTTTCCCATTTAATATAGAAACAGTTGCAAAATATCACGGAAAATTAGATAGAAATGGATGGTATTTACAGCAATTATTTAAATTATATTCTGGTAAAATCATTCCAAATATTTTGGATAAATATTTAGTTATTGATTGTGACACATTTTTCTTAAAACCAACTACTTTTGTGGAAAATAATAAATGCCTTTATAATTATGGTACAGAATATCATAAACCATACTTTCACCATATGGAAAAATTAGATAAAGGTTTGATTAAAGTTGATAAAAATAAATCAGGTATTTGTCACCACATGATATTTGAGACAAAATATATAGATGAACTTATTGCTAAAATTGAAAAAAATCATAATGATTTATTTTACAACGTGTTTTTAAAAACAGTGACAGATAAAAAAAAATCAGGGGCATCAGAATTTGAAATTTATTTTAACTATATGTTAAAATATAATACCGATGAAATACAAATTAGAAAATTAAGTTGGGAAAACGTAAATAAACTAGAAACTAATAGCAATTATGATTATATATCATATCATTGGTATATGAGATGAGACTTGCCATATTTTTAATTGTCTTTTTATTGTTAATAATTTGCTTATTTTAAGGAAATGTTGGATTTTCATACACATATTAAAAAAAGTTTAGACATAATTTTTAAGAACATGTTTAAGTTTTGATTTCAAAATTTTAATTTAATTTATAATCAAAGTTGTATATAACATTTTATGTTTAGATTTCACTCCACTGAACTCCTGACTATTTTAAGATCACTAGTTACAACGGCTCCTACGGCTCCATGAGAAAGATTGTCATCGGTTATGTCCAGTGCTCCCGCGAGCAATTGGGCTGCTCGGATACCAGTGCAATGAGCACCTACAATCTGCTGGATTCCATATCTCTTCAAAGACTTCGCTGTATTAAGAATGAAATCATCGCTTGATCGAAACAAGTGAAGACCTCCAATTAAGCCGTATATTCCGATGTTCTCATAATTAGAAAACGCATCTGCAGTGTTTAACAGTCCGGAATGACCGCAGCCCGACATTATATACCAACCCTTCTTTGTTAGTATCCCTAAAGATTGATCATCCGCTACTAAATCTGCTTTAAGATTACCATTTTCCCATAAGAAAAAGCCAGGAGATACGATCACCTTTTCAAATTTTCTCTCGACGGGACCAGACAATACTAAATTTTTGGATATCTCGAGAGGTCCCTTGACAACAATAAAATTAATCCCCAATAAACTCGCTTCTGTGGCGAAATCACTTACTCGATCAAATCCTCCAATGAAGCCTCGGAGATCGCCTTTTTCATCATATCTTTGGTCAAAGAATCCATTCGCCACGTAAACCTTCGTGAAGGCTTTGGGATTATCTGCCATGAATGCTTTTCTTAGCTTCAACAGTCCACCGGTATGATCCCCGTGGAAGTGGCTTAGAACGACCTTCTCAACTTTGCCAAGATCCTTTTTTAACAAATTTGCGTTGTGAAGAACGGTATTTTCGTCGAACCCGGTATCAAAAATTACAGATTCGTTTTCTCCTTCTAACAAGGCTGAGAAGCTCCACTCTCCGACACCGCCGAAATTGGCAATGTTCGTTGCCAAAACGGTTATTTCGTAGGTGGAACTTAATGATGAACATTTAAACAAGAAATAAAAGATGAACATCTTTTTAGAAAAAATCGGCATTGTGGTAGGGAATTAGAATAGCTTGAGATTTTTGAGCGAGTAAAATATCTGCTGGATGGTGTGCTGACCACAAGCCAACCCGAAGCTGGTGGAGTAGTGGGAACATGTTTTCCGTAACCGTCATCTCAAAAATCGGACAAAAACTAGCTTTTATTTACGTTTTTAACACAAGACCTGCTCTCTGCTGCTGAGAAAGGGAAGACCTTTTTGAGGGACTAGGTTTGCGTGTCTGAGATTCAGTGTCCTCCCGTGCGTGTATCGGTCCCATTTGCTCCTTCAATCACTCGGAGTTGTTAGAAACGAGAAGGCGTGAATCCGTTTGAGTTGGTCCCTCATTCCAATCTGAGCCATTGAAAGCTAAGGAGGAGTAGATATTCTCTCAGCACGGAATACATTTGCCCCGAATCTCTTCCTGTTATGGGGGTAAATGAGGGTGGAGTGCGTCAAGAGGAGTCTCAGCATTCTAGAAAACCTCTCAATGACGTCCCGCCCAAGCTTCCAATTCAAGTTGCTGACTTTCGGCCCAAACCAAATATTGACGCCAGTTATGTCCTAATGGATATTTCGATATGGCGAAGCGTCTTAAAACGAATTACGAGTCACGGCTGGACGCCGCGGCCGAAACGATTGTAAATAATGATCACTGCCCTATCCCCGGGCTGGTAATAATGGCTCGACGCGGCGAGGACGTTTATCAGAAGGCGTTCGGATATGCAGATAAAGAGGCTGGGCGGCTGATGACTAATGACGCTCAATTCCGTTGCTTTTCGATGACAAAGGTTCTCACAACCTCGATAGCTCTGATGTTGAGAGACCAAGGCCTACTTGAATTGGAAGCCCCGGTGGAGACTTACTTACCCGCATTCGGGCGCCAGTTTGAAGTGCTTCATGAGGCGCCGCATGGAGAGCCAGGTGCCTTCAAGGTCCCCTACACTTCGTTTATGACGGGGAAGACCCAAAACCTTTCTTTCACGAAAACAGCTGCGCAAAACAAGATTCTCGTTAAGCACTGCTTGTCCGAGTCAACAGGTATAGGCTATGATATGTGGACCGATTTCGACTTGGTATACAATCAATCTCTTTTCGGCCACCAGTACGGCGTAGCCCAAGCTCTCAGGCGTCAAAAGGGCTTAGGTTTTTACTCTTCTAACTCGATTATCGGGCAAAATGCGACACTAGAAGAATATTGCGATGCTATTGCTGAAGCAGGTTATTTGACAGACGAGCCCGGAACCTTCAGCTATGGACTGGGTGCTTTATTAATGGGCAGAATAATAGAAGTTGTTTGCGAGAGGGTGTTAGGAAAACACGAACGATTCTCCCGCATTTGCGAGAAAAAATTATTCGAACCGCTTGGAATGTCTTCCGCGGCTTTTTACTTAAATGATGGAGACCCGCGAATAGCCAAAATACCACAACTGTATGCCGCGACTGCAAATGAGGGCTCTGGCCCCTCTGGTGCGATAGATGTTAAGCCCTACGTCAAATGCCTTCCCATGGTGGATGATTTCCCGAACACGGTAACTACTGCCCACTTTGAGGGCCCTCGATCTTGCGATAGCGGCGATACTGGGTCCTGTATGACTGTACTTGATTACTCGAAGTTTTATGAAATGCTTCTTGCAGGAGGTTGCACTCCCAACGGAAGAAGGATCCTGAAAGAACAATCTGTTCGCGATTTAGCTTATGGACAATTTTCTGATCTTGATCGCCAATCTAAGATCGCTCGAGCCTTCGGGTTAACCGGCGAGGCAGCATCGTTCAACTACGGTTGGGCCGTCGAGGCCAAGACCGACAAGTCGCCACACTGCAACCACTGGTCTGGGTATGCTAATAACCACGGAAGACTGTACATAGAGGAAGATTCCTACATCCTTCTATTTCCCCAGTTCATGGCCTCGACACCCGCCAGTTTTCCATTAGGGGAACCGGTTATTAAAGAACCTATGATCGCAGCTTTTCTCTCAGAATGGGAGTACTAGTAAATAGCCCGTCAAGCGACCCTCCAGCTCGCAATGTTGTCAGCCACCTTTGGCCGTTTACGTCGCGATAGCTGGGCTGTAAACCAATAGAATTGATCAATTAATGGGCCGTTCTTAAACTTGCTCTAGGGCTGACCAGCTTTTATTTTAGCTCTAATTTCTTTCATATTTTCTATTTCCTTGTCGAAATCATAATCAGGAAAAGCTGCGATAATAGTTTCCATCTCATTACGAATGGCAGCTCGTTGTCGATCATCGATTGATTGTGGCAATTGGTTTTCGTTTAATCGATCATCCATACTAAAGAGTCTGCCATCGTTGTACATTCGATAACCATCCATCATCAAGACACGGCCTGCATAATCATTAAAATCTGAGAACCAGGTTACCGGATCGTAATGACAAAAAGCCCACTTCCTTGGACTTCCTTTTCTCCCAATAATTTGGGGATAAAAACTACGACCGTCCGTTACAAACTCTTCTGATGACTCAATATTTGCAGCCTGCAAAATGGTCGGAAGAATATCTGAAAAATCTATCAAATCATCTAATTCTCTTCTCGGGCTTTTACCCTCAAAAGAAGCAATAAGAGGAACTCTTAAGCCAGCATCCGTTAACATGCCTTTTTCTCCCGTAATTTTCTCTCCGGAGTTCATGCGGGTCGTGATACTTCGGTGTGTACCATTGTCGGCGGTAAAAATTATTAGCGTATTTTCTAGCAAATCTCTTTCTCCGAGATGCTTTAAAAGCCTACCTACAATTTCATCAGTATATTCCACCATATCAGAGAAATACATAGGGTCTTTTTCTTCCGTCTTTAACCAATCTTTGCTGTGTGGGGTAGGCACAAAGGGTGAGTGCACCAGAATCATCGGGTAATAAACAAAGAATGGTTTGCTCTCTTTTTTATCAAT
The DNA here is from genome assembly GCF_014529625.1 of Candidatus Pelagisphaera phototrophica. GTDB lineage: Bacteria > Verrucomicrobiota > Verrucomicrobiia > Opitutales > Opitutaceae > Pelagisphaera > Pelagisphaera phototrophica. The sequence goes on from NZ_CP076039.1 coordinate 2,753,443, forward strand.
GAAGTCACAGACAAAATCTAAGAGTAGGTCCGGACCATACTTATTGCGAACTTCGTCATCTTCTAGGAAGCGTCCATTTTGATACATGAGTGGAAACGCATAGCGTCCGGTTGCTTCCCTGATTAGATCCTTCGGTTTAGCTATATTATTCACACAGTATTCATCAAAACCAAGCCTGTTTATGGTATCCCCGTCTCCCCCGAGTTGCCATTTTCCAGCAATAGCTGTGCGGTAGCCTGCATCTTTGAACAGATTGCCAAACGTAATCTCATCAGGATTTATATGTAAAAATTCCTCATAGTTACGATAGTTGTATTTTCCGGTCATTATTGAGACCCTTGATGGTGAACAAAGCGGTGTCGCAAAGCAATTGTTAAACTTTACTCCGTCCTCTGCTAAGCGATCTAGATTGGGAGTTTTATATTCTTTCGCACCGTAGGTACCCAGGCATTCTTGTCCCATATCATCTGCCATAACAAGAATGACATTAGTTTTCTCATATGACCAAAGATAGTTTGATGAAAATGACAATAAAAATAAAAATCTAATATAATAAATTTTTGTTATTATCTTCATCGGTTCAGCTTCTGTTTATTATTATTTTTCACTTCTTGATGAGTTTTTCATTCTTTTTCTCTTCATACAATTTATCAAACTTTGATAGTGGCAATTTGTCATAAAAAGGTTGGTCTTTATGACTGTAATTGGGCATGTAAGCATCTAACTCTTCTATTATTTTAGTGTATTTCTTATCAAGAGCCAAGTTGTTCCATTCGTTTGGATCCTTAAGAATATCGTACAACTCGATACTTCCATCCCGGTATTTCGTATACCTCCAACTTGGAAATCGCAGGCTATGATTGTCTTTTCCATGAGTCGTATAAACAGGTTCCACTAGCTCTAATTCAGGATCTTTTAGCAACGGGAGTAATGATTTTCCGTCATGCTTCGGATTTTTACCAAAGCCAAAAAAATCGAAAAAAGTGGGGGCAATATCTAATAGACTTGTAGGGGCATTACATTCTTCACCCTGAGGAATTGTTGGTCCCGCAAAAATCATCACAGTTTGGGTCGTATCCTCCCAAAGTGAAAATTTTGTCCAATGCTCTTTTTCTCCAAGGTGCCACCCATGATCACTCCAAAGGCAGATAATAGTATTATTAGCGTATTCGCTTTGGTATAGTGCATCCAAAACACGTCCGACCTGTGCATCAGCAAAATGAATAGCAGCAAGGTAAGCCTGTATCCCTTGTTTCCATACTCCATCTTTGAGCACTTTTGCATGACGCTGAGGAGCAGCTATATATTTGGCTATTTGAGGTACATCACTTAAATCATTTTTTGTAACTTTGGGCAATTCAATCGTTTCAATAGGGAATGCATCATAATGCCTCTTAGGAATATCCCATCTTTGGTGTGGCTTGAAAATACCGCATCCCAAGAAGAAAGACTTTTCATGCTTTTTCTGCAACTGACTAATAACCCAAGAAGCCACCTGATAATCAGGCATTACACTATCAGAATCATACACGATTCCCCATCCGGTTCCCTTGCCATAATTACCCTGTTCAGGTACGTCAACTCCCTCAATATCTCCTATACGAACATCTATAGAATATCTGTTATCAATGTTTTCCTGTGATGTTTTAATTTTTTTAGTTCGCGGTATATACATATCCCAAGCTAATTCATCAAAGGTATTGTCATGGAAAAGTTTCCCACTACCAAGCGTTTTAAAGCCATTCTCTCGGAATATTTGAGGCAGCGATGGAATTCCCGAAAATGAGCGACTATCTGATTGCTTATTATGGTACACTCCCGAATTGTAGGGAGCAATTCCGGTCATCAAACTAAAACGGGAAGGACCACAGGCAGGTGCAGAACAGTGTGCATTGCTAAAAAGGACCCCTCTTCTCGCCAGTTTATCTATATTAGGAGTCAAAGCATTTGGATGCCCTTTCAAACATCCTACCCAATTATTAAGATCATCAATTGCGATGAACAAAACATTCGGACGCTTGTCCGCACCGTTTAGTCCACAAAACAGGGCCAGAGTCGAAGAAACTGAGACTAGAAGAATACGAAGATTCATCGGGTAGTTTAGCTAGTGTAGAAATCTTTAAGAGGTTGAAAAATTCTCAGTTATTAGGACAGGAGGCAAGTCCTCGATTCATGAGACCTCGAATTGAGATGCACGTTGTAGTCTAGAGACAGATCTCGATTCGAATAGACAACCGGCTTTGTTACTACCCTATTTCCTCGGACGAGGCGATTCTCAAGATGAAGGCCAATTTTAGCAGAAACGATCATGCGGAGATGGCTTTATCGATCGAACGGAGTTGGGCCGATTGGCCGATCGATTAGCTAAAGATTGAAAACGGATTATTCTGAAGTCTTTAGGGAAAAGTCGCTAAATCTGATCAACTCACCTAGCACCTCTATGGGCCATTTTCATTTCTAACCAAAACAGGCTAATTTTGTCCAAAAACAGCCAAAAAACGGCGATTTTGGCTCTTTTCACTTCATTTTAGGATCATTTTCGTTATTTTATAGTTTAGGTTATAATCCATAAAGGTGCTATTTTTCGCATCATAAGATGGGTTGAAAACATCAACTGTCCCAGAAAAGATTGTCGTCCTTAAGACTCATTTCCCCAGTTTAGCGTAATTATGCAATCCAACAACGTACTCACAGTCACGACAGCTGTCGGTAATGCCGCTTTGCTCGCTGGCCTTGTTTTCTTGATCTTTGAGCTAAAGCAGAACTCAAGTATCGCAAAATCCCAGATCAGACAGGAGCGAGTTTCAGGATTGATTGAACAATTCTCTAGCAATGCTAGGGACGGGGTTCTTTCCGATCTCTACTATGATGTTTTCATTGAAGGGCAATTTGATCTTCTAAAGGGTACAAATAAGGCAAAATTGTACCAGTTTGAAATAGCCCGTTTCCATAGACTGGAGGACGTCTACTTTCAGTACAGTAGTGGGCTTATCGACTACCAGCCATATCGATTTAGCATGGAGAGAGCCGCAAACAGACTCCCCTTTTGGGAATTTCTGAAGATAAGCGTTTCCACAAGAAATGAAGATCTCGCGAGAGACCTGGAAGAACTAATAGAAAGTTCGGACTATAATCCCTCCGATTGGAGGAAAAAATTCATCGCTTGGGAGAAAAGTAGAGGATGACTAAAAGATTTTATTCCTGCTAATCTGCATCAACTGCCCCAGAAAAAATTGTCGCCTAACGGCTGCTGTGGTCGGACACTTTATCCCAGCCTCCGCCTAGCAGGGACTAGAGCAGCTACCCCAACTCCAAGAAGTGCTGCTGTGGACCCTGTATCGGGCCTCTTAGTTCTTCCTCCTAATGCGGCTTATTCTTTTTCAGTGCCGTATTACGAACACAAACACCTTCAACACAATAAGCACGGCAACCGCAAATATCGGGGTCCTTGTAGGACTGGTCATCCTCATAATTTGGAAAACAGTCAAATTGAACAGATTCTAAGTATGGTATAATAATTGCTTTTCTTCGGACTCCAAACTTCCATTCACGGTTAAAAACGATTGAACAACAAATACATCTATAACATGCGATCTAAAAGTGCTCTTTTCTACGCCCTCAGTCTTTGTCTTCTTTGCGGGACCGTCACCTCAGGCTTACCAAATGAGGATTTGGAAAAGGTTAAATCTGAGCACCCTTTTGTTTTCCATCTTGTACAGAAGTCGCTTTGGGAAGATGCCGTCGAGAATAACGTGACTTACTTCCCGCCGACGTATCATCAAGATGGGTTCACTCACGCCACAGCTAACGCTATCTACCTAACTACGATTGGAAATCATTTCTACCAAGATGTGATGGGTGATTGGCTATGCCTGAAAATGTCGTTGGCTTCACTTTCGCGAACAGGTGTTGATACTATTTTTGAAGGCACGGCACCCGTTGGCGACAAGGAGGCCAACTTCGAAGGATCTGACAGTGAATTGTTTCCTCACATTCTGGGCGGTATTCATCCGTCGAGCGTGCTTGAGACCCTAGTTGTTAACCGAGATCACGATGGACGGTTTCTGTCCATCGAGGGATTCACTGAAGAGGCCGAGTAAATTCAGGTCAGTCTCCCGGAGCTTAACACTTCGAATGACCAATAAAAGATTTTATTCCTGCTAACCTGTATCAACTGCCCCAAGAAAAAATTGCTGCCTCAAGGGCTTCTGAAGCTATTCTTATCCCAGCCTGCGTCTAGCAGAGGCAAGAGCTACTACCCCAGCCGCAAGACGGGCTAAAGTGGAGCCTGCGCCAGGGACCGAACTATATTGCATAACAAGAGGGTAGGTTTCCGTCATCGACGCCTCTATTAGGGATTGAAAAGCTAAGTTAATAGTATATCCGTGACAGTTCCGTACGATCACTCTATCTCAAATACGTCAGGAATGGACGCTAAGTACAATTTCCCAAACTACGTCCTGAGGTCAGCGTTCAATCGATTAAACAAATGGCATAGAATCAGTGCGACTCTCATTTACCCTTGAACATACAATAACCTCTCTTGAATTTTAAATACCTATAAATCCTAGCTACAAAATCTCACCCATGAAAATGATAGATAGGCGATCATTCGTCCAGAAAGCAGCGAAAGTTGCGGGTGGAGGCACCATTATCTTCGGATCAACTTTCAAAGTGTCCCTAGCGAAAAACGCACCAATTAATCCCGTTTTGGGAGTTAAAGCACTCTTCTTCGACATGTTTGGTACGATATTGGACTGGAGAACAGGGGTCGCTCATTCAGTCGAAAAAATTCTCAAGCCTCTAGGCTATTCTCTCGACTGGTTCGAATTTGCTGATGAATGGCGTTCTCTCTACGGACCAGGAATGGAGGAAGTCCGTTCGGGCCGTACGCCATACGTTAGTTTAGATGCCGTACACAGGCGAATGCTTGATAAGGTAATGGCTCGCTTCGAAATAAGAGGCTTACCTGATAAAGTGATGGAAGATATAAACCTGTCATGGCACCGACTTGACGTTTGGCCAGATGTAGCGAATGCTCTCCCGCGACTGCACTCGAAGTTTCTTTTAGCACCAGTATCAAACGCGAATATCAGTATGATTGCCAATGTGGTACGCCGGAATAACATCAGTTTTGATGCGGTTCTAGGTGCAGATATCGCGAGAGACTTTAAACCCAAAGCGATCGTCTACCAAGCTTCCGCCGAGGCTTTTGCCCTTGAGCCAGAGCAATGCATGCTTGTATCTGCCGCATCCCATAATGTTGACATGAAGGGTGCTGCTTCTGCGGGTTTAAAAGTAGCTGCAATAGAACGACCCGATGAGCACGGAGCTGGTAAAAGTTCAGTAACTCCTAAAGTGCCGGTTGATATGTTAGCCAAGGATTTGAATGATCTGGCAGACCAATTAGGAGTCTAAAAGTGTCTAAGCCAATCTTGCCGGCTACCGACTTGGAAAAGCTGCATGTATAAAGAGTAGCCTGATATAGATTGCGAGTGGTACTTCGTTTATAGGTAAGACCCTATTTTATCTCGAAAAATTTGTGCTTAGCAGGTGTCTCCATTAATGCGGGAGGCATTATGAAATCCAACACAGTCCATATTCTCACTACAGTGCTTAGTAACGTCACGGTTTCAGCTCGCCAACGTATCGCACGATATGTTCGACAATTTTTTCAGGCTGCTCCACATGCATCGCATGCCCTGCATTCTCTAAATCAATGAGCGTCACACGGCCTTTTAACCTATTCCGGAGATTTCTTCCGTTTCCTGGTGGAGCGATTCTATCGTCTAAACCTTGGATCACAAGCATCTGTGAAGATCCTGCTTCCCACCAATCCTCCAGAGGTGTCGCACGATTGGCTAATTGGACCGCCGCCTGCCCGTCTGGTGAAACTTGTCTTGCATCCAACCAACGATTTATAACTGAAGAGGGAGCCTGGGGCGAGAAGAGTGACGCCCTAGCCAATTTGACTTGTTCGGATCGCGATAGATTTGGTTCAGAAAGTTGCTCCAATGCAGCCCAAGCCTTTTCCTCCCCAGGAACCTCTCCGCCTGCAGCTAAAAGAATCACTGTTTTGGTTAGATTAGGATAGTCGGTAGAGAAGCAGCGCGCCACGCGGTTACCATATGCGTGTCCTAGAATATGTACTGGGCTTCCGACAAGGTTTTTTACTACTCCTGCTACATCCTCGGCATAGTCATGGAGGTTGATATTATCTAACGGCCCTTTGCTTCCTCCGAATCCTCGCCGATTGATCATCAATACTCTAAAACCTTTTTCCGCAAGCATCGGAGCTAACCCTCCAAACCCGGTTATTGGTCCTGAACCTCCATGCAATAAGACGATAGGCGTACCTTCACCCCACGATTCAACTACGATCGTCGACTTATTTAACTTTATCTCAATTTCACGAGAATAAGAACGTTGCGCTTGGGCCAAGTGTGGTGTGAGCACACCCAGGAGTAAGGCTATTAGGAAAAAATTCATAGAATACTTTTGTTGCCCCCGTCTTGCACAATCAAGCTCTCATTCTAATCACGAAGCTATTTTTATTCATCCTAGTCCTCTTCGGTCTATTGCAGGTGGCTTCCCCCCACTCAGGCCGCACCTATTCAAAAGGGGGACACTGGGATCGGAAGGCAGGTACGCATCACTACCACAATCAGGGAACCGCGCTAAACCCTCTGTTCCTAGCTCTCCGAAAGCGTATGCAGAAAGCTTTTACAAAGAGCAATATCCCAAAAAGCTGGGAGGCAGAACAGAGGTGACTATGCCTGACGGCACTCGCTGCGACATCCTGACAGACACCCACGCCATAGAGGTGGACTTTGCGGACAAATGGGCGGAGGCTATTGGCCAGAGCCTTAAGTACGCTACGCAAACAGGCAAGAAGGCTGGCATTGTTCTGAAGCTTAAAGACAGAGGTGATGAAAAGCACTTGAAAAGGCTAAGGGAGATGGCGAGACACTACTCAATGGACATTGAGATTTTTCTGCACAGAGCGTCCTGAAAGAGCTTCACAAAGAGCTTAAATCCGAGTATCTATTTAAAAACATGAAACACCTCCCATTAATAGCCCTGCTTGTCTCTTTCACTAACCCAGCATTTTCTTCTGACCTGTTGAGTGACCAAACAGAATCGACCGGTCTTGCTAGCGCAGAAGACTTTAGAGATTATTGCAGACTAGCGGTCGGTAAATGGACGGGGCAGGTGTCATCAGTCGCAAGCAGTGGATCAGTAGGTAGTGGAAATGGAAAGCCGCAAACCTACAATTTTGAAGCTAGAATGGCATCAGGGGACCATGCAATGATAAGGGAAGTAGTTGGACCTGACTCAATGTCCACAGCACTCATTTTCTATGACTACTCCGCAAATAAGATTCGGACTGTTTATACCAGCTCAACAGGAGCGATAAGCGTTCACACTATCCACAGGACTGATACTCATTGGGTGAGGCACACCAGCTTAACTGCACCGGATGGATCTAAGAGCGAATTTAACGCAACAATTAGTTTCTCCGAGGATGGCAACACCGAGACGATTGAAATGAGAGGACTCGGTCAAGATGGAAGCCCATGGAGGCAAAAAAACATCTGGTATCGGGTCGATTAAAATCGATTCAGAAACCAAACTCCTCAGAAGCAAACATGGAGTGATGGCAGTACTCTGCAATGAGCAAGGTTCCCGAAAAAAAAGATGAAGGCTGGAATTGGATTGGTGTAATATTCTGTTTGATAGCCTTAGGGGTTGGAGTGGCACTAATCATTGAAACATCCAATTCATTCATTTCCATGTTACCAAAATATGGACTAGATGACGGTATTAAAGTTGTTCTTCTTCCCTCTCTAATACTGATATACGAAATATTTTTCTTAATTGGCCTATTTTTCTTTTTAGCAGGCCTCGGCGTTGCCGAAAAGATTCTGGGTCTAATGCCCTACAAATCAGTTTTCCCCGAAAATCGGCTGACCGAATTCCTTGCATGAGCATCTATACCGCTTTTCTTTCTTTACATATCTGTTGTGTCACGCTGTGGCCCATTAATATGGTAAGAAGATGGGGTACTAGGTTGGCTTGATGCTACAATATTAGGGTTCATAAATCTTGCTATAGCTATTGCGCTTGGAGTGGCGTTTTTAAAAGCGGTCGGTGAGATTATTAGCCTATCTCTCCCGTCCGTTCTCTGGCTTTGGCCGATAAACAAAACAACGTGTAGGCCTAGAAAAGGCTAAAAGCTGCACGTGTGTCGGCGGTTATAAAGTAACCTAACCCAGTTGGTTCCTTGACCCAAAGTACCCATCCTCGATAGATTGATCACCTATGAAAAGGTTTATTATCGAGAATTGGTTTTAATCTGGGGTTGTTGGTCTTCTTTCTTTTCAACTCTACTACCTAACCCAGCTACCAATTTCAGGGACTGTCTGGGTAAGGGGTGCTTCCCTCGATGTTAACAATCCTGTCTATGTCCAAGGTACTGTTGATGTTGGAAACGAAGTCCAAGTCTTAGGTTTTGTCGATGTCTTCGTTACTGTCGCCGTTGGTAACACGGTAGATGTCTCATGAACTGTCGATGTCGATAACACGGTAGAGGTCCGGGTGGGTAATGTCTTACCAATCGATGTCTCGGTGGGAAATCTAGTCAGAACCAGCAGTTTATGATACTGTTCATGTTCATGCGGGTAACACGGTTGATGTCGTGGTGGGAAGCTTCCGTGAAGCTTTTTGTTTAAGGACATGTCTCAACCCTCGCAAGTCTTTCCCTAGCTTTAGCTAGTATCCCCTCATACTCTTCCTGAGTTACAATATTCCTCGTGTAACTCGTCTCTTTCTTACGCACCTCAATGCTGTGAGATTGTTGCTATCCCCTCGCCTAGAGATTAATTTTAATCAACCGATGTTTTTAAGCATGATTGGCACATAATATGCAAACCAGACTTCCCGAATCATGCCATCGCAAACACAACTCTGAAAAATAGTTAGCGGAAGGATGACCTGGAAACATAAAATAAGGAGAAATGAAATGACACCTAAAGAATTAGTACAAAAAGGATACGATTGTTTTGCATCAGGCGATATGGAAACCTTCGCCGGAATTTTCCATGAGGATTGCACCGTCACTATAAACGGCATGCACAAATTCTCTGGAACTTATAACGGGATAAATGAGTTTATGGACTTGTTAGCAATGATACCATCCCACTATGATAATTTTTCTCTAACCGTCAAGAATATGATTTCTGAAGGAGATCAAGTCGCAACTCAACTGGACGCATCTGCTGATGGATTGGAAGCTAGATTTGGGCATTTTCATAAGATTGAAGGGGGCAAGATAAAAGAGTTTTGGGCATACGATGATAGCCAAAAAATGGCGCATGCAATGAAAGCCGTTTGATTTAATTTATTGGTTAGGCGTTCAGTTCGGGCCAAGACTATAAAAAAGCTTATGAGCTATCCGTCCGCCATCTTCCCCACCCGTTCTCGCACCTTGGCTAGCGTCTTCTGATAGTCTTCTTGAGTGACAACATTCCTAGTGTACCTCGTCTTTTTCTTACGCTTCTCAATTCGGTGAGCTTGTTGCCAGCTCTTCTCCTTAGCCGTTGAGACGTAGTACAAATCGCGGACGGTGGCTTTTGATTTGCCGCATCGCGGACGAGCGTACCATTGCTGAGAATGAAACTGCCTTTGCTGTCTACGATGCTTTTACTGTTACTCCGTTATCTCATACACCTCAACAAGCACCTCACCAACTCCTTCGTCGGCCGATCTTACCTGTACCGTATAAACCCCTACATCGAGAGTTACAAGGACTGCGGCACTGCTTGTGTCGTCCGTCATAAATGGCCGTCCTTGGAATGTCTCGGCCGGTTCTAGCGGGAATGCTCCAGCCGAACTCATCGCAGCTACAATTTCCGCGACATTGTCGTTGTCAGCTTTCCAGTCGTCGATGGTAGCTACGACGTCCGGCGGGTTGCCGTCCCATCGAGATTTATAAACCGTCATCTTCGGATTGGGGAGCGGCGACCCCACACCCAAATCCGCAAGCTTCGGCCCAACTGCCCGTATTAGCATTTTCTTCTGCTCGCCTAGAACTACAAAGCCTGGAGTGAGTATCTCGTTCTCTAGAAGTGCTGCGCGAGCGGATACATTGACAATCGTGCGGGAAGCTTCGGCAGCAGCAGCGATATCTACTGCCGAGAATAAACCTATTCTAGATGGATACGTTTTCAAAAGTTGAACAAGGCCGCTAAGATCATCGCGAGGATCACCACCTAAATCCGCGATCTCAATATCGCTGAAGCCATCAAAATTTGAATCGATTTTTTCCGGAGACGAACCGTAGTGAATTAATTCATCAAAATCTGAAAGCCCATCACCATCAGAATCCGCTTCAATATTCTTAATCCGATCTGACATAATCGACCCGATTACAACTTCAAGCTCCTCACGCTCAGCAGTTGTTACTTTTTCTTTGCTTAGATAGCACACGATATCCCAGCGGCTTGTGCCATCAAAACATATTCGAATTCTCTGATCCCTCTCATATTCTATCTCACCAGATATGATGGTCATTTCCCCATACATTTCCGCAAAATACAAAGATTCGCTTTCGTGATTCCCAAAAGAAAGCGCTGGTGCCTTTGACTTTTTAAGATAATCCCAATCTTGATTCTCTCTAGACTCCAACTCATATAATTCTCCTGCAAGAATTCGGTCCAATTTATTTAAGTCCTTTACTCCCAAAATCCATTCGATTGGCTTTTCTTCTCTCTTGATGCGCATTGTTATGGAACCATCTTTATTCCCAAAGGACTTCCACTCACCTACGTCATTCAATGAATTCCACGAAGTGGGAATTTGAATACTGCCTCCAAACCCTAAGTCGGTCTGAAGGGCATTAGGATATGGGTCAGTGTTGTCTCCTATACCATCGCCATCCGTATCTATAGTCTCAAGAGGGTCCTCTGGGAATTGATCAACAATGTCAGGGACCCCGTCCCCATCACTATCCAGTAGCGGTAGATTTTCTATTTTATCCAGCCAGCCAGCATCTGCCCCAGTACTTATTGTCTCGTCTTTTTCGAATCTCCAAGATACAAAATGAACGCCACTTTCGAGGAATTTCTCAACCCTTTGCCAACCAGTGGACCCACTTACTCTTTGTTGTATTTCCTCATCTACTGCGAAATTGAGAAAATCATAACCCTCTTCGCTATCAACCTTCCAAAGAAAAGATAACACTGATGGACCTTCCAACTCGATGCTTATCCCACTTGCCTGCCCAGCTCGCAGAAATCCACTTTGAATCGAGTCCTCCCCGTCTGAGCTTACGAAACGAACCGCCCGCCATGCTTTGCTTGAATTCGAAAATTGAGAATCGCTACTTGCCTCGGTTGCTTCGCTGATCGTCAGAAGCGTGTCAAAATTCACGCTTACTAAAATTTGTCCCTCTTGAGAGTCTTTCCCCCCTACCGCGAAACTATAGGCGACTCCCTTCTCTACCTCAAATTCTATATAACTCTGGAGTGACCCTAGGCCATTGTCGTTCCATGCAACAGGCACAAGCTGTTGAAGGCTATCACCCTTGTATACGCTTAAAACTGTATCAAAGTTGCTTCCTATTGTTGATACGGATGCTATGGAATTAGACGGTGCTAGGAAACTCCACCATGCGGTTGACTGCGGTTCGTTCTCTCCAAAGTGGACCGGTTCATAATTCTCACGACTTCCTCCAACATTGGTACCAACCATCCCCCCTTGAGTGGTACCATAAAGCTCCCTATCAGCAAAATCGTCGTTAGCTGGCTTCTGAGCAGCTGCCTCAAAGTTATGCTCTATTAGCGCGGTGCCGACAGAGGATGAATAACCATCAACCGCGAAGTAATACTGCTGCCCTTCGGATGCGTTTATTGAAACTTCACTCTGAAGACCATTAGCGTCGTCGTTTGAGGCAATCTCATCGAGGCTCAACAGAGAGGAACCTGAGTAAGCAGCGAGCGTGGTGTCAAAATCGCTACCATCAGTTTTCATTTTGAATACACCATCGCTTGGTGCTGTCCATTTCCACCACAATGAATTGATTGGTAATGAGACGCCTGCATGGTTGGGCTCTCCAGCTTCGCCGGAGGATAAACCAATATTGAAAGGACCACTAGTCCCGTAAATCGATTCCAGCGTGATCGCATCCTCGAACAGATCGTTTGCAACATAGACACCTGTTCTCTCAACCGTGACAACAGCCGGCGAGCTTTTGACTGCCCCAAACGCATTGGAAACCAAAACAGAGTAAAGTCCGCTATCCTCGGGAAGAGCCGACGCTTTAACGAACGTAGAGGCCGTTGCCCCTTCAATCGCGAGGTCATCCTTTAGCCATTGATAAGAAAATGGTTCAGAGCCTTCAACTTCCACCTTCAGACTGATTGCCCTTCCAGAAACTATTGTCAAATCTGAGGGGTTCGCGACTATCGCCGGTCCTGAGAGGCCGTCGCTATCGCTGGGATAATTTAAAACTGTGTTACCAACTGATTGGCCGTAACCATTTAACTGAATTGAATATGAAGTGTTCGCCTGTGCAGCAAATGAAACTTTGCTCGTCAGCCCATTGAAGTCGTCGTTCGAAGCCACAAGGACAAGATTCTCTAAAGACGATCCCTCGTAAACCGCCAGAGTCGTATCGAAATCGCTACCTGAGGTTGTAATAACAGCTGTCCCATTCGTTCGAGCTGCCCATTCCCACCATACTGAATGAGTCCCACTTGAAGTCGGGTTTACCGGTTCGTTTCTGTCAAGTGTCGCCGCAATATTAGACCCCGACACGGCAGATTCAGAACCCGCAAGAACTTGTATATTTTCGAACCTATCGTTGGGCGGCCTGCTAGCTATTGCGAACTCTTTCGTCAAGATACCAGCAATTTTCCCCGGAGCTGATACCGTGACAGTTAAACTCAATACCGTCGAAGATTCTGGAATTATGATTCTCGAAGAATATATTCCGTCCGAAGCAACTACGTCTCCCTCAACCCCCGTATCTATAAACTCAATTTGATCTAGACCCTCTATCGATCCAGTTACAGAAGCTCCTAAAACTGTCGATAGGTCGCGAACGCTTACAAGGAACAGCGCAGATTCTCCTGATAAAAGTATTGAATCACTTTCATCAACATAAAGCGATAATTCAAGTTCGCCGTCACTCTCTGCAGCTAGCGCGTTTGAAGCATCCAACGTCCCCCCCGACGCCGTCCGCGTCTGCAAGTCTGAGATTGTGCGTGCAGTATCTATGATACGAGTCCGCATTTCGCTAATTGAAATTCCCGGATAGTACGACTTAATCAGGGCAGCAACCCCTGAAACATGAGGAGCTGCCATGCTTGTCCCACTGTAAAATCCGTAAGATGAATCTGACTCGGCGGTTGCCGAAAAAATATCGACCCCTGGCGCTGCTAGATCAACAGCATAAACCCCAAAGTTAGAAAAGCCCGCAATCACATCTGAGCGATCAATAGCCGCGACCGAAATGACATTTGCTGTGCTGTAGCTAGCAGGATACGAGGGGTTGGTATCGTTATTATTGGATTCGTTACCCGCTGCCGCGACAAATAAGACGCCTGCTTCGCCAACGGCCACAATCAAATCCGCCATAGCTTGGCTAAAGCCGCCACCTCCATAACTAGCATTTATTATGTCTGCACCGTTCGCTATCGCATATTCAATGCACTCCATTGCTCCTGACAGAGACCCAAAACCGTCCGCGTCCAGGAATTTCAATGCCATCAGCTGCGTACTCCAGGCAACGCCTACATGATCGAAACCATTGTTCGCTGCCGCTCCTATCGTTCCCGCACAGTGGGTACCGTGGCCATTATCATCGAACGGATCTCCTGATGCATCTAAAGCATTTAAACCGAAAACGTCGTCAACGTAACCATTGTTGTCATTATCGATCCCATCCCCCGCGATCTCATTCGGGTTCTTCCACATGTTGTCAGCTAAATCTTGGTGTGTATATCTTATTCCCGTGTCGATTACCCCAACAACTACTGATTTATCCCCAATCGTATAGTTCCAAGCTTCAGAAGCGTTAATGTCCGCATTTAACTGTCCTTCATTAGACCCATCATTCTTTAAGCCCCACAAGCGACCGTCATTGTACGCCAAATCCTCCGGCTCGAGATTAATACTCAGTCGCCAATCTGGTTCGACGTATTCAAACAAACCCGACGTCTCAAGCTTTTTGATTTTGTTAATCAGCGGAACTCGCTCACCCGAACCACTGGATTGTGGTAGTATGGGATCTAGAAACTGCAAAAGAGCTAAACCAGGAACTCCTCTAAATACCCTGGCTGTAGTCACCCCTAAAGTTCCCATTCGATTTGCCAAGACGTTCACGTCTTGCGAGAGAACGTCGCTTTTGTAGCGAACGATCACCCTCTCTGCGGAAGCCTCGCGATTGCCTAGTTGTTCGAACCGCTCTGTCTGTCCAATGGAAGACGCAACCAAAAAAACTAAAAAAACCAAAAGCCTCAAAAAATTGAAGGCTTTTAAAGTACTATCCACTAAACTCGACCGCATCTTTTCTCCCTAGTCTCGCTGACTCGCAAGATCTTCCTACCACCTTTACTGTTTCGTGCAATTTTAAACTACTTATCGGATTTAGATAATTATTCAAAACCTTCAAAATCTATTCAAATTGTTTCGAATTGAGTTTTTTCCATGAAGGGCAGCTTGCAGAAACCTATTGCGACCGAAGCAAGAACTGGTTGTGAGAGGCCCCTATTACGAGTTTTGTAAAAAAACATCTGCACAGTGATCAGCACTCCCTTAGATTTGGCACCATAATCAGGTTTTTTGCTGCTCGGAGTGAGTTAGAAATTGGCAAATCTGCTTAGATGGTAATCAATATTATTGTTGATAAGAAATTCAATTGTACCGATTTGGTTCAGGGGGGTTGATAAGCTCTAGGTACCTGGTTCTTAGACGACTCTCTTTTTGAAAACAGTCTAGGCGGTCTCAGAGGCCAGTTTTCCAGTAACCAAGAGTTTAGTTTGAGCATGTTCAACAACAACTTCACCAGCAACAGCGAGAGTGGAGTCTTGTTGGAGAGTCTCGATACGAGCGAAGTTCTTTTAGAACTCAAGGGCAATCTCTTCACCGGCCACCTACTCGATTTTGCTGTGCACCTACAAGCTAGGAATAGTTCAAGGTTCTGTCTTGATATGAGTGATAACCCGAGTGACAACAGTTATCGCCTCACTAGGATGAATGCACTTTTTCAGGTTAAAGAACGCGACGATTTAGAGCTACTCAACACAGGCGGAGTTATATTCGACGGAGAGCCTTTACAAGACTTAGAAGATGGGGTTTGTGGATTCTAAGAAACAACGATTCCGTACTGCTTCATCAGTTGGCCGACAACAGAATCTTCGGGGAATGGACTGAATTTATCGATCTTGTTTCGACGTAGAACTTCGTTGCAAAGATGGATTCCATGGGAGCTTTTAAATTGTTCTAGACTCCATTTTTCCGATGAACCAAAAAGTTGGATCGCTTCTCGCCACTCGATGGGATGAAATGTAATCTTGGGTTTCCATGCTCCTTGGACCTTAAGGTGTTCAACGGCGGTAGCCAAGCCTTGCGGTCCCGTCGTTCCCCAAGGTATGGCCCCGGGGTCGAATCCTCTCTTGAGCCCCATGAGAAAACGACGACAGCGTCCTTTCCAATTTTCCCAGGGAAGCGCAGTGGTGAACGGTCGTTCTGCGTAGTCCGCTAGAAATGTCATGAGTTTTGAGCCCTTGGGACTCTTGATTACTCCGTTGGCCAAAGTGCCCTGACCGCCATAACCGGCAATGAGTTCTTCTGGAAATCGGAACGGTTTGAGGCATACAATGTCCGTATCCACCCACCAATTTCCTTTGAGAGCTAAGAGTTTGTAGCGAAAATAATTTGCGAAGACAGCTACACTGCCCGTGCCTACGCCAGCTTGTGGACCATAGAAAAAGACTTTGTCCTCGTTGATGATTTCATTGGCATCTTTCAAGACTGTCCCCTCTGGTACTCCTTCCACATCCCCGTAGACATAAAGATGAAAGGGATGACCATGACTTAGAAATGACCGAAGACACAACTGCTCTAGCGGAGAGAGTTTATCGCCGTACCAAAAAGATTGGATGATGTCTAGATTGTCGCTCATGAAAGAAGCTCCCCAGTCTGAACAACCTACTGGGAGTTCGGCGAGAAAGAGCTGAAGAAGGTTGTGGTGAATTGAAGGGTTGATTTTGCGGTATCAAGCTAGATCTTTCCATGGTTTGGTTGGATAACAAGGCTTTATCTGTACCGTTGGTCGATTTCGCGGAAATGAGCTGTTGTAGCTGCTTATCTGCTGGGCGAGGCTTGGGGCAGGACGCTTCGATATGCCCCGCTGGGATGTTGAATCCGGCGGGTTAATCGTACAGTCCTCAACGGCAGCGGGGAAGATGGTTGATAGGAAATTCAATTATACCGATTTGGTTCAGGGGGTGGTTGGTTGATAGGAAAGGGGCCACGTTGATTCAATGTTTTTGATGGGGGTTTTATACCGAGATGGCTGGGGAGTTGATGAGGACAGTTAGCAAGCTGCTCTTTGGTTCAACCTAGCCGCTAGGCAGGGAGATGGCAGCTCTGCTTTTTGTCTATCACTGATGTACCTGTACGGCGAGGGGATAGAGCAAGATAGAGTCGTTGCCAACGTCTGGGCCACCGTGGCCTTTGCTAAACCCATTGAAGGTGCGGAGGAGATCTTAACTATGCTCAACGAAGAACTGACCGAGGAAGAGATCGATCGATCGGTACAGATACTAACTGAGATTAATAAGAAGCACCCAGAGATGCTGGGAGGGTAAACCTTGAGTATCTTCTATTGAAACTCAGATAAGGTCGAAGCACTAAATCTCATGTGGACTCTTCTTATCTTTAGACCACTCGTTAAATTTGGTATAAAAGGGTACCCAGAAATCTGATCGGAAGTCATCCGAATTAGAGTGGTCAACAATGGCGTCATAATAAGTAGAGTCTTTTACTGGTGCAATTTTAAGCCATTCCCAAAGCGGAAATCGTATTGCTGCTTCATGTAAGCCAGCTCTACCCATGGCTGGATCCATCAATCCATTCTGGGCTAGGAACCAGACATCTCGGCGCCTAGCTCTCTCGGCCTCCTCATTTCGGGTTATCTGGTCCCATTCCTTTGGAGTCATGGAATCAAAGTCGAAACGGGAAAAAACCCGTGCATACAATTCAGCGAAGTCCTCATAAGCAGCATACGAGACGTGCTGGTCGATGTAAGCTAATGCTCTCTCTTTTGTCATTTGAGAGAGAGCGATTGCTGAGTTTTGCCTCAACTCAAAGATAAGGAAAACAAGGCCAGCTAAAACGGCGACGTTCTAAGTACGGTAGTGAGAATTTGGATTGTGTTGGATTTCATAATGCGGAACAACATAAGAATAAGCCGCATTAAAAGGAAGAGCGAAATGGCCGTTCAGGTTGGGTTTGATAAGGAAAAGCCTTAGGTAATTTCTGCTTTTTAGTCTTAGTTTTCCGGCAAGTATTTCGAGTCGTCATCTGCAAAGCTAAATAAATATAAGCTTGCTCCGTATTCTTCATGCTTATCAAGAAGCTTTCCGTCTATATGTGATAGAAAAAAGTCCTCTTCCTTGTTCCAAACGCTAGTGAACACGAACCAAACTCTCGGGTGCCGCTTCAGCTTGTTGATTTCTTCTTTGTATTGAGCCTCATCAAAATACCAGTTGCCATATTTTAGGTAGTCGTCCAAAAGCAGATTATTTCGATCGTAGTACTCTACGGCATTTTCAGCTGCCCAATAGATATATACTAGATCATCTGTCTCATGATGTGAATTTAAATAAGCTAAAACCGACCTAGTTTCCTCACGATATATGGGTTTAAAAAGCGTAAATTGGGAAAAATTATATGAAGAAATAAGTAGAAAAAAAGCAAGGACACCAACTACATATTTTGACTTCCTCTTCGATAATATTTGCATCCCTTTTACCATAAGCAAAATCAAAGCCGGGCTGAGAAAAAGACTTAAGCGACCAGAGAACGGATATTTCCCAAGGGCTGCAGCGGCTAGCGGAATTACGATAAAAAGGGAGATTAATATAGTTGGAAGCGATCCCTTAACCATAGCAGTCACTACAGCTACGGTGACCAAAACGATAACTAAACCTTGCCCTCGAATCTTGAATCCCAGATAGGAAAGATAATCCTCCCCCGCATTAAACCATATTTTAATCGCATCCATGCTTACAGGAAAGGGCAAGAAGCTATCGATCCAAAAATTGGCGAGCATCGCATTATTTGACAGCGGCCGTAGGAAAATCAGATAATTCACACAAAAGCAAAGCCCCCAGCAGGCAATACCCAACAACAGTTTGAAGCGCGGTAACGGAAGTCGCTGCGAGACCTGAAGATAAATTAATACACTGGAAATAGCAGCCAGTATAAAAATCGAGGGATGAGAAAGAAAAATGGAGAAGCATCCAAAAATAACTAATAAATGGAAGACTTTGCTAATGGGGGGTCTGATTTTCAATAGTCGAAAACTCAAATAGGTTAGAGCTACAACTACTGCAACATCTATGGAATATTGTTTCAGCTCTTGTGAGAAATAGACGAGTCTGTAAGAAAACGCAAAAATGAAAACCGCAATGGGTACGCTCCATCGATGAAGGAACAGCTTGCAGGTAAAGTAAAAAAGCGGCAAAGTAATGATAGAAGCCAAAAATGGCACCAATCGCAAAGCCCGCTCGCTGTGTCCAAAAATAATCGTTGCTGCTTCGACGAGCAGAAGAAATAATATGGGTGCTCCTTGATTGTGATCTAATGGATAAAACAGTTCGAGTGGACCTCGGCTTAGGAAGTTTAAGGCAAGGTGTGCCTCATCATGCCAGAGGCTTCTGTTCAAAAGAAAATGAAAAAACCTGAGCAGAATACCCGAGATAATCAGAAGGATAGATACAATCGTAGGCCATGATAGATTCTTAAATTTTCTCAATTGATAATTCATAAAGAAGCCTTGGTATTGGGAAGCCCGCTGCCGGTGGACCAATACAAAAGGAAGCCCAAGCAGACTGGTAATCGGATTACCAGACTAATTCTTCAGTCGGTCCTAATTCAAGGATTCATTCCAGATAGTTGGCTCCTCGGCTCTCGATGAAAACCTGTGGAGCCAATTTCGACGAAAGATTACTTATCCGAGATTCCAATCCTAAACAAAAACTACGCTCTTCCTCAGATCCAAATATGGAGGAATACGGATTGAATGTGTCGAAATCGATGTTGCTAAAAAGCTGCTCCAGTGAGCCCTCATTTTCCCGAATAAAAGACTCAATCTCTGGGTCTAGCAAAACTTCTCTTCCCCTATTTAAGTGTTTCTCGAGGACAGAAAGGTATACGCTTTACTTCTTCTTCGAGAATTGCACCACTAGGCCTTTGACATTCGATACCCCAGTTCCTCACTGGTGAGTTCTGAATTTTATCTGCAAGAGCTCCCCTGCAATCAAAGACATCCAGAGCAGAGAGAGGGTGATGAGTTTGGAATTTAAGTTTTCTGTGACCTGAAGCTTGAAACTCGCTACCAACTAGCGGACGCATTCTCAACTGCGTCAAAACTTGATCAGCAGAGATTCTTTTGTACCCTCCTCCCCTACCTTCCAATTCTTCGATTTGCTGTGAAGCAACATTATCCTCCGATCTAACATCTTTTGTGCTTTTACACTTCGGGTAACGACTGCAGGACCAAAAAGGATTCCCTGCATTTCTTCCGCGCCTCGCCATTCTTAGACGCATTGGACTGCCACACTTTTCGCAAGTTTTAGACATTAAAAATTTGTTTAAGAGGTAATTGGGGCTGGGATAAGGGCTACCTAGCTTCAGAAGCCCTTTGAGGGACAATTTTTTCTGGGGGCAGTTGATGAATTCCAATTCAAACCCCACTTGCTGTCCGACCCCCTCCCCCGGCCTTCCAAATTCCTACCAAAATACGTGCCTAAAGCTGCCTCTAAGTGCGTTTTAAAGAGAGGGCGTTACGTGCCTAATATTATTAATATACTGATATTTTGCAGGCTGTGTTTATAATGAGTTTCGATAACGCGATTTCGAAACCCGCTGCCTCACCAGTCCTTGAATTTTGGGTATGCCCCGTTCGAGGATGGAGCTAGTATCAGTCTATTTGACTGAGTTTGATCACAAGTTAACCTTGCTTAATAAAGAGCGAACAATCCCGGACTTCGGCGAACTGTGTACCACTTTGTGTACCATTTTGAGGATTATAAGTTACTTATAATCTATAAGTAATTGTTATACAATAGTTTAAATAATGGCGGAGAAGGAGGGATTCGAACCCCCGGTAGAGTTACCCCTACAACTGATTTCGAGTCAGTCCCATTCGACCACTCTGGCACTTCTCCGTCTAGGAAGAGGCATCAAAGAGAACGTCTTCTCCAAAGCAAGATTCAATCCAAAGATTCTGAGCGTACTAGTGAACTCGGGCCGAGTACCTATCAGACAGATAGTTCCTCGAACTTAGCTTGCTCAATCCAAGATAGATACTTTTCGCAAAATAGCGCCACGAGCTCACGAATCACTAAAGCGACAAATCGTATTTCCGTAACCTCAATCAGCTGGAAAACAGCAAAACTAAAATACAGCAATCTATATGAAATACCACTTGTTACTAAATCTCTCATTAATTGGAGCTGGAATCGCGGGCTCTATCCAACTCTCCGCCGATTCCTATAAGCTTTCTGACGGAACACGAATCGAAGGCGAAATCCATCGAGCCATTGGCGAGAGCATCACAATTGTAGCTTCCGACGGATCGAAAGTCATTCGTGATATCGATGATTTCGATGCTCAAAGCAAAACGTCCATCAACGATTGGAAAAATGCCCACCCGGAAAAGGCAGACGTTTACACTAAATGGGATACGCAACCCATTATCGTTTCAAGCAAATTGCCAGAACTCCCAGAGCAATTCCTGGAGTCCAAATTTAAAGGGTCTGCCAGCATTGAGCTCATTCTCGATGAATCAGGTCTGGTTCTGCACGCTTCCGTTAGAGACGCTTCTCATGAAGAATTAGAAGAACCTTCCATAAAAGCCACGAAGAACTGGAAATTTGAACCCGCTATGGTTGACGGGAATCCCGTTAAATCTAAGCTACGTATCCCGTTTCAGTTTAAGAATACGCCTCCTGAAAAAACTTTCCGAGATCACTTCAAACCCAACACTCCGTTCGCACTTTAAGAACAGGATATCGGCCTCGTCCCTTGGACGATAAACCTTAACTCGAAAGCCGGCAGGAAAGATGCCGGCTTTCTTGCATCCAACATTCAAAGACACGCTGAGAAGTGTTGAATAATCTTTCGGCCTAAAAAAAGCGACCCCGGCACCTAGATCGCTTGTCAAAATTAAAGCTAGAAAGATTGATCAATCCTCGCTCTCTTCGCCGATTTGGAATCTAGAAAACCGATTGATTTGCATGTTTTCACCCAGCTTGGAGATTTGCTCATTCAGAATATCCTGAACCGACTTTTCCCCGTCCTTAACGAACGGCTGGTCGAGTAAGCACGCAGTTGCGAAATACTTATTCAACTTGCCCTCCACGATCTTCTGCACTGCCGCCGGTGGTTTGCCCTCCGCTTGAGAGGCAGCGATTTCACGTTCCTTTTCTATTAGATCCGCCGGAACTTCGTCGCGACTGATACAAATCGGATTCACGGCTGCGACATGCAGGCAAATGTCTTTAACAAAAGATTTGAAGTCGTCGGTTTTGGCAACGAAATCAGTCTCGCAGTTCACTTCGATTAGCACGCCCACTTTTCCACCTAAGTGAATATAGGATTCGATAAGACCTTCAGAGGTGGCTCGTCCTGCCTTTTTCGAAGCCGATGCCATCCCCTTTTTCCGAAGGATCGTAATCGCTTTCTCAAGATCGCCTTCCGATTCCGTCAATGCCTTCTTGCAGTCCATTAAACCTGCTCCTGTCTGGCCACGCAACTCTGCTACTTGTTTTGCTGTAATACTCATTCAAATACTTTCTAAATTAATAAATTTCCAAAGACGCAAAAGGTTAAGCTTCGCTTTTCTTGACTTCCAATTCATCGCCGGAATCTGCCTCCGGTGCCGCTTTTTCCGCCACCACAGGCTCTGCTTCTTCCTCAGGTTTTGAAGCTGGGGCTTCTTCGAGCGTCACCTCCGGAGCAGACACCTCAGGCACTGCAGCAACTTCTTCGACCGCAGGAGCTTCTTCAACCGCAGGAGCTTCTTCAACCACTGGAACCGATACCGAAGCAGCCACTCCGGCAGCCGGCGCCGCAACTTTTTCTTCCGGTACCATTTCTTCAGCAGCTAAGGCGACTGGCTTTCGAACTCCGGCACTTTCCTGGTGCGCTTGCCTTTGTGAAAGTCCCGACTGTACTGCCTCTACAATCACCTCCAAAATAATACGAATCGCTTTAACCGCATCGTCGTTGCCCGGGATTGGGTAATCGACCAGTGAAGGATCCGAGTTGGTATCAACCAAAGCAGCAACCGGAATTTTACAGCGATTCGCTTCCGCAACGGCAATGTCTTCGTAATTAACGTCGATTACAACCATTGCCGCTGGAGGCTTTTCCATCTTCACGATCCCTTCAAAATTTCGGTTCATCCGCTCCATTTCACGGCGGATCGCTGAGCCTTCTTTCTTGGGCAGCTTGGATAAGCTACCATCGGCTTCCATCTTCTGATACTTTTTGTACTTGGCGATACTTCGAGTAATCGTCTGCCAATTGGTTAGAGTACCACCCAACCAGCGACTCGCACAGAATGGCATGCCACAGTCAGCCGCTGCTTCGCGAATAACATCCTGAGCCTGGCGTTTCGTCCCGACAAAGAGGACTTCTCCACCTTTGGAAACAACTTCCTCAACAAAATCGCAGGCCGCTTGGAGGCCGCTATAGCTTTTTGAGAGATCGATGATCGAAATCCCTTGGCGATGATCAAATACGAAGCTTTTAGACTTCGGGTTCCAGCGTTTTACCTGGTGCCCAAAATGGACACCTGCTTCGAGCAGATCAGTTAGTTCAACATTCATATGTAGTGCGTCATAACACCCAGAGTGAGTGCAGGCTTAAAATAGCCTTGGACGTTAATTTGATGGTTTACAATAAAAGTACAGTTTTTAGAAAAGCGACAAAAGTAGGGGCGACCCCCTTGTTGGCAAGCGGTAATTTGCTACAATTTTCCGATTTTCCAATCGAATGACATTGACAAGGCTTTTCGAATTTGGATTGTTTCGCCCCTCTTCGTTCAACCAGACCGGAGAATTATTATTTCCCGTGTTGCAGGGTGGAGCAGTCTGGTAGCTCGTCAGGCTCATAACCTGAAGGTCCTTGGTTCAAATCCAAGCCCTGCACCCATCGAGGCCCATTAGCGAACTGCTGGTGGGCCTCGTCCATTAGTTAATATCTGGAACACGCCTGCAACGTACCGGACTCTTTCTCTATTGGGCACAATGGTAGAGCTCGAGAAAAGGACCACGAATCTTATGTCATTTACACAACTGGGGCTACGCTCCGAACTCACCGAAGCGGTTAAAGCTAAGGGCTACACAGAACCTTCTCCTATCCAGGCTCAGGCGATTCCAGCAATTCTTGCCGGCAAGGATGTCATCGGAGGAGCTCAAACCGGAACAGGAAAAACTGCTGCCTTCGGGTTGCCTCTACTCCAAATACTCGCCGAGAGTGAATTTAAGACAAAGCGACCAAGGACACTGATTCTGGCTCCCACTCGTGAGCTAGCTGCGCAAGTGCACCAGAGCATAATGGACTACGGAAAACGCCTGAACCTCAAGTCCAATGTGATTTTTGGCGGTGTTGGATTCAATCCACAAATAACAGCATTGCGTAGAGGACTAGACATCATCGTCGCCACCCCGGGTAGGCTACTCGATCTCTGCCAAAGAAGAGAAGCCAACCTATCCGCCATCGAAATCCTTGTATTGGACGAAGCGGATCGGATGCTCGATATGGGCTTCATTCACGACATCAAAAAAATCCTCAAGCTCCTCCCTAAAAAACGGCAAAACCTGCTCTTTTCCGCGACCTACTCCCGAGAGGTTAAAAAGCTAGCGGACACCATTTTGTCAGAGCCTGTCGAGGTGGAAGTCGCCCCTCGCAATGCGACCGCAGACCGCGTGGATCAAGAAGCTTTCGAAGTGGGGCAAAAGTCAAAACGCTCAGCTTTATCCTCAATGATCTCGAAGGGAAAATGGAGTCAGGTTCTGGTATTCACTCGAACCAAACACGGGGCAAATCGACTTACAACGCAGCTTAACAAAGACGGAATTACTGCACTCGCAATACACGGGAACAAGAGTCAATCAGCCCGCGAGAAGGCGCTCGCTAGCTTTAAGGCAAATAAAGTGCGCGTACTTGTCGCCACCGATATTGCGGCTCGAGGACTTGATATCGTTTCCCTTCCATATGTTGTGAATTTCGAATTGCCAAACATCCCAGAAGACTACGTGCATCGAATAGGGAGGACCGGCCGAGCTGGATTGTCAGGTAAGGCTATCTCGCTTGTTTCCGAAACAGAATCCGAATATCTTTTTGCCATCGAGAAGCTCTTAAAAAAACGCATACCACTTTTTCACTACAGAGAGGATGGCGACAATATAGAAATTGAACGCTTGTCCAGTTCGCCCCCCCCTCACTCTCGCTCAAATAATCGATCACACCCTAATCAGAGTGCGAATGGTCGACGTCCCAGTCGTAAGAGAGTATCTCAACGCAACAAAACCGGCCGAAAGGGCAACGCGAGATCAGACGTGAATCAAAAAAGTAGTTCACCAACTAAATCGCAGGATAAAATGCCAAAGCCCAGTCGTTGGAAGCCCAGAAAAGTTCGGCCGGCAAGCATGAGATAATGCCCGAAAACCGCTTTCGATATAATTGCTTAAAGCCTGAGATCCTGCGAGCACCCCTAGGTATTCAAATCGTAATTGCCGTTTAAATTACATTGAAACTGGTCTCCTCTCGCTAGCACCCCTGCATTGGAATTGAGTCCTTCATTGATTTATGGAGTACTTCTATCCAACATGCGGGTGCAGGTGCGAAGTTATTCAATGACTCTCAATGGGATTTTTCTATCCCCATTCGCAATCCATCATCTTGCATTCGCTCAGTTTCCTCCAAATGGGAAGCCTCCTGAGATCAATCTAAGTAATCCACGAGAATCGGAGAAGGACTCAGATCTCAACATCGCTACTGAACCAACCTTCGAGTGGATACGCGTAAAACAGACCACCACAATAAATTCCTAGTCGGAAAGATTTGGAATAACCAGAACATCAGTGGTCGATACGATAACATTGAGGGACTTAATGGAGCCACAGTAAGACCGAATGAAGGAGTCTATTTTGCCGTAACTGGAGATGCAGATGGATACCACCATACCGATCTTAAATGATGGAGTATACTCAATTTTATTGGCAGAAGAAGAACTAGAGCTCCCCCAGCAGAGAGAGGCAAACGTTACAGGTCGAAGCGTTCTAGGTGTATTGAATCCACAAGTTAACTACAATGTACCAGTCGATCCACCAGAGACAGAAGTGAGAATCTTGAAATTTCCGTACACAATTTGAGCGTTATTATAGAATGGACCGAGGATCCAAATGCAAACTATACCCTACAACTTTCCCTCAGTGGTGGCAGCTGGTAAAACAACAATCGCTTAATGGAAATCGAGTGCGAAACGAAAAAATTCTCAGTATCGAGTAGCGAAAAGCAGAACTGTGCACTTTTCTGGTTTCAGATCAATCGATTGCGCGGGCGATCCCATAAAACAATGAGTGACCTTCTACCTGAAAATCAACGCCGGTATCTGGCAGCCTTGAAGCAGTTCGGTTGTGGAACTTCCTAAAATCAGCTGGCGAATACGGTTGTGACCATAGGCCCTCATCACAAGCAAATTGATTTCCTTAGCGTTGACATAAGCAATTACAGTTGGGGCGGCTTCGCCATGCAACATTTGGCAAGTTAAGGAGCGTCCGGAATCAGCCAGGATTGCCACCGCATTTTTTAATCCCTTCAACCTGCCCTCTTCCTCCTCAACTGAGCTGACCGTTACCAATTGGATTTCAGCCTCCGAGAACATTCCGGACTCGGCCACAAAATCGACCGCCTTTCGGCAACTGGGTCCATCGTCATAAGAAATCAACTCTCTGGATACCTCTTTGAATTCACTTGAGGCTACAAAAGAGGGTTTCGTCGCGGCCCTTGCTACACGCTCCATAGCGGAACCTAGATGTTCGGTAGCATAATTCGCATTCTCCCCTCTTTTGCCGACAATGTCCATGTCGGTCCCCTCTTCCAACTCCTTGAGGCTATCAACGAGGAACCCTGTTTTATGAGTCTTCTTTACGGGATTGGAATAACCGCTCTCTTTCAATTGAGAGGCCGCTTGAGCCAATATGACTTCTGACTTCTCTTTTTCCAGCTCCTGAAGCTGCCCCATCACTGCCTGAAAAGGCTGGAGTCCCAAACTCCCACTTAAGTCGGCGACGAACGGCACTTCAAATTGCCTCAAATCCGTGAACTAAACGACTTCTATCTCGACATCCAACTTGCTTGAAATTCAGGCTACGTACCCGCAACAGGATTGTGCGTATTGAGAATCGTCTATACAAACTAACAAACACTTCATACGTGGACGCTAAGCTATTGTGTTGTCGGGGACGATCGCATTCTTGGTGACGCAAATGACTCCATCTCGGACAAAAACTCCATCCTTGGAATACCCATCCAGCTTGCCTTTAGGATTCAGTCTAACGTTGTGTCCAATGCGGGCCCCCTTGTCTATGATCGCATTTTTGATCTCACAGTTCATTCCCACCCCAATGTCCGGGATTCCTTCCCTGCGGTTTCGCTCTCGATCATCAGCACTCTCGAATATGTCCGCCCCCATCATAACTACATTCTCCAAGCGTGCCCCTTCCCGTAGAGTCGAACGAATTCCGATTACGCAGCGTTTCAAATAGGAATCAGTGATAATGCAGCCATCGCCAACGATGACATGGTTAATGGAGCATCGGTTGATTTTGCTAGCCGGTAAATAGCGTGCCCGTGTGTAAACTGGGTTTCCTTCCGAAAAAAAGTTGAACTGTGGAAAGGGATCCGCCAGTTGCAGGTTCGCTTCAAAAAATGCCTTCACGGTTCCAATGTCTTCCCAATAGCCTTCGAACACATAGCTACTGAGTTTACAGCTTCCCAGTAATCCAGGAATCACTTCTTTGCCAAAGTCAGTAGCATCGCCGCTCAAAGCCTCTTCCATCGTGTTTCGATTGAAAACGTATATACCCATCGAGGCTAGGCAGCGTTTTTCACCCTCAGACTTGGTTTTGAGTCCTGACTCGATTGACTCGGAAATCGCCAAACCGTCAATGACATTCGGGTCAGTTGGCTTTTCCACAAATTCCGAAATCTCAAGGTCGTCATTAACCCTCATCAATCCCAAGCCTTCTACTTGGGAAACGGGAAATGGAATCGCCGATACGGTTACGTCCGCTTTCGAATCAACATGTTCTTTGAGGATATCCCGAAAATCCATTCTATACAGCTGATCTCCCGACAGGATAAGAATGTAGTCATAGTCCCCATTAGCAAAGTGGTGGATATTTTGCCTGACCGCATCTGCAGTCCCTTGATACCAATTGTCGCCCTTTTCCGTCTGTTCCGCTGAAAGTATATCTACGGTTCCCCCTCCAAAGGGGTCAAACCGGTAGGCTTCCTTAATGTGCCGATGCAACGACGCGGTATTGAATTGAGTCAGGAGATAGATCCGGTTAATCTCAGAATTAAGGCAATTGCTGATCGGTATGTCGACCAGACGGTATTTTCCTGCTAACGGGACCGCAGGTTTACAGCGTTCTTTCGTTAGGGGATGCAACCGTGAACCTCGACCGCCTCCCATAATTACAGCAATCACTTTTTTGTCCATAGTGTTGATAATACTTAATTTAGGGGTTTGGCTCGAGCAGCTAGGCTTATATTTCAATCTGGCACAACACCAAAAAAGAAACGAATATTAAAAATTTCGCATCGCTCTAGATCACGCTAAAAAATGGAACCCAGACCACTAGGTAATCTGTTTACTGATTGCAACGGTACAGTGCTAAATTCCTATATTTAGTCAAAGGTCCGCATCTTGTCATAGACCATTTTCGCCGCTTGTTTCACACTGCTTTTGGTCGAACGTGCTTGGAGCCATTCTAACTGGGTAGTTAAAATCGCTTTCACGTTGGGACGTAGATCCGACGGCTTACTCACGGCTTCAATCGGGGATAGGCCCGCCAATTCTCGAATCCGATGGATGTTAGACAACTGGAACAACATAAAATCCCGAATGTTGATGCGACCCTCAGCATCTTGAGGACAACCCGCATCGATCGAGAGCTGCACCCACCCACGGGAACATTTCAGCCGTCCCGCCATTTCATCGATAGTCATAGGTACATCCTCTGCTGCGTCCACCCATATAGACTCCCATTTACAGAGTAACTTGTAAAGTCTTTGTAAGCAAGAATGCCCTCTAGGGCAATCCCCCAACCAGTACGGGGGTCTCAGATGATCATAGCCGCACCCATCGTTTCATTTGTGAAGGGGTCCACCAGTACGAATGAGCCGGAGGTTCGGTTTACCTTGTACGAGTCATAGACAAGCGGAGCGGCGGTTCGCAGCGAAACTCGACCGATGTCATTACGACGAAACTCAAGATCATCCTCAATCTTGTGGAGCGTGTTGATGTCGACTTTGTATTTAACATCTCTGATAATCGCCTTAGTTTCCTTCGTCGTGTGCCGAAGGATAAATTTCCCTCTACCATTAAGCGGCTTATCACTGAACCAGCAAACCATTGCCTCGATGTCCTGCCCTACTTCGGGAGGATTGTTGGCTTTCACAATCATGTCACCCCTGCTGATATCAATTTCCCGATCCAAAGTAATTGTCGCACTCAATGGAGCGAAGGCTTCTTGTAACTCTCCGCCCATCGTATGGATCGCCTTAATTTTCGCCCCAAAGCCAGAGGGTTGTACAATGATGTCGTCGCCCGGTTTAAAAACGCCCCCTCCAATTGTACCCGCATAGCCTCTAAAATCATGGTGTTCATCACTGTGAGGACGTATAACCCACTGTACAGGAAACCTCGCGGACACGTGATTCTCGTCTGATCCGATGTAGACCGTTTCGAGGTGATACAGGAGCGAGGGACCTTGATACCAAGGCATGTTTTCAGATTTATCTACGACGTTGTCCCCCTTAAGGGCGCTAACGGGAATAAAGGTCACGTCTACGATATTGCCCAAACGCGAAGCGAACTTTCGGAACTCTTCTTTGATTTCCTCGAAACGCTCTTCGCTCCATTCAACCAAATCCATCTTGTTCACCGCAATGACCACATGCTGAATTCTGAGCAAATTCGCTATAAAAGAGTGACGGCAGGTTTGCTCGATGACGCCTTTTCTCGCATCCACCAGCACTATAGCCAAATTCGCCGTGGATGCGCCGGTCACCATATTTCGAGTGTACTGAATATGCCCTGGAGTATCTGCGATGATAAACTTTCGCCGGGGAGTGGCAAAGTAACGATAAGCCACATCGATCGTAATTCCCTGCTCTCTTTCCGCTCTCAAGCCATCCGTGAGAAGTGCTAGGTTCATATTTTCGTCACCCCTCTGCTCACTGGTCTTTTCAATCGCCTCAAGCTGGTCTTTGAAAATTGCTTTTGAATCATAGAGCAACCGCCCTATCAAAGTGGATTTTCCGTCATCAACTGAGCCAGCTGTCGTAAAACGCAGCAAGTCCATATCCAAATAGCCGCTAACAGCGGATTTCTCTCCTGTTGTCATTCTCAAAAATTCCTCGGTTAGAAGTAGCCTTGTTTCTTCCGGTCTTCCATCGCGCTTTCACTCCGCTTGTCGTCTGCCCTATTCCCTCTTTCGGTCTCTCTCGCCGCAGCAACCTCTTCTATAATTAAATCCATCGTGTCCGCGTTTGAATCAACCGCGCCGGTTATGGTTGCGTCGCCCATCGTCCGAAAACGAATTCTACGGGTTTCAATGGCTTCCCCCTCGCGAGGCTGTACAAATTCAGAAACCGCTAGTATGGTTCCGTTTCGGATCACGACTTCTCTTTCGTGAGCAAAGTACAAGCTCGGTAGCGGGATGTTCTCGTGCTTCATATACTGCCACACATCCATTTCCGTCCAATTACTGAGAGGAAATACCCGGAAATGCTCTCCTGCACTCATTCTGCCATTGAAGATATTCCAAAGTTCCGGGCGTTGATTCTTGGGATCCCATTGACCAAACTCGTCTCGATGGGAGAAAAACCGCTCCTTAGCTCGGGCTTTTTCCTCATCTCTGCGCCCTCCTCCTAACGCGGCGTCATATTGACCTTCTTCCAGGCTATCCAGCAAAGTCTGGATTTGAAGCGCGTTGCGACTCGCGTTCTGACCTTTTTCCTCAATCACCCGACCCTCATCAATTGCTTTCTGAACGGAACCAACCACTAAGTTAGCTCCAATGTCGCTCACCAGATTATCACGGTAATCCATTGTTTCCCGAAAATTGTGCCCCGTATCAATGTGCAAAAGCGGAAATGGAATTCGAGCCGGCCAGAATGCTTTTCGAGCTAAATGGGTCATCACTATCGAGTCTTTTCCACCTGAAAACAGCAGTACAGGTTTCTCAAACTGGGCAGCGGTTTCCCGAAGGACAAAAATCGCTTCGCTCTCTAGTTGATTCAGGTGTGTTACAGTATAGTCGGCCATGACAAAGGGCGCTTGCTACCGATTGGAACGCCCATTATCAAGCCCAATCGCCTGCTAAGTGATTGCTGAATCTGCCATAGACTCTGCAGTCGCTAAAAACCGAAGTGCTGCTTCTCGGATATCCGCTAGGCTTAAAGAGCCAAAACTTAACCGAATTTGAGATCGAATTTCGTTTCCGGGATAACACAAATCCCCTGGAACATAGAATACTCCATTCTCAATACAGGATTTATGGAACTGCGATTCCCCATCCGTCCGCATTTCGCTTGGGGACTTTAGCCATAGATACAAACCTCCCTCAGGCTCTTTCCATTCCCATCCAAGAGATTTCAACGACTCGCCAAGGGATTCGTGCAGGGTGAGCATTTTGGATTTATACAATCCTCGAATAGAATTCAAATGAGTATCAAATCGACCACTTGACAATGCGTGTTCCAATATTGCCTGGGCGAAGTTTGCTGTCCCAAAATCCTGCTGTCCCTTAACGCTTAACATCGAGTTTAGCCAATTGGTATCGGAACAATACGAAAAACCTACTTTTAGACCCGAAGCGTAAGGCTTTGTCAAAGTGCTCGTGTACAATACCGGCAGGTGATTGAAGGACTCAAGCACCACGCTACTTCGTGATTCAAACGGATATTGGTAATACAGTTCGCGATAAGCGGCGTCCTCGATAATGGCAATGGGCTCTTTTTGCCGGCTAAGCAGACTGCCAATATCCGACTTCACTTTTTCTGAGACGCAATGACCACTCGGGTTCGAGAAATACGAAACGAGATACAGAGCCTTGATCTTGTCTAGGTACCCTTCGGATTCGAACTGTGACAACAATCTCTCGAGTCCAGCTAGATCGATTTCTCCATCCTCCCGCATTGGCATGGCTAAGGCATTAACTCCAAATCCCTGCAATATTTCTAGAAACACGAAATAAGTGGGTTGCTCGACCAGTACAAAATCTCCCGGGTCACATAAAGTCTGGATGGCTAAATAAAGGGCCTGTTGGGAGCCATTGCTGATAAAAAGGTTATTCTCATCTAGTTGGCTTTCATCAATGGTATCGAAAGAACGTATACGTTTTGCCAGTAAGGACCTGAGACGGTTCCTTCCTTTATTCGCCCCATACTGCAAGGTCGTCTTTCCCATGGCACCCGAATCAGCGATCTCTTCTACGACTTCGCACACTTCCTCAATAGGAAGCGATTCATTGTCGGTAAATCCAGCTGCCAAGCTAAGCATGTTCGGTTGCTCCAAAGCGAACGTCATCAGCCGAGTGATATCGGAAGGCCTTTGACGCGACCCCAAATCTGATAGCTTAACTTGCATCCCGCAATACCAATCAAAAATCGATGCCAGGAGCGAACTTAAAAAGCGATCGTTACGGCATAACTACAGACAATGACGTCTCGAGCCTCATCGCTCAAAACCCCTGCCCAAAACAATCACACAGCACGGTCAAGCGATCGCCTGCGCACCACCCACTGCTGGGGGAAGTTCTTCGCTTTCCTCTTGTGCTTCTTCCGAAACGGCTTCTTCAGACTTTTTCTCTTCGTTCTTAAGCTCTTCCGTTTTGGTTGAGATCACTTCCGAACGAATCTCACCAAACTCCACGATCTCTTGGACATGCTTCCCTTCGATCGTCTCATACTCAAGAAGCGCTTCCGCGATCTTCCTGAGTGCCTCGTGATTATCTTCCACAAGCTCCTTAGCTCTATCAAATTGACCCGTTATGATGTTGGATACTTCCTCATCAATTCGCTTCGCGGTCTCTTCGCTTAAGTTGTGAGTTTTACTGATTTCCCTGCCCAAAAATAAGTGCTCCTCATTGTCGCCGAACGCGATTGGCCCTAGCGAGCTCATGCCCCAGTCACACACCATATGACGGGCGATATTTGTAGCCTGCTTAATATCCATGGCCGCACCATTGCTGAAGTCACCAGTCTCTACTTCTTCACCGATTCGTCCTCCCATGGCCATGCAAATATCGTCCTGGAGCTCTTTCTTGGATTGGCCTAGAATGTCTTTAGTCGCGGTGCTCATCGTTAATCCCAGAGCACGACCGCGAGGAATGATCGTCACTTTATAGAGTTTGATTTTTGTCTTGTAGAGCAACGCTGCAATCAGTGCATGGCCCGCCTCGTGAAAAGCGGTCATTCTCTTATCCTCTTCGTCCATCAGCTGACGACGCTCTCGACCAAAGGAAATTTTGTCCTTGGCATCGTGGATATCAATCATCTCGACCTTATTCTTGTTCTTTCGAGCAGCCGTCAAGGCTCCCTCATTTAGCAGGTTCGCGAGATCAGCCCCAGCAAACCCGGGAGTTGCCCGAGCAATGTTCTTCAGATCCACATTCTCACTTAGCTTTATCTTTTTGGCGTGAACTTTAAGAATGTCTTCTCGGCCTTGAAGATCCGGCAATCCTATTACCACTTCACGATCGAATCGACCAGGCCTCAAAAGAGCTTTGTCGAGAACGTCAGGACGATTGGTTGCCGCCATAATGATGACACCTTCAGTGGTATCGAAACCATCCATTTCGACAAGTAGAGAATTCAGAGTTTGCTCGCGCTCATCGTTTCCGCCGCCGAGTCCCGCTCCTCTTTGACGCCCAACGGCATCGATTTCATCGATAAAAATCAGACAAGGAGCACTTTTACGTCCTTGCTCGAACATATCACGCACCCGACTTGCCCCTACACCGACAAACATCTCCACAAAGTCCGATCCGCTAATAGAGAAAAACGGCACCTCTGCCTCTCCAGCGACTGCTTTTGCCAGCAACGTTTTTCCGGTACCCGGAGGGCCCACCATAAGGATACCTGTAGGAATGCGGCCACCCATTCTCTGAAATTTTTTCGGATCCTTAAGGAATTCGATAACCTCGCTCACTTCCTCCTTCGCCTCGTCGCAACCAGCAACCTCCTTGAAGGTCACTTTGTCCTTATCACGTGTCAGCAGCTTGGCTTTGCTTTTTCCGAAGCTCAATGCCCCACGACCCGCCATTCTCAATTGGCGGACAAACAAGAAATACAAAATTCCTATGATGAGAAGAAAGGGAATCAACCCTGCCAGCAATTGCGGTAGAAAGGTATTCGACTCATTTTCCTCAAATTTTTTAGACCGCTGCAAAATCTCGTACTGCTCGTCTCCCAGCTTACCATCTGCTTTGAAGGGCACGATCTGAATACCCCCTTCAGCCGTATCATTTTCTACTCTGATTTCGCCAACGATATCGTAATAGTTGAGCCCGCCATTTGGATTCGGATATATTTTCCCAGACTCGATCATCCCCTCTTCCGTAGCAAGCACCACATCGTACATTGGGATTTCATTGGCCGCGGCACTCTTGTCGGTCTGAAACCACAAAACGGCCATCACACCAAAGATCGCTAGCCAAATAATGATAACTTTGGGTTGAAAGCGTTCCGGCTGGTTTTTTCCGTTCTGGCCTCGATTAGGTGTTTTTGATGGGTCTGACATGAAACTAAGTTTAAAAATGTACCGTGTATCGTCACTTCTCGTAAGTCAATTGCAAGGCACGAGTTGCAATCTCCGTCAAACGGTAGTTTTTGCTAGGTGGTAAACCGGGTACCCAAAGGATTTCCCCGTCGGGCGCTATTATAACCGGATTTGTTCTGCGTTCCTCTCTTGGAATTTTGCGGTCAATGAAAAGCTCTTTAAGTTGAACAACCGATTCCCTCCCCATTGGTTGGTAGGCATCACCCGGCCGTCGTAATCTGACCTCTGTTTTTAGCCTTTGTTTCGCTTTAAGTGAAAGGTAAACACCATTATTGTGGGAAAACTCCCCTGATCTGACCTTTTCAAGCATTTCAACATCGATTTCGACCTCCTGCGCAAGGAGCTTTCCTCCCCCTGGAAAATACACCGCAACACCCTCTGGAACTGCTTGTGATTTCCAATCAACGATTCTCCCAATTTTGGAAATCCATACCTTTTCACCACTTGTGCCTTCGATCCAGCGTCCGTGCTCAATGCTAACCTTGAAGGACTTACAACATCGGATCGACTCTAGAACCCCTTCCATTGCCTGACTCGCCAAGGGAGCATTTGAGCCCGCGGAAACGAGCCGACTGAGTGCCCTTCGTTGAATCGCACGAGGCTCTTTCGCCAAACGTTCCCAGCCGATTACACCTTCCTTCACTTCGATCTCTTTCCACTTAAGCTCAAAAACTTGTTCTAAAGCGATCCAATCCTCTTCAAGCAGTTCTCGCGACATCGAAGCCCCTGCTGATACCGGTCTCTCCGCTGCTTCCTCCCATGCAGGAACCACATCCTTCCTCAGTCGATTGCGATAGAACCGGTCGGTCTGGTTGCTTTTATCTTCTCTCCAGATCGCTTTTACACCCGAAAGTCCTTTTAAGATTTCCTCCCTTCGAACTTTGAGGAGTGGTCTGACAAAACACAACCCGGCAACGCCTTGAGAGAATTCTCTCGGCGCGCAAATTCCTTGCAAGCCGCTCCCGCGGGAAATCCTCATCAATAGAGTTTCCGCAACATCGTCTGCGTGATGCCCGGTTAGTATAACCGAATCAACGATGTGCTTCCCAATAGATTTCGCAAAGAAGCCCATTCTCGCATCTCGAGCCAATTCCTCAGAAACAGGGCCACCTTCGTCGGACCGTTCCCACGAGTCCGATAGAAACGCCAACCCCAAACCCGAGCAAAGCTCCCGAACAAAGCACTCATCCTGATCAGATTCCTCTCCTCGCAATCGATGATTGAAATGCAAGACGGTCAATCGGTCCCGCAATTCCTCCATCGAAAAAAACAGGGTTAGAAATACAGAATCAGCGCCCCCAGAGCAGGCTATGTATAATCGCTTGGAGTTATCTATCCTTTCCCAAATTCGCTTCGGCAGCCAATCGACACCCACATTGGATCGCAGACACCTTCTCGCCTTAATCCAATCCACTTTACAACGGTCCTTTCAATCGAGAAAATCCTACACTTTCGCAATCCGATCCTTGCCCATGTAGGGAACAAGCACATCTGGCAGCTTAACGCTTCCATCCTCCTGCAAGCCGTTTTCTAGAATCGATACGAACACCCTTGGAACCGCGAGACCTGACCCGTTGAGCGTGTGTACGAACTCATTTTTTCCTGTTTCAGGATCCCTGTAGCGGATACGAGCTCTCCGTGACTGGAACGACTCGAAATTACTGCAGCTGGAAACCTCGAGCCAACGCTGCTGACCTACCGCCCAAACTTCCAAGTCGTATTGCTTGGTCTGGGAAAACCCCATATCTCCTCCGCACATGAGCAGAGCCCGGTAAGGCAACTTCAGCTTTTGCAGCAAGCTCTCCGCATAGTCTCGCAGGCTTTCAAGTTCATCGTAACTGGACTCTGGCTTCACCCATTTAAGGATTTCAACTTTGTCGAACTGATGAACGCGGTTTAATCCCCGCACGTCTTTCCCGTAGCTACCCGCTTCTCTCCGAAAACAGGCCGAATGACCGCAACGGTATATGGGCAAATCCGACTCTTCCAAAATCTCATCCCGCAAAAAATTGGTCAACGGTACTTCCGCGGTCGGAATCGCGTAAAGGCCGTCCTCAACCGTTTGGTACATTTGCCCTTCTTTGTCTGGAAGCTGGCCCGTCGCAGTTGCACTCTCAGCATTGACGAAAAAAGGAACCGCCATTTCCTGAATTCCCGCTTCATTTGCTTGATCAAGGAAAAACGAAACCAGACTGCGCACAAGTCGTGCCCCATCTCCCACGAAAAAGGGAAATCCAGCACCCGTTACTTTCGTTCCGCGCTTGAAATCGAGTATTTGTTCCAGCCAATCAAAATCGTAGTGAGGAATGTTATACGGTTTTCTCTCCGGAATTTCACCCCAGCTTTTGAAAACCGCATTATCGGCCTCGCTCTTGCCTTCAGGAACTGATTCATGAGGAAGATTCGGTACACCTAGATAAAGATCGCTCCATGCCGCATCCAACTCCTTCAACGCACCGTCGCTTTCTTTAATTCGAGCTGATAACGTTTTCATTAAGCCGACCTTCTCCAGAAAATCCTGACTTCCCTTCTGCATCTGAGCCATATCCGAATTAGCGGCTTTCTGCTCAGCTCTGAGGTTCTCTACCTCAACGATGAGCTTCCTCCGTTCCCCATCCGCTTTGAGTACCGCATCGAGGTCGCAGCCATTGCGTTTCTTTAATATTCCGCTGCGTACCGCCTCTGGAGATTCTCGTAATGTTTTTAGATCAATCATTCATGAAAGAAGTCTGAAGCCTCATTCCTCAAGGCTGCGTCCCCAATAAAGTCAAGAGAGAGCGTCTTTCCACCACTATAATCTTCGAGATACCTCCTCAAGTACTCTATCCACGGAAAGCGATGCTAGGTCTCCGCCCAGCGCGTTTATCGCGCCGTTTTGGGATTCTTCGAGCGGGTACGGGCCAATCCCTCCAGGTCTATTACCAAATCGAACCGCCGACTCCTCAGTCTTTTGCAGAGATTGGCAAATTCAGCAACGCCCCTCGTTCGGCAAAAAGTCACAGTGCTGTCGACGGCGGTGCACGTGCGAACCAGTATTTCAAATCGAGGGCGAACCACCCAAGCGATTTCAATTCCCGGATCGTTCTCCTTCAATGTCTGAGCCAACTGTAACCCATGCATGATGTCGCCGAGTGACAACGTCTTTACGACCAATACTTTTTGCGTTACAATGGACCTTTTGTTGAAGCGAGCCTCCCCAGGCTACGGGTCGCCCTTGAGCTGCCGCATCACTTCGTAGACGGCAATTCCCGCACTAGTTGCCAGATTCAAGGATCGCAGGGTATCGTTGTAGATTGGAATTAGCACGCGTCGATCGTCCCCAATCTCTTCATGCATCCAATCGGGAGCACCTGAACCTTCTCTACCAAAGACAAGCCCATCTCCGTCCTTGTATTCTATATCCCAGTAGGACCTAGCTCCTTTCGTCGTCATTAGAAACAACCGCTTCGGTCCGTCATCCGAATTCTTAAACGCCTCCCAGCTTTCATGATGCCGGATATCAAGGTTGTGCCAATAGTCCATTCCACTCCGACGCAGGTGTTTATCTCGTATTTCAAACCCCAGTGGATAAATCAAATGCAAGCGAGACTCGGTAATGGCGCAAGTACGGCCAATGTTTCCCGTGTTTTGGGGAATCTCTGGTTGAAACAATACGACGTGCAACATGGAATTGAGCCGGACCTCAATTCGGCCCTGGTCGTTATAGCACTA
Organism: Candidatus Pelagisphaera phototrophica; assembly: GCF_014529625.1. Taxonomy (GTDB): domain Bacteria; phylum Verrucomicrobiota; class Verrucomicrobiia; order Opitutales; family Opitutaceae; genus Pelagisphaera; species Pelagisphaera phototrophica. The sequence goes on from NZ_CP076039.1 coordinate 2,791,532, forward strand.
ACGGCGAAAACCGTGTGCCGAACATAGATGGCTTTTCAATTCCTCGTAATTCTCGGTAACCGGGAATTGAGGAAATTCTTCTATTATCTTCTTGGTCGGCTTAAAGAAAATTCCCGCATCCGCTTCCTCAAGCATACTCAGGTCATTATAGGAATCTCCCATGGAAAGCACACGAAAGTTCAAGCCTTTCAACGCAATCACCGCTTTTCGCTTCTGGTCATTCTGTCGGAGTACGTAGTCTTTAATCCGGTACGTTTCGTAATCCACGGAAAGGGAATGGCAAAACATAGTCGGATTCCCGAGTTTAGCAATCAAAGGCATGGCAAACTCGCGAAACGTATCCGAAAGGATTATCACCTCAACCTGGTCCTGTAGCCATTCCAGAAAATCCCTGGCGCCTTCCAGCGGATCCATCGTCGCTACCACCTCCTGAAAGTTCTTCAAAGTCAATCCGTGCTCATCCAGCACTTCGAGCCGCTTTCCCATTAGCTCGTCATAGTCCGCGATGTCGCGTGTAGTGAGCTTGAGTGCTTCGATACCCGTCTTTTCAGCAAGGTTTATCCAGATCTCTGGAATCAAAACCCCCTCTAGGTCAAGACAGGCGATTGTCATTTGTTCGTTCATAAAAAAATCGAGTATTAGGTGGCTCTATCGACGAAACTTAAAGGACCGGTCATCATCCCGCATGACGGCTTTCTTCTTAAGATCATCCCGCTTGTCAAAAAGCTTTTTGCCAACGCAGACTGCAATCTCAATTTTAACCAGCGCTTCTTTAAAGTACAGCCTCAAAGGGACGATCGTCTTGCCTCCTGACTCGACCTGCTTTTTCAGCTTACGCAGCTCGTGTCGATGCAGCAGTAGCTTCCGCTCACGACGAGGGATGTGATTGTTCATCGATCCCCAAGCATACTCGTCTATGTGGAATCCATATATAAATAAATCCGATTTTACGAACCGACAGAAGCTCTCGTTTAAAGAGGCTTTCCCCGCTCGCAACGACTTCACTTCCGTACCTGTCAAAATGATGCCAGCTTCAAAAATATCCTCCACAAAGTTGTCCCGCTTCGCTCTGGCATTGCGGATCTCTTTCGGTACGTTGGACTTGTTCTGTTTTTTGCCAGCCATCAATTCTCAAATCCATCCGGGTAGATCGGTGTCGTCTTACAAAAAAACGCGACAGTTTCCCGCCGCGTATCCTGAAAGTCGACTTTCGTCGTGACGATTTTACTTATTCGCCTATCTCGTAGCTGATTTTCCCCTCGATGATTTCTCGCAGGGCGATATCTTCAAGATTCAGCTTTTCTAGTGACTCAACAAGGGGTCGGTTTCCGTGACGCAGCTGTTTAACGCGACGCGACACAACGTTGACTAAAATATTCGGGTCAGTGATGACCTTTTGGGCTTCTTTTATATAATCGTCTCTCAAAGCAGATATCTCCTTTTGGTGTGTGGAATCCTGCCTTTTACCTTGAAGCACTAGCGGGTCAAGAGATTATTGAGCGATCATGACCGAACCAGATTCCGGGGACTCCCATAAAACTGATCCACTTTTTACTTGCTGGACGACGGTCTCAACAGAAGAAGAGGGTTTCGCAATCGCCAATGCCTTTGTAAATGAGAGAATTGCCGCCTGCGTACAACTGGACGGACCTACAACATCTATTTACAATTGGGATGGAGAGCGGTGCAGCTCCACTGAATTCCGTTTATGGCTAAAGATTCTCGGAAGCAATCTCCCCGAAGCTCGGACCCGCATTAATGAGCTCCATCCCTACGATACTCCTCAGTGGATTGAAACAGAAGCGGAAAAAGTAGACGAAAAGTACTTGATCTGGGTTAAAGAAGCGTCCAAGTTCCACCGCTTTCGAAAACGGGAACCTACTTAAACAGCCATGTCACAGCATCCTAGCTACAAATCTTCTAGCAGCTCCGCCGTAAAACGCAATGTACTCAAGCGATTTGAGCGCGTCGAACTCCTAAGAAAACGCGGTGAATGGAAAACAGGCGACCGCGTAGTCGGCCTCAAAAAGACCAAACCAGCTGAATAAACGGCCTTGAAGATCAATTTCCTGACGTCGCTCCCAACCGAGCGGCGTTTTTTGCGCACCAAACTCTAGAAAGACCAGCGGGCTGGGCCTAGTCTACAAACAACCGCTGCAGGATGCCATTAAGCTTTGCACTGGGCACAGGGGACGTGCCCTCGCTGATTAGACTTAGGCACGACTGGGAACGGGCCAGCCTTTCGTTAACTATCCGAATAGTCGTACGGCTCAAAGCTCGAGTTTTCGAAGCAAGGGCCTCAAAACGCAGGGGCAGTCCACTTGCCGAAAAATCGATACGCCAACCCGCGTGGTTTTCAGGAATCACATAGTTTGTCATGAGCTCGGGGTTTACCTGCAAGAGATCGGGAATCTGCGAGTCCCAGTGAGTTACTGATACCGCTGCCGGTTCGGCCGCCAAGTATTCCACGACATTGGTTACTTCTCCTCTTTTTAATGCCTGCAGTATCGCCCAAACATCCATCCCAATTATGTTCATCCCATTGAATTCACCGTGATCGTTTTGATCATTGAACCGCTGCTGATCGTACCACCTTTGAAACTCTCCCCCGAGCCAAAGTCCGATTTCGAAATGTAAATGAGCACGGCTGCGCGGAATAGTGTAGCTCGCTGAGCGGCCCATCGTGCCGATTGGCTGTCCCCCTGTTACCTCAACTCCCGATCTAATGGCGTTTGGTACTGCTCTCAGGTGGGCATACAAGGTTACCATACCGGGACTCCAATGTGGATGCTCGATAACAATATACCTCCCATAGCTGCTGAGACTGGAATCTAAATTTACATAGCGGACGATCCCTTTATCGAAAGCAAAGACCGAATCCGTCGGCTCGCCGTAGCGATCCTTCTGCGTGGCCTTCAGGTCGATCCCCTCATGAAACCGGGTGCCATTATTTCGAACGCAACCCCAAAGGGCAGAATTCAGCTTTCCCGATTCAGTAGGTTGGACAAAGTGCGCCAAGGTCCTGCCTTCGACAAAAGCGTTGTTGGGAGTGGGCCAGAAGTGGTCTCCGATGTTCTCTGACGCCGACAAACCTACGGATAACAGGAGCCCAACAATGAGGCTAGCCGCTGATCTTGTTTTGAATCTCAATGCTCGTACCTCTAAGATTATTAGCTAAATCGGATAGGTCGGCATCGGGAATCTCAACGAAGACATAAAAAATTCCGTCCGAAACCGGCCGTTCAATAGGATGCAATCCAAGCGGTTGCCCATTAACAATCAAAACCATCCGCCTTCCTTGGCTGTTGGCGCTCGCTTGATAAAATCTTCTGGAAGCTTGGCGGGTCAGCATGAATTGGAGACATTGACCCAGTTCGACCTCCGCAACGGCCACGCTTTCCAGGTCAAACTCCGTCAAAATCGCCGTAGGATTAACCTGTATCCGCACGTCACTCACAGGCATCGTCACAATGGTCCCGCTATTTTCGGATTCCAAAACGAACCGAGCCACCGCCCGCTCATATTCAAACCCCACTCCCGTTGTTTTACAGGAAGTCAAAAGTAGACCCAGAACCAGCGATAATAACGCAAGCGAGGTGCAACGCCTCTCCTTAATTGCTCTATTTGCTAAAGCTCTAGCCAATTCCCTCGACATTCAGTTCCTCCTATAACGTTAACGGCTTCTATAGGGGCAAGCCTTAAACCATTAGAGCGCTCCCGACGGCGTCCGATAACAATCTCCCCTCTCTAGTCAGCCATACGCGGTCCCCGCTTTTCCGAAGTTTTCCATCTAATTCCAACGCTTCAATCGTTTTTGATTGCGATCGGGTTAGCTCCTGACCGAAGCGTTGCTGAAGTGCCTTCAAGTCTACTCCATCGTTCATTCGCAGCCCAAAAATTAGAGCGTCTTCCAATAAGAGTGCCTCATTGAGGTCAGATTGGTCTATCCAATTCGGATTGTTCACTTTTACGCCTTCTAACCAACGATCCAAATCCGGCACATTTGAGTAACGCCTTCCCCTGAACTGGCTCGCAGCCGAAGGCCCTAGACCAATCCACTGGTCCATCTTCCAAGTGTTAGCATTGTGCAGGCACTGTTTGCCAGGCCTAGCAAAGTTTGAGACCTCGTACTGCTCATAACCTAGCCGCTCCATTTCTTCCCAGCATGTCAAATAAAGGCGCGTTTCTAGCTCCACATCCAATGCGACTTTTCCTTCTGAGAGCTGAACAAATAGGGCCGTGTCTTCCTCAAAGGTCAGACAATAGGTTGAGAGGTGGTCCGGCCCGAGTTCGGCCGCTTGCCGAATGTCTTCTTTGAGTCTCGCTTCATTCTGTCCCGGAATTGCGAAAATCAAATCAAGATTAACGCTTTCGAATCCTTCTTCACGAATCAGGTCATAAGCTTTCAGGATCTGTTTCCGGCTGTGTTGTCGACCCAGCTTGTCCAGCAACGCATCGTCGAAACTCTGGACTCCCATGGATATCCGATTGACACCCTCATCCTTAAGCACCTTCAATTTATCCAGTTTCACGGTCGAGGGCGCCATTTCCACAGTCCATTCACCCACCGTTCCTCGAAAATTCCGCCTCACTGTTTCGCAAAGAATCTGTAAATCGCTCGCCTTCAGTAACCCGGGGGTACCGCCCCCAAAAAAGCACGTGTTCAACTCTTGCCCCGCTACCGCTACTTGAGCCGCTTCTTCCTCTATCCCGTCTAGATAGGCCCTAATTCCAGCCCTATCGCCCTGCACTTGATAGAAGGCGCAAAAGTCACACGAAGTGGCGCAAAAGGGCACATGAACGTACAATCCCAAGGTCTTCCCCCACCATTTTGGCTGGAATTCACTGCTCAATTCGTTTTTTTTCCTCTCTATTGTTGCCTTTAAGACAGCTTGCATGAACTATTTTCTTCACTGACACTCATTATTTAATTGTAATTCAAGGTCTAATTTCGCCTACCGACTCAATATCATGGATACTTTAGCGTCCAAGTCCACACATAGAAACTGGCTCATCTGCCTGCTCGCGCCACTCGTGCTAACTATGGCAGGCTGTAACATAAACGTTATCGACCTGACGCCTTCAACCATGAAGGCGAACCCATCAAACGTTTATACCATCACGGCTCAGATCAAGGTCAAGAATAGCTCCGTCATCAAAGAAAGTCTGAGGCCGCAAATTGTGATCGATGGTAAAGTCCACCCAATGAGTCTGGCTCCCGGCAGTAACAATCTTTTCGAGTACGATTATCGCATGCCTTCCGGTCGTAGCGAGGCTGCCTTCTACATGCTCGTTCACTACGACCAAAAAATTGAAAATGGCGCTACGACTAAGGAAATCGTCACTGAGTTGAACCGGTTCTCGGTCGAAAATCGGTACACCGTCGAACTCGAAGTTAACCGAGCCCCCGTAGGCACACGCGTAGCCGTCCTTGGCAGAGGCTTTACACAGACCGACAAAATTTTGGTTGGAGACACTCCAGCGGCTACCCGCTTCGACAGCTCTACTTCACTATCCTTCTACGTTCCGTCACTGCCCGAGGGTCGCGGTTATGCCGTGAAAGTGATGGGCATCAGCGGTGAGATCATAGCGGGAACGCTTAGAATCGACTCTTCAAGGGTCAGCGTAAGGCTACAGCCATCGACGATCGCACAAGGGCAATCCAGTCTTTTGGTCTTCACAATTCCCGAAGAAGCCCCTCCGGGTGGTCTCCAGATAGACGTTCAAACGGACATTCCTGACAGCGTCATTATGGATTTTGTAAGAATCGAAGCCGGCCAGCGTTCTACCAGCATTCCTGTCCAAGGAGGATCCCCCGGATCTGGAAATCTCTTCATCACGATGCCCGGCTATTCCGAAGTCGTCGTTCCGATAACGGTCAATTAGACTTAGCTAAGCACGTTTCCGCAAAAGAGGAAAAATATGGCAAATTTCTACGTCGGGTAGCAGAATCGATTCAGTCCACTAGATCCTAACAAATCTCAACCACCAAATTGTCGTAAGCGAATCGAACCTTTTCAGGCAGCCTCGTTTCAGCAATAGCGTGATTCACGTGATGCGTCATGTGGATTAAGTAGGTCTTTTTCGCCCCTATCTGATCCGCAACTTCGATCGCTTGCTCGACACTCATGTGCGATTTGTGGGCCTTAAAGCGCAGTCCATCGAGCACGGCCACATCAGCACCCGCTGCCCGTTCGATGGCCTTTTTCTTTACGGAATCGCAATCGGTAAAATAGGCAAGCTTCTTGCTTGTGTATCGTTCTATGAATACAAGCCCAAGCGATTCAAAGTTTCCATGACTTTGATTAAACGAATGAATCACTCCATCCGGCAGATCCAGCACTGGAGGCATCCGAAAAAGGGAAAATACAGGATAGCCGTACTCCTTGGGTTTTTCCCGTATAGCGTATCCATAAATGCTTCGCATCCGCTCTTCCCCCTCTTCGTTAGTGTAGACCGGAAGTGCTTCCCCATCACGCATATCGCAATAGCGTCTTAAGTCGTCCATCCCTAGAATGTGGTCGGCATGCCCATGGGTCAGCAGGACCATGTCCACTTTCGGTATCGAGTGTTTTAGGGCCTGTATCCGGAATTCAGGAGCGGCATCCACTTGGATATTCAGATTTCCAATCTCCACGTGGGCATGCGTCCGGTAACGCTTGTTGCGCGGATCGGTCGAAACGCAAGTCGGACAACTGCACCCGATTACGGGTACCCCCTGAGAGGTACCAGTTCCTAGAAATGTGATCTTCACTACAACGATTCCCTAACCTACCTAGCCTCGTTCGAACAGGATAATCTCAGCAGCGGTCAACTAATACCCCAATCGGTCGCAGAACTCATCCTGTCCGAAACATCGGCGACAAAAAACTCTCTTAAATACGAGCACTTGAATTTCTATATTGGCGAATACACGGGATTGGCTGAACGCTGTTCAGCGTCTTGCGGACCCAAGCTGCACATATCCCTTCTTCGCTCGCAAGCTTGCTGCGTCAAACCTGGCGGGCTCTAATCCCGCTCATGCGGTTGTTACATGGTTCGTCCGTTCGTGGTTCCTAGATCTTAATCCTTCTATTGAATGGCGGAGAGAGCGGAATTCGAAATCGGTTACTGCCTATTCTACAACATTTTATCTAGGTAAATAGATGCAGCAATTATCTTTAGCTCAAACTATGAAATTATATTTTCAGGGACAGAAATCGGTCAGTAAGTTCTATAATCAATATAACGGATTATTGATCGACTTCATCAAATCGACAAATCTGGAATCTGATATTAGCTCCTCCGGAAACTCGTAGCTTATTGGTAGAAATACCATCGGAAGCGCCTTTTCTGATATTGCTTTCCTCATCCACTTTAACGCTGCATCGTAATTTCCAAGTGCTGCATACATTTCAGCAAAACCTAAGGTCATTTTATCGTGAAAATTATCTAATGAATAGATCATTACATCCTTAGCCTTATCTGTGTCCCCATTTTTCGCATAAGCCCAAAATAGGGCCCTTCTCAGTAATGGATCCTCTGGATTTCCGATGATTGATCTTTTCAGTATTTCGATAGAAACATCATGCTCTTCTTGGCAGCGAACAAAATTCCACAAATTTGTTGAAAACTCAGGACTTACGTTTCTAGCGATTTCGTATAATTCAAGAGAAAGGCCTACTTGATTATTCTTTAGATAGGCTTGCGATAAGTTGGTAGGAATAATCAATGAAGTCGGTTCTAGCCGAAAAGCTGTTTTCAAAAATTCAATAGCCTCGGTTCTTCTTCCAGATGCGTTTAGAAACAGACCATACCAGTGATGGCCCGTAGCGTAATTACGGTTTAGAGCAATTGCCTTCTTGAAATTTTTTTCAGAATTGAGCCAGTCATAATCGAAGACTAGCTGGATCCATGCGAGCGATGCATATGCTTCTGCTAAATTAGGATTCAACTCGATTGCCCTTTCAGCATTCGATTTAGCCTCTTTCATAACCTCATAAGCGGGTGCATAATAGTAAGCTGGCATCAGGCTGTAAGTATCCGCCAATCCTGCACGCGGATTCGCATATTCTGGATCCAGACTTATCGCTTTTTCAAAGTGAGTTATTGCATTTTGAAAACCCTCTCGTGTCCGTTTATTCCACTCTCTGCGACCTTTCTGATACTCTGCATGAGCTTCAGTGCTCTCCGTTGCTTTTTGAGCCAGGCGCTCAATCTCCGCTGCTTCGAGCCCACCTTTTAATTCGCTAGCAACGTTAGTCGCTATCTCGTTAATCAGATCCAGAAAATTTCTCTTAGAATCCAAAAAAGTACTTCCCCATCCAAGTGTATCTGTGTTTGCGTCGATAAGCTGGATGTTTACTTGCACCTTTTCGTTATCTGTTAATATCTCCCCTGTAATTAAGGTGCCCGCACCTAAAGCCCGGCCAATTTCTTTGGCTGATTGGCTGGTGTCTCCATACTTCTTGGATGATTCCTTGGCTATTATGGTAAGATTCTGCAGAGGCTGCAGCTTATTTGTTAGTGTAGACACAAGCCCATAGCCTAAATCCGAAGTTTCACCTTGGGTGCCGATCGTTTTGAAGGGCAAAACGGCTACACGGTCGGCGTCTAGCAGACTCTCAGAGCCTGCTTCGGGGCTTTTCGGATGGTCTTCCTCCCTCAAAGCACTAGGGACATTTGCGTCTTCCTTGAATATACCGCTTAGCAATAAAGTAATGGCTATTATAGCCAGTGATGAAAAAGCAAACAGCACTTTCGGCCATACCGATCTCGATTTTCCCTTTGTCAGATTATTTTGATTAGGCTCATGACCCCGACTCGATAGCGACTCTTGTTGGCCTTGATCCACATTCTTCGCGAAAGTTACATCAAGTTTGCCGAGTGCACGATTGATGGCCTCAATGCCTTTTTCCTCATTACCTTCAAAATAATCGACACGTTGAATACCCGCTAACTGGTATTCCATTGATTTTGGGACACCCGATTGATCGAGACAAACTGGCAGTATGTTCTTGCGTCTCTCTGATGCCAAAGCGAGCTCCTTGACCACGTTTTCCGATTCAGTTGAACGTTGTGAGATCGCCAGGATCAAAACCTTGCACTCATCGATTGCCTCAACAATTTCTTGGCTCCACATGGTCGCACCTTCTATTCCCATTTGGTCAATCCACACAGAGACACCTCCTCTCCGTAGGCGTGCAACTAGGTCAAAAATCCTATCTCGGTCATCCGAGGCGTAACTTACAAATACGTCTGATTTCACAACTCGTTATTTAAATGCACAGAATAAACTCATGTAGGGAACACTCTGTTTTATCTAACTTTGATTAATCATGCAGTTTATTTTCCGCAATTCTCATAGGTTTCTCTGATCTTTAATCTAGTGTGCAGATAGCCACAGCTTGGTTAATGACAATCTTAGGCATTATGAGGTTTGTACAAAAGCACGAACTTTTGCAAGGCCGAACGGAGCAGCGAGCGAGCGATGTCTCCCAATAAAACAGATTACACAGTTTCATTGAAGACTCACTCTGGTTGAGCTACGCAAACTGAGCTAGAGCTTTGGTTAATCTGGACGTATTGATAATGTGGTTAATGTTGTATAGGTTGTTAATGTTGGGCAGTAAGGATGCTGTAGGCAGACGGTAGGCCCAACATTGGCTCGATTCGGTTTCCTTTGATTGTTCCCGAGTGAACTCCAGCGGGGTCACGTAGCCCAGCGAGCGATGGGGCCGGATGTTGTTGTATATCCATCGCCAGTCCTCGATTGCAACTAACCACCGAATGGCTGAACCCATTATTGCAAATTCTCGATCATAGTGTTGTCGAAGGATTTCGCATCGGCATCAAGCTCGTCATATGGGACCAGATTATTGTGTACTTTTCTTTCGTCATCTCGCTCAGAGCCATAACTCCAGCCCATCATCTTTAATGTCGCCATCCATCTGTTGTGCTCCATCCGGCAAAGCACCTCCATCACGCTTTCATCTACTAACTTAGCGTCGATGGAACTGCCTTCTTTCTGTCCCGTTTCAGACAAAATGTATCGCTTCTTTATTTCTGCATGATCAGCTAGAGAAATGCTTGGCTTCCTCTGTTCATCACTAAGGTCCTCCCAGGGCAGAAACGCTGGTTTGCTTTTCAGTGCTGAAGCCTTATCAAACATACCCTCGTTCTCCGCGGCCTTAATTAGCATGTAATTTTGATTATACCATGCCTCGTGAAGTTTTTTGGCCGAATCTTCTAAAGAAGCCATAAAGACTGCTGCACCGCTTAAGCTATCCTCTAAAGTCTCAACACTCTTTATACAATCGATGCCCTTTGGTAGTAATCCATTATCTAACTCAGGTATCACAAATGTGACTGAGGCATCGATCGTGATTTTCTCCTTAATTCTTATTGCCTCGATCATTTCTGACGGAGGCGAAGATTCCATTAGCAATACTGACTTATTGTGATTGCCCTGCTTGTTCTCGATCAGTTCCGCAATAGTGTCTACCGCATCGTCACCGCTTTTAAGCGGCACGCTGTGAAGATTAACACAATCTCTTACAGCAGGAAAATGATAGACTAATTTCTCAACTTTTATTTCGGCGTCAGGACTTACGATATAAATAGTTGCCTTAACGTTATGAGGGTAATGACCAACCTCAGCAGTATGTACTATAAAAGCCTGAACAAGATCATTGTACGTATCAAAAATGATAATTGGCTCCTTTACTTTTCCTAATCGATCGATCTCGATTGGATGTTTTGAGAACAAACAACGAGCACGATTTCTAACTAGGTTGACTACTATGATCTTTTTCTTCCTTGCACCTGGATAATCACAAATCCCACTACTCTGTAGAGATTCTGTATGAAAAAAACCTTTTATTGGCAGATAAAACTTTACTGGATTCTCGAACCTCGAATCAGGAATAAGCTGGCTTGCCCGCAGTATAACAGAAAGATTTTTTTCGTTTTTACTAGTGAGGCTAATTACAGATTTTGCTTTATATACTCTCGCTTTTTCTAAGTTAGCCTTAGTTTCGAAATCTCCAATGATTACGAGGACCCGATACTTTTTTAATTCCTGCAGGTTCGGAGCGTTGGCGTTTTTTTCAATCACAACGATTTTCCCAGTCTTGGATGCGCTTAAGTCCGCAATTAGGTGCAAGGCCTCGTCACTAGCTCCAAGGACTATTGTATGATCACTACAGAACACGAGCCTGATGAAATCCGATAACTGCCTAAGATAGGTGCTAGCAGCAGCAAAAATACTAGAAATCGTTGTGATAGGGGCCAGCCAACGTGCAATTTCGAGGGTTAAGGGATGCTCGAGTCGAAACATACCTGAATCCTCAAGCACGAATAACTTCACTGCTTTATACAAAGAATCCAAGAAGGAATCGTTCGGGGATAACAGACTGGCACCGATCCAGCCAAGGTAAAGGGCCAATAAACCTAAGGAAACTATCGCAAATCTAACTGGAGCTGAACCCATATTTACTGGCCTAAGATAGGCCCGTGATTTTCATTTTATTCCAAAAAAATGATTAAAAAGGCTGTATCAACTTTCCCACTTGTGGGACCCAAGGCGGGAGCATCCCTTCGGAGGGTTTGTTCGTTTCAGTTATGCCCTGCTGCAACAAGTTGCTCATCCTCCTCCGGAATACCTCATTTCCGTCGTCTATGGAAGTAAGATATTTAGATATTAACCCTAATCTAGCTGGATTGTAAACTCGGCTGCTAAATCTAAAATCTGAAGCTCTCAGAATGTTTAATGCTTCGCTCATTTTATCTCGCTGAAAGTAGCTTTCTGCGAGAATCAAATCCAACCATAAGTTCTCCGTAAAACTATTGGATTCGGTAAGAGCGAGATAATCTGTTTTACTTCCGAAAGGGAGCTGCTTGGTGGATTGAATTGATGGATTCACAATTTTACTCCACGGCAACTTTCTTATCTCGTTTTCATCAGAAAAAGATCCGTAAAAAGCAAGTCCGTCTAGCTCAGCATCTAAACGCTTGTTTTTATTTTCTCTAATTTGTTCACTACTTCTTGCGTAATTCCAGATCCTTATTTCGGAATATGAGGCATCTATGCGGGTCGCTCTTAGATTGTTTGTTGCGAAACCGAGAGGTACGCTTGTAAGGCCAATCGGACCTTGAAACTCTAATGGATCACCTTTCTCGACACCGTCGATGTACATACGCATTTGTTTAGTTTGTATATCCCAGGTTGCTGCTAAATGAAACCACTGTCCAGATTCGGGTGAATCGACAGAATGGTAGGCTGCTTCACCCGTGCTGCTGTTATTGAGCTCAAAAAGCACTTTTCCGGAGCCAGCAACAGTCAGGCAGTACCCATCGGAGCCTCCTTGGCCGAATTTGTTGATAAGTCGAGGGGCCCAACTGTAAAAACCACGTGCATCATATCTAAACCAGCCTTCAATTGTAATTCCGTTTTCCAGATCATAATTCTCGGAAGGCCTCAATGTAGCGTATGAATCTCTTCTATTGTATTCATCCTCCAACCAATCGTGTAATCTCTGGCTTAGCTGGTATTTGTCGCTAGAAACCAAAAATAGGCTCATGCTTTTGCACGCTAATTTATCTTGGTAAAACGACTCCGTAGATAATACCTTTGTTACAAGGCTCGCAACGTTCAAACCAAATTGATCTAAGTTACACAATTCATTTACGATGAATTTATAATCTGGTGAACTATTACTTAAGTAATTAGCTAGGAGCTTTTGGGAATCCTCGAACGAACCTAAGCTCCTGTAGCAGATAATAGCTTTACGGACCACTTCAGAATTTTCCCGATTTACGCCAAGTTGTGAAAAATACCGTATACAAAGGGTCCAGTTTTGTGAATCGTAAGCTTTTAAAAATTTCGAAAGAATTCTTTCTTCTTCGCCCCCTTTGCTAGTGTAACTTGCGAATGATTTCGCTTCTATGCTAGAACTCGATAAAACGACTCTTCCGTCTGCAAGTAACTCATGACTAGAGACTTCCCTTACATATTGAGATAGATCTTCACCGAATGTGACATTTTTATTTTCAGAAATAGCAAAAACTTCGACCTCAGAAAGAGAGAGGATCTTTTCATTGTTTTCGTTTACATCGGTTATGGTTATTTCGAAACAGTCGGCCATCACTCCGTCATCAAACTCCACCTCATGATAAGGATATGGGGGACTATCACTTTTCTCGTGGAGAAACAATTTTTCCCAAACGGTTTCGCCATCCAACTTTAAAGACACTTTAAAATTTTTAAGCCGTCGTATGAACATATCATTTGGATTTGGGGTCAAGCCCGCGGAGGGACGATTCCAAATCTTCGCATCAGTGACCTTGCTTACCCTGTCAAAATTTAGACGCCACATCGGATTTGCGTCTCCGAGCTCCGTCGACATGGAGGTCGGTTCAAAGTCATCTGAAGATCGAGTTCGTGGAGAACGAGTCGATTGTACAATTCCATCGACGGCTAGCCAAGGACCCCTCCCACCGCTGACGGAAGATTGGTACGGTGTTCCAGTAACTCGTACTTTACCGATGGGTATAGAAAAAACTTTAACTTCACCATTCTCGAGTGCTACAATGATTCTCTCATCAGAAGGCCCGAAGATCGCGTCCTTAATTGCCACTTTACCATACAAGGAGTCGGCAAATTGATCTCCAGAAATTGCCGACAACAATTGTATTGATCCATTTGAGTTGGACGTCAGGACGTCCAATCCATTACTACTAAGATCGGAGGGACTATTCTCGCTGAGGGGCAAATTTTGAACTGATTCCCAACCAGTTGGCTGTTTCTCGAGTATTTGCAATGAGCCAACACTCGATGCGACTAGAACTTTATCACCTCCTGATTTTATCTTTAGCTCTCCTGGATCCACACCACCGAAATCTAGTAGAGCCGCGTTAGAAACTTCGCCTATTGAGAAGTTCACCTGCGTGAAGCGTTTAGAAGATTGGCTAGCCGAGAAAAACGCTATTCCTTCAGGCGAGTCATCAGGAAAAATAATTTGACTGATGAAACCTTCAAACTCGCTCTCAAAATCTTGTTCGAAAGAATCATTTTTAATACTGAAACTGACTATTTTTGAGGGCACTCCTCCTGACCTAAATAATCGCCTTCTGAAGACTGCACTTGGCACGCTACCAGTGGTGTCGCGGTCTAGTTCTTCAATTGAAATATAATGATTCCCGTTTGGTGATATAGCCGTTGAAGCAACTCTCCTGCTATGGACGTCTGACTCTTGGCTAAAGTCCCTCTCAATTCTAGATAATCCTTCTGAGGATCCAAATAAATGATATCCACCTTCATTTTTTGGATTGAATGAAAAGCTGCCAAAATAGGGTTTTTGAAAAACAGTCTTAGAATCAGCCGAAACACTCCAAACTTTTGACTCAATATTTGAGCATGAGAATATATGACCTCCATCTGGGGAAATCTTGGTTTTAAAAATCACTCCATCGATTTTCAACTCGCAGACTTCTCTCAGATCTGGCCATGAGTAAACGTGGATCTTGTTTTCCGCGCCAAACAAACCAGCGTTTGTATTTATTACGAGTAGCTTTCCGTCTTCAGAGATGATCAACTCGGAGACGTCTTTTACATTTATTCCTTTTTCTAGGATAAAATTACTAGAAAGCTTATTTGAAAGAGCATTTAAATATTTTGCATTGAGCGATTCATTACCTTTAGACAGATCAACTGCATCGAGGTACCAAGGCAAGGCCTTGAGACCGTCTTTGCTTTTTTCAAGTTCTTGTCCCCTAAGAAAACTTCGTGACGCTAACTCATTTATCTTATTGCTAACTTCGTTTTTTGAATTGATTGCAAACGCTAAGAAAACGAGAGAGGCAATGCCCGCCAATGCCAGTCCGGCTGACAAAACTCTGAGTCTTTTTGCACTCCTTTTTTCAATGGCTGCTCTCTTTTCCTGCTCTGCCGCCAATGCCTTAGCAGATTCTAATTCGCGAATTCTTGCGTTCTCTTTATCAATCTCTTCCTGCCTAGTGACCTCATAGCTTTTGTCGAGGAACTGCATTGCTCTGTCGAATCCCTCATAGTACCTATCTGCCCACAGGTGATTCGGTTGTGCCTCTTCTTTCCAAGACATAGCGATCTGAAGATCCGGATCTCGATAATAGCCCGCTTTTCCTTCTTCAAAAAGTTGTGCTGTGTCAGCCAAACGCCTGTAAATTCTTGCCGACTGTGATTCATCGTCTACCCAGTCCTTGAGACGGGTCCACACTCGCATGAGGCTTTCGTGCGAAATGTCTATGACGGTAGACAAATCAATTTCCCTCGTCGGGGCTGGCATTAAAAAAGTTCTACCTGCGGCACGAAACTCGTTTACGACTAAACGTAAATCCTCCTCAGCACATTGGACAATTTCAAGGAGCTCTCCGAAAGGCATAGGCCTTCGAATTCCCCGTCCTTGATCAATTTTTTCCGTTAGATTTTTAAAAACCTTTTCCGCTATTTTTCTGTGACCATCGCTTGGCAGAGCAGCGTAGACCTCATTTGCGTGACGTGACAGAGCTTCTGTCATGCCGCCTGTCGCCCTGTAATCATCCAAGTCTAAAGAATCACGATCACTATGCTTTGCCCAATATCCCCAAGTTCGCATCAGAGCATGCTGTAAAATAGGCAATTGATCAGGATCATCTCCAATATCATTGAGAAGTCGGTTCAGGAGAGGCTGGGATACTTCTCCTCCTGCTACTCTTATAGGACCCTCTATCGCTTCTTTTCTCTGATCCCGATTTAAACGTGGTATTAGAAATTCGCCCTCGTTGACAGAATTAGCTAGTCTCGGAAATCGGCTACAATCCCCCAGGAAATCTGATCGCATCGTTATAATGACATAGATTGGGAGCTCACTTTGCTCTGTTGCCTCGAGCAGAAGATTTACGAAAAAAGCCGCCTGTTCGTCACTAGCGTCATCGCTACCCCTAAACCGAAAAATCTCCTCAAATTGATCGACGACGATAAGAAGATTTGAGCCTTCGTCTATGTCGCACTGTCTGATTGCCTCTATCAAACCAAGACCACTCCTGGTCAAGGTTGCTCGTACTTGAGAGACGATCTCTTCCTCTTCAGGATCATACAGATCTGCTTGTACGATTGACTCCGCCAAGTTGGTTATGGGGTCACCACCTGGTCTCATAATCGCTGTTTCCCAAAGCGAACCCGCACTAACCATGGTGCCGCTCAACAGCTCTGGCAGAAGGCCTGCCCGGACGAGAGAAGACTTTCCGCTTCCTGAAGTTCCAACAACAGCCAGGAATTTGTTTTTACGCAATCGACTAGCAAGTTCTGTTATCTGGGCGTCCCGTCCAAAAAAGAGATAGCTATCATCAAAATAGAAAGGGCGTAAACCAGGGAAAGGGTTCTGAAAATCTTCTTTATTCATGATCGTGAAGGGTTATTTCGTTAGCTCTTCTAAAGCGATTTCTAGGTCCTTCGCTGAAAATTCTTCGTCCGCTTGAGTTATTACCGAAGCTAGGTTGCTCCTAAATCGCATTTTCCTTCTATCAAAAGGCGGTGCCAGGAAGACCAGCTTGCTTGAAAAAGGCTTCTTCCTGCCATATCCGGGAGCTTTCATTACGCTCATGAGCTTCATATCGACCCATGTCTTTGCGCATTGGCCGTAATATATTAAGACGGAATCGCAAGATTTGAGCTTTTCGATATTTGATTCCTTTATCTCTGACTCATCACCATCGAAATTTGGCGTCAAAACTTCCAAGCCATTATCAAACAAGAAGTCCTCCAAGGGCACAACGTTCTCTTCGTCTGGAAGGTCGTATATTAAGTATACGGATTTTGTCCCGTCACTATCCTGCATTAACGTTTCAGCCGGAGTACTAATGGGTATCGGAACACGCAGTTTTTCTACAATGTAGTCTCTAAAATTATCCAAAGTATCCTCAAGCATCTCTGCGCCCTTTTGACGGTTTGGATCCTCCATTAAGCCATGAAGAAAGGTAACTTGCCTGGGATCGGTTGGATTCACCGATCTTGGCATCCAAACGAATCTCCTAAAGCTTGGATCGGCTGAGGCGCGCTCGGCGGATGCATTCAACTGCATCTCAGGTATAGAGCATTGTGCATCTTCTGGGACTATGCCGTACTTCTCTCCTACCAGGTGTACTACGCAATTCGCCTCGCTTATTTTTGTTGTGGCTTCAGACAATGCATTTTCCGAGGCTGCGATCAAAGGATCTAAACCTATTACCTGATGACCACGGGCGACGAGTTCACGAGAAATTTTGCGACGAGATTCCTCCAGATCTGAGGTAACCGAGGACAAAAAAACAATTTGGCTATCCTTACCCGTATCAGGAATCACGGATTCCTGATCCCCATCTTTCTCGTTATCTAACGCGACCAGCACATCGGCAACCTCCGTAGCTAAATCGTAAATACGAGAATAATAACTCTGTTTCGCCTTTTGTCCAAAGGCCTCATCAAACTCCACTACTCGCCCCGTTTCTTGATCATGTTCGAAAAACTCAAACCCCAAGATACTCCCTAAAATCACAGGTAGCTGGGTGTCACTCGAATGGGCAGCGATAGGGGTTTTTATAACCTTAATAAGTCTCGATTTACCTTCTACATTTATCCCTCCTTGATCCTCGGCATTACGACAGAAATTAGTTATTTCCTTCCGGCACCATTCAGATTTCACATACCTCGGAGTGAGTATCGAAATCATCAGGCGTGAATTTTTGAATTCATTCACAATTGCCTGATCAAACACATCATTACCTCGTAATTTTGGATCTCTCCAAATCTTGGGAGGTTCTCCTGTTAGCTGTGCGATCTTGACTGAAAGCGATCTATGAAATTTTGAGATCCAACCCTTTTGCTCCTCGTCTAGGGACTCGTCGTCAATGTGAGCATAGCTTATAAAAATGTCGTTCATATTATTTAACTATATCGAATGAAAAAACTCTCGATTTATGTGTGTAAGAAAACCCAACTTTAAAAATCAACGGTATCGAATGCGCTAAAGCTGCATACGAGATCTCTCCCGAGCATACTCTTCCCGCAGTGCCCCAATAATGTGTAAATTAAGTGACCTTCGAAGATCGCCATTGTTTCTTAGGTTTCGATTCTCCCAATCACCTTGGACCAGCATATCGTCAGATACGATTTCATCGGCTTCGTCCAAGCGATCAGCCTTGAGGTATGCTATGCCGAGTAAAAATCTATTGATATAACTCATTCGGTCTAGTAAATTTAGAGATGGTGAAATTCGGGAAGCTGAGCGATTCATTCCCGAATATTTAGCTCTTTCGAGCAAATCTATTGCCTCTTCGAAGTCCCCTTTCCGCAGTGCCAAACCTCCAATTGCAACAAGGGAGTATCTTAATTGCCTGTCCGTCACCTTCGAATTACCCAACGCAATATATTTAGTTGGTGAAAACGGCAAATTATTCGATGAAAGCCAATCGACATTTTCGTAGTAGTCTAATTTTTGTTTAGTTTCAGAATCGATGTTTTCTTGGGAAAAACTCCGCCTGAAAACTAAGCCGGATTGCTGTTCCTCAATTCTCCGTTTATAATTCTCTTTAATATCCTTCTCATTTCGACAAACTGACCATATACGAAGTTCGCTAAATGCTGAATTCAAAGACCTTATGTGCGGTCTAGTCGGTGCCCTCCCAAGCATTAGAGGTATACCATTGTTTACGCCAATTGGGCCTTCAAACAACAACGTTTGGGAGCTTTTTTCACCATTTGAAAAGATCGCCATTTCCTTGGTTGAAGCATCCCATGTAAGGGCTATATGATTCCAATCTCTGCCATTCCCCGACGGCATATCTAAAAGCGCTTTTTCTTTGGTCTCGGTATTTTGGAGTTCGAAGCGATAATTGCCATTAATCAACGTTAAGCAAAAGCCGTCATTTTCAAAGCTTCCGCCCTTATTAATTAAAGGCCCTTTGTTACCATGCCTTATCCAGCATTCTAAAGTAAATCCATCGGAGAAAGATATATCCTCGGGGAAGTTAAGACTAGCGTATTTAGATTTCGGAGAGTTTACATTTAAAAGTACATCTACGAATCCATCTCCAAAAAAATCGGGAACACAAGCATACCGGTAGAGTAGATCTAAAGCACCCCCCGATTCTGTGACTTGATTTGCTAATTTGGCTAACAGCTCCTGGGAGATGGCAGGATTGTCCTCGTTTTCTAGGTATTCGAGAAGCTTTAAGTCTATTTTTTCTGTCAGAGGAATTTGGTTACCCTTTGATAAACTAGCAACCTTCAACATCTGATTTATCTCAGCGTCAGTGTTATCTTGTTGTAAGTGCTTAATAGATGCCAAGAAAGCGGTTAGATCTTGCTGGTAAAAGGCAGCCTTAGCCGAGTTGGAAATAGTATTTTTATCATCACGGTAAATATCATTAACGCTTTCGAAATCCGCTTCCTTCCACAAATGGATAGCCTCTGAATCTCCTACAACAGCGAGTCGACCTTCGGCATTTACCTCGTAACCTGAATTTACCTTGAGAAAGCTCGCTATACCTTCCTCAGGGCTCTTGTACTCGTTGAGTCTATCCTCTTTGAAGAAAGCGACTTCAGAGAAGCCTAAGCGGGCGAAGTTTTCAGTTAGATTTGAAATTCTTATCCGTGATACTTCCTCTGGATTGCACCCCATGTGAGAAAGTTCCGAGTCCTCAAAATTGATCTCGGTAGAGTGAACCAACTCCTCCTCTTCGTTAAAGACTTCAAACAATGCCTTTTCAGAAAAAGTGTCAAGGGAGGGTGAAGACGACATATCGCTTGACCATCGCCATATTCGAAAATGGCTTGGCACGTTATCATTTTCAAAAGAAAATTCAACGAATTCATTCTCAGCCTCAGTTTGGTAGTCAATCGCCAAACCGTCGACAGGGTAATCAATGGCTGTGTCTTCTGCTAAAACGTAGTTTCCTAACGAATCTGCATCGGTACCAAAGGCCGTAGTAGAGCACGAAATATTATCCGGGTAAATCCGGTTTAGCACTGTTTCCCGGATTCCGAAAAGCTTTGTTAAGCCACCGGCACCTATGCCTATGAATGACCGGCTGTTTTTTTCAAAATCAGCGAAAGAAACTTTGTTTGGGAGAATTGCCGAAAATTGTTCTAAACCTTCGAGGATGCTTTTTCCTAAAATTTGTCCTGAATCCGTTGCAAATAAAGCTATACCTTCATCTGGGGAAATTTTCATCGAATTGATTGTACTTTGTAACTTATCTTTCCACATCAGTGAACTAGTCGGTATATCCCAAAGATTAACGCTATTATCCTTAGAACGGCTCAAAAGGCGATTACCATCTTGTATCAGCTCGATTTGCAATGGTGCACTTTCCAGATCAAAACTTCGGTGTATTGAACCATCGAGCGAAGCTACAATTATCGATGCTGGATTGTCTTCGGTATTAAACCCTGAAAATATTGCGTCAGTCCCATCAGTGAGTACGAGGAGTTTATCTTCCGGTTCGTATTGCAAGTGATTTACTAGGTGTTGAGTTTTTATATGAACTATTTTTTTGATAGCTCTTTTATCATGATCGTATTCGTAAACATTACCTTTGCGATACTGTGATCCCGCTTTCCCCTGAGGGTGAGACGTTCCAATATATATTATTTCTTTTTCTTGATCCACTGCGATCGATCCGATAAACTCATCAGAAGGGGCGAAGGTCTCATTGAAAGTATCCGAATAGCTTACTGTTTCAGCAGAGTTTATATCTACGAAAGCAATTTGCCCGTGCAGCCTAGGGCGCGCCTGTATATTGATAAATGGCAAAACTAAAAGGTTAGAATTTTCTAATAACCTAGCTTGGTTAGTCAAAATCCAACCCCCCAGTACAACCCTGTTTTGTATGAGTTCGTTTTTGGCCAGGCTATAAAGGTTTAGAGTTCTTTCTCCAATTCGGAAGAGTAAAAGATTGTCTACTTGGACAATCCCCCTTACGGATTCAATCGGGAATGGTAATTCAAATGTATTGAGAAGTAGTCGATTTGAACTATTATAATTATTTATGTGTAGTGAATTATTCTCACGATGAATGGTAAAAAACTCACTCCGATCTTTATCGAAACCAGCCTTTATAATACGTTTGTTTAAGATTGAAACGTCAGCTACCATCGGTATCTCTTGAAGGAGTTCGGACATTGAGCTTTTGTAATGATCCTGCTTTTCTTCACTCTTTTCCGCCAAGTTCCAAGCGTCATTCAGCCACGCTAGTGCTTCGAGGTTTTTTCCTTGAAGCGAAAGATCATGAGCGGTTGCTGCACTCCTATCTGCGAGCTCCAAAACCTTCGTTTCTACCTCATCTTTAGCGATTAAAGCAAAAACTAGAAAGCAGATTGCGAGCACGCCAGCGAAAGCGAGACCAACGGAAAGCAGTTTCATGCGATTAGCAGATTTCTCTTTTTCCTCTGCTCGTTTTCTTTCAGCCTCCGCCTTTTCTTGTTCAGCAAGAGCGAGAGCTTGTGCCTGTTCCAACTCTCTTTTTCTAGAAGCTTCTTTTTCTTTTGCTTCCTTCTCGGCCTCTGAATGCGATTCATCTAGGAAACCCATAGCTTCTTCGAAACCAGGGAAATAATGATCAGCCCACGCTTTGTTTGGTTTGCTTTCTGACCTCCAAGAGAGAGCAATCTGGAGGTCAGGGTCTCTGTATAGACCGGCTCTACCATCTTTTCGCAAACTAGCAGTATCGGCTAAGCGACGATAAATTTTCGCAGATTGTGCTTCATCGTCTACCCATGACTTGAGTCGCGTCCATACTCTCATCAAGCTTTCGTGCGAGATATCGACAATCGTGTCTGCCTTGAGATCAGTTTCTGAACCGGGCATTAGAAATGTTCGACCGGCAATACGAAACGGATCAATGGCGGCGGTAACCTCCGCCGGTTTTTTTTCCGTTATTTCGCACAGCTCTCCAAAACGCATCGGACGCCTTATGCCTCTATCTTGATCAGCTCTTTCTGTCAGAGCTTTGAAAATTTTGCTAGCTGTCCATTTTGCTGAATCTGTCTGCAGCTCCGCGTAGACTTCGTCCGCATGTCGACTCAATGCTTCTGACATACCTCCGGTAGCTCTATAGTGCTCTAGGTCTAAAGGCCCCTCAGCTCCAAAGGCCTCCCACTGTTCCCAAGTCCGCATGAGAGCGTGCTGCAGAATCGGCAGCTGATCTGGGTCATCGCCAATGTCATTCAACAATCGCTGCAACAGTCTGTTTGATATATCCGACCCCCCAACTTTGACAGGGCCAACGATGGCCTCTTTGCGTTGGGTTCTATTTAAACGAGGAATAAGATATTCGCCCTCGTTAACTGCCTCTGCCAAGTCCCTAAATTGAGCACAGTCACCTAAAAAATCTGAGCGCATTGTAAGGACGACATAAATCCTGCGCCGCATCTGCTGCGAGGCCTCCAGCAAAAGGGTTATAAAATGACCTGCCTCTTCATTGGAAACCCTGCTCTGCTGCCTAAAACGAAAAATTTCCTCAAATTGGTCAACGACAAGGAGCAAGTTCGAATCTTCTTCCAGATCACTCTGCTCAATAGTGTCCAGCAAACCCATGCCGCTCCTTGAGAGAGTGGCTCGAACATGGGAATGTATATCTTCTTCCTCTGGATCATGGAGATCAGCATTTATTAAGCAGCTGGCTAAATTCCCTAAAGGATCGCCTCCAGGCCGCATCACTGCCACTTCCCATGATGAGCCCGCCGCGGCCATAGTCCCACCATGCAGTTCTGGAAGCACACCTGCTTTAACAAGTGACGACTTACCACTTCCTGACACACCAACGACGGCCATAAACCGCGTCTTCCGCAAGCGTGTTATCAATTCAACTACTTGTTTTTCTCGCCCGAAAAATAAATATTTTTCAGATTGTTGGAAGGGACGAAGTCCTGGGAAGGGATTAAAAGTACTCACTTTAAATTTATTGATTAGGGTCTTTACTTTTCAGAACGAATTCTGCCAACGAGGTTTCTAAATTGGATTCCGTTAAGTTGAGGACTTCCGCAACATGGCTTCTAAAACGCAGCTTTCGACGATCAACCGGCTCATCTATTAAAACGCATTTGGCAGCGAAGGGATTAGTCCTCCCATAGCCCGGTGCTTGAATGAGATCCATAAGCTTTGTTTCAACCCATGAGCGACTGCCAGCACCGTAATAAACTATCGCCGAGGTGCAAAAAATAAGCTTATTGCGATGGGCTTCTGCAACATCAGCCTCGTTACCTTCGAATAGAGGCAACGATACATCAAAGCCTTGGTCGAAAAGAAAGTCTTCTACGGGCTCAACAGCGTCTTCATCCTTCGCGTCACATATAAGATAAATTGATTTACTATCAACTACTCCCGAGGGTTCCTGCGTCTGTACTTCGCTGGATTCGGCATCTTTCTTGGAATTTATTCTCTCTAAAAGATAGCCCTTAAAATTATCGATGGGCTCGCCGATTACCTCTGCACCCAGTTGTGCATCGAGGTCTTCCTCGAGTTTCGCTAGGAAGGCTGTTTGTCTAGTGTCTTCGCTTAGGTTGTTTGCAATCCAAATTAAGCGCTCGAGCTCGTGCTTTTTACACACTTCTGCAGCGATTTCGTTTTGCAATTCTACTGTCGACTTATCGGCATCTTCTGGAACTGCGCCATACCGATCACCAACCAAATGGACCGAAAAGTCGCAGGTTTCCAGCAAAGAAGACAGCTCAGATCGAATATCCGACGCCGAATCGGGCATTTGCTTATCTGGCAAAACTCGATGGCCACGCTCTTTGAGTTCTCTTGCGATCCGGTTTCGCTCTCCCAAGATGTCTGATGTCACCTCAGCCAAATAAACCGTTAATCCATCATGCTTGAAGTTTTCAGCGTCGTCTGAGGAATCTTCAGATCCACTGTGACCCTCGATGTCTTTAATCAGATCACAAATTTCGTAGGCCAAATCATAAATTCTTGAAAAATAATTTTGTCTCGCACGCTCTCCAAATCTCTCGTCGTATTCTACGAGCCTTCCCGTCTCCGATTCATGCTCGAAAAACTGAAATCCCATCACACTTTTTAAAATCGGTGGAATCCTATCTGGAATCTCGCTTAAATCAAACGGAGTCTTAATTACCTTTATGATTCGAGACTTTTCGCCAACAACAACACCGCCTGCTTCACTGGCTGCATCGTGAAACTCGTTGAGTTCCCTCATGCACCACTCGGAGCGAAGGTAGCGAGGACTCATGATCGAAACCATGACTTTAGCATCTTTGAATGAAGAGACTATTTTATCATCAAAGACATCGTTACCCTGTATTTTTGGATCCCTCCAGATCTTGGGCTTCTCTCCCAGTAGCTGAGATAAACGGACATCCAAAACCCTATGGAACTGAGTGATCCAGCCTTTTTGCCCTTCGGTAAGAACCTGATCGTCAATGTGTGCGTAACTAATAAAAATGTCATTCATGATGATCTAAAGTTTCGTTTTGGGATTCATATAAAGAATTCTAACCACTCAGTTTGACGCTCATTCCAAAGTCTTTTGCCAGCGACTCGCACCACTCTTCGTCTGTAACATTGTGCCAATTCACCCACTCGGTGTCTGACTTGCTTTCTCTCCATTCAAGAAACGGGATAGCGTCTGGACCAACTGGATGCCGTAGACCTTCCCTTTTACCAGCCACGATCTCCACTATAGCGTCAGCCACAATTTGAGTCGATGCTGGGCTCTTAAGAGATTCTACGAACATGGCCGCCATCCTATTTTGCTGTGGGTAGTCAGGATCGTAATTCGCCTTGGTTATGTCAGCAGCCATGTCTGTCGCGATTATCCCGGGCTCGATTATCGCCACTTTGACACCATGCGGCAATACCTCATGAGCGAGGCATTCTGAGAGTGCCTCCAACGCAAATTTAGATGCTGTGTAAGGTGCAAGCGGCGAAGCGGCCACCTTGCCAGCTACAGAAGTGATGTTTACTATCAATCCTGTACCCTTCTCTTTCATATTCGGTAAAGCTGCCTGGATGCAACGAATGGGTCCCAGATAATTGGTATTCATTACTTCCTCGAAAGTTGAGATAGGACATTTTTCAACCGATCCTCGTCTCTCGATTCCAGCATTGTTAATCAAGATGTCTACTTTTTCCCCTGACGACTCAATTGAAGCAAAACAGCGTTTGACGGATGCTTCATTGTTAACATCGAGTTCTAAAATATCCACATCTAAGTCATCGCCTGAGATAGAACCGAGAAGGTTTTTTGATTTGGTCTCCGGATCGCGCATTCCTGCAAATACCTTAAGCCCGTGGCGAGCGAGCTTTATGACAGTAGCTAGGCCGATTCCTCGATTGGATCCTGTGACGAGTGCTGTTCTTTTCATTAAATTAAAATTTAAGTTGGTGGGTTTGAGTAGGGAGAGGATGTGGGGCACCGTAACGAGCTTCATTTTCACCACTTTTCACGCCACAACCCTATCTACGGTTTAGATAGTTTATTTATTACAAATTATTTACTTGAAAATGTACTCAAGCAAGGTCTACCAGGAAATTTTTCAGATGATTGGTTACCTATCGAAACTAGGCATGAAGACTTCTTAAGAACGATAAAAGAGGTTACCTGTCGTTGGAAGTTTGGGCCCGCTAAAGTTGTTGCCCAGTCAAAAACCGAACTGGCACGAAAACGTAACTTTTCGAAAATGGCCATCACCCGTCTAGTCAGGGCCGTTAAAAAGTAAACGCCCGTGGAAACGGTGGCGGAGAGAGCGGGATTTGAAATCGGTTACTGCCTAGGGGACAGCACCTTACCTGAGTTAATAGGTACATAAATTACCATTTAGCTGCATTAAGCTGTACTGATTATGACAGGATAATGACAGGAAATCAGATAGGGGGCGGGAGTTATTCGAAAGGCAGCTCTCTCATCGTTACTCATTAACTGCCCCAGAAAAAATTGCTCCCCTAATGGCCCTTCTCCAAGTTTGATTTCATTATGAAAACAAACACCTTTATCACCTTAAGCACAGCAACTGCCAATATCGGGGTCCTTATTGGCCTGATCTTTTTACTATTTGAATTGAAGCAGACTCGGAGGATTGCTCTATCGGAGATCAGGCAAGAGAGGGTCTCTGGCATAATTGACCAATGCTCAGCAAATGCTAGGGACGCCGCCTTTTCAGAAATGTATCACAGGGTCTTTGTAGATGCAGAGTTCTCGTTACTTGAAAATGTGGAAATCAAAGGCCAGCTCTTGCAACATGAGTTTGCCCGATTCTATCGCCTTGAAGACTCATACTTTCAGCACACAGTCGGCCTGATGGACTATGCACCTTATCGATTGAGCATGGAAATGGCCGCAAACAGACAACCGCTCTGGGACTTCTTAGATTTAGATACTAAAATAAGGAACTCAGAATGGGCAAAGGAATTGGATGCTTTCAAAAGTTCACCGAACTACAGTCCTTCAGACTGGAAAGAAAAATTCATCGCTTGGGAGAAAAGTAGAGGATGACCGATTAAAGATTTTGATCCTGATAAACTGAATCAACTTCCAGAAGAAAAATAGCTGTCCTGAGGGCTTTTGAAGTTCGCTATCGTGCAAACTAATGTCGCACCGAAATGTGCTCAGCGCTTGAAACCATCCGTTTTCGCACGATGGTCAGAAGTGAAGTCTATCATCTTCTTTTTTAGTTCATCACTCGTCGAACCCAAAACCTCAAAAGTTATCACCTCGAATGTTTCGACGAAGGCAGGCATTAGATTACCCTTCATGAAGCTGTCGACGTGAAATTCCGCGGCGGTTTGATTACGATAAACTTCATACAGGAAGTATCTGTCTTTAGATGATGCGTAATATTCGTAAACGATCGTTCCAGGTTCTGTTTTTTTGACGTTCTCAACAAGTTTGTCTATTAGAACCTCAGCCTCTGCTTCTTTTCCTTCAACTACCATTAAATCAAGAAGAAATATTATCTGCTCGTCGTTCGGATCTGAGTGGTGACTACCAAGGACCGTCACAAGAAACGAAGCGGAAACGATTATTGAACTAACTGACCTTAACATTCTCATACCATCATCCTTTCTCATTCCGTTTTGTCTAGAGATCATACTTAAATAATAAATCCCAACATCAACAAAACAATTACAAAATTTTGGATATATCTTTATGTTTTAGTCAACTACCTCCGTAAGAAAATGTCGCCAATCAGGCCGACACCTGCACTTGAAGTGCTGTCCCAATCAATTGACGGCCGAGTTTCGGCCCAAAAACTAATCCTTTGGTTCCTTACCGTCCTTAGCACACCTAAATCCGCCGTGATTTGACGGGGAGTCACTTTCAGCCAGTTGCCGGGAACCTGGCTGATACCCTCGACACCAATCATCAGAGCAGAGAAACGAACCGCCTCTCAATACGTAACTAGTTACGCTGTGACCGATTCTATCTAGGAAATCCTTGCTCGGTCCCGTTGGATTCGATACCTGGCTCGACGCACGCATGCTGTATGCATTTGGGTGGTAGAGATCAGCTACAAGCTCCCAAACATTTCCGGCCATGTCATAAAGCCCATAGCTATTCGGTGGAAAGCTTCTCGCCGGCGAGGTGCCGAAATATCCGTCTTCGCGTGTATTCTCAAGTGGCCACTCACCCTGCCAAATGTTTGCCATCCAAACGCCCGTTCCCTTTGGGAAAAAGCTGTTTCCCCACACATACCGCTGACGCTCCAAGCCTCCTCGTGCAGCCCGTTCCCACTCTGCCTCTGTGGGCAGTCTTTTACCCGCCCACTTAGCATACGCCTCGGCATCCTCATAACTCACGTTAACAACCGGATGATCCTCTCGGCCTCTCCAAGTCGAGTCACCTCCTTCTGGAGAACGCCAGTTTGCATCTGGAACTAGCCTCCACCATTGAGTATAGTCATATCTGCCGTGAAGCGCACCGACTGGTTCCTTGAAAACGATCGAACCAGACGTTTCGCCGAAACTCAATGCTTCCTTTATTCTCTCGATTGCACTGACGATTGCCGCTTTGTCCTCGGAAGTGGCCCTTTGCTGCATGGCTTCTAGCTCTCTGATTCGAGCGTTTGCCACTTGGCTCATTTCCCGAATATAATCTTCGGATAGCTGCCTTTCAGCTATTGTCACATAGCCTGTTTCCTGAACAAAATCAGCGAATTGCTGATTAGTCACCTCAGTCTCATCCATCCAAAACCCATCAACGTATACCTCATGCACTGGGTATGATGTACCGTGGGACTGAGACCCGCCACTCATCAACCCCGCGTCTCCACCCATCTTGAAAACTCCCCCGGGTACAAAAACCATTCCATTCGGCTCTGACTCATCGTTGGCAGCAATTCTCGCGGTAAATGTAACTGAAATGAGACAAGCTAAAATTCTTAAATGCATTCTTTTTCCATTGATGGTTACGCCTTGGGCTTTGTGTAACACCTCTCGGGCTTGACAGCATTGCGGTTCCTGGGGCTACGGTCTTATGTCGGATGGGTTCTTGCAAGGGGTATCGCACCTTAGTTTTTCTTCAGGGCATCAATCAACTACGCAAAATTAGTTCTTTGAGCTACGAGCGGCGAATTAGATTAAATCGGGGAAACTAGTCGGAGAATATCGCCTGAAGGCTAATCTGGATTGTCATGGGACTGTTTTTTCCACTAAAATTGTGGAAGTACTTTTGTCCATTTCGTCGAGCGTAGATTGATGTTCTCCACCGAGCATTCCCACCCGCGTATATCAACGATTTTGTTACAGTACCATCAAAGCGTAAGTTCAGTTGAACTCAATTCCTCTTCAAATGTGTCATTTATGAAACGATCAGTAAATAATATTGACGAGAATTTGCGAAAACTTTTCACCTCCCATAATGTTCCCCCACCAAGTTACGACGAGGAACTTTCCTGCTGTCGCCATTACCCAAGCGTACGAAGAATCTGGGGCGGGTAGACGTAGGGTTTGGAGACGAGTGTATGGTAAAACGCACACGTTTCACACGATAACCGAAAGCTTTGCCGAAAGGGAAAGCGGCCGGGCAATGGATCAGGCTCGTTGGGATCTATGGCTGGACGCTATGGGTCAGACTATTAAAGGTAGAGAATTGACCACTTCTCGGAGCGCTTTAGCCATTCAGACAACGAAGAGAACTAATTTCATTGCGGTTACACAGAGGACAATCCGAGCAGTAAAAGTTTCCGAATACCCTGGATGGTTGGAGATTAAATTTATCCCAGCTATAAAAAACGGGGGCAATGGAGTGGTTTGGGAAAGGGGACTGTACGAAGGTGACAATAAAAATATTACCACAGGGCGAGTCATCAATTCCTGGGGGGATTCAGACAAGCCTCTATTAGAACCTTTCCGATGAAGAAAGAAGTCAATTGCTCGTTGGGTGGCATGGATTTATTGAAGGAAACGTGGACAGGTATGTTTTGAGTTTCGAAGAAGAGATGAGCACGGAAATGCTATAGGTTTTTGCAATGCTTAGCCCGAAAAATCAAATCGAAACAATTCTTTCGGCACAAATACTGCTAGAAAAAATAGCAATCAGAACAATTCGGAATAATATTTGAGCTTAAGATCATGTCAGACAACCAACCATTTACAAACGAACCTGTTCTAGTAACCGGGATTAGAGCGTTGCCCGCAACCGCCGGGGGAGCCAATTTTGAGAAGGAGGACCGACAATGGGAGATAGCATTCATGACTGTGCTCAGTGCGATAGGCGACAAAAATTAAAACCTTAGTATGATAGAAATTAAAATAATAGCAGAGTTCGGGGTTAAAGAGGACCAAGCCGAAGCATTCAAATCAATGCTCGCCTCCGCTCTTGTTGAAACGCGGTCCTTCGAGGGCTGCAAAAGCGTTGACATTTTTGAAGACCAAGAAAAATCGATTTTCTATGCCTTATCGAACTGGAGTTCGCATTCGGATTACGATAAATATCTAACATGGAGAACCGAACAGGGAATAGGTGACTTGCTTAGCCCCATGCTAGAAGGCGGCTTTCCAGAAGGCCTTGTAGTTCGAAAGGTTGAAAAGGTTGATATCTAATTTACAGCTGTCCTTAGAATAAAATATCATGATTAATTTTAAGCATTTTTGGATGATCAAAGTCGCTCTAATTGCTGCGACCTGTCCTTTAAAACTCACCATCGGAAGCGATCATAATTCAGATGCACTGCTTCTTGACGTAGAGTTTAACGATCAAAGTGGAGCAGCATTTCTTCCAGATGTTGTTGTGTTGTCGACGCTACGGGACGGCTTGGGTTTGGGAGAAGGACCGGTCTGGGATACCGAAGGCGAACGATTATTCTTTTCGGATATAATGGCGAACTCTGTCTACTCTTGGTCTGAATCAGACGGGTTTAGCTTCTTCCTTCCTAAAAGTGGCGAAACGGGCTTTTCGCCTTCGTATCCTGACAGTTTGCTCCTAGGTGCGAACGGTTTGGCGATCACTGATGGCGAAATGATACTCTGTCAGCATGGCGATAGACGATTAGTTTCTGTGCCGCTCGACGCTCCTCTGCCGGAAAATTACACTACTTTAACCTCTGATTACGCAGGATCGCGATATAATAGCCCCAACGACTTGGCGATTTCTAAGGACGGCCTAATTTACTTCTCGGATCCGCCCTACGGTTTCGCAGATTTACCTCGAAGTGACCCAGAAGCGAAGCGGATGGTATTCGATTTTCAGGTACGCGAAAAGGATTTTAATGGTGTTTACGTTTTAGATCCAATCGCAAAAAGTGTGAATCTTATATCGTCCAGTATAGACTTTCCCAACGGTCTCGCGCTATCAGTCGATGAGTCATTTTTATATGTCAATAGCTCAAACATGGCTGAACCGAAAATGATGCGTATTGATTTAGCTACCGGAAGCGAGGAATTATTCTTCGACGGTCCGTTTCCTGAAGACGCTGTAGGCTGGTTTGATGGAATGAAAATGCATTCTACTGGCAACATTTTCACAACAGGCCCCGGCGGAATACTAGTAATCTCTCCAGAAGGAAAACTTCTCGCCACGATTCCATTGCCCGGTCCCGCGACCAACCTATGTTTCGATGGCGCGGAGGAAAATATGTACGTCACATCGTTTGAGTCAGTAGTTCGAATTCGACTAGAAAACTGAGGTTTTCGCAAAGAAAAAACTCGTTCTACATAGTAAATTTAAACTTAGATTAGATGACAGAGGTGAATATAGAAAATAAAAGTGGTGGAGGTAACTGGGAAGAGCGAATCTACTTCATGGATAACCTTAGGGCCGGGGCTATGTTTCTTGGAGTTGTTTTGCATGCAGCAATCTTTTACTGTTACTTTCCACTAGCACCATTCAGACAGCACGCTGAAAGTTCAAAGACCTTATACTATTTGGTCGATTTTATACACATATGGAGAATGGAGCTGTTCTTTCTGGTGTCTGGTTTTTTTGGGGCCTTGCTTTTAAGCCGTAAAACTTTAAAATATCTAATAGCTAATCGTACGAAGAGGATCGTTCTACCTTTTCTAGTTTGCCTGTTGTTTTTGCAACCTTGGTGGTCGGCAATACAAATGAAGATTAACGATGATTCAGCACCCGGGTTTTGGAGTTTGTATTTTTCCCATCTATCCGACCCTTTGACGGTTTTGCGACTCGAATGGCCCATCGGACAATGGTTTCAGCATACTTGGTTTCTACAGGTCCTGATACTTTTCTTATCTGTTCAGATTTTGTTTAACTATGTGTTTTCAAAGCTACCGAGTTTTGGGAAAAAAGCCAATTTTTGGTTAGAAAAAGTGCTATCGAGTAAATTTGGATTATACTGGTTAATTCTGATAACGTACTTTGTCTTACTATTGAGCCCTCCTTGGTCGGACGTTCCGCAGGTTGGAGTCCCCCTAAACAGTATGTTCTTTTTTGGGCTATTTTACTTTTTTGGTTACCTAGTGTTCAAATCGCCGAAGATTTTAAATTCAGCGATAGACAATCTAAGCTACAATTGGATGCCGATGTTTTTGGGTATTGGTTTTCTGCTCACTCAGACTAGCTCGGCCCTTTTGTCTATTCCAATTGAGATATTGGCTCAAGATCTATCACTTTTCAAAGCTACACAAATAGACGGTAACATAACTTGGGCTTTTCCATTTCTGGAAAACAAGTACAATTTTAGTGGATGGTTTTATGGTGATTTAAAATGGCATCTCTACTCCTTAGCAAAGTCCTACACAGTCTGGTTTACAGTCATTGCGATTGTGTTTTTATTTAAAAGTTTTTCAAACAAAGAAAATGTAATCGGGAGATATCTATCGCAATCCTCTTACTGGGTATATCTTCTCCACTTTCCCTTACAATTCACATTGGCTTACTACTTTTTTAGCGAATACAGTCTTTCTCCAATGCTTGGATTTTTTGGTGTTCTGCTATCTAGCACTATTATTTGTTTATTGTCATATCATATCCTTGTTAGAGGTACGTTCATTGGTACATTTTTATCCGGCAGAAGGTTCCCGCTTTCATTGAGTCGAGAAGTCGAATGGCTAAAATCGTGTTTTAGTATTCGCACAGCTCTTACACCAATTGCTATGGTATTTGTCTTCTTGGTCTGTGGCTTGATGGAGCGAGATTCCAAGTTCAGATTTACTCAGTTCGGTTACTGGAAGAACGAGGAAAAACTAGGCGAAGGCGTGAAGGATGAGCCGGAAATACTCATGGCGTCAAAGCGTTTAGACGGACGCACCCCTTTGCACATGGCCAGTACGATCTTACATAAAGAACCCTCCATTATGCCAGATGAAGGTAAAATCGACAAAGTTATCAGGTTACTTGTTGGGAAAGGATTCAGCGTTGATAAGACGGACGACACAGGTCAAACTCCACTTCATTACGCGGTCAAAACTGGGAATTTCCCTGCCCTAACGTCACTAATAGATTTGGGAGCAAATCCTAACATCGGGTCAAAGTGGAATGGTGAAACTCCTTTACACATGGCAAGTGTTATCGGAAGTATCGATATGATTGATGCACTTTTGGAAGGCGGTGCAGATGTTAGCCAGCCCCGAGCCGACGGAATGTCCGCGAACGATTTACATTTTAGGTTTCATGGATCTAAAATTGAAAGTCTAAATTCTGAAAAGATAGAAGTTGCTGGAAAAGCCAGCTTACCCTTTTGATTCCCAGCAGCCGTTTAAATCCGAATAAGAATGCGTGGGAAAAACGCATACCGTATTCATATGTTGGACTTGGCGGGACACTCCCATTTCTTTGGGCTCTTCGGACTGTCTGCAGGCATGTGCAGCAAACAACAGATTACTGTAGCTCAATCAACAAAAATGGCAGATTAGTGACAGGAAAAACAGAGCTATAAGCATAAGATACTGATGGCCAGTTACTTTAATGGCGGAGTGAGCGGAATCCTAAACCGCTTTGCTGCCTTTAGGACAGTGACTTAAATAGTTTTATGATGCAGGGCGTGGCTAGAAATTGCATAGAGTTGCAACACGTGTGACAGGAAATTGGCAGGAAGATCTCAAACCTTTAAAAAGAGGCGGAGAGGGTCTCGTCAATCAGGCTGGTATGTATGGTTATAAATCGATAACCCGCGTAAAAAATTACTGGCTCATCGGCTTCGAGCTCGTTTTTCGGTTTCCTCTTGATTGTCAAGGTTTACGTGGAAATAGTTTCCGGATGCCTTTTCGTTTTTACTACTGCGTTAAAACATAGATTGTACCACTGTGATAAGATCTAAACGCCCTCCGTTTGCACAGATTACCTTTTGGCTCGTTTGCACGCCTCTTCTCTCATTGTCTGAGACATGTGCGACTTGGCTACCGAACACTGACGAAGAACTTTCTTTTACGGGATGTGCGATCGACCCAAACGCGGGTGTGAAAGTGCTCTACAAATCGATTGAATTTGATGACGATAGTGGAGATGCCAACTACCGGAAATATTATGTGCGCTTGAAGATATGCGATGCGGATAGAGCCAGGGGCACTGAACTAAATAAAATTAGCTATAGTACGAGCAATGTCACGGATCCGTTCAATCCGATTAAAGTCGCGTTCAATCTCGAACCCATGCCTTTTGCAGATGTCGTAGGCAAGCGAATCTTTCTGCAGACCAACGTGTTCAGAAAAAAATCCGAGCCTGAATTTCCGGAATCGAAACGGCTTAATGATTTACGATTTGGCTGATCTAGTTAAAACATTGAAGCCTGATCTAATTGTAAACTTATCCTTCGTAACTTAATAGCCAGCTATGAAATCAGACGTATTCGTAAGCTATGCCTCAGGAGACCGAGAAAGGGTTTACGGTTTGGTTGAGCGCCTACGGGCGGCTGGTGTTTCCGTATGGATTGACCAGATAGGTATTGAAGGAGCCTCCATGTGGAGCCAAGAGATTGTCGAAGCAATTGATAAGTGCAAAGTACTGATCCTTGCGATATCCCAACGTTCTACAGAATCGGAGAACGTGGTTAAGGAATTAGCTCTAGCATCAGAAAGGCGTAAAAATATTTTGCCAGTTTGCCTCGATTTATCGGGTATTCCAAAATCTATGGAATACCAGCTGGCCGGCATTCAGAGAGTCGAGTATCTTGAAGGCAAAGAGGCGAAGGGAATTGAAGCTATAAATCGTGCTCTCGACAAACTAGATGTTACTTTCGTCGACGGCTTTGGCCAAAGTCACGAAGGTGAGAAGCAAGGGAAGCAAGCCAGACGATCAAACCAGACGCAGGGAAATTCGAGTTCGTTGTGGCCGAGGGCTTTGGTTGCTCTATCTTCTTTGGCGGTATTAGCCATTTGTTTATTCTTCAGCGGAGTGTTGAAACCAGGCCCCCAAGCCCCGAGCTATCAGTCGACTAAAGATTATTCTAAAGATCCTAATGAAGTTGCTGATAACCTTATGGAAGCCAATAGAGTAGCCGTTTTGCCTTTCAAGACTCTAGGTGCATCTGGAGAAACTTCTGACTTGGGTTTTGGTTTAGTATCTACTTTGACGAGCAAACTTCAGCCGATTGAGGGTCTAACGATAATCGCTAAGGAATCTGCAAGGAAATTTATCGATAGTAACCTTTCTCCGAAAGAAATAGGCCAAGCACTGGGTGCGGGGACTTTGGTTACTGGAGAGATACAAACAAGCACAGAAAAAGTACAGGTTAACATTCAGTTGATTGATGCAAACACCGAAAACCTTGGGTGGGGTAGCGTTTTCATTGAATCCAAAAATGACTTTCTGGACCTTCAAACAGTAATTGCGACCCATCTAGTTAGCGAGCTGAAAGGCTCGCTCGATGACGCTTCGGCACTTCTCCTATCTCGGAAAGCCACGGAAATACCGGAGGCAGACGCAGCGTATCAAAAAGGAAGGCAGGAATGGAATAAGCGCACGCCTGAAGGTTTTTATAATGCTATTAAATTGTTTGAAAAAGCTACACAGCTTGATCCCGATTATGCTGATCCATATGCGGGGTTAGCTGACACTTACGGACTTATGCCATCGTACAATTTGGAGCCAGCTCTAGAAGTAATGCCGAAAGCAAAACTTAATGCCGAAAAAGCAATCGAATTGGACCCAAGATCCTCAGCGGGTTACGCATCGTTGGCCTGGGTCCAGTTTACTTATGAATACGATTGGGAGATAGCAGAGGATTACTTCGAGACAGCAATTCAGTTGAACCCGAACTACGCAAATGCTTACCTTTGGTTTGGTATTCTGAAGTCGACCGCTGGTCTACAAAAAGAGGCGATTACCTATCTTCGGAAAGCTCTAGAACTGGATCCGACATCGCTGATTATACCTACCAACCTTGCAGCCGCTTTGAGACTCGATGGGCAAGAAGATGAAGCTCTTGGAAAATTAAACGCAGCTTTTAAAATCAATCGAAATTTTCCCGCAGCACTGAATGTGTATGCGCTTTGCGAACCAGACTATAATAAAGCGATTGGTCGACTAGGAAGTGCTATTGAAGCAGACCCTAGTGCTGGCGGTAACAGGGTAGCCCTCTTCCGCCTATACATCAAAACTGGTGATTTACTTGCAGCAAAAGACCAAATGATCTACCTTCTGGATCATTTTCATAACAAGCTTCATCTGGGTTTTTCGGAAATGTATGCTCATTTAGGTAATTACGACGAAGCGTTGAGATGGCTGGAAAAGGGCATTAACGAAAAAGAATCGATTGTCTCTACAGGCACAAATCATGATTTTCCAAAAGAATTCGTTTCAGATATGCGCTTTTTAAAACTGATGGATACGTTGAGTCATCCATTGTATAAAAAGTAAATATGCCTGTAAGCTTATTGATTGCCCAAGGAAGGCTTTGGGATCCGATAACGTTCATTCTAATTGAAGTTTTTGTAGTCGAGGGTTCTGAATAAGCTAATGTTGGACCGAGGAAGTTATTAGTTCAAAAATCGGGGCGTAGCCTGTAGCGTCCAAAATCGAGCTATCCTTGGACATGAGCGGTAATACCTTGGCATAGTAAATGCCAACGTCGGGGTACTTTTAGGACTGGTAGAAAACTCTGACCGTCCGTGCTGACAGCTTCAGAAAATTCATCCTCGACGAACTAGAGGAGGGTAGCCAGCATCTCCGTGGAGTCGATCACCGAATCGCTCATCAGACCTGGACTGACCAGGGCGTGCCATCCATTAGCCGCTCAACTGCTTCGTTTGTGAAGCTCGAGGCGACGGAGTTGGCGAAAGAGGAAGAGCATTATTTAGAGGGATTAATATTTTGACATCACTACCTGGTAGCTGGATGTGTTCCGCAACAGGATGGCACCTTGTGCCAACAGGAAAAAGAATTCATGGTCCGCGAATCGGATCCTATTCTACCGAAGGCAGATCAAGCGACGGATTGAGCGTTGTTTAGTAAAATGTCTTCCTAATCCATAAGAATTTTCAAATTCTATTGCTCAACTAACGTACCTTTCGGAAAAACTTTCTCAGATCCCCAACTAGCAACTCCGGTTCTTCTAGTGCAGCAAAATGTCCGCCTTGCGGCATTTCAGTCCACTGCTGAATGTTGTAGCGGGTTTCAACCCACTTGCGAATCGGGTGTCGGATTTCTTTGGGAAATACGGCGACAGCAGTCGGAACTTCGACACGGCCGCGCCTCCAAAAAGAGCGGCGCGATTCATAATATATTCTGGTTGAGGAAGTGATTGTTCCGGTCGTCCAGTATACCATTATATTCGTCAGGAGCTGGTCCTTGGTGAACGAATTTTCGATGTCACTATTGTTATCACTCCAGATATAACATTTGTCAGTGATCCATCCGGCTAGGCCCACTGGCGAATCGTTTAATCCATAACCAAGGGTTTGCGGACGAGTACCTTGAATATCGCCGTAGGCCCAGTGGTCTTTCAGCTCTTCTTCACGCATGCGCATACGTTGGATATCCTTTTCAGGTACCCCTGCCATTGGATCTCCTATCTCTTTGGGTGCGGCTACATGCACATAATTTAGATGAATACCAGCAACGTGCTCTGAATCGTTTTCACCCAGCCAGGTAGTAACACCCGATCCCCAATCGCCGCCTTGTGCTCCGTAGCGAGTATAACCCAGCCTGGCCATGACCTTGGCAACCGTTTCACCAATACGGGCAACACTATAACCTGCCGTGGTTGGTTTGCCTGAGAATCCAAAGCCTGGCATTGAAGGACAGATGACATGAAAAGCATCCTCCGCTTTACCACCATGGGCTTCAGGATCGGTGAGCGGTCCAATGATATCTAAAAATTCCACAACGGACCCCGGCCAGCCGTGCGTGATGACGAGCGGTAGAGCATCCTCATGCTTCGATCGCTGGTGAATGAAATGGATATCCAATCCATCTATCTCGGTCTTAAAGTGATCGAGTGTGTTGAGTCGTTTTTCGTGTTTTCTCCAATTGTACTCGTTTTTCCAATACTCAACGAGTTCCGTTAGATAGGCCTTGTCCGTTCCGTAATCCCAACCACTATTTTGAATCTGGTCTGGAAAGCGCGCATTTTTCAATCGGTCTTGGAGATCTTCCAAGACTGCCTCTTCAACGTGAATGGTGAACGGCCGAATTGAGCTGTCCTGACCGACGAGGGCGACGGTCAAGGCACAGTAAATAAGAAGAGCGAAAGATATTGATACGAATTTCGGCATAGCCTTTTTATCGACCAATTCAGGCAAACTGCCGAGATAAAAGCACCTCCTTGTTTAGAAGATCGAAAAAGTCTGGACGAGAAGTATTGCCACTGCCAAAGGCGACGTGATCAATTGCCTCCGTTTCCAACTGTGCCGAGTCGCGGCAAGATCCCAAGAGCATTAGGATGACAAAATGGTCGTGGTAATATTGTCAAAATGTCCAGATAGAACCGCAGGTTACCGACGCACTCCTAAAGACCCGCGCGAGTACGACTGGTGCAAACGGTTCCTAACGTTATGGTATCGCTGGGAGATCTGTACCGCTGCTCAGAGACGAGTGGTGGATTTGGTTTAGTTCTTTGTCGCCTCCAGCGCCTTCATTTCTGCCTGCATCTGAGCGGGGTCGTAGAATGCTAGCATTTCCACTACCTTGCCCTTTGAGGTTCTAAAGTCCATGTGCATTCGAAAGGAAACCTTGTTCCCAGTGGTGCGACCGACACCCGTAAAAACTCCCCATGCGTTAGTCCAGATTGTCTGTTCGTTCGGTCGGTATTCGCCGAATGTTTCGTCTTTTGTCAGCAACGCCTCCGACGAGAAATAATTGGTATGAACATGAAGTTCCTCGAACTTAGTGTCTTTGAACAATTGTCTAATGACATCGAGTCTCTTCAAGTACTCTTCCTTACCCTTGATATGAAGGTCGTTGATGTAGACCTCAAGTCCTTCGCCGAAGAAGGATTCCGCGAAGGAACTACTCTCGTCGGGGGTAATCTCAAAATACTTATGCACCTTCATTGAAATATCGTCTCTCGTTTGCAGATACGATTTTTCCTCTGCTGCTATATGTGAAGGGACGACGAGAAAAAGTCCGAGGAGAAGGAGCGTAATAGATTTCATATGGTTATTAGCGTTTAGGCGTTAATGATTGGGAACAAGGTGTGATTGATACTACTGAAACTAAGATATTGAAGTTCTAATTTCCTCCGTCTATGCCACCGAGCACAGTCATGAAAGCTATTTTCCATTGACCGTCTTCTTTCACTAACGTCCTTTGCTCCTTGCTTTTGCGCATTAACTCGTCTCGGCCATTAAACACGAGTTGATCGTATATGATGGAAGCAACACTCTGCCCTACGTGAAGAACCTCATTCTCCATCTTTGCATACCAGCCTGCATCTTCACCCCAGTTTTCGACCCCGTCCCTATAGCGTTTTGCAATATGCCAAATTCCTTTAGTTTCCGCATAATTTCCGTTTTTCCCTCTCATGTTGCGAAGGGCATTCGGATTCGGGCTTGATACCCAACTGCCCAAAACAGTATCCAAATCCTTGTCATGGCCCGCGTTTGTTTGGCGGAGAACAGTCGCCTTTACCACTTCCTCCTCATTGATTTGATCCATCAATGGAGATGTAGAGTAACCAGCCTTGCTAACCCCCATGACTAAGTCGAGGTGGTTGGTGGTCATATCCCTTAGCTCCCCCATCTTCATTTCATCTCGGTAGCCCGACTTTTTAGCTGCTTCCATTAAAGGAGTCGATGGAGGGGCCTTGTTCTTATCTCTCAGGTGAACGGTTGCATAGGGGGCAGTCTTCTCTGGCCCGCTTACATCCTCCAGTTTCAGTAGCGACCAGTTGGTTAAAGACCTCTTCTCGTTGACCAATAATTGATGTGCGTCTTTAAAGATGCCTGACTCGATTCTAAGATATTTATTCTCTGAATCTTTTTGAGGTGTCATCGCATCCCATTTGATCGCTATCGAATCAGATACAGAAAGCAATTTCTCCCAACCCTTGCCTCCCTTGGTGGCCGCCTCGAATTTCCATAATGACGTTTCGATTATTTCCCGTACAGCGTTAGCATTAACATCATGCTTGCTCTGAAAAATTTTTATTCTTTCGGGCGGATACAGCTCTTGGAGAATTGTATCAAGATCTAAAGTACCCCCCGCCCCAGTCTTCAAAACCTTAAGAGTCGCAAAGTCGTAGGACTGCTGATTGGAGCGCCAAAGGCTCCAGCTCTCGATTTGCCCCTCGCTGATTAACGTTTTGTGGTAGTTTGACCACACTTCCTCAACCTCCAAATACTCACCGATCTTACCATCCGCGACTCTCATCTTGTCCAATAAGACGTAAAGGTTTTCTGCTCCTTGGGTGAAAGGGGCAAGACAGCCCAATGCGATCAAGGTAAGTGACTTTCTGATTAAAAGGTAGTATTTCATGGCTGCGCTTTTTTATTAGAGAAAACGGGAAGAAGCAGTGACAGATTATGTTCAAATCATGCGCCGCAAACATCGTTTGACTGTAATTGATCGGTGGGGGAAGAGATGGTGGCCGCACTCCCCATGAACTGAAGATGTACCATTGACTCCTGTCAATAAATTTACATCAAACGTTACAAAATTGACACATTTTGAGGCCGCTGAGAGAGGCCACGTTGAGTCAATGTTTGTGATGGGGGCTTTGGCTGGGGAGTTAATAAGGACAGTGAGCAAGCTGCTCTTTGGTTCAACCTAGCCGCTAGGCAGGGAGATGGCAGCTCTGCTTTTTGTCTATCACTGATGTAACTGTACGGCGAGGGGATAGAACAGGGTAGCGTCGTTGTTGCATCGCTTTTGTTCTGAACCCATGTGATGAATTTTTCTCTCCAATCTGAACGACTGTAATTCGTTGAACTCTTGAAAGCATCCAAATCCGTTGCCCAATCTGAATTCCTCGTTCTAATATCCAAGCCTAGGAAGTCCCAGAGTGGTTGTCTGTTTACGGCCATTTCCATGCTGAACCGATAAGGTGCGAAGTTCATCAGGAAGATTTTGCGCCATTTTCTTGATTTGACTGCTACTCATAATGCATGAAAAAAGCGTTTAAGCGTCCGAGGGTTAATGTGTGGGCGTCTTCAATTCACAATCATGTCTATCAAAAGCAAATCCTTAATCACTATTAAGTAGATTGATTCCAGCTAAATTTCTTTCTCAATCCAATCCTCAAACTTATCCGACCAAGTGTCCCGAAGGAAGGTAGAAGATTCACGAAGATTGCTAACAAAATCGTTCATTTCTTTATCTCCCATTGGGATTTCTAACCACTCCCAGAGAGAAACTCTGTTGGCCGCGAAACTCATGCTTTCATCGAAGGCGATTTGATCGATCATCCCTCTGCCGTATTGAAAAAAAACATCTTCAAACCTTTGGTACCTTACTCGCTCAAACCAAAAAAGGCGCTCTTTTTCGAGTTCTGTGATCGACTCAAAATCCCCTTTTCGGAGCTTCAAATGCAGAGATAGAACATCGTTATCTCCATAAATATGACTGAACTCTTCCAGAATTGCGTTATCCCTAGCGAGTCGAACTTGAGATAAAGCTATTTCTGAGTTCTGTCTTAGTTCCAAAATTAAAAAAATGAGCCCTCCAAAGACGGCGACGTTACTAAGTACTGTAGTGAGAATTTGGACTGTGTTGGATTTCATAATGCCTTCGGCTTTAATGGAGGCACCTGCTTAGTACAAATTTTTTGGGTGAAATCTGTTCATTTATTCGAAAATTTTTGCAGAGCCTAGACCTGAGTTAGGACTTTCTTTGTCCGCCGCCCATTCATTAAACACAGCTGCAAAATTAGATTGCTTAAAACCATCCTTATTAATGTGCTCATTTATTGCGGCGGCAAACTCAGGATTGGGATCGCCAATGTTTAACCACTTCCAAAGTGATAATCTGCTCGCAGCCATCTGGAGACTGAAGCTAAATGCACTCTCATCGATGAGTCCTCTCTTGTATTGAAAAAACACATCTTCATGCCGTACACTTCTCGCGATCTCGTAGTCTCTTATTTGGTTCCACTCTTCAGCTGTAATGGAATCGAAATCTCCGTTTAGATTTAACCGCAGCTTTAATTCATTGAAGTCTGTGTCCCGTGCGTCTGATGTTGCTTGAGAAATTATACTTAGCGTCCTCTCTTGGCGAATTTGAGACAAAGCAATGGCTGAGTTCTGTCTCAGTTCAAAGATAAGGAATACCAGCCCTACAAGGACTCCGATATTGGCAGTTGCTGTGCTTAAGGTGATGAAGGTGTTTGTTTTCATAATGCGGCACTAAATAAGAATAAGCCGCATTGAGAGGAAGAGCTAAGTGGCTCCAATACCCCTACCCTTTTTTGCAAGGAACCCTGATAGCATGATCAGGGTGACAGCAAGTGGAAAATTTGGTGTAATAGTCATCTATGATGTTACCCGAAAACGTAGGGATTGAAAAAGACGAAGTTAAACCGACAAATTCACGCACTTCCAGAATGGCGAGGTATTCAGCCGCCGCTGCAGGAGTGGCTGCGGTAAGCACCCTAGATGTCGATGCTGCCATGATCAAGGTGATCGTAACGGATACGGCTGCACAAGGCACACATTACTACGCGTTAGAACTCAGCGCGATAACGCAAGAAACAGACACAAAGCTTTACCTTTTCCATCAAGCGAGTACCAATGACTACAATTATAGTTTCCGAGCATCATTTTTAAACTGGCCAGGGAGTGTTGCCGTTAGTTCTCTAGCTCAGTCGTTTTTTCAGAATTTTAGCAATGGAGCGACCATAGGGGTGGGGGGCTATGATAGCCAGTATTGGTGGAACAACGAGGGTTTTATAACTACTTCAAGCTTTGACGGAAGCGTTGACTATTCATCACTCTTGCTCGGGTTTAGGCTTGATGAAGGCTCAAGCGATTATATAAATGGTTGGCTCAAAGTCACAATCGACGGTTCATCTTCATTCACGCTTAACAGCTACGGCTACAACTCTACACTCAATGGTGCAGCTATTGCTGGGCAGGGCAGCACCTCATCCCAAGTTCCAGACAGCGGTCCTGGCATCGTTGGCCTCGCGCTAATTGGGGCGGGAGCCGCTGGGGTTCGGCTCTGGAGAAAGCTAAGGGCGGGCAAGTAGTCCAAGGCTAACGCCCATCATTGGTGAAGACAGTGGTCTGTGGCTCCACAGCGGCCCTTCTTGGAGTGGGTGAAGCGGCTCTAGCCTTTGTGAGACGCAGGCTGGGTTAAGAACAC
This sequence comes from Candidatus Pelagisphaera phototrophica, assembly GCF_014529625.1. GTDB lineage: Bacteria > Verrucomicrobiota > Verrucomicrobiia > Opitutales > Opitutaceae > Pelagisphaera > Pelagisphaera phototrophica. The sequence goes on from NZ_CP076039.1 coordinate 2,834,654, forward strand.
CTTCAGACGCCTTTGAGGGACAAATTTTTTCTGGGGCTAGTTGATCAATATTACCACAGCGAGAGCAGGATCAGCGACACCCCACCCCCCTGGTTTCTGCAACCGTGTGTTATGATCCAGATGAAAAATCCTAACCGAACTACACTGGACCTTAACGAACTGTGTACCACTTAGTGTACCATTATGCATTCCCATATGACCCATAACCAATTTAAAATCCTATTGATTAGGTGCTTACAAAATGGCGGAGAGAGCGGGATTCGAACCCGCGGTACGGTATGACCCGTACGACGATTTAGCAAACCGTTGCTTTCGACCACTCAGCCATCTCTCCGGTTAAGACCCACAAAGCTTTTGAAAAACCTGTAACCTAGCAATAAGAAAATTGACTGATTTCGTTTTCGAAAACAACGGTTCGGACCGTTGCTTATGCACTCCGTTTTTGTCGCCCCGATCTATCGGAGCTCAGAACAACCATTCAGCCGACCCTCCAGCAAGGCGACTCGCAAATCTGTTTATCTCATTTCGTATATCAAGAACTAAAATCGAGATATTTGTGATGCAAAAAATGTGGTTTAGGATCTTTACGCAGAGGCGTAACACCTCTAATTCTTTTTTCCTAACCCACCAAAGACCCATTTTCGCTGTGAAGGCTAAAAATTATCTTAACGTTCTTACTAGTGCTCTCGCTATCATAGCAATTTCCATTGCCTTTACTTCCTGCGCCAAAAAGGAAAATACCGAAGAGCTTGCTCGAATAGCTGAACTGGAGCAGACAATCGCGGAGAAAGATAAGTTCGCTCAAGAGGAAGCCAAGAAAGCGGCCCTAGCAGAAGAGGCCCGACAACTTGCGGAGGCAAAAGCCGCTAGTGAAGCGGCGGCTCAACAGGAAAAATTGCTCGAAATCGCTGCCCTGAAAGCCAGTGAAGAAGCCGCCCAAAGAAAGTCGGAAGCACTCCGCCTCGAGACTGAAAAGGAGGCCGCAAAGCTCGCGGCGGAAAGGAAGGCAATCGAGGAAAAAGCGGCTCAACTACAAGCCCTGCGGGAAAGGGAAGCCGCCGCATCAGCCGCCAAACTCAAGGAAGCTCAACTAGCGCTAAGAGAAGCCCAAGAGCAAGGTCGAGAAGATGTATCTGCCGCCCGGGAAGAAGCTCGCAAAGCAGCCATTGCCGAAATGGAAGCTCGAGCCGCTGCACGTGGACAGATGGCAATGACGGAAGTCATCTCCCGGGAAAGGGCTGAGAATCCCAAGCAAACCTACTACACCCCGGTCTACTCTCCCAAGACGGACACCAATCGCCTTTCTCCTTCTTACATTCTCGATTGAAAGAATAGATCCCGGATCTGATTTTATCAAAAACCGGCGACGCTAAGTCGCCTTTTTTTAACGACCCAAAAGCGGCAATCTTCAGAAAACTCGCGAACGCTAGAAGACTCGTCGGACAATTCACTCCTCATCTGATCCTCGCTTAAGGACCATCCCGTTGCCTTCAGGTCCTGAACTATATCATCGCGCGTAGGAACGTGCATAAAGGACGTTCCATGTCTCGTCTCGAAGTGCCGATCGCCCATTTCCAGCAAATTCGGATTACGTTCGATGTTGTGTTCGAAATTATCTGGATCCCGAAAAACGGATCGATACAGCCGGTCCGCCCGGTCAAGCGTTGAAAAAATGAATCGCCCATCGGGTTTGATCACCCGCCAAACCTCTTTTAAAGCCCTTCGCCGATTCTCTCTCCCTGGAATCTGCATCAAACCATTGAACCCGAAAATGACCCCATCAAAACGCTCTTCAGGGTAGGATAATCCAGTTGCATCTTCGCATCGGAAATCGATGATAGCCCCCTTGCAGTCGGCTATATCGCGCGCTTCAGCGACCATGGATTCAGAAAGGTCGGCCCCTTCCACACGCTTAAAGCCCATTTTCCATAAACCGAACGCGATTCGCCCGGCCCCGCATCCCAGATCCAAGACCTGGTCATCCCGACCAAACCATTTCTCTATCAAGGCAATTTCAGATTTCCAAAGACCGATGTTGGCAACTGCCCTCCGATAATGTTCGATGGTTCTGGGGTCACTAAAGTATTCTCGGATTCGCTTAATATTTACGGGGCTGTCATTATTCGTCCTCATAGATCGAAAATATTCAGAAAAAAGATTGATTCACAGAGAAGAACTGCCCTTATTACGCGGTTTTATTTCAAATGAAAGCAACCATCCAAACACAGGGCAAGCAGTACACGGTACAAGAAGGTGACGTTCTCATCCTAAATCGCTATCCCGAAACTGAAACCGGATCGAAGATCGAGATTAGCGAAGTACTCACTCTTGGTGAAGGCGATGGCTTTCAGTTGGGAGCTCCTTTTGTTAAAGGGGCCATGGTTAAAGCAACCATCCTCGAAAACAAGCGCGGACGTAAGGTCGTGATCTTCAAAAAAAAGAAGCGCAAGGGCTACAACCGCCGCCGCGGTCATCGCCAAGAACTTTCCGTAATCAAGATTGATTCGATCGAGTCTTAATCCTCAAAGAGAGAATTTCTAGAAATGGCCCATAAAAAAGGACAAGGAACCAGTAAGAACGGACGTGACAGCGCAGCTCAGCGTCTCGGCGTGAAGAAATTTGGTGGCCAGCAGGTCATTGCCGGCAATATCATCGTCCGCCAACGCGGAACTCGCTTCCACCCAGGCTTGAACGTGGGAATGGGGCGTGACCATACATTATTTGCTCTGAAGGACGGTGTTGTCGTATTCGACAAGACACGCCGCAAGGTTGCAGTCGAAGCGTAGTCGCTTACCGATATCGGAATTTTAAAGCCCTCTTTCGCTATGCGGAAGAGGGCTTTTTCGTATGTTGGCTTAAGGCTTCTCCTCCAACGAGCGATTAATAGGCATAACCGCAAGTGATGGACGATAAACGATTCAACGATTTACCGAAGCAGCGTGCACTTATAGGGGAACACCTTATTTGGCTCGATGCGGAGATCGATGCAGCCCAAGGAGAAAGCGCCACCACCCTCGCCTCAAGATGGAATCCCTGCGAATCGGCTCAAGGACCTTGAAGCACCCTTTGAAGCACACCCATCACTGTCCCCTATCGAAGATCCTAACCCAAATTTGGCGGTTCCCGAAATTTACGATGAACTTGGACCTGAAACGGGCAGTTCAGTAAATGAAGCGCGAGGGGGATGCATGGCGATTTTTGCCGTCGCATTTTTAGCTTTGATAGCCCTCGTAGTCTGGGTCTACATTAAGTATTGAGCATGCATTGTTCTGGGAGAAGAAGCGTTCCTTCTATCGTAAGGCGTGGGTATTCGCCATGGCAATTCCGCTCAACATGCTTCCCACAATACCGAGAAAGCCCTGGTCCGTACCGCATATAAAGAGATTCGAAACGGGAGTCGTGCCATCCTTCGTCTTACGGGGAGCTCCGTATATGGCTCCACGCTGTTTCCAGGTAAAGTGTTCCACCGTCTTCGGAGTGAACATATCGTGGGCGATGCAGTACTTTGAGTAGTCCAAGGAATTAGGTGGCATAAACCCCTTCGCCGCGTTCCAAATACGACTTCTCCAATTCTCCTTCTCGGATTTGTATTCTTCCTCTGTATACATCTTCCACGTCTCATAGTTTGCCAAGCAGGTGACCCTCACAATTCCTTCCGTCAGATTGGTCTCTCCGTAGTCAAAATTATTCGGTATGCAAATAACGCCACTCGTCAGATCGACCGGGTCCCTCGCCTCCCGATAGGCAAAACGGTCTCTGTTATTGAAGAAGACTATCGTATCGTTGCCCCAATTAAACGACGAAGGCTGGTGTTTGAAAATCGAGATCGTTTCTGTAAAGGACAACCTACCCGCCTTAATATCCGTTTCGCTTGCGATTTTCTCCGAGCAGAGCGAGTAGGTTTCGGGCAATCCTACTGAAGACAGAACAATATCTGCCTGAACCTCTTCCCCACTATCCAATATGAGTCGGTCCACACGTCCCTTCTCAATCTTGAACGAAGCCACCCCAGTCTTCATCCTTCGAATACCCCCTGCCTCTTTGTACCGCAGGAGCAGCAATTTAATAATATTGCGAATACCCTCTTGGGGACGGGCGAAACCCTCAAAGAAAATAGACTTAAACATCACCACGAACTGTCCAAAGTCCATATCGTCTTCAGTCGAACTTCCATAGTACATCAGAGGGCAGAAGATCATATCCTCGAGAACGACATCGGTGATGCATCGCCTTACCACTTCGCGAGCAGATTGATAGCGATAGTTAAACTTCATATCATCAAAAGCTTGAATGGTCTCTACCAATTTTCTGAACCCATCCATTTCGTTGCGAAACTCGCGCTCCACTTCTGACTCCAGTAAGCCAAATTCATTATTAAACCGAAGGTCCCTCCCGGGAAAAGCAACTCTCGACCCTAACTGCTCGGACAAATTTAGCTCCTCGCGACTGATTCGCAGCTGCCGCAGAATGCGATTGAGCGGCGCTCGCTTAACACCAGGCTTGACAAAATTCGTCATCGCGTGGAGGCCAACATCGTACTTTCTACCCTCTTTAAAATAGAAACTATTCAGCCCACCCGGAGCGTAATGCCGCTCGAAGATGCAGACTTTCTTACCAAAATGGGCAAGACGAATACCCGCAGCGATGCCTGACATCCCTGCTCCGATTATCGCCACATCATACCTTTCCATTTTTCGTATCTATCTGTGTAATACAAAAAATGGCCCGACGCGTACGTCGGGCCAAAATTCCTAAATGCTCACCAACTAGACTAATGCGTCGAACTTCGGAGTCAAATACTCCGCACAGCTGTCCAATGAAACTAAGTTCCCGTATTCGCCCTCTGGGACTTCAATGTCATGCTTCTTGCGAAGCTCCATGACAATATCGAGGAAATCCATAGAATCGAGATCCAGTTGTTCCCGCAATGCCACCTCTGACTTTACATCGCTCAACTCCTCGTCAGGAGCGATTTCCGCGATGATGTCGAGAACCACTTGCTTACATTCGTCTTTAGTCATAAAAATACGTCCGTTTTCTAGTCTGAAAAGCACCTTACAATCAGCGCTGAATTTATTCCGAGCATACCAAAGGAGTTATTCAGAATGGCGTCAACCCGTTTTGCCTCGATGGATCGGTTCAGAACAAGGTTGGGCATTTCACAATTTGGATCCAACTGGTCAACGTTAATAGATGGGTGCACCATCTTGTCTTCAAAAGACGGAAGATTTCCAGCTAGCTCCAATGCTCCCGCAGCGCCCATGGCATGCCCAATAAACCCTTTTGTATTATTGATATACGTATCGGGGCAATTCGCAAAAACCTCCCGAATAGCAGTACATTCCTGTATGTCTCCAAGGGGGGTCGCAGTAGCGTGGGTATTGACAATGTGGATTTCATTCGGGGCCATTTCAGCCTTTTTTAAGGCCGCCCGTATACACTGCGTCTGCCGTTCTGGATTGGGCAAGACGTAGTCTGTCGCGTCGGAATTGACATGGTAACCCGTAATTTCCCCATAAATCTTTGCTCCTCTAGCTTGGGCATCCTCTAGTCGCTCCATTGTATACAACGCCCCCCCTTCACTCACTACGATCCCGTTTCGTTCCACGTCAAACGGACGCGATGCCTTATTCGGATCTTCATGTTCCGCCAAGGCACCTTGGCTCTTAAAACCGGCGAAAATCCCAAATGTGTGAATGCTCTCCGACACTCCACCCGCAATCGCTAAATCAACTTCGCCCAATCGCAACATCTGCAGAGCGTGGATCAACCCTAAGTTTCCCGCGGCACAAGCAGCCCCGATCGCATAAGAAGGACCCGTCACCTTAAGATTCAAAGAGGTCTCTCCCGCGGGATTATTGGCAACGGTTCTTGGATTGTGATGATGGCTCCAAAACTTGGTATCGTAGTCAAATTGGGAAATGTTGTGGATCTCGTTTTCCGTTTCCACGTTTCCATGCTCCGTGGTCCCAATATAGATTCCAACACGGTCTTTCGATACTCCCTCGAAATCGATCCCACTATCGAGAACCGCTTCTCTCGCGCAGTAAATGGAGATGCTTCCCGCTCGAGTCCCCACCCGGACTTCCTTCTTTTTTTGGTATCGAAGTGGGTCAAAATCGCAAATCCCCGCTAGCACCTCACCCATATAGCGGATCTCAGTGCGGCTGATGCCAGCGACCCCATTCAGAAGGTTTGCCCTGTACTCGGATAGGCTGTTGCCGTTCGGTGCGGTCAGTCCAACACCCGTAATTACGATCCTGCTAAGCTCCATTTCTTGGAAATATTAATTTTACCATCCGTAAGAGAATGTTCTTTGCGTAGCTAAAAAGTCCTCCTTATCAATACTAAACCAGAATAATGAAGATACTAGTCGTCGGCGGAGCCGGATTCATCGGGAGTCACTGTGTGAGACAGTTGCTCGCAGCGGGTCACGAACCCTTAATACTGGACAATTTCGTCTACGGCCACCGCGACTCCATCCCGCAGGGCCTAACCGTCTACGACGGCGACATGGGTGACATCTCGTTCACCCAACCGATTCTGGAAAAGGAGAAGGTCGACATCGTCATGCATTTCGCCGCATTCGCCTACGTCGGTGAATCCACGACGGATCCCCTCAAGTACTACGACAACAACATCTCCAAAACCGTTCACCTGCTGCAAGCGATGAGAAACACCAAGGTGAACACCTTCATATTCAGTTCGTCCTGCACTATTTTTGGGGACACAAATGAGATGCCATTGCACGAGGACGTCCCCCGCCAAGCCTTCAGTCCCTATGGCCAAACCAAGCAGGATGTGGAGGTTCTCCTCGGATACTGTGCCAAGGCCTACGGATTGTCTTACGCCTGCTTCCGCTACTTCAATGCATCCGGCGCGGATCCGGATGGAAAAATCGGTGAGGACCACGACCCGGAAACCCACCTCATCCCGCTCGCCATTCAAGCCGCCAGAGGTCAACGCGACAAGCTGGTCATTTTTGGCACCGACTACCCCACTCCAGACGGGACCTGCCTTCGAGACTATATCCATGTCAACGACTTGAGCCGCGCCCACATCGCATCTTTCGAAAAACTGCAAACTCCAGGAACAGAGCTCCATTACAATCTCGGAACCGGAAAACCGTCCAGCGTCCTAGAAGTTATCAATACAGTCGAGGACGTCACCGGCCTTAAAGTCCCGCACGAGTTTGGTCCCAGAAGACCTGGAGACGTTCCTGCCGCCTACGCTTATCCCGAAAAAGCAATCAAAGAGCTCAACTGGGACATCGAATTTCTTGATATCAAATCAATTGTTGAGACCGCTTGGAAATGGCACCAATCCAATCCGAACGGTTTTGAAGAATAACCCGCGCAAAGAAACCGGCTAGAGTCCGATTTCCACCTGGGCTTGCTCGCAAATCGAGTTTTCCTTAAGGGTCTCTAGGGGTGGCTTTGTCTAGTTAAGAACTTTAACGTATATTCAGATATTTTACTGGAAGCTCAACAAATTCGTTTCCAACTCTTATACCGTTAGTATCGATTTTGAGGCGAGTTTCCACATTACTCCCTAGCATTCCCCTCAAGCTCTTGGGCCTACATGAACGTCATCGTTATAGAAGACCAAATCCTATTTCGTGAACTCATCGTTTCCGTTCTAAGGAACGACTTTGATATCAATGTTCTGGGCGAATACGATGACGGTGAGACCGGCATGGAAGCCTGCCTAGACGATAGCCCAGACCTTCTCGTGCTCGATATCAAAATCAAGAAGCTAGGGGGCCTCACAGTTTTCAACCGTTTGAAAGACCGGGTGCCGGATATGAAGATCATTCTAGTTTCCGCCCACTTAACACCCGAAATCGTGAAAAGCAGCGTCGAGCGCGGCGTAAACGGACTGGTCACGAAGAACAGCTCAATCGAAAGCCTTAAGGACGCCATCGGGCAAATCCTCAAAAGAACGGTATACTATTGCCCGGAAGCTTACAACCTACTCCGCCAACCTATCTCCAACAAGGACTACAACGACAGTCTAAAAATGCTCACACCTCGCGAGACCGATGTGCTCCAGATGGTAGGTGAAGGCTACAGTTCCAAAAAGATTGCCCAGTCATTCGGCTTGAGCGTTCGTACGATCGACGCCCATCGCAGCAATATCATGCGAAAGCTAAAGCTCCGTGGAGCCACCGACATGACTCGCCTCGCCGTTAAACTGAAGCTGGTAAGCCAAGACTAGCACTTAGCTCAAAAAGCGTTTCGCCTCGAGGCAATACAAAGTATACTCCTCTCCCAGAAGGTCAGCCAGGCCGTCTAGGTTTAGGAATTCTCCTTCGGAGCGGCACACGAGAACGCCCTCCGTTGTGAGTGCGTAAATGCGATCCGCACCCATTGCAGCAGACGAACCCTTCATCTTGTGGATGACCTCATGGATATCTGCGTGCACGCCTTTGGGAAGTAGCTCTCGCAATTCAGCGATTAGCTCTGGCCCTTCCGATTCGAAGATCGAATAAAGGCGATTGAACAAGGAGCCAACGCCAACTACCTGTTCTTGCAGCTCGCGTACATGAGCTTCATTTATGGGTTCAATATTTGTTAAGTCTGGGACGCGCATTCTATTTAACGAAAATTCTGGCGAGCATCCAATGCACTTTTGAGAGTTACGGCATCGGCGTAAAGCACCGATCCTCCACTTGGAAGACCAAATCCGATCCGAGTGACACTGACTTCGTAGGGCTGGAGCAGGTCAATCATATAGTGGCAGGTAGCCTCCCCTTCGATGTCATTGGGCAATGCCAAGATCAACTCCGATACCTCTCCCGCCTTTGCTCGATCCAGCAGAGAATCAAAGTTTAGTTCACTCGGACCAATCCCGTTGATCGGTGACAGCTTCCCTTGTAATACATGGTAGGAGCCGTTGTACGCGCCGGACTTTTCCAAGGAAAGTAAATCACTCACGTGCTCGACCACGCAAACCGTGCCCGAATTGGCCCGGTGCTCATCCTGGCAAATCGAGCAACGCTTTGATTCACACAAATTGCCGCAATTCTCGCAACTCGATACATTGTCTCGAGCGCTAGCCAGGGCGTCCATGAGCCCCTGACAGGTTTCCGGCTTCTCCAAGAGCAGTTGGATCGCCATCCGCTCTGCCGACCGGTACCCGACGCCAGGCAACTTCTTCAACTGCTTCTGCAGTGCATCGAACGAGGGGGTCATTTGAGAAACAATCGAAAAGCCAGTAGGATTACATCAGCCCGGGAAGAGACATCCCCTCCGTTGCTTTTCCCATTTCTTCTTCATGTAGCGTCTTGGCTTGAGCACTGGCTTCTTTGACGGCTTGCAAAATCGTTTCCTCAATCAAAGAGGCCTCTTCTTTCAGAAGCTCTGGATCGATCGTAATGTTCCGAAATTCGCCAGAAGCCGTAATTTTTATAACCACTGCTCCACCACCGCCTGAGATCTCTAGCTCTTTTTCTGCGAGCTCGGCTTGCAGCGCCTCGATTCGCTTCTGCATTTTCTGTGCTTGTTTGAGAAGTTTTCCAACACCGGCCATGATTTATCGTTCGTTAAGGTTAGTTGCTAATTGGACTCTAAGAATGGTAGGACACAGGCAGCTTTAGTAAGGCAGACAACGCGTCAACTCGAAACCAAGCTGGCCATCCCTTCACTCGCGTTCGGAAAGGCCGGCTGCCAATCAAAGGCTTCTTTCATCTTACTGTTCAATATTCTTCGGTTCGCAGGCCGCTGCCCATCCATGCGTCGGGACCCTCTGGCCCCATTCAGCGACGGGTCAAAACCGGGCGTCGGCACCTTCATCCTAGCGGACAATTCCCTCACTAAATCCTCCCTCAGCATCGGAACATCATCAACCACACTAAAAATGGCTCCTGCGTTTTCAGATCGAAAAACGGCTCCTATCGCTCCCACAATATCCTCGAGACGAATCAGATTTAAAAAATAGTCGCCATACCCGGGAAGTGCTCCATCGGCTTTCGCAATCCGATTTGCGAGGAAGGAACGGTCTGGACCGTATATTCCACCTAATCGCAAAACCGTCTTAGCAGCGAGGTCATTGGATTCCATTAACACGCGTTCCGATTCCAGGATAACCTCAGATCGCTCAGAGCTGGCTCGGGCGTCTTTTTCCTCTATCCAGTCTCCCCCACTATCTGGATACACGGAAACGCTGCTAGTATAAATGGCGGAGCCCGAAAATCCAGATCGGCTCATCCAATCCGTGAACGAGCGATTTCCACCGACATAAGAAAGCCGATAGCCCTCCAGATTCGGCGCGGCGGCACTTACGCAATTCAGCGACCAATCTACATTCTCCGCAAATGCATACCAAGCTGTCTCATGCACATTTCCCACAAAAACGTCCATTCCCTCGCTACGTAGCTGGTCAGCCATCTCCTCATTTCGCGTGACAGCCAAGACCCTATTACCCTGAGCCCGCTCATAAAGTCCTACCGCGCGTCCTACATAGCCGCAGCCCAAAATCAGGACCGTCTTCATGGATTTCGCTCTCTTGCTAAAGTTTGCTTGCTCATCTTAATTGACCGAAAGAATTTCAAAAACTCGCCATTAGGCCAGACAAAGGCAGCTATGGCAACAGATCCCGAGCAATACAAGCAACCCAAACACGTATTAGCTATCGTATTTGACGGCATTGAGGAAGTCGAAGCGTTGGCCTCCACCGGATATATTGAGAAGAGCGGGCGTTGAAACGGTCATGGTATCGGTGAGCGATTCGCAACGGGTCGAAGGTCGCAACGGCATTCGTTTTCAGGCGGATCAATCGCTGAGCGAAATTGATGCGAGCGCTTTCGATATTGTCTTCCTCCCAGGTGGTCCCGGTGTGCTGCCTCTGGCTAAGAACGCTTTGATCACTGAGATTATCCAGTCCTACGACCACGAATCCAAATTCGTTGCAGCGATTTACGCCGCTCCAAAAGTCCTGGCTCAAGCAGGTATACTCGAAAATCGTCCCGCCACCGGTCACTCATCAGTTAGATCGGAAATCCCCGTTCCCAGTCAGGACCGAATCGTCCAGCCAAACCGCATCATCACCTCCCAAGGAGCTGGCACCGCGATCGAATTCGGCATTAAACTCGCCGCATGAATCGTTGGTGAGGAAACCGCTCAGTCCGTCGTTGATTCGATCCATGCAATCTAAAATCGAATCCCTATAAAACAGGAGCCTATTACATTAGCCTTCGCCATCCAGCAATTAAGCCTTATTCCCTCGGTCCCATGAGAGTATCCGATAAGTCGCCTTCGAGGTATTGTAGTTATATTTAAGATTCAAAATTTGGCTTTTGAGTTGTGTTATGCACAGAGCGTATTGCGATGCGAAGAAACGAAATTTGGGCTCGAATGAGACCAAAGGACGAAGAAATTGGATTTATTGGACAATCTCTCAGAAAACAAATGATTAAAGAACACGACTTCATAGCCATTGGCGGCGGGAGTGGCGGGTACAACGCCGCCCGGGTCGCCCGACAATATTTTGACAATGTCGCCATTATCGACGGGGCCAAAGAACTGGGCGGTCTCTGTATTCTCAAAGGTTGTATGCCCTCAAAAACCCTCATCTATTCAGCCGAGGTTCTACACCTTGCGCAGCAGGGAACCCGCTTTGGACTCTCCATTCCTAAAGCGAAAGTCGACATGAAAGCCCTGCACGAGCGCAAACTAGCAACCATCAAGGAGTTTACCGACTACCGGGTCGAATCGATGGAGAGTGGCAAATTTCACCTCTACCGAAACTTTGCCAAGTTCATTTCCAATGACACGGTCGAGCTCGACGACGGCACGCAGCTAAAAGGAAAACACTTTATCATCGCAACAGGTTCCTACGTATCGAAACCGCCTATACCTGGAATCGACCTGCCCGAAATTTGGACAAGTGATGATGTATTGGATCTAAGCGAACTCCCAGAATCCGCTATCGTTCTGGGCGGGGGAGTAGTTGCTTGCGAACTCACTCAGTTTCTACACCGCGTCGGCTGCAAAACAATTCAGATACAGAGGAGCCCACACATCCTCAAGGATCAGGCTCCCGACGTTTCCAAAGTCGTGGAAAAAGCACTGATCAAAGAAGGGGTCGACCTTCTGACGGACACCAAACTCCTTAGCATCTCCAAAACCGATTCTGGCTTTGATGTCACCTTCGAGCACAAAGGCACTCAAGTCACTCGTTCAGCAAAGCATGTCGTAAATGCTCTCGGACGGTCCCCTGCTACGGCTTCGCTCGGTCTCGAAAACGCCGGAATCGAGCTCGAGCCCAATGGGCAAATTCAGACAGACAAATACCAGCGCACCTCCAATCCAGCAGTGTATGCCGCAGGCGATTGCACTGGACCCTTCGAGATCGTACACACTGCAGTGCTACAAGGTGAGCTCGCAGCCTACCATGCTTCCGGGATCGAAAAGACTCCCCTCAACTACGACCACATGCTCGATGTCGTCTTCACCAATCCCCAAGTCGCTCGGGTCGGACTCACCGAAAAGGAGTTGAAGAAGCGGAATATTGAATACATTGCCGCCGACTATCCATTCGATGACCACGGGAAATCCATTCTCATGGAGGCCAAGCACGGGTTCGTGCGACTCTTCGGAGAAAAGCCAACGGGCAAAATTCTCGGCGCCGAAATCGTATCCAAAGATGCTGGAGAGCTCATACACGCCCTTTCCGTCGCGGTATCGCATGGACTTACCGCGGCGTCTCTCCTGCAAACCCATTGGTATCACCCTACTCTATCAGAAATCATATCCTATCCCCTTGAAGACATCGTCGACGAACTCGCGGTGCAATAAGGTAGCGGGCTGCCCAATCCGAAGGGTAGAAACTTGCACAACACCGCGTCTGATCATCAAACTGCAGAAGTACTTTTCGCAATTCCTCCATTGTGTTCGGGATGGATGGAAAGCCGCGATCAATACCACACGCATACATTCAATCCTTCCCAATCACTCGATATTTCCCTAACACTTGCTTTCTAAATTATGACCTATACACCGTCTGAATTCCTCGTCGATCTACTCAACGCCAAAAGCCCTTCGGGAGCGGAAGGACAATCCCAGGCCGTCTTTGACAAATATGTCGAGTCCCATTCCGATTCCTACGAACGGGACGTCCTAGGCAATCGCATCGCAACCCTCGAAGGAAATGGCGGGCCATCAGTCATGTTTTCCGGTCATCTCGACGAACTTGGTTTCATTATCACCTACATCGACGAAAAGGGGTTCCTCTACTTCGCCACCATTGGCGGACACGACCGTATCATCATCCCAGGCCGCCGCGTGCTCATCCAGACAAACAAGGGAGTGGTCAAAGGGGTTACAGGTAAACGAGCCGTCCACCTCATGAATGCGGAAGACAGAGAGAAAGTCCCAAAAATCAATGAGATGTGGATCGATATTGCCGCGGCAAACAAGGAAGACGCTTTGTCACGTGTGCAAGTAGGCGACGTAGCCACTTACGATCACGAGTTCGAACTCATTCATGGTTCCGTTGGTGCCGCTCGCGCCTTCGACAACAAATGCGGAGCCTACATCGTCGGAGAAACACTACGCCGCCTCTCGGCAGACAATGAGTCCTTAAAAGCAAAAGTCATATCTGTGGGCACCGCCCAGGAAGAAATCGGCGTCAGAGGTGCCACTACATCTAGCTATGGTGTAAATCCTGATTTCGCAGTCGCCGTGGATGTTGGCCACAGCACGGATCATCCTGATTGCGACAAGCGCAAGTTCGGGGAAACCAAATTGGGAGCAGGACCGATCATTACTCGCGGTCCAAACATCAATCCCATCGTATTCAATAAACTGATCGAGGCTGCCAAGAAACGTGACATCCCCTACCAACTCGAAGGCGACCCTCGACCTACTGGCACAGATGCTCGAGCCATTCAAATGGCCCGCAGCGGAGTCGCCACCGGCCTCATATCTGTCCCTCTTCGCTACATGCACACCCCCAGCGAAATGGTCGACCTTGAAGATGTCGAACAATCCATCCGACTCCTTGAAGGATTTGCCAAAGACCTCCAGGTCGGCGAAAACGGAAACTGGTAAGAGCTTTTTCAATATATTGAAGGCTCTCTTGGGCGGCCTCAAATCAGCGAAAGCTAGGATGGAGTAGTTGGCATCTGCGAATCAACGTCGCATTGCAATGAAGCTCCTTTGTTCAAGGGAGTCAGAGAAGTTCGATTTGAGAATAAAAATCTGGATTCCGAACCGAGGATTAATCGGAGAGTATTTTGATAAGAGGAAACGGATTTTCAAATCCAATCCAACGATATGACGGAGGAATGGACTACTTGGATACCCTCCCAAATAAGCGAACGTACCGGATTTAACCCGCAAACGAATCCCGACTAACTAGCGGTAGTGGAATGAGAACGTAACTGATTCTTCATGACCAAAGACTGCCACCATTTCAGGCGTCCAAGGCCCATAAGGCGCTCCGTTCTCGATCGCGGTGCGGCACATATAAATGCCAATCACTTTAGCAGTGCTGTCGGGCAGCAATTTCAGATCTTCCACGTATCCATCCTTAGTGAGAATAAAGCGGAGGACTACTTTGCTGTTGGACTCCTTGCCAGCCGCTTCATCGGCTAGCGAATTCCATCGCACGCTGATTGTCTCGATCAGTCGCTCCATGTATTCACCAAACTCGCTGAATTTCGCGTCGACCGCGATGGTGCCGGTGCGCGAAACACCAGGTACACGATTGCCGCGGGGTCCAGGTGCCACTTTAGGAAGGCGGGGTCGCGGTCTGGGCGAGGGTTCGGAATAGTCGGAGCTCACCTGAGCACTCTGCGGTACGACGAGCGGCTGGAGGGCGGCTGCCACTTGCTCTTTCTCCTCCCCTTCTTCCGCCTCTCCCTTCAGGTACTCATTCACATTGGTGGGGGCATCTTTTTCTTCGTGGTCAATTTCGGCGATACCCGTTTCATCCGGGTCTTTTTCTTCCTGCTCGCCCGGTATCGGAATCTGCTTCTCCAGTGGCAAAGTCTCGAACTGTGGAACCAGCAACGGTCGTTCCTCGGCGGTCTCCGTCTCCTCCTGCTCCTGGCTTTCGGGAGCTGGAGGCGGGGCGATCTCAGGAGGGCTCAGGTCACCCGTCAAAAACTGGTTGGTCTCGATATCGTCATCGCTCTCAACGGATGGACGGTTCTCCAGGTCAAGCTCGGCGGGCTTTTCTTCCTGGGCAGCCTGCTGACTGCGAGCGGCAAAATTGTTGGTTTGGTCGGGCTCATTCTCGGGGGCGTCCGGATTTGTCTGAGTGTAGACTTGCTCCGGCTCTTCCTCTTCAGGCGGCATTAGCTCGACCTCGTATTCCCTAAAACGGTCCTGAATCTCAGCTCGTTCCGTAGTAAAAACGTCTGAGGGCATCCATAAGAAGCCGATCAAATGAAACAAAATCGTCCCGATCACCCCCGCAATGAGCGAACGACGCGAAATCGCGCGATGGCGGAGCAGCACATCCATCAGGAGCTTCTCCTTGCCTCGTCGGTCCCGTTTCCGGGTGATTTCCTCTGTTGAAAGTGACATTCTCGGGGTCAGATTAGACTATAACACTCCAGCATGGCCTTTGTTTCATCAAACGGCAACCCCATGATGTTGGAATGCGACCCCTTGAAGGAGTCGATAATGAGATCCGTTCCCTCCTGAATTCCGTAAGAGCCCGCCTTGTCCAGCGGATTAACGATCTCGAAATAGCGTTCGATCGTCTCATCACTCAGCCCTTTGAACGTCACCTCGCTGCGAACGCTGATTGTCTCCTCAATCTGCCTAGACTGGCAGTAGAGCGAAACTCCCGTATGCACAATATGGGTACGTTGTGACAGTTTTTGCAACATGCTTCGCGCATCGTCCATATCAACGGGCTTGTTCAGTACCCGTCCGTCTAGGTGGACCGTTGTGTCAGAGCCTAGAACAAAACGGTCGGGATATCGCTTTGCCACCCAACCGGCCTTTAAAACTGCATTCTCTCGCACCATGGCTTGCGGATCGGAATCACCCGATTCATTCTCGTCCACCTCCGCAGGGATAATCTCGAACCGAGCCCCCATCCGCTCCAAGATGTCTTTTCGGCGAGGCGAGGCGGAAGCGAGGATGAATCTAGCTGGATTAGATACACACATTAAGACCATCGCATTTGATAGGAATCCCTAATCAAATAGCCACGAAAAACGGCAGGCCAGAATTGCGGGGACCAGAATCAAGGTAGGGAAAGACGGCCCTAGCGGTCCTCACCAATAGTCCAATAATCCCCGTCTAGTTCAGATTCAATAGCCCAATCTTACGGCCAGTGCTTGCGCTGTTCCGCGTTGGAGAATCTTTATCATTTCTTTTTTATACGCGGCATAACGCGATCGCTAGCCCTACAGAATGCTAAATCCCGCCTTGGCGGACACAGGGACGCTCCCCGGAAAAACCATCCGAATTCACCGCAAAATCCCCCACGGCAAAAACTTGCTCTTTGCCGAGCGAGTTGTTCTCCTCGATGGTATCCGCATGAAAATCGGACTAGCCCAGATAAATGTAACCGTAGGCGACCTTCAGAATAATGAAGAGCGGATCGTGCGAGCCTACCATGAATTGGTTTCTCAAGGGGCGGATTATGTTGTTTTTCCTGAATTGGTTATCACCGGTTACCCCCCTAGAGACCTGCTCTTTAAGCAGCAATTCGTTCCAGACAACTTGGAATCACTCCAAAGGGTAGCCTCCAAAACCAGCTCAGTCCCAGCTATTCTCGGGTATGTTGATTTAAACAATGATTCTGCCGGACGGAATTTTCACAATGCCGCCGCCGTCTGCTTCGATGGTAAGGTCCAGGAAACGGGGCACAAGTGCCTTCTGCCCACTTACGATGTCTTCGACGAGGACCGATACTTCCAGGCCGCCCAAAAGCCCTTAGTTTTCGAACACAAGGGACGGAAGATCGCCTTAACCATTTGTGAAGATATTTGGACCTCGCCAGAGGTCGCTCCTCGACAACTTTACCCCACCTCACCCACTGAATTCCTCAAGACCCAGTCGCTAGATCTTCACTTCAATCTTTCCGCCAGTCCATGGCACATTGAAAAGACGCACCTGCGCCGCAAATTGATATCTAACATTTCGATCCAATTGGGATGCCCTAGCGTTTATGTTAACGCTGTAGGCGGTAACGACGAGCTCATCTTCGACGGCCGAAGCATGATCGCGAACACAAAAGGCGAGATCATTGCCGGTCTTTTGGGATTTGCCGAGGAACTGCGAGTGGTCGACGTTCAGGGCAGTCCCAACAAGATTGAACCCAGTTTCGAACAATCCCAAACGCAGGATATCGAAGATGCACTCGTGCTTGGGTTGAAAGATTACGTCCACAAGTGCGGGTTTAGAAAAGCCTTAATCGGACTGAGCGGAGGCATTGATTCAGCGGTCACCGCTGCTCTCGCCGTAAAAGCCCTCGGGAAGGAGAATGTCACCGGTATCGCCCTGCCTTCTTCCATTTCCTCGGACCATAGCAAAAACGACGCGGAAGAACTTGCCCAGAATTTGGGCATCGAATTCCACATGGTTCCAATAGAAGGAATCGTCGCCGCTTCTGAGGCCACTCTGGAGCCTCTTATTAGCCACACGGAAAAAGATGTAACTGAGGAAAACATACAAGCGCGATCTAGAGGACTTCTCCTCATGGCCCTCTCAAACAAATTTGGGGCCCTCCTACTAACCACTGGCAACAAGAGTGAACTTTCCGTGGGCTATTGCACCCTTTATGGCGACATGTGTGGCGGACTAGCCGTCATTTCTGATCTGCCGAAAGTTAAAGTCTTCGAGCTGGCTCTTCACATGAACCGGGATGGCTTATTGGTTCCGGTCAATACCATAGAAAAGCCCCCTTCCGCCGAACTGCGTCCCGACCAGAAGGACGAAGACAGCTTGCCACCCTACGATGTCCTCGATGGCATTCTCAAAGCCTACGTCGAAGAAGGAAAGTCTAGCAGTGACATTATTGCTCTCGGATATGACACAGACGTAGTGAAAGACATTATACGCAAAGTTGACCTAAACGAATACAAGCGCAAGCAAGCCGCCCCCGGTTTAAAACTCACTCCCCTCGCCTTCGGCGTCGGCCGCCGTATTCCAATTGTTCAAAAATACGTTTCGTGAATACTATCGCCAACGAAGCACCCAGAGGACACCAAGAATAACCCACGAGCCTCTCGTAAATTAGTGATATCCTAATTCGTGACTTCCGCGTCCTTCGCGGGCAGAAAAACTATCTATTATGTCAAATTCCTCTGACCTCTTCGAACGAGCCAAGCAACTAATTCCTGGTGGCGTCAACTCGCCTGTGCGGGCATTTCGCTCTGTCGGTGGCACCCCCTTTTTCACTAAGAAAGCAAATGGAGCCACACTCACCACGGCGGACGATCAGGATCTCATCGACTTCGTCTGCACATGGGGTCCGGCTATCCATGGTCACAATCATCCTGTGATCCGGGAAGCCATCGCTGAGGCTCTGAACAATGGAACCAGTTTCGGCACGCCTAACCCATACGAAGTCGAGATGGCTGAACTACTCGTGGAAATGGTGCCATCCTTGGAAAAGATACGCATGGTCAATAGTGGGACCGAAGCCACCATGACGGCCATTCGGCTCGCGCGCGGCTACACAAAGCGAAACAAGATCATCAAATTCGAAGGATGCTATCATGGCCACGTTGATTCGCTTCTCATCAAAGCCGGTTCCGGTGCCTTGACACTCGGCAATCCGGACAGCGCCGGCATTCCTGAGAGCCTGGCCGCGGAAACGATCGTGCTTCCATTTAATGAACTCGAAGCGGTCGCGGCAGCATTTGAGAAGTATAGCGATGAAATCGCTGGAATTATCCTTGAGCCATATCCCGCTAACATCGGCTTGATCTTTCCAAAGTCGGGATACTTGCAAGGCCTTCGCGATCTCTGCACCCAGTTTGGTTCTGTGCTCATTTTCGACGAGGTAATGACAGGATTTCGCGTAACCGCAGGTGGAGTACAGACGAAAGAAGGAATCACACCCGACTTGACCACTCTCGGCAAAATAATCGGCGGCGGTCTTCCTGTGGGTGCCTTGGGCGGCAGAGCCGAAATCATGAATCATCTCGCCCCGCTTGGGCCTGTCTATCAGGCGGGTACCTTGAGCGGCAATCCACTTGCCATGGCCGCCGGAATTGCATCGCTCAAGCTTCTCAGGGATAGCGACGCCTACAATCGGCTCGAAAAGTTGGGAACTCAGGTAAAGGAGGCCATTAGCTCAACCCTGTACGAGATCGGACTGCCCGGCCAGATTCCTCAAGTTGGGTCCATGTTCTGTCTCTACTTCACCGACACACCTGTCGAAAACCTCGACGAGGCCACCGCGACGGACACTGATAGGTTCAACAAATACTTTCATACTTGTCTGGAAAACGGCGCCTACATCCCTCCCTCGAAATACGAAGGCAATTTCATCTCCACCGCCCACGACCAAGGCGGCATTGACCAAGCATGTGACATATTTGTGAACGCGTTACGATCGTTGTAGCGCAAGCGACTAGCCATACGGTTGCTTTATCCACGTTTGGACAAACTTTTTCTCCGATAATCCAAAATCATCAGACCGAAACCATTGGAGCCATACCGGTCATACCGCCGCGTTTGGGATCCTCATTTTCCATGTCCAACCGCATCTCCATCCAAGGCTCTGATTGGAGGCGACGCATAAAGCGATGCCCCGTCTCATGCAACAGAAAGCGCTCTCTTAGACCGGTTGGATTTAGGAGCACCGCATTTTGATGGGCGATGAATCTTCGCACGTGTTCCGAAAGGGCTTGGTTTTCATCCGCCAAGTTTCGATTGAAAAATTGGTCTACTTTCGAGCGAGAAAAGTGAGGCGGGCATCCTCCTCGACACATCTAGATTCAGCTCCCCTTCCACTTCGTGGGAAAACGCCTGATTTATCTGGTTGAGGTTACGAGAACTGTGCCCCTTGAGTAGTCAGTTTGGGTCAATAGAAAGGAACCATTCAAGGAAAAAGATACCCGACCGAACAGAAGATCCGCATTCCCCAGAAGGCCTAGAGAAGCGATAAGACGATCTTAGACGTCTGCCGCGATCAGCAAATAAGCGAGCAGACCTTTCACCGCCGGGAAAAGGGAGTTCGGCATAATGGAGGTCGACCAGGTCAAGTAGCTCAAGGCGCTTCAGAAGGAGAACGCTATACTCAAGCGGATGCTCGCATACGAGATGCTGGGCTAAGCGCTTTTAAAGGAGGTTCTAGGAAAAAAGCTGTGAACCCCGAGCACAAGCGGCAGATCGCCGGAAAGCTTGTATCCGGGGGCCGCTGCGCCGCGCGTGCAGCTTGCCGCCAATTCGGGCTGCATCGCAGCACGTTCGCCTATTGGGCGAATCAGGCGGACGATTGGCTATCGAAGCTGAAGTTCGCCGAGTCTCCAATCTATATCCGGAAATTAAATACCCGAAAACAGCCGCCTGCTTAAGTGGGAGGGCTGGCTGGTGAAGGCCCCATGGTTCATGCAGCTGCGTCGCGAACTTAACCTAGCCGCTCCAGCGAAGAAGCCCACGCGAAGGCGTCGAGGCCCCACCCGACAAACCACACACGAAAGACTTTGTGCGGACGTTAGATTTGCAAGATACAGCTAATTCGTCGGGCGTTACGAGTTTTTCCAAGATAGCCTAACCGATAGACGCGAATACGGCGATAGGGAGAGATTCTCTCTTCACCAGTTTCTGGTATTTAATTTCTCCGCCTGCAATTTCCGCGAAACGAGGGGCTCCTTATTTATCGATAAGTACACGACTACTCATCCCGTTTCCGATCCTCATCGATATCGGACTCGTCGTCACTATCGCTGTCGTCTTCCGCATCTTGGTCCTCACTAACGAGATCGTTTTCAGAACCGTCGTCTTCCTCCGAAGATGTGCTTTCTACATGGTGAGGATCGCCGTCATGATCAGCGTCGTGGTCGTAGTCGTAATCCGAATGAGATTCATCACTGTTATCGTAACCTTGCGGATCCACTACTTCGTAGTCTGAGAATTCAGCCTTCTCCTTTTCATCCTCTTTCTTCTTTAAAAATACCGAAACCAAAATGGCGACCTCATACAGCACCCAAAGTGGAATGGCCAAAGCCAACTGAGTTATCGGTTCAGGCGGAGTCAATATTGCAGCAGTGATCACGATACTGAGCACGATGTATCGCCGATAGGTTCTTAACTGCTGCGGAGTGACTACTCCAACCGAAACCAAAACCACAATGGCCAACGGCATCTGAAAAGCGAGCCCCAGACCCAGTATCGTAAAAGTGAGAAACCCAAAATAGTTGCTAGTCGTCCAAAGAAGCTGAAACCCCAGCAAATTATTAAACCATATTACCGCCATAATCGTTCGCGGCAAAAGAAAAAAGTATCCAAATGTGCAGCCTAGCAGGAAGAGAATGAGAACAGCAAACGAACCTGGAACGAGGATTTTCTTCTCCCTAACCGTCAATGCCGGCGCAAGGAATCTGCCCGCGTAGTATATAATAACTGGAGACGCTACCATTAAACCAATAATAATGCCAATGAGAAGCATAGCCACGAATACACCGGTGACGTTCATAGTCGTCAGCCCAGCGAAAACCACCGCGCGCTCGGCTTCGGTCAAATGGGAATAATTGGATTCAAGCGGGGAGAGAAGAATATCCTTAACGTCCGTTATGAATATCATCGATGCAATAAAAGCCGCCACGAATACGACAAGCGGCTTGAGCAGGGTCCAGCGCAGCTCTTCCAAATGGTCCAGAAAGCCCATTTGCTTCGGATCGCCCGCCCACTTGGGTTCATCGTCTTCTTCTTCGTATGGTTCGATCTCGCTCATTCAAATTTTCAAATGGTCTAAATGAACAACGGAATCGCATCGAGCAACTTCAATTTGCGAAAGTCCGTGGATCGAGTTGCAGAGAGAGTTAAGAACGCCTTATATGCCGCTTCACTGAAATTTGGAACGGGAAATCGGGATTCGGGTAGCAACTAAGTTCTGATCCAATCATAAATCTCTTTACCAATGAGATCGCATCAATCCCATTGACAGACGGCTATCCGTCCTTATGAGGAATCTTTTTCCTAGAGGAAGCCGTCATTTTTCGGGGCCTCTTACACATCGCAAATCAACAATAGTTCATTCAGGATGCCATCCAAAAAAACTGCGAAAAAAGCAAAGAAGGTCGCGAGCAAACGCGCTCCAAAGGCCGCTAAATACGTTTACTCGTTCGGTAAGAAAACCGACGGTAACGCCAAAATGAAGAACTTGCTTGGCGGCAAGGGAGCCAATCTTGCGGAGATGGCCAGAATCGGTCTTCCGGTTCCAGGCGGCTTCACAATTACGACGGACGTCTGTGTAGAGTACTACAAAAACGGCCGCGTCTATCCTGCTGCCCTCAAGGGCCAGATCGCTACCGCGATCAAGATTTGCGAAAAGGAGAGCGGTAAGAAGTTCGGTGACCAGAAGAACCCTCTTCTGTTCTCCGTTCGCTCGGGCGCTCGCGAGTCCATGCCAGGCATGATGGACACAATCCTCAACCTTGGTCTTAACGACAAGACGGTAGAGGCTCTCAAGGTGAAGTCTGGTAATGGACGTTTCGCCTACGATTGCTACCGCCGTTTCGTTCAAATGTACGGAGACGTCGTAATGGGCGTTCAATCTCGCACGGAAAACGAGCCAGACCCCTTTGAGCACGCACTGCATTTAGTGAAGAAGGAAGTCGGCGTTACGATTGATTCCGACCTTACTGAAGAAAATAACAAGGAAGTCATCAAGCGTTTCCAGAAACTCATCAAGGATCGCACTGGCGGTGCATTTCCACAAGACGTTCAAAAGCAACTCGATGGGGCAGTCAGTGCGGTCTTCAATTCTTGGGAGAACGAAAGGGCCACTCTCTACCGCCAGAAATACGGTATCCCGGCAGAATGGGGAACCGCTGTTAACGTCCAGTTGATGGTGTTCGGTAACTTGGGCGACACTTCCGCAACCGGTGTTGCATTCACACGTGACCCTGCCAATGGCGAGAACGTGTTCTATGGTGAATATCTGATCAACGCTCAGGGTGAGGACGTGGTAGCTGGTGTTCGCACTCCATTCCCAATCGCCCAGCTCGCTGACGACATGCCTAAGTCTCACAAGGAGCTCAGCGTTGTCCGTAAGAAACTGGAAAAACACTTTGGCGACGTACAGGATTTCGAATTCACGATCGAAGACGGAAAGCTCTACATGCTGCAGACGCGTAACGGAAAGCGCACTGGTCTTGCCGCTGTACGCATCGCGGTCGAGATGACCAAGCAGAGGCTCATGACCCAGCAAACTGCGGTCACCAAGATCCCTGCGGACCAGATCTCGAGCTTGCTTGTTCCGATCTTTGACACGAACGCAATTAAGAAGGCCAAGTTGATGGCAACCGGTCTTCCCGCAGGCCCTGGCGCGGCTTCGGGCAAAATCGTCTTTAACGCGGCCGATGCGGAGAAAGAAGTCGCATTAGGCAACTCGGTTGTTCTTTGCCGTGAAGAGACTTCTCCAGAAGACCTGCGTGGCATGATCGCTTCAGACGGGATCCTCACTTCACGAGGAGGTGTTTCGTCTCACGCGGCTCTCGTTGCTCGCCAAATGGGCAAGGTTTGTATCTGTGGCGCTTCAGACATCCACATCGACTACGCTTCAGCCACTCTCACTGCAGGAAAGATCGTCCTCAAGGAAGGTGACTCTATTTCTATCGATGGCACCACTGGTGAAATTTTCGCCGGAAGCGTAGCAACCGCACCTTCAGAAGTCTCTCAGGTCCTAGCAGGCAAGATGAAGGCTGAGAAGAGCTACACCTTCCAGATGTTCAATCAGATAATGAAATGGTCTGACAAGTACCGTACTATGGGAGTTCGCACGAACGCTGATTCTCCGGAGCAGTCCAAGTCCGCGGTATCCATGGGAGCGGAAGGCATCGGCCTTTGCCGCACCGAACATATGTTCTTCGAAGGCGATCGTATATCCTACATGCGTGAGATGATACTCGCTCCTTCAGTAGCCGCTCGCAAAGCAGCCCTGAAGAAGCTGCTTCCTTTCCAACGCAAGGACTTCAACGGTCTCTTTAAAGCGATGGAAGGCCGCCCAGTCACTATTAGATTCCTGGATCCTCCATTGCATGAGTTCTTACCGCACGACGACGCGTCTCGTCGGGACTTGGCAGAGCACTTGGGAGTTTCTCCGGAAATAGTTAGCGATCGTGTTCGAGCGCTTCACGAAGAGAACCCAATGCTGGGACATCGTGGATGTCGCCTGGGGATTTCCTACCCGGAAATCACTGAAATGCAAGCTCGCGCCGTATTCGAAGCTGCCGCTCAGGTACTCAAGCTAAAGCGCAAAATCAAGGTGAAGCCAGAGATCATGATACCTCTGGTGGGTTTCAAGGATGAGCTCGACAACCAAGTGGCGATTGTTCACCGCGTCGCAGCTGAGGTTCAGAAAGCTAAGGGCGTAAAGATCGACTACCTCGTAGGCACAATGCTTGAAGTGCCTCGTGCTTGTGTAACTTCTGCAGAAATCGCGAAAACCGCACAGTTCTTCAGTTTTGGCACCAACGACCTGACTCAGACCACTTTGGGAATGAGTCGCGACGATGCAGGCAGCTTCCTCAGCAAGTACAAGGACCTCGATATCATTCCGCAGAATCCGTTTGCAACGCTCGACCAAGAAGGCGTTGGCTCATTGGTGAAGCAAGGTGTCGACGGTGGAAAATCCACAAACCCTGATATCAAATTAGGCATCTGTGGAGAGCATGGAGGCGACCCCGCATCTATCAAATTCTGCCACAACGCTGGCCTGTCCTATGTTAGCTGCTCGCCAAATCGCGTTCCAGTGGCGCGTCTCGCCGCCGCCCAAGCAGCGATTGAGGCCGAAGCGTAGAAGGCTTGCCAATTTCGCTAACCCTACTTTCAACCATTGCCCTGCTCCCACTATTGGGAGCAGGGCAATTTTTTCTCAACAGACAAACTAGCATTTTTGACAAATTCGTTTAGCTAGTAGGAAGATATTTCATAGACCCTTCAGACTCAAAATTACAGACTAACCCCCTCTCCTCTTTGTTCGACCTCGAAGAAAATAGAAAAAAAGTTCAGAGTGCCCTTCTTATCGGGATTCAACATCCCAAGATGACGCGTCAGGAATCTGAATACTTATTGGCCGAACTCGCGGAACTTACGCGAAATCTGGATATCCCCATAGTGGGCGAGATGATTATCAAGCTCCGCAAGCCCACGCCCGCTTTTCTCGTTGGGAAAGGGAAACTCGAAGAGATCATCAGCATCATTCAAGAGCAAAAAATAGACGTCATCATTTTCGATGAGGAACTCTCTCCTGCTCAGCAACGAAATTGGGAGCGTGAGTCCAAAATCGCTGTAATTGACCGCCAAGAGGTGATCATCGACATTTTTTCCGAAAGGGCTCAGACCAAAGAGGCTGTCCTTCAGGTAGCTCTTGCTCGCATGCAGTACTCTCTGCCACGCTTGACCAGAGCGTGGACTCACTTGAGTCGGCAACGAGGTGGCGGCACAGGTGCCAGAGGCCAAGGTGAAACCCAGCTAGAAGCGGACCGACGCATGATAAACGATCGTATTGCGATTACAAAAAAGGAGCTCAAAGAGGTTATCAAACACCGGCACGTACAACGATCCAAGCGCATCCGCCGTCCTGTCCCCACTATTTCAATAGTTGGATACACGAATGCTGGTAAATCTTCGCTTCTAAACAAGCTCACTCAGTCAGACGCTCTTGCAGAAGACAAATTATTCGCCACTCTCGATCCCACGACCCGTCGCCTCGATCTCGACAAAAGCCAACATGTGCTTTTGACTGATACCGTTGGATTTGTGAGACGTCTTCCTCACAGACTCGTCGATGCTTTTAAGGCGACTCTTGAAGAGGCCGTCGTCGCCGATCTGCTGATACACTTAGTCGATGTCTCGAATCCGGAATTCGAAAGTCACTTTGAGACAACTGAATCGGTATTAGCGGAAATTGGAGCCACCGAAAACCCAAGGCTCCTCGTTTTCAATAAAATCGACAATTTTGGGGACGAGGGAACCCTTAGCCGGATAAAGCTCCTTCATAAAGATGCTCTATACATTAGTGCCGCCACGGGAGAAGGACTTGAGGCTCTAAAAGAAGACATATCGACAGTCCTCAACGCAAAACTCGCCCCCTCCAGAATTGTCATACCGCACGATCGTTACGACATCATCTCAAAATTGCACTGCAGTGGAGGTATTCGCCACCAAGAAACCGAAGATGATGGTGTACATATCGAAGGTCTCTTCCCAGAAAGTGTTCAGGGTATCATCGCACCGTTTATCGTCTCGCAATAGCAATTTTCAAGCGGTCAGTGTCAGTCCGCAGATTGAAGATAAGCCACCTTTACAATATCGATTTTATTGGCGAAAGTTTTCAACAATATTGAAACAACTCCTTTTTCAATCGTAACACGTCCAAAAATCCACTTTAAACAAACAAGTCGCATTGAGCCCTATTATGAAAAAACCTAGCCGTCGCGAATTCCTAAAAAACTCACTTATAACTTCAGGATTCCTTGGATTGAGTGCCTGTTCACAAAATTACTCGACTGCTGTTTCCTCTGGCAAGCACGGTTCAACTGGTTTAGCCACTAAGGGCTACGGGCCCTTATTAAGCGATCCCAATGGTCGTCTCAAACTACCGAAGGGTTTTAGCTACAAAGTCATATCTGAGCGAGGGGCCCGAATGGACGACGGACAAATTGTACCCCCCGCGCACGACGGAATGGCTACGTTTCCCGGCCCCGATGGCCTCACCTTAATCGTACGCAATCACGAAGTCAGCCCTTCGCAGGAGGACAAGGTTGAATACTTGAAATCTAGTGAGTGGAAAGGCATAGGCGATTCCAAGCGGTATGACAGCGGCGCCAACGGCACTCATTGCACTGGCGGCACAACTACACTAGTATTTGATACGCGAACTCAGGAATTGAAACGCCATTATCTCTCCCTTACCGGAACCATCCGAAACTGCTCCGGTGGCGTAACTCCGTGGGGATCTTGGATCACGTGCGAAGAGGATGTCAATAGAGCCGATGACCGACTACAGAAGGACCATGGCTACAACTTCGAGGTGCCCGCCAATTATGAGATCGGCCTTACAGATCCAGTGCCACTCAAGGACATGGGAAGATTCAACCATGAAGCGGTCTCCGTAGATCCAGCCAGTGGTATCGTCTACCAAACCGAGGATCGTCCAGATGGCCTCATCTATCGCTTTATTCCCCATGTGAGAGGCCACCTGGCCAAAGGGGGTCGTCTTCAGGCGCTCGTCATCAGGGGGGCTCCCTCAAGCGATACACGGAATTGGGAAGAGATCGACCTCCCCAGTTTCCCCGTCAAACAGTCTATAGAGGTGGAATGGATCGACATCGACGACCCTACCGCACCCAATGACGACCTTCGCTACAAGGGATTCGAAAACGGGGCAGCTCGATTCGCTCGCGGTGAAGGAATGTTTTACGGAAATGGCGAAATCTACTTTGCCTGCACCAACGGCGGACCGAAAAAGTTTGGTCAGGTTTTCCGATACCGCCCCAGTGCGTTTGAAGGGATGAGTCAGGAGTCTGCGAATCCGGGTAAACTAGAACTTTTCATCGAAAGCCAAGATCTAGAACTGCTCAAGGCCTGTGACAATCTGACCGTAGCTCCGTGGGGGGACATTGTCATCTGTGAGGACGACAATGAAAGCAGCGCTATTGTTGGCATTACAACCGATGGGAAAATGTACAAGATCGGACACGTTCAGGTGGAGAGCGAAGTTGCCGGAGCTTGTTTTTCTCCGGACGGTACCACTCTATTCGTGAATATCCAGAATAGCCCTGGAGAGACGCTCGCCATCACAGGTCCTTGGCGAGATCGGATCGCATAGGTGGATTAGTATAGCTCCGACAGCGCTTCTGATAGCTCGGAGTGCGATGAGTCAGCAGAACTTGATAAAGTTAAGAGTCACACTAGTGAATGCTGGTGGGAGATAACAAACTTCACTTTTGCACTCACTCATGACCCATTAGCAATCAGTCTTCGATAAATTCTTATGGAACGAACCATTAAAGATCAGGTAGCCATCGTTACCGGCGGAGCTTCGGGAATCGGCTTGGCTACAGCCATTCGGCTATCCTCAGAAGGGGCTAAAGTAGCACTTTTTGACACTAATGAAGAAGGGCTTCAAAAGGCAAAAGCAACGCTCGTTGGTGAAGTGATTGCCCTGCAAACGGACATTAGCTCAGAAGAAAGTGTTCAAGCTGCCGTTTCTCAAGTTCTGGATACATTTGGGCAAATCGACATCGCGGTAAATGCCGCAGGAATCGTGGGACAAACCAATACGAAAATCATCGACATCCCGGTACCCGATTTCCAAAAGGTTTTCGAAGTCAATCTACTGGGCTCGTTCATCCTAGCCAAGACCCTGCTGCCTCACATGGTAGAGCGGAACTATGGCCGTATCCTACTAATTGCCTCGATCGCTGGGAAAGAGGGAAATGCGGGTATGGTATCCTATTCTACAACTAAAGCTGGCGTGATCGGATTAGTGAAGACGATCGGCAAGGAATACGCGAAAACCGGAATCACAATCAACTCTCTTGCTCCCGCTGTCATCAAGACTCCGATACACGATGACATTCCTCAGGAACAAATCGACTACATGACCTCTAAAATCCCTATGGGACGCTGCGGCACGCTTGACGAAATTGTATCTACAATACGCTTTATAGTATCACCAGAAAACAGTTACACGACCGGTTTTTGTTTCGATTTTTCAGGCGGAAGAGCGACTTACTGAAAGCGTAGCCCTGCTTCGAGGGGTCCCCTTCCACATCCGTGGGAGTGTTCCAGCCTCCGACTGGGAAGCCTATCCCAGCCTGCTCTTTGATCACTCTTCTTTACGCGGAATCCCACTTGACGCTCCTCATCCACCTCCTAAGGTGCCCTCCTTCCTATGATCAATATAATCGATGTCTCACTCCGTTACGGTGAAAAGGTTATCTACAACAAGATATCCACAACGATTGGTGCACGCGACCGAATCGGGCTAGTCGGGTCGAATGGATCTGGAAAATCCACTTTGATTAAGCTGCTTCTGAATGAGGCAGAGATTGATTCCGGAGAAGTAGAACGTCCCGGCTACGTCACCCTAGGATATCTTCCACAAGATGGTATCGAGCTGAAGGGGAAGACGCTCTACGGCGAAGTGTCTACCGCCTTCGAAGATGCGCTGGCCCTCCAGAAGAACATCGACGAAGCGGATGAGCAGATGATGGATATGGATACCTCATCCGAAGAGTACTACGATCTTCTCGATCAAATAGGTGCCTGGGAGCAAAAACTCGAGTCCCATGAACCTGAAAAAATGAAGTCAAAGATCGAAAAGACCCTCATGGGTCTCGGGTTCGCGAAATCCGACTTTGAACGCGACACCAGCGAGTTTTCGGGTGGCTGGCAAATGCGCATGGCGCTGGCAAAACTGCTGCTAAGAGAACCCTCCCTACTTCTACTCGACGAACCTACTAACCATTTGGACATCATTTCGCAACAATGGCTGGAGGATTACCTCACCCGCTACGACGGATCACTCATGGTCATTTCCCACGACCGAGCATTCCTCGATGTCGTTACCAATCGAACGATCCACCTTTCGATGGGAGCTCTCAAATCCTACAGCGGAAACTACTCCTTCTACATAAAGCAATCCGAAGCGGATCTGGAGGTCCTGCGAAAGAAGGTCAAGAACCAGCAAGCCGAGATCCAGCGCCAAAAGGACTTCATCAATCGCTTCAGAGGAAATGTCAAAAAGGCCTCACTCGTTCAAAGCCGAATGAAGGATCTCGAGAAGATGGAGATTATTAAAATACCTCCACAGGAGAAAAAAATCTATTTCAGATTTCCGCCCCCTCCACCAGCTAGCGCAAAAGTCATTGAACTTAAAAATATGTCTAAGTCCTATGGCGATCTACAGATCTTCAAGGGGCTCGACTTCTACATCGACAAAGGTGATCGGATCGCAGTCGTCGGAGTAAACGGCGCCGGAAAGTCAACCCTTGCTCGTATTCTAGCCGGTATCGAGCCCTTCCAGGAAGGAGAGCGGACTTTGGGAATCAATACGGTTCTATCCTACTTCGCCCAACAGCAGGCCGAAGAATTGGATCCAGATAAAACGGTTTTGGAAGAAGTCGAACAATCCTCGGCAGAAGCCAATCGCGAGGAATCCAATCCACGGGCTGTTCTAGGGGCACTCCTATTTCGAAAAGACGATGTATTCAAAAAAACCAGCGTGCTTTCCGGCGGTGAGCGAAATCGACTTGCCCTAGCGAAGATGCTTATGCGAGAAGCCAACACCATCATTCTTGACGAGCCAACCAATCACTTGGATATTAAAAGTAAAGCGATTCTTCAAGACGCTGTTAAAGCGTTTGATGGCACGGTGATACTGGTCAGTCACGACCGTGATTTCCTCGATCCGATCGTCAATAAAGTTCTAGAAGTTAGCAAAACCGGCACACGAATGCTCACCTGCAACGTGAGCGAATACTTGGACCGGATCAGGAAAGAAGAGAAAGCGATGAAAGCTTAACGAACGTGATATCGATCCACTCGAACCACCCTGCTCCCGTGGCAACAGCCTCCGCTCTCTGAGCTTCGCCCGTCATGAGACCACAGGGAATATTCTCGCAGATTCAAAGTAGCGGAGAATTAATTCGTAGAGGAGGGCCCAACGAATGGGAGGCTAGCCAACCCGATAGAAACAATTCATTTTCTTCTCCTGGCCCACCGTTGTTAGGGGACCATGTCCCGAGGCGATAACCGTATCATCCGGCAATGAGAGAATCTTCTTCAATCCAGCGAGACCCTGCTCGTAAGAAACATTTGCGCCACCCATGGAGCCCGCGAATATGGCATCTCCCACAAGTGCAACGGTTCGACTCAAACCTGTAACCACAAAGGTTGCCCCGCCATCCGTATGCCCTGGTGTATTGAACATTTCAACACTAAGAGAACCGATTCTGGCTACGTATCCTTCGTCGATCTTCTCCGCAGCAAAGGGAACTTCTGGCTCGAGTTGACTGATTACCGCGCTCGCTTCCGTCTTTTCCAATATCAAATCAGCTCCCTCAATGTGATCACCGTGCGAATGGGTTACGAAAAGCGTTTTTAGCGTCAGTCCTCTTTTGGACAGTGATTCCAGAATAGGCTTGGGATCCGTCCCCGTATCGAACGCGATCGCCTCCCTGGCGGCTGGATCCCATATCAGGTAGGCATTCACGTGCATATCGTAAAAAGGTGTCGCAATGAGCTCGAATCCTTCAATGGCTTTCGGTTCCTCTGGGTACCATTCGTTTCTCCCAATTGCCAATAAGGCTTTCACATTGAGTCCCAAAGCCTGTCCCAATATCGCAACATCGCTCGGGTCAAACTCCCCACGACGCGCCTTTCGAATACTCTCTTCTGACAACCCTGTCTTCTCCGCTAGAACTTCCGTGGAAATCCCCTGACCCTTCTGAGCCTTTCCTAACACGTCATTGACATCATCCTCAACTGGCAGTTTCATAACCCCATGGCTTTCGGATTCTTGCTGATGAGGCGACAATATTCGATAATTCCTTCTCCAAAAAATTTGAATTTACCCTTTGCGATGAAGAGTCCGGCTCCTTGTGAAAATTGCCACAAAAGCATACGAATGTATGTTCCGGTTGGGTAATAACTTGCCAGTGGCAAAAAGAAGACATTCCTTTCAGCAGACTCACCACTATGAATCTGATAGAAATCCGTCTTCTCAATCCCGACGAACTTGAAAAGATCTACCAGATCGATCGATCCGAAGAGATTGAGCACCGCTACCGCTACATCGACGGCGAGCTAAAAGCGTTCGACGAAAGTGCCTCGGTGCCCCACGATCCCAATTACTGGGATACCTATTACGACACATGGAAAGCAGCCCTTCAATTAGGAGCGGAAGTATTTGGGGCCTTCGACGAGGAACAACTGTCGGGAATCGTAATTTTAAATCCAAATCTCGAACCAGGAACGGAACAACTTCTCGCGTTGTACGTAGACTCGAATCACCGCATGAGCGGGATCGCAAAGTCGCTCTACGTGAAAGCGGAAGACGCCGCCAGAACCAGGAAATCGAAAACCCTCTACGTCTGTGCTACCCCTACCGACTCATCTGTTAATTTCTACCTCAGCCAGGGTTTCGAACCCACCGCTACCCCAAATGCAGGACTCTTCGAGAAA
Organism: Candidatus Pelagisphaera phototrophica; assembly: GCF_014529625.1. GTDB lineage: Bacteria > Verrucomicrobiota > Verrucomicrobiia > Opitutales > Opitutaceae > Pelagisphaera > Pelagisphaera phototrophica. Next base: position 2,866,987 of record NZ_CP076039.1, read on the forward strand.
CATCCCGAGGATATCCATATGACCAAAAACCTATAGTTGTTCACTCAGCGGAATCTTAGCTCTACTTTTTATTCAGCAAGGGGCAGGAGCAGGGGCCTCGTAACGATCGTTCGAAATACAACAAAGTAGACTTGGAAAGTGTCTCAGCGTTGTTTTTTCCAGATGTATCTGTCTCTCGGCCTACAAGGGAAATCAATGAGCCTTTAAGAGGTTCAGCAAACGTGCAGAGTTCACAAAAAAAAACGCCGCTCAGAAAAGCGGCGTTCTAAAAAGCCCTACCTCGTCTTTTCAATCGTTGCTCGCTTCAACCGCGACGTAATCCCTCTCAGCCTGGTGCCGATCGAGGGGCTTGTTGTAAAGATTACAATAGGCGACTCTAATATCATCAAAGATTAATGTAATTGTCGGAACCAACAATAGCGTAATTGTGGTACCAAACGCAATTCCCCAGCCAAGGGAAACGGCCATAGGTATTAAGAATGCGGACTGCGAGCTGGGATCAAACATCAGAGGAAGTAGACCAAAGAAGGTCGTCAAAGAGGTTAACAAGATCGGACGAAACCTTCTCACGCCTGCCAACCTAACCGCCTCGAGCACAGGCATGCCTCGCTTTATTTGCCGATTTATAAAATCCACCATCACGAGACTGTCGTTCACAATCACTCCCGACAACGCCATCATACCCAATAGGGAAAGCATGGATACAACAGACGTTGGGCTCCCCGCTCGACCGAATACATCGATAAGCAAAAAGTTCATTATAAAGTGCCCTAATAAGGCCCCAATTATCCCAAACGGAATCGCAGCCATGACAATAAATGGCTGGGTATAACTCCTAAACGGGATTGCCAACAACACATACACCGCCGACACAACTAAATAGATTCCCTTAATCAATTCCTTATTGTTGTTGGCCTGCTCCCTCGCGCGACCTTCCAGACTGACTGACATTCCAGGATACTTCGCTATCATCGGAGGAAGGACATTGTTCACAATATCAAATTCGATCGCATCCACATCTACACTTTCGGTGTCTGCATCTGCTTCCACGCGAATGATACGATTCCGATTAACCCTTCGAATCGAGGGCAAAGCTCGACCAGGAACAACTTGTGCGACCTCTTCAAAGGGAACCTCGGTACCATTCTGGGTCCGTATCATCATCGTTCTTAATGATGCCAAAGAGCGACGTTCCTCCCGAGGATATCGAACCATTACATTAACATCATCCCGCCCACGCTGTATCTTCTGGGCCTCCGACCCAAAAAAGGCTTGCCGTACCTGCGATGCCAATTGCTGGGCGGTCACGCCCAGATTCGAAGCAGCCGGTTTTAATTCGAGCTCCAATTCTTCCGTGGAACGCTCAAAAGAATCGGAAATATCATATAGTCCTTCGTAGCCCAATAGCACCTTCTGAAGCTCAACAGATACTTCTTTCAAATCATCGATACTCGGCCCCTCCAGTTGAATGGACATGGCACCCCCTCCCCCTCTCGCGAATGAGAAGGAAAAATTCTCCGCTTCCGGTATCGGTCCTACCCGGTCTCGTAAAGCCAAGGTAATATCTCGACTACCAATTTCAACCCCAGTATCTTCTGGCGGCAGCATTTCAACAACGACTTCACCAATCTCTTGTATGCCTGCCACACTTCTTCCACCCGGGCGACCACTACCAAACGGATTTCCACCGGCTGTTGCGAACACATCAGTAATAATTTCCACTCCGTGCTCTTCGTTAATCTCTTTTCGGTAAGCAAGTGTTTCCTTTTCAATGCGGTCGATGTATTTCTGAGTCGTTTCGAACGTCGTACCCGCCGGCATTTGCAACAAGACTAGAACGCGGTCGCGAGCAAGGCGCGGGAAGGAGCTATAGGCGAGATGGTCACCCGCAATCAAACCCACGAATACAATCAGTACCGCTACAAACAGCGCAACCGTGCCGTAACGAAACTTCAGACAGAATTCGAGAGCCGGCTTATAGAACTTCATGATGAGTTTCTCTAAACCCTCTGCAAAAAATCGCTGGAACTTCACGAACGGATTTCGTGAGCTTTCTTTTTTCCCCAGTCCCCTACAATGCTTGAGGTGGGCGGGCAATATCAACTTCGACTCGACCAAAGAAAAGAAAAGTACGGGAATAATTACTATCGGTATCTGCTTAAAAAAGTTGCCGCGCGTGCCCGTCATAACCGCAATCGGGTAGAAGGCAACCATCGTGGTAAGGACCCCAAATATGACGGGAATTGCCACTTCCTGTGTTCCCTTTATCGCAGCCGTCGTTGCATCGGCACCGCGCTGCATATGCTGATACACATTCTCACCCGTTACGATGGCGTCGTCGACGACGATACCTAATACAAGAATAAAAGCGAATAGCGTTATCAGGTTCAGCGAAACGCCCATGATAGGCAGGAGAAAAAATGCGCCTGAGAATGCGATTGGAATTCCTAGGGCCACCCAAAAGGCGAGCGTCGGCCTTAAGAAAAGAGACAAGATTATCAAAACCAGAAAATAACCCATTAAGGCACTCGTTCTAAGCGTATCCAAACGAGACTTGATGCGTGAGGAATCATCCTGCCAATATGAAAGACTAATACCATCAGGAAGCATTTCCCTCTTTTTTTCCACGAAGTCTCTTACAATGGCCCCAATATCGATTGCACTCTGGTCTCCTGTTCGAAAAACGTCTACTGCGATTGCGCGATCTCCGTTGAATCGAGACCGAATAGGCGTTTCGTCAAACCCGTCCTGTACAAGTGCGATGTCCGCTAGCGTGATACGTGTACCGTCGCTGGTAACAACTACAGGAATCTCGTCGAAGTCAGCTTGCGTGTAGGCTTGCTGCGAGGTCCGAAGCAGAATGTTTCCACCATCCGTTTTAATACTTCCTGCTGAAAGATCAACCGAGTGGTTCCGCACAGCACGAACGACCGTATCAAAACTAATTCCATATTCCCTCAAAGTCGCTTCCGGAACCTCAATTGCAATCTCGTAAGGACGCACCGCCTTCAACGTAGTTAAGGATATACCTTCTAGACTACCAATTTCGTCGCGGATGTTTTCACCCAACCCCTTCATTTCTCCCTCGCTCAGGTCGCCCGCAATAACGACGGTAATTACGCGTTCTTCAAAATTTCGGAGCGTGATTCTCGGGCGCTCCGCTTCGATGGGAAAGGTTCGGATCGTATCAACTCGGTTCTTCACCTCGTCCAAGGCCCGATTCATATCGTAATTGTCCGAAATCGTAAGCGACACAACCCCAGTGTTAGAGCTCGCTCTCGCATCCATTTCCTCCACTCCCTCCACATCGTAGAGGTTCTCCTCAAGACGAAGCACAATGCTTTCCTCGATCTCAGTTGGAGTAGAACCGCGGTATTGGACATCTACCGAAATCGTTCGCGATGGATAATCAGGGAACTCCTGAAGAATGATTTTATTAAGTCCCGAGTAGATCCCTGCCCCGACTATCGCCACCATCAAGATGTTGGCGGCTACTCCATTGCGGGTGAACCAGTCAATTAAACGATGCATTATGAATGTTGATTTTGATTGTTGAAAATAGGGGCGAATACCTCCCGAGGAGGAGCTGGGAAACGCTTTTATGGTAAACGTGGTATTTGAAAGACGGTATCTGAGGAATAAGGGCGAAAAAACTGTCGGCTAGAGAACTAAAAACCACGGGCACCGCCGCCACCGCCGCCACCTCGACCGCCTCGACCTCCAGTGGGCAACTCAACTCCATTGGCCTCCGCCCATTCTCTAAGTTCGCTCATTGCCGGACGTATTTTCGAGAAGTCCCCTGACTCCTTAACAGCTAGCAGCTTGGCTCTAAGCTCCTCCGGAATTCCGTCGCCTGCTGCGGCAATAAGCCCATCAATGAGGTCTCCGATTCTTCCAGAGCCGCCGCCAGCTGGTTGCCTAGGAGGCCTTGCTCGAGCAGGTTCGTCTTCTTTGGGCTCCTCTGCCACGATCGTGACTCCTTCTTCATCAATAACATTGACCGGCCATCCTTCAAGCGCGTACGGCACTTCCGTCAGACACAATTTGTCTCCTGAAGCGAGTCCGCTTTCCACAATGATTACCTCATCCGTTTCCCAGGCAAGCTGGACACTTTTTCTGGTCAGGTAGTTGTCACTATCGACCAAGAGTACGTATTCATTCTCACGCAAGAGCACGCGTGGAATTACATACACACCCTGAAGGGTTTTACCGGCGATTTCCGCCTGTACGAAGCTCCCCACTTTGAGCGGAGGGCGGCCTTCCACTGACCCTCCATAAGGGTCGCGTACTTGTGCGACTACATAAATTTGACGACTGCTCACGTCTACGGAGCCATCCGTCCGAACGATTCTTCCTATCCACTCGTGCGTGTCCCCTCCTACTGATGACTTCAGCGTTACAATGGGACCCTCCCTGAATGTTGGATTTTCTCCACGGTAAACCGAGGGAAGATTCAAGAAAGAATACTGAGTAGCGGTCAACGGAAGCCTGACCTCAGCAAAATCGACCGCGTAGAGGCGAGCTAGCTGATTGCCGGGTGAAATGTATTGGCCTATGTCTACATTTTTAGAAAGGATTCGTCCTGCGAAAGGAGCCTTAATCTTGGTCCGTTCCAAATTGCGTTTGGCAGTTGTAACTCGAGCTTTCGCGGAAGCGGTTGAGGCACGGGCTTGCTTCAACTGAGGCTCGCGAAGCGTCAACGGATTCGCTTCTTGGCCGGGATTCAATCGCTCCCAATCGAGTTTGGCCTGTTCGTATCGAGCCAACTCCTCGTACTCTCGCAACTCCGCTTGGGCTTGATTCGCCTCCGCAACAATTAGTTCCGTTTGGTAGTCACTATCGTCAATTTCAAGTAGTACATCGCCTTCCTCGAAAAACGCTCCCTCACGAAAATTAGGGCTAATATTTGTGATTCGACCGCGCACTTCCGGAATCAAGTTACTGGTCGTGCGTGCCCGAACAGTCCCTTGAGACTCGAGAGTGATCGTGTACGGCTCCGGTTTGAGCTTTCGGGCGACTACTTCTGGCGTCGTAACAAAGGAAGGCCGCTGCCTTGGTTCCGGCGCCGTGTGGATCAGGTACCAGTAGACCATTAGACCGACCGCCAGGAAGGCAACCGGAACGATAATTTGAAGGAGACGTTTAATCATGATCAGATGCGGATAAAAAAATTTTAGAGACTTTACTAGTTCTAGGCCTCAGGTTTTAAATCGAAACCGCCACCCAAAGCGAGGTAGAGGTCGATGCGTGCTTGAACGCGCTGATTCGCCACCTGAATAAAAGATCTTTGCGCGGTGATGTTTCTGCGAACCGCATCAAGAGCGGTCGTTATGCCCGTGAGACCTCTACCATACTCTTCCCATGCCAGCGTTTCCGCAGCGGCGGATTCCTCGGCGGCTATCTTCTGGGATTCGTAGTCTCGCTCGTAAGAGCTTTGATTGCTTAGCGCACTCTCCACTTCTCTAAAGGCGGTCAGCACCGTACTCGCGTAGTTGGCCAAGGACTGTTCGTAATTCGCCTTTGCCCGTCTGAAGTTGGCTCTGAGTCGCCCTCCCTGAAACCACGTCTGGGAAAAGTTCAGTGCCTGACTCCAGACTCTACGGTCGATAATATCAAAAACGTCGTCTAGTTCGCGCGTACTCGTTCCTCTAGACATCGTTAGATTAATACTAGGGATCCGGGCCTTGCTGGTTTCAAACTTTCTCTGCTCATTTGCTGCCAGGGTTCGTTCTACCGAGATTACATCAGGACGGCGAAGCAGCAGTTCCGAAGGTAGTCCCACTGGAATACCGCCGCTAATGTCAGGAAGCTTGATCGCCATCTCCCCGTTGGGAATGGGTTTTTTCTGGGCCACCTTCAAGCTTATACGCCGCTGCATGTCCTCGCGATAATTGCGGAATTTCTTGTCATCTTTTTCGGCCCGCTCCAAATCAACGCCTGCAATTTCCTCGTATTTATTAAGTAAATATTTGTGCACTTCGGTGCGACGACTCTCTGGCGTTTCGATCGCTTCAGCCATGTCTGCCCGAATATCCTTGGGAACCGTGGAAAGTTGCCCTTTACGCAATTCATCGATCGCCTCCGACTCACGAGCCGACAATTCAATCCTCAACTCCGCAATTTCTTCATCGATTCTGTCATTGTAAGCCTGAACTTCTTCTTTGGTAATTAGCTGGCCAATCGACATTAGCTCATTCGCTGGATATCGGCCCAAAAGGGTTTCCAATAGTCTAGCCGATGAGTTCTTCTGCCGTAACCTAGACTCCAATGTACTTTGATTGGAAGCCACGTTTGCCCGCACGAGTCGCACGTCCAAGGCTCGAGCGATCCCACGTTTGAAATTCTCTTCCACGATTAGAGCTCCCGATTCCAAGGCTTCCTGCGTGCGAACGGCCAAGTCATATTGCAATTGAGCCTCCACGGCGTTGTACCAGGACTGGGCTACACGGCCTGCGATAGACAATCGGGCCGCGGCATAGTCAGCCTTAGCTGACTGAATGTCGGCGAGATCGCCCCGGTATCCATTGCGGACTTTTCCCCAAATATCGATCTCCCAGTTAAACCGGAGATTGAGACCAAAGGTTTCCGCCGTAGGCGTTTGAGTAATCCCTGAAGCCGAGCTTCGCTTATTCCGATTCTGGCTCGTGCTTCCATTTAAGGAGGGCCATACTACCGAGGATCCAAATCGTGACCCCGCTATCCGTGATGCCAGCCGAGCTTCGGCAGCCTTCAAGTTATAATTGTGGGCCAGCGATTCCTCGATAATAGCTACGAGCATCGGATCGTTAAAATCCTTCACCCAATTCTGAGACTCAAAATTGCCCTTAGTCTCGGCAGAGTTCCAGCTGTTCGGAGTATCTACCTCGAGCTTCGAGGACTGATTCTTTGGAGCAGTGTAGCATCCAGAAAACAAAAACAATCCGGCTAGTGCAGACAGAAGAAAGAGCCGTTTAACCCACTTTCTTTTCAAAGCAGGTTCGACCGAAATCGGACCCACATTCTGCATCTGTTTGTTGTTCAGCATAATTGCCATAAGTGAGCTCTATTTTCAAAAAATTCAATGGGAAGCTTGATAATTACCTAAGAACCAACGCGTACGAACTATTTTCGGTTACAAGAAGATTCTTGGACTTATTATCGAAGAACAAGTTAAGAAAGCATCGAAAAAAATTTACAGATCGAGCGCCAGCTTCAGAATACATAAAAAAGAGCGGTCCGCTCTGGGAAAAGCCCGTTCAAAAGCTCTTCCACCAATCCCAACAAATGCCCATTGGGTAACCGCTACTCTTTCGCTAATTCCGCGTAGGCAGACGCATCCAAAAGCGCTCCTATCTGAGAGGCGTCCAGTATCTTGATCTTAATGATCCAACCTTCATCAAATGGCGACTGGTTCACCTGTTCAGGAGCGTCTTCTAGATCCGAATTGCCTTCGATGACTGCTGCATCAACGGGCATGTAAAGGTCTGAGGCCGCTTTGACCGACTCGACCACTCCAAATGTCGCCCCCCTATCAAATGTATCTCCTTCTTCCGGTGTTTCGACAAAGGTGATATCGCCTAGGCTTTGCTGTGCGAAATCGGTGATGCCTACGATAGCTTCATCGTTGTCCAGGAGCTTGATCCACTCGTGATCACTGGTGTATTTTAAGTTGTCGGGGAGGTTCATGAAAGTACTCAAATAGCTCGTGTGGTCTTTTGAGTGTTACGTTTGATTTAGTTCCTAAGGCTTCAATTTAATGAAGGGAGATTTCGTCTGAAATATTCGCATGGTCTTTCCGCGCATGTCGACCGATAATTCCGCTTCTGAATATTCTGAATCAATCAGAGCTGAACCAATAGCCTCATTCAGCTCGGGAGAAAACGTGCCCGAAACAACCGTACCTATCGCTCGGTTCCCCGCCTGCACCTCAGTATCGCTTCTCACAATCCGTCGGTTGCCCGTTTTGAAGAATACGATTCTCTTTTTTGGGCCCGCTTCTTTCTCCGCCGTCAGAGCGGCTTTACCGATAAAGTCGGACGCCTTCTTCAGTTTAACCGTCCACATCAAATTCGCCTGAATCGGCGAGATATCTTCACTGATCTCATGACCATAGAGCGAGTAACCCGCTTCGAGTCGCAGACTGTCTCTGGCGCCTAAACCAGCCAAGACCAAGCCGTGGCTCTTCCCTACCAACAAGATTGATTCCGCCAACTCAGCGGCGTTTTCAGGAGCGACAAAGAGTTCGACACCCTTTTCGCCAGTATAGCCAGTCCTGCTGATCAGGCACGGAAGTCCCGCAACTAAACCTTCATCAAAATGGTAGTTCTGCAACCCTCCTATTCCTTCGGTTTGGATGTCTTGGAGGATTTCAAGCGTCTTTGGTCCCTGTAATGCCAGCAAGGCGTAATCACTCGAGACGTCGCTCAAAGACGCATCGAACCGATCTCGCTTAGACTCGAGCCAGTCCAAGTCCTTTTCCGTATTCGATGCGTTAAGACACAATAGGTATTCCGATTCCGACTTTTTGTACACTAGCAAGTCATCAACGACCCCTCCGTGCTCGAAACACATCAGGCTGTAAAGGGCCTGACCAATTGACATCTTCGAAACATCGTTGGTCAAAACAAAGTCCAAATACTCGGTTGCTTCGCGTCCAGAGACGAGAGCCTCGCCCATGTGACTTACATCAAACAATCCTGCCGCGCTACGGGTGCTCTTATGCTCTTCAACGATGCTCTTGTACTGGACCGGCATGTTCCAACCGGCAAAATCCACCATACGACCTCCGTACTTAATGTTGAAGCTGTCGAGCGGAGTCTTGCGGATTGTTGGCATAAAACGGCAATCTAGGTTTTCACATTACCTCAAGGCAAGGGAGAATTGCTCAGGATGCAGGATGCGTTGCTACTTTCCTTTGCGAAGGTTTGATGGGTTATTAACTGATCTAGTCCCATCCACTTTTCTGAAGCTCCAGACCCAATGCTCCCGACTTCTGTGTAAGCTTCTGAATCGCCTTTGTGATCAAGTCCGGTCGACTCCAAGGAACAAAGTGGTTCAGCCCTTCGATTCTCCAAACTTCAAGCCGATCCGCACCACTCATCATTTGCTCGAGATAATTCGCATTTCCCTTAGGGACTAACTGATCCTCCATTCCTTGGATAACGATGTTGGGTGTATGCAAACTGGGTAGTATCTCGGCCAATTCAATCAATTCCTCTTTATGCGGAAATATCTCCTCGTTACTATGCACCCTGTCTGTCGAAATACTCCATTAGACGAGAGGAAACTTTGCCAAATAATTATACCACTTCTCTTCTCGAGCTCAGGATCCATTGAGGGTACCACCAATATAGGCTCTTAACGAATTCAGGGTGGTCGAGCTCCATGCGCCCTATCACCCTTCCTGCCAGCGAATGACCCAAGAGCATTATTTTTTTGGTTACAAAAGATTGAAAGAAAGCATCATGAATTCGCCTAGACTGCCCTTAGATTGAGGATACTGCTTTGAGAGATTGACTCTGCCCAACCCCAGGCCGTTCCGCAGAAATCCGCCGTGCCGAATCCCGGAAGTCCTCATCCATCATGAAGCGTATGAACGCACTCCAACTGCCAAGGGGACCGTGAACAAAGAAGATCGTGTTTTCACCCTCTCCAATCGACGCGAAGCGGATCGCACCCGGGTTCGTCTTCATTGTGACAAAAACTGGCGGATCGAAATCACAGGCCCGGAACCGCTCTACTTCTTCCTGTTCATTGATACTGAATAACGTGCAACCTGAAAACCCGGAACCTAAAAGCACAACCAAAGATCCAAGCATCAAAAGTCCGCCAATTCCAATTCCCAGTCGCTTGACCTTCCTTCTTTTTGACGATGCGCCCGTTATAAAGCCCTTACCTAGAGACCCATGCATGCGATTGCGGGTCGGAATCCAGATCTGACCTGAAGATGACGCTTCAGTCCTTTGAAGGGGGTCGACTGGGCTGCGATTTATTATAGAAGACTCGCCCTTCGTAAGCAGGATTCTCAATACCAAGTGATTTCATATTATCCAATGCCTCCTTCACGAACTCCGGATTGTACCTTCCGCTTTCATTAAACCCTGGATAATTCCGAGTGCTGCTGTACCTCGGATAACTGTCAAAGACCTCTCCGAAACCCAAGATGCGAGGATCCCCACCTTTGCGAAGCTCTTCCTCGAGTCGTGCCCCCAGCTTTTCCAGAATTGGGGCGTACTCGGGATTGAAAGCAAGATTGTTCAGGCAATAGGGATCGCTCTCCTTGTCGTACAATTCTTCCAACGGACGGGCTCCATAAGCGAGCTTAGATAGCTTCGAATCCATATTCTCCAGCATCAAAGAATGTGAGGGACTCCCATCCACATCCTTGTACTCGATTCCAGTAGGCGATCGCTCCGGGTGCAAGTTGCGGATGTAATTGTACTTCGCTGTGTGAATTGCTCGAATGGGGTAGCCCAAATTGTCCTTTCTCGCGTGGGTATGACGCTCCCTTCCGGACAAAACAAAATTACGCGTGACATCGACTCGCCCATCCATTTCCGATTTCAGAAGCGGTATCAAGCTACGGCCACTCATCTCCCTCGGAATCTCAACACCAGCGGCTTCTAGAAACGTTGGGGCCAAATCAATGAGACTAACGAAATCGTCTAGTCGACGTTCCCCCGACTCTATCCCCTTTGGCCAAGCAATTATTAGAGGCATATGCACGCCATACTCGTAGTTGTTCGCCTTCGCTCGCGGAAAGGCCATGCCATTGTCAGCCGTCACTACTACGATAGTATTCAATAATTCACCACGTTTTTTAAGCTCTGCTAACATCCGCCCCAAATGAGAATCAAACCACTGAATCTCTAGCCCGTAATCCGCCACATCTTCGCGGGTTAGCTCAGTATCAGGCAAAAATGCGGGCACGGTAACATCGCTAGGGTCGATTCCATTTCTCTCCCCAGATCCTTGCTCAAACACACGATGCGCCTCATGAGCCCCAAACCAAAACACAAAGGGTTTCTCTTTTGGACGTTCATCTAGAAAATCTTTAAAATTAGCTGCGTAATCCTTGTTCGATATACCCTTTGCAGGAACCGAATCCATGGTCCGGTTATTGAACGCTGGTCCTACTGGATTTCGATCCCTTTCAGGCAGTTTACCTGGTCCCCAAGGTTTGCCCGTATACCCGGGGAAATATCCTTCGGCTTCCAACAACTCTGGATACACTTTCAAATGCTTTGGGAAATTCGCTGCGTGGGTCCCGGCCTCCTCGATTTCCCAAATGTATTTCCCTGTCAACAAAGCCGCACGCGAAGGACTGCAACCGGGAGCGCTACAATAGGCGTTATTAAATAGCACGCCTTGCTTCGCCAGGTTGTCAAAGGTCGGCGTGTTCACAAATTCCGATCCATACGCGCCCATGTGATGCCAGGAAATGTCATCCCCGATGGCCAGGAGAATGTTTGGTCGACTCTCGGCCTTTGCCGCAAAAGCCGAAAACAGGAAAATGATTAGGATTTTAGTGGGGCTGTGGGATAGCATAACGATTTCGACTTATGGCACCGAGTCGTTCGCACGCAAACCATTTCCCACCGAGAATCCGTGCTCGCGGAGTCTCTGATTGGCTTCAATACCTTTCAAAGGCGATCGTTAATCTCATCCACATAGGGTTTTACCATTTTCCCATCGACTCCTTAAACCGAACTTTTTTCCCACATATCGTGGATCCGATTCAAATAACGCTTAATGGCTGCAAAGACCTTCTTCTGCGGAATTTTGATCTTCCAGTCCCCATGCTCAGCTCCCCCCAACTCGTACTTCGAATGGAGAGAGACCAGCGGACGAATGCCATAGGACCTTAGCTCCTTGAAAAAGCCATCAAAATCCACCATCCAATAACCAAGTGGAACATTCTTAGGCTTCCACTTCCCATTGGTCCTTACCCAGTTAAAGTCCTTGATCGGCATAGTCCAGATTTGGTCCTTTAAATAGCTGAGACCCAGAGGCTAGGATTAACCTCCATCCACCGTGGCATGCCGTATGTCGTATTGGCACCCCAGCCACCGAGAACCCTGTCCTTCCAGCAAGTGAGCCAAATCGGTAACAAAAGACCCCTCCACTTAGCCAGCATGGTTCTGATAAGCACAATGCTGGCCTTGGGAACGGTTGAACTTTTCTAGTTCGTCGAGAGCATCGTTGCCATGGAATAGAATTTACTGCATGCTCCGCCCTTTCTTGGGCCGAAAACTTCCCATGCGAGAGTGCTTAAACCCCAATTGAGCAGCAGTCTTCAAAGATTGAATACTAGGACCTTCAGAAAAACTATTTATCCCAGAGATCAACATGTTGGGTTTTAAGTCTGCCACGTTGATTGCCTCAGCCGCTTTCGGCAAGTCATCCACCGCCCGCTCCGGTTCCACGTGCCCTTTGTCTCTCACCGTCAAATCGACTCCATCGAATCCCATCTCCGCGGTCACTTCTGCCATGTCCGTGAAGTTGAGAAACTGAAGATGCTTGGAAAACAGGTGCACTGACAATCGGTCCGCTCCCTTTCCAGACATCGTTTTTCTTTTGGAAGAAGCAAGTCCAGTGGTAATTCTGATTGTTCCCGCAAAAGCTAGTTTCCCAAATTCACGCCGATACATTTCCATACCAATACAATCTAGCCTTCGATCGCATTTTCAGTCCTAAAGTCTCACCTGCCAATCCAAGCAATTTTACCTCGCGGCACTTGACCCCAATCAGGGTCCTCCGTAACTACCACCATGGATATTTCCTCTCATTCAGTCCAGATCATCGACGCAAGCCTCCATTTCCTTCCTATCGAGATGCGGGTACCTTTGAAATTCGGGCGCCAAGTTCTGACCAAAGTCGTTTGCGCCAGGGCATGCTTGAAGGTTCAAGGAACTGACGGCAAAACCGCGGTCGGCTGGGGCGAAACGCCTCTAAGTGTCGGATGGGTTTGGCCTTCTACAATCGACTATAAAGCCCGCGAATCCGCACTCCAAACATTCACCAAAACACTCACCCGGGAATTCAGACAATTCCCCTGTCAAGGCCATGCCCTCGTAATTGGCCATTCGTTTATGGAAACCCGGTTATTGGATCTCCAGTCAGCGTTCAACGCGGAAAGGGAGGAATCGCATCACCTTCCTCACCTAGCCGCACTCGTTTGCTTTTCACCCTTGGATATCGCCCTCCATGATGCGTATGGGAACCTTTGCGACCAGCCGGTTTACAAAACCTACACGAGCGAATATCTCAACATGGACCTCTCTCATTTTCTGAAACCTAAAGAGCGGTTCAAAGGCAAATTCCCCTCCGACTACTTTTCCCAACCAAAAGAAAAACTCCCGGTATGGCACCTTGTTGGTGGCTTGGATCCAATCGAGGAAAGCCAGCTCGACGGTAGCGAACCCGATGATGGATACCCAGTCTTAATCCGCGACTGGATCGACCAAGACGGCTTGAATTGTCTGAAAATAAAACTACGTGGAGACGATTCTGGATGGGACTACGACCGGCTCGTTGCAATTGGGAAAATCGCTCTGGAGAAAGATGTGGAATGGCTCACGACAGATTTCAACTGCGCGGTAACGGAACCGGAGTATGTGAATGAAATTCTAGACAAACTGAAAGACGAACATCCGAGAATCTATCAATCGATCCTCTACGTCGAGCAGCCATTCCCCTATGACATCGAGACCCATAAAATCGATGTTCGCAGCGTCAGCGCCCGCAAACCACTTTTTATGGACGAGAGTGCTCACGACTGGAAACTCGTTCGCCTGGGACGGGAACTGGGTTGGACGGGAGTGGCCCTAAAAACTTGTAAGACTCAAACTGGCGCCCTACTCAGCCTCTGCTGGGCGAAAGAACATGGAATGACTCTGATGGTTCAGGACCTCACAAACCCTATGCTCGCCCAATTGCCTCATGTCCAACTTGCCAATCACGCTGGTACGATCATGGGTGTGGAAAGCAATGGCATGCAGTTTTACCCAGCCGCCTCTCTTGAAGAGCAAGCCGTTCACCCCGGCATCTTTCAACGTCGCAATGGTATCCTTGATTTAAGCACAATTCAAGGTAGCGGCTTCGGTTACCGGGTCGGTGAAATCAAACGCCAACTCCCAGAACCTGCGGTAGAATTTGAAAAGGCAGATTAAACTCGCCACGATTCCAGCTTTCAAACTTAAGCCTTAGCGGCTCACTACCTCGAGTAGCGTTCGAACGCTTGGGCGATTTTCGCCTGCTCCGTGTTGCCCTTATGAAAGATAATTCGATGCTTCATAAAGAACCGCGTCCCCTCGGTGAGAGTGAACGTTTTATCGTCCCGAGATTTATCCAGACTATTAAATCCAAAAGGGTTCGCCGTGAAAAGCCCGTAGTCTCGAACGTGCCAGGGGGTGGGGTAGCGAAAACTTGACGGATGATTCAGAATCGCAATGCCCACATGATCGCCTTCCAAAGGCCCGTGGTAATCGACCCAGGCAGCTCGCTTGCTCCAAGTATCGCCATCGCGGATACCTTCGCTATTAAAAATACGTCCACCCTTTCCTTCCTTCAAGGCCATTGCGGATGGAATGCGGACGCTCAGTCCCGCATCTTTAATATCCCCAACCCGCACATCGCCATATTCCGCGATAAACGAAATATCAAAATCTAGAACAACCTGATTCTTCGTCTTTCGAATCACGATGGTTCGCTCATCTGACATAAGCTTTTTGCCATCGCTGCCCACGTAGTCGTTTCGTGTTTTAACAATTGCTCGCTTCTCGTTCGCATCAATCTGGGAAAACTCCCGATGAACAGTTCGCCCTATCTTTTTCTTGAATGCCGTCAGCTTATCAGCATCGAGTTTCTTTTCAGTCCCGGTTCGCAACTCGAGCCATGTATCAAATCCATTGATGTTTTGATGCCCAAACCAAATCGAACGGTGATGCGGGTGATCAAACTGCTCGCCATCGACTTCTTTCATCGGATAGGCCCGGGTCATCGGCTTCCCCGTCGGACCAATAAAAGGCCATAGGTACGGTTTATTCGCCTGATCAACGATGTAGTTTGTAACCAGTTCGCGATCATATTTAACAGTGAGGCCAAAGTCAGTTTCTTCGATCGAAAAGCCTTCATCTGCCAAGCTAGCCGGGAAAATTGCTACCGCGAGAGCGGTCAATGCAGCGATTGAGAAATTATTCGGTTTCATAGGCATAGCGCTGAGGTTGTAAATCGGAGATTATTTAGAATAGTTGCACAGGGAATAACGAGACTGAAGAAGGATGAGAAAACTCTTTCTACGCAGATCGACTTGGACGGGCACAAACACATTAGAGACCTTCTACCCCAAAATAGTCGACTGCATTCTGGTAGCAAATGTTCCTAACCATACCACCCACCAACTCCATGTCCTTTGGAAGCTCACCGTTTTCAACGTCGGTACCAACCAAATTGCACAATATCCGTCTAAAATACTCGTGTCGTGGATACGAAAGGAAGGAACGGGAATCAGTTAGCATCCCCACAAACCGCGGGAACAGACCTAGATTGGAAAGGGCATTCATCTGAGCCGCCATGGCTTCCTTCTGGTCCAGATGCCACCAACCGGTGCCAAGCTGCATTTTCCCAGGTATCACTCCATCCTGGAAATTTCCCAACATCGTCGCTACCGAATAATTGTCTGACCAATTCAAATTGTATACGACGGTTTTAGGCAACTGATTCGTCTGGTCCAAACTGTCGAAAAATTTTCCCATCGTCTCGACCTGCGGCGTGTCGCCAATCGAATCAAAGCCCGTGTCCGGCCCCACCGCATTAAACATACGGGTATTGTTGCTTCTGAGCGCTCCCAAATGCAGCTGCATAGCCCAAGCTTTCTCCGCATTCCAGCGCCCTACTTCCCTCATCAGAAAGAAGCCAAACTGTTCTCTTTCGCTTTTCGAAGCAGCCGTTCCCTTTCGAGTATTGTTAAACACATTACTGACGGTTGCTTCACTCGTTTCAGCGTAGAAACAACGCTCAAGTCCGTGATCCGTCAGCCGCCCGCCCATCTCATGGAAAAAGTCGTGCCTCTTTTTCAGTGCATCCAAAAAGGAACTCAGAGAATCGATGGCAATGCCGGCTACCTCTCCCAAACGGCCGACCCATTCGTTGAAGGCGGTAGGGTTATCCACTTGGAGCCCTTTGTCTGGCCGAAACGTCGGAATCACTTTTGTATCCAAATCCATCGACTGAATCGCCTGATGGTTCTCCAGGGAATCGGTGGGATCGTCAGTGGTACCGACTACCTTCACTTTAAAACGCTTCAAGATTCCATGAGCACTCAAATCATCTGACTTCAGCGTTTCATTACCGGTTTCCCAAATTTCTTTGGCAGTGTCCTCGTTGATCGGAAGATCAATGTCAAAGTATCGCTGGAGCTCTAGATGGCTCCAGTGGTAAAGCGGATTACGCAACGTATGGGGCACTGTTTTACACCAGGCCAGAAATTTTTCATAGGGATCAGCGTCTCCTGTGCAAAGCGGCTCAGGGACTCCGTTAGCCCGCATCGCGCGCCATTTATAGTGATCCCCCTCCAGCCATATCTCGAACAAATTGGCGAAGCGACGATTGCCCGCTACGTCTTCTGGGGGAAGATGACAATGATAGTCAAATATGGGTTCGTTCTTAGCGTATTCATGATACAACGTACGTGCGGTATCGTTTTGAAGCAGAAAATCGTCGGTGATAAATGACATGATGAGATTCTCGTATTAAAGGATTGTTTACAGATTCGGATTGGCAATGCCTTCTAGAAATTCCGAATAGTCGGTGTACGCACTTAGTTTTTCCTGTGCGGCGTCGCACTCTCTCTCCTTCGCCAACCCAGTATTCCGCGCCAGGAAGATAATATAGCTTGCCACCTTTTGGCAAAACCTCAGCCGGCCTTCATCGCTAATGGAATAAAATCGTTCTCGCTGCTGGTAACCCGCGGCAGAATGATCACCCAAAGTCTCTTTTCTCGGTCGCCCTTCCCTCGCCAGCACGAACAGAAAATTATACTCGAACCAGAACATGTGACCCGGGTTGGGAACAAGAGCTTCCAAGGCGCTGCGACAAGTTTCGAGCGAATCGAATACCTGAGTCGCGGCTCCCTCCAATTCCAAAGCATTCACTATGAATTCCCTGGCCATAGTTCGCTCAGTTTCCTCCAAACTGAAGGCTCCCACCACCGCAAGCTCCAAAGTAAACGCATACCAGTCACGCCATAAAGCCTGATCAGCCTCACGCTTAGACTCGGATAAAGCCAATCCCATTTCATAGGTGTAGCGCCCGCTCGTCTTGATCTCCAAGTTTCCACCGGTAACCTCACCCATCACTTGATAATTCTCTGCCGACTTGCCCGAACCTGAATGGAATCCGATACTCACTCCAAAAGCTTCGCAAACCTTCCATTGTCGAACGATCAGATCTTTCAACTCTCCATTACTCGGATACGGCATGTTTTTCTGGAAGCCAAAAGCTGGGGCGACAAACTGTACCGGCATCCCCAATACTTCGCAAAGCGCTAGCATTATTCCTGTCGTCTCCGGCTTTGTCAGTCCAGGAAGCTCGTCGATGGAAAGCTCACGCAAGTACGCTCGTCCCACTTCCGTCGTAAATGCTGCCTCACGAGCGCGGCGATATTTTCCATCACGCGCCTTCATTTTTTTCATCGCCGGCCAGACATAGCACAGCAACGCGTCCCGCTCCGTCTCATCCAAAGTAATCCCTGCTGCCGCGACGCGTTCTGAAACCTTGGCCACGAGGTCCGGATCAATCTCGACATCAACGTATGATCGTTGCTCTGCTTCAGCTTCAGGAATTTGGGTTTCAGCCAATTCGGGCGACAAATCAAAGGTGATATAGGAAGCAAACAAACAACCAGCTACCAGCGCATCTTCTCTAGAATCAAATTTTCCGCCAATCGGCTGATGATCCGCATTGAAACTCCAGGCAATTTTGTGGCTATGGAATCCCGTCTTCAATTTTGAAAGAACACAACCATGACTCATCCCCTCTACCGATTGTCCTTGGTGACCTTCTGGAACGCTTGTTCCAATAAATGGAAACGGCACTTTGTCTAATTCGTTAGCCAACATTACGTCTACATCAAAAACCAGTTCTCTGGGGATGCTGTTCTGATTGGCCGTTAATCCTATTCCCAGATTCGCCATGGTCCAATCGACTCCAGGCCAATGAAGGGTCGTAAAACGGGCCCCAATCCCCAACGTGCTCTTGCCAAGACTGCCCTCGGCAGTCGGAAACACCGAGCTCTCGGATTCGAACTCCTGTATCCGGTTTTTAATGGCGATTAGATTTTCAAAGCTAGCAGGGAAGTAAGTAGCGCCATCGATCTCAGCGCACCCTTGCAAACCACAACCGCTTCCCGCATCACCCACGTTTTCAAGCCGCCAAGCGTGGTCTCCACTCGCATCGCTTACCAAGGACCACTTTCCGTCTCCCGTTTCAAAATGGCTCAAAGGGAATACATCGATCCCCTGATTCGACCTCAAATTTGACTGCAATGCCTCCCAGTCGAGACAGAAGTCCGGACTCACACAGGGATTTCTCGAGATCCTGATCTCATTATCTAAAAGAAATTGATTGATTGGCTTCATCTTTGAAACACAAAGGCCTAACACGTGTTAGAATCTTGCACCACTACTATTTGGCAATTAGGCTTAAATGGAAGCGTAAAATCGCGAAAGTCTCGTCCGGCTAGCGCCAAAACTAATCTCTCAAACTAAGGGCTTGCTCGGCTTGTAGGTACTTTGCAAAACTTTCTCCTCAATTTAATTTCTTAAACAATCAATACCTCAATTCTATGCCTCTTGTTGAAACGAACGGAATTCAAATGAACTATGAGGAACGCGGCACCGGCGAACCTCTTATCCTAATCATGGGAATCACAGCGCCTGGAGCGGTCTGGGAGGCCCATGCGGATCATTGGAGTTCAAACTATCGCTGCATCATGGTAGATAATCGAGGTATCGGACTGACCGATAAGCCCGAGGGCGACTATTCAAGCGCCATGATGGCCGATGACTACGCCGGACTCATGGATGCGTTGGGTATCGAGTCCGCCAAGGTCGTCGGTGTTTCCATGGGCTCAATCATCGCCCAGCAACTTTGCTTGCGTCACGCATCCAAAGTTAAGAGCGCCGTTCTCATGTGTCCTTGGGCTCGTTGCGACCGCTATGCCGCCTCGATCTTCGAGCATATGAAGGCCTGCTTTGCCCACTTGTCACCCGCCCAATTCATGGAGTGGATACAGCTTCTTATTTTCACCAAGCCGTTCTGGGACAATGACGAGGCTCTCGCGAGCTTGCTCGAAGGACGCCACGGGTTCGCCCACGGTCCGGCCCCGCAACCGCTGCATGGACTTGAAGGTCAGGCTGCGGCTTGTATCAACCACGATGTATACGATCAGCTTGGCACTATGATTCAGCCCTGCTTGGTGATCGGTGGTAAAGACGACATTTTCACTCCGTTATGGATGGGTCAGGAGGTCGCAGGAGCCATACCCAATTGCGACACCTACTTTTATAATGACGCTGGACATGCCTTCCATTTCGAAAAAATGGACGACTTCAATTCGCGCGTCTTTGAGTGGCTCAACGCCCACTAGTTGATTTGCCTCGTTAATCGCACCGATCTACTCGAATTTGGTTCTTAAATCGATTCCAACTCGGAGTTTTTCGAGTTGGAAATGAATTCGGGTGCAATTTCGTCGTCCTGATCGGTTGGGTTGACTACTTACCGATGCGTCGCCTTTGACGACGGACCACTCTCATTTTTCATCATGACCCCAGAACAGCTCGTAAGGATTCGCCTAAAAGTAGAAAAGCGAATCGCGGAGATTGACGTGTTTCTCGCAGAAGATGATCCGGAGTCAAAACCGGTCGCTCCGGACGTAGCCATCGGGAGACTATCCCGTTTGGAATCGATGCAATCCCAGCAAATGAGCCTCGCCCAGAGGAGACGCCAGCGGGAAGAGAAAGAACGATTGGAAAACGCGCTCGAGCGCATTAACGGAGGGGCCTACGGAAACTGTGCTTATTGCTTATCACCCATATCCTACGAACGTCTTGAAGCGATGCCCGACGCTGTGGTCTGCGTAAGCTGCGCTAGATAGGGAAAAGCAATTTAGACTAACCGAAATCTCGCAGCCTTTCCATTTCACGTTGGTCGAAACAAATTAGCAGGGAACCTGCTAGTATAGGAGCATCTAGGTTTGGCCTATTTTTCTAAATATGAAACCCCATACGGTCTCCCGCAAACTACTGGCGATCGGATGTTTCGTCGCCGGAGTCATAGCTCACTCGCTCTTTCTATCTTTTTCGAATGAGGAATCCAATCAACCCATCACCACAATAGGTGAGGGCGCTCGAAAAGAAAGTTCGCTCGCTAACCGATTAATTGGCCAAAGCGCAAACCGAGAATGCGACCCTCCAATCCAAGCTAAAGGAGGCTCCAGCCTTCGGGTCTTTTGTATTATCCGATGAGAAGGAGGAGGTACAAAGGGCCCAATCGACTCGGGCGATCTCACTTGGCGAAGGGCGCTTTGAGTAGATGGTGTCTCGGCAAGTAGATCAGCAGCTCGATATTTACGCCGCCCGCTTGAACTTGAACGCCGACCAACGCGAGGAGCTTAAACAGATAATGCTTCTGCGGATGACCCAGATGCACTTGCACTTCAATACCTCTGGTGCCGAGCGACGCGATGACGATAATGGGGTTCCTATGTCTATTCGAAATGACATCGACAATCTCACCGCTGAAATCCTGTCTCCCGACCAGTTCGACAAATATGATGAAATTAGGGCCCAGAAAATCGAATTCCGTAGCGCAATGATAGCGGCAGCCCAGCCCAGCCAGATCGTGCCCCAGTTCGGCCTGACCGAAACGCAAAAAGATCAGGTTTACTCGATTTACTACAATCAATCGCTCGAAATGACTGATGGCTTTCGAACCCCGAGAGCATGTAGGAATCGCAACTCTTAGCCGACGAGGAAGTTAGGGAGATTCTAAATGAGGAACAGCGCGAGGTATTCAATACGATCAAAGAAAACCAAAACTTTGGCAATTTCACGATAATCGCCCGGTGATTAAAGGTGATTCTCTTTTTGTCCCGTTGACCTCCACGCCTTGTCAAAATAGTTTAGATTAAATGGATATTGAGAAAGAGAAGAACTTACTCGGGGGGCGGCTGGAGAGTTGCAGCAACAACCCGCTAACAGGGTTTCACCGAACGGGTAAATGCCAAACGGGCCCTCAGGATCATGGGTGCCATGCCATCTGCGTAATCGTCACCAACGAATTCCTGGAATTCTCAAAAGCCAGCGGAAACGACTTGAGCACTCCGGCCCCCCAATATTCCTTTCCTGGTTTGAAGGAAGGAGACCGTTGGTGCCTTTGCGCTCTGCGCTGGAAAGAGGCCTACGATGCTGGCGTCGCTCCCGTGGTCATCCTTACAGCGACCAGCGAAGCGGCATTGCAACACATCAGCCGCAGCGTGCTGGAAGAGTTTGCGTTTGTGCTTAGCGATTAAAAACAGCCTCCCCAACTTGGATCTGGTATCAGGAGATACCTGCCTCTATCTGAGCGATTCGCGCTTCAGGGAAGGGTCAAACATCATCGTACCGAAAGGAACCAGCGAGGCAATCACGGCAATGGTCGCCCGGCTGAATTTCCACTTACGATTGATCCAAACGCGAATGAGTATCCAGATGTAAAGGATAAACAGAACTCCGTGAATCATGCCAACTACGCGAACCGCTTGAGGGATTTCCCAGATGTACTTTAGAGGCATCGCCAAGAAAAGAAGTACCAAATAAGACAAGCCTTCGGCGAAAGCCACTTTTCGAAAAAACTGAAGAAGTTTCATGATAAATTGATTTTAGCCACATCCGGCACCCAAGGGAATCTACTCGACGGTTTGAAAAAGGCTCCCCAGATTATCGATTTCGATCGTGATCTCGTCACCAGATTGTAGCGTGAAATCAGTCCCCGGAACAATCCCAGTTCCTGTCATCAAGTAACAGCCATTCGAAAAGTCTAGTTCCCGATACAGGTAAGCAACCAGTTCTTCAAGTTCCCGCTTCATCTCTTTCAAACTCGTTTGCCCTTTAAACACAACCGAGTCAGAACGAGTGATTGAGAGCCTGATTCCTGTTTCCTTGGAGATCGGCGTATTCAGAATACAAAGACCAGGACCAACCCCAGTTGCTCCTTCGTACGATTTAGCCTGTGGAAGATAGAGCGGATTCTCCCCTTCAATACTACGGGAGCTCATATCATTGCCAATCGTGTAACCTATGATTTGTCCCTTGTCTGATATCGCCAAAGTCAATTCAGGCTCAGGAACATCCCAAGCCGAGTCTTCACGAATTCGAACGGTTTGACCATGACCTCGGACCCTCTGAGCGATCGATTTAAAGAATAGCTCGGGTCGAGCCGCGTTATAAACTCTCGCATAGAAATCCGCCCCACCTGCACTTTGCGACTCCTCCATCCGGGCAAGTCGACTCGAATAGTAAGTAACTCCTGAAGCCCACACTTCCTGATTACCAATCGGAGGCAATAGCTCATTCTCGACCGCAGTCCGAGCGAATTCATCGTCGACGATTGAAAGTGCGGCGAGAGCATCCCTGAGTCCATCACCCTTGAAAAGCAAATCCCAATCGGCATTAAAAAAGCAGTATTGATCGTTGCGAGACGCGACCAATCCAGAAGCGGTTCGGTAAATACAGGTTGCCATGGGAGAAACGTTGGAAACGCGACTCAGTTAATGCAAGGAATTAGCGAAGCCCGCTACCTTGAAGACCGTGTTTTAACGGAAACGCTAGGCAGCGTCCTTTTTTTCGACTTTCGGGGGTCGGATTTTCTTGATCTGGGCCTTTTTCCTGCCTTCGACCACTCCGCGATCAATGATCACTTCGCTTACATCTTCTCGAGTAGGAACATCATACATGACATCCAAGGTCACACCTTCCATGATCGAACGCAGTGCTCGAGCACCCGTCTTCAGTTCGATCGCCCTTTCAGCAATCGCCCGAATTGCGTCTTTCGTTATTTTCAGCTTAACGCCGTCCATCGCGAACAACTTCGAGTATTGCTTTACCAGAGAATTTTTCGTGCTGAGAAGAATTTTTTCCAAGTCATCAACACTGAGCTGATCTAGGACAGACACCACTGGAAGACGTCCTATGAATTCAGGGATCATTCCGAATTTTACGATGTCTTCTGGTTCGACCTTCTTCATCACTTCCTCCCCCTTCATCTCGGATTTGACCTCAGCCCCGAAGCCAAGCGTTATCCCTTCGGAACGCTTTTTTATGATGCCGTCCAGTCCGACGAACGCTCCACCACAGATGAATAGAATCTTCGAAGTGTCGATTTTTACGTACTCCTGGTTCGGATGCTTGCGTCCCCCTTGTGGTGGAACGTTACATACCGTGCCCTCTAAAATTTTCAAAAGAGCTTGTTGTACCCCTTCTCCCGATACATCTCGAGTAATTGAGACATTATCCGTTTTTCGGCCGATCTTATCAATCTCGTCAACATAGATAATCCCGCATTCAGCCTTATCGACATCGTAGTTAGCAGATTGTAACAAGCGAAGCACGATATTCTCAACATCGTCTCCCACATAGCCTGCTTCGGTCAATGTCGTCGCATCTGCAATGGCAAAGGGCACGTCCAATATTCGAGCCAGTGTACGGGCTAAAAAAGTCTTTCCCGATCCAGTTGGGCCTACGAGAAGAATGTTGCTCTTTTCTACTTCGACATCATCGTATTCCGAACCTGGATTCAGGAGACTCGCTTCCGTCACCTGCTCTGCGTCGAAACTCAATCGCTTGTAGTGATTGTAGACCGCTACCGAAAGAACCTTTTTGGCATGCTGCTGACCAATAACGTAATCATCGAGCACCTCCTTAATCTCTGTCGGCCGAGTAAGATTAAATGCCGGCACGGCTTCGGCTTCCGCCAAAGCGCCATCTTCACCCCCTAATTCCCGGTCAATAATGGTTTTGCAAACCGACACGCAACCATCGCATATATAAACTCCTGGGCCCGCTATCATCTTGCGGACTTCCGACTGCGACTTTCCGCAGAAAGAGCAAAGCGTCATGCGTGAGGATTTTGCCATACGTATCTTGTTTGAAGCGGGGCTTTAAGATTTCTTGGATTTCTCGGCAGGTTCCATCACCTCGTCGACTAATCCATAGGTTTTAGCTTCATCGGCACTCATGTAAAAGTCCCGATCAGAATCCTTCTTTATCTCGTCTGAAGTTTTGCCCGTGCACTCGGCTAGGACTTCATTCAGCTTTTCGCGCCAGCGAATGATTTCCCTAGCGGCGATCGATATATCCGAAGCCTGCCCCGTGGCACCTCCAGACGGCTGGTGAATCATAATCCGACTATTGGGCAGTGCGAAACGTTTTCCCTTGGTACCTGCTGCCAAAAGCACCGTTCCCATGCTCGCGGCCATGCCAATGCAATATGTGGATACATCGCATGTAAGGTAATTCATCGTATCGTAAATCGCCATACCCCCCGTAACGACTCCTCCGGGGGAGTTGATATACATATGAATATCCTTCTTGGGGTCATCCATCTGTAGAAAAAGCAGCTGAGCCACAATCGCGCTGGCTATCTCATCATTGATTGGCGTACCAATGAAGATAATCCGGTCCTTTAGGAGGCGTGTATAGATATCCATGGACTGCTCGCCGCGGCCCGTGTTTTCGATGATATGTGGTAAGTAGTATGACACGATTTCTTGCAAATTAGTAAGGGTTAAACGGTTAAGCCAAATCAGCTCTTATCTCTTTCGGCACCTTTAACGGTAGATTCGTCGATTAAGAATTCAAGCGTCTTATCGAAAAGTACCGACTGTTGAGCCATTCTCAAACGATTTTGATCTTTCTTTAGCTCTTTAACGAACTGTTCGGGCTTTTGACCGCTTTGATATGCCTGATTGAAGATGAATTGGCTCATATCCTGGTCCGTAACCTCAATTTCCTCCTTGCCGGCGACCTGATCCAGGATCAGTTGCAACTTAACACGATTCTCAGCGTTTCTGCGGGACTGGGCATGGATGTCTTCCTTGTTTTCTTCCAACTGCTCCTGCGGAATGCCGCGACGCATGTTTTCCGTTACCACTTGGCGCATGGCATTCTCCGTTTCCAATTCGATCAAACTACCGGGAAGCGGGAAATCGACCGAGCCCATAAGCTTTTCGGAGATCTGACGTCGCAGATCAGCACGCCGCTCCTGAGCCTTTTGGTTTTTCAGCCAACCAGAAACCCGCTCCTTAAGCTCATCTAGATCCTTAACTTGTTGAGACTCGAAAAACGCCTCGTCCATTTCGGGAAGCTTACGTTCGCGGACCTCGAGGACTTCAACTGAATAAACCGCCTTCAACCCCTGCAGCCCTTCAACGGTAAAATCTGCCGGGAACTCAACCTCAAGGTCCTTTTTATCACCCGTCTTCAAACCCTCCAACTGGTCGCCAAGACCGGGAATGAGGCCTTGGTCGCTCCCGATTTCTTCCCATGTTTGGGGCATTTTCGCATAAATGGGCTTGTCCTCGACTATTTCGCTGATCGGTTTTCCGTCGATGGTTCCCTCGTGGGAAAATTTAACATAATCCCCCTTCTGGGCTTCACGCTCGACTGGAGAAAATTCAGCCCGCTCTTTCCGGACATTCTCGATCGCCCCATCTACCTCATTATCAGACACTTCCTCGGAAAGACCCTCGAGCTCTATTCCCTTGTAGTTGTCTACCGTAAAGTCCGGTCGTACATCGAGAGTGAACGTTATCACCGCTTCCTGGCCGGCCTTGATCTCACCCTCTTTGACGTCAATCGGATTAATTAGGTTCACTTTCGCCTCCTTGAGGCCTTCCTTGTAGGCCTTGGAAACCACTCGCTGATTCAGCTCGCCGGCGATTTCCTTAGCGAATTTCTTGCGCACGATCGCAACGGGCGCCTTGCCCGGACGGAATCCGGGAATCTTAGCCATGCCCGAAAACTGAGAAAGAAGGCCTTTTTCTTCTGCCTCCACTTCATTTGCATCGAGCGTTACGGCTAGAGTTTTACGGGTTTCAGTGACGTCTTGTAAGTCGATTTTCACGGGATGTGACGATTCAGGATTAATGGCTGTTCTTGGAAAAGCGCGGACAGTAGAAGACATATTTCAACCGGGTCAACGTATTTGGAAGGGATGATGCAAGAACACCTGACTTGAGGATTGGCCACGGGCGCCGATCGACCTTAAGTCTCCGCGCTAAAGCAAAGAGAATGAATCGACTGTTTTTCCCTTCTGGAGTCCTCCACCCACTCGGATCGCCAGGGCAGTAGGTCCCTACCTCGGACACTGTAAGGCCAGTGCTCGCCCCATGCCGCGTCTGAATGAATAGGGAGATTAAACCAGCGCGGTGCAGCGCAAGCACTGGCCCCCTTTTCGCTATGTCATTCAATCGGTCTCCACCATCCCTAAATCCCTCGAAGCATCGATTCTGTGAAGCACCCGGCATTTTCCGCTTGAGGGAGACACCACAAGAGCGCTGATTCAACGTAATGGCCCGCCCACCCGATCTCCAACGAATGCTCACGATTGACACGTCGTCTCGCAGAGCCTGTGTCGGACTCTTCGACGAAAAGGGCTCTCTGTCATGTAGAACAAGCGAGGAGGATGCATCGCTCTCGCTCTTTCCGTTGATCAAGCACCTACTCAAGGAATTCGATTGGCAGCTCTCCAATTTAAACTCGATCGCTTTTTGCCAAGGGCCCGGTTCCATGCTCGGGATCCGCACTGCCATCATGGGGATCCGAACCTGGCAAGGGGTTAAACTAATTGAAGGAAAGCAGATTTACTCGTTCAGCAGCCTCGCTATCGGGGCCGAGCTCGTTCGTCATTCTTCACCTTCTGAGAAGACATATCTAGTCATTACGGATGCACGGCGAAACAGCTGGAACGCCCTGAAGGTAGAAGGGGCATCCATAGGACCCGATCAGATTATCGATAACGCTACCCTTGAGGCGGAAACCATTCCCCTATTCTCATTTAACGAGTTCCCGACATGGACGCGTACGCAGGCCCATATCCAATGTCTTTCCTATCGTCCTGAAAATGTCTTATCGTCCTCGCGATTCTCTCTGCTTTTAGAGGAAAACCCAGACGCCAACCCCATGGACTCGCGTTCGATGGAATTCGCCAAGTGGATACCAGCGGCAAGGACTGCGGACCAAATCAAGTCGTGAGCCAATCCACCACAACCCCATTCCGCTGCTGGGCGGAGATCGACTTGGCCGCTCTCGAGCGAAATCTAAAATCGATCCGGGCCGCCCTTCCCGAACACATCAAATACATTGCGGTTGTGAAAGCCGAAGCCTATGGCCATGGAATGCAGCAAACGGTCGCTCGGCTTATGCAAGCGAATGTAGACATGTTCGCAGTGGCTAACGTGCTCGAAGCCGCAAAGATTCGCGAAATTGGAACGGGCTGGCCGATTATTGTCCTAGGCGCAACACTGGAGAATGAAGAGTCCTACTTGTTTGAATACGACTTGATTCCTACCATTTCAACGATTGAAGAGGTCGAACGTCTCAACCGGAAAGCCCGTTCCCACGAAAAGCCACTCAAAGCTCACATCAAAATAGACACCGGCATGGGCCGACTTGGAATTTGGCACGAATACGCCACTGAGCTTTTCGACGCCTTCCACAAGGCTACATTCCTCACTTTAGGCGGCGTTTACACCCATTTCGCGTCCGCAAGTCGAGATCCTGAATTCACTCGACGGCAACGTCAGCTCTTCACCGAGACGATCGCTAAGGTCGACTGGCTCGAAACCGAAAAGCTTCTGATTCACGCTGACAACAGTGCTGGTATTTCAACGTTTGCGCCCGACAGTGTCTACAACGCGGTTCGAATAGGATTACTCCAGTTTGGCATCGCCCCCTACCCGCTCTCCATACTGGGAGAAGTGGATACAACTCCCATTTTCGAATTCAAGTCTCGCGTCGGCATCGTTAAGCAGCTACCCGCAGGCGCAACCATCAGCTATGGAAGAAGCCGCACCCTGCAACGGGATAGCCGCGTCGCCATCGTGTGCGCGGGCTACGGAGATGGTGTCCCTCTCAAGCTAAGCGACCGTGGAGACGTACTCATCAGCGGCGAGCGCTGCCCGATTCTTGGCCAAGTAACGATGGACCAGACCATCGTAGATGTAACCGACATTGAAGGAGTGGTAAAAAGTGGAGACCAGGTCACTCTCATCGGACCGCAGGGGGAAGGTGGGATCCGTTTGCAGGAATTCAGCGAGTGGGCGGAGACGATCCCTTGGGAAATTCTTTGCTCCGTCACAAAGAGAGTCCCTCGCATTTACCGAACGGCGATTATTACGGGCTGACCCATGCCAAGATCTCTCTGAATGGTGAAGATCCTTTGAATTTTCGCAGTGCAACAATCGGTTATTTACACGCCCTCCCCTATACATTAATTCTCCGCTGCGTTTAATGGCAAATATTCGGAACGAAATCGTTTTTATTTGTACGGCCAATACCTGCCGTAGTCCGATGGCAGAAGGATTGTTCCGCCACGCGTTGGCCGCTCAAAGCGATCCATTGAAATCGCTCAAAGTTTCCTCAGCCGGAGTATCCGTTTATGATCGGCAGCCAGCCAGTCCAAATTCCGTCAAGGCCATGGCCAAAGTCGGCATCGACATCAGCGACCACCGCAGCCAGCACATCACCGAGACGATGATCGAGTCGCCCCTCGTATTTTTCACGATGACGGAAACACACTTAGCAATGCTTTCCTACCAGATCGATCCACCGCCCGCGAATGCCTTTCTCATGCGTTCGTTTATTGAAGGAAATGCGGATACCCAGATACCAGACCCATTTGGTATGAACCTTAGCGAATACGAAGCCTGCCGCGACAGCATGGTCGAGGCGATTCCGTCGCTCGTAAAGACTGTCGGAAAGCTCTATTATGCTCAGTTCGCCCAAGATTCGGACGATAATTAGCGGAAGACCTCGGTCCCGCTACCTATGAAAAATTCGCTTTCGGACAATCTGCGACGCTCGCTGGGAGAAAACGACGGCTCCGACATATCCCTTAAGAGGATACTTGAGAACGTCGACGAGCAAGGATTTGGTCTGCTAATGATGGTGCTTTCCCTCCCCAGCGCCCTTCCTATACCCGCTGCAGGTTACTCTACCCCATTTGGAATTCTATTCATCGTTCTCGGAATACAAATGCTAATTGGACGCCACCGTCCTTGGTTGCCTCAATGGGCTGCCCGTCGTACAATGACCCGATCCTCCGCAGAGAAAGCGATCGGCATGGCCACGAAATGGCTCGGCCACATCGAGAAAATCGTCCATCCGCGCTTGAAATGGATCAGCAGTCCCTTCGGCTCTCGGTTTTTGAGTTTCGTCGTCGTAGTCATGGCTGCCCTCATGACTCTTCCAATTCCCACTACCAATACTTTTCCGGCAGCCGTAATTTTTCTCATTGGAATAGGTCTTTCCGAAAAGGATGGTCTCTTTTGCCTCGGTGCCTGTGCGGTCGGTGTCCTCACAATCGCGCTATACTCAGTCATTATCTATATCCTCATCACTCAAGGCATGGAAGGCGTTCTACATTTCAAAGAATGGATCAAAGGGCTCCTCGGCATGGGCGAAGCGGGTTAACCTCCTCTGGAATCCACTCATTTATATACTATTGGGTAGCTCATCGGCAACCAATCTCCTTCAGGAACCGCCGTGCAAACGAAAATCCGGGCCAATTTTGCGACGCTTCTGAGGCTACGGCAATGCACGCAATCGTGGCACATAGAAAAGAAATTGATAATTTGACAGGTAAACGAGAACGGATCTGAGACATCAAGGCGAAAAGACGCTATATGATATCCCAGCTTTCGTCTTTTGACAAGTACTTCTTCTCGATGGACAAGAACTACTATGGGACGGAAAAGGAGGATCCATTCTTTTATAACTCCACCGCCGAATGCCCTTGGACCATCATTAAGTCCGGTTACAAGGAGAGTGCCCGTCCCAATCCCAATGGAAGACCACTGGCTTTTGTATTGTATTTCTGGAGTCTCTAGTTCCCTTTTGTTCCTTGAGAATAGAAACCGTTCAACTCTTCCAGATGGCCATGAATGATCTTGGTGATGTGAACTGGTTTGAGTTCGTTCTTGTGCAATTCGAAAATGGCCACTAGCAAGGCGAGCTCAATGTCAGTCTTCTTGGGAGATACCAATTTCATTTCTCTCATTAGCTCGAGAGCCTTTGCCTCCGCTTTCTTGTAGTCTTCGAAGTTCTTTTCGCTTGGACTTGCCATATCGTAACGAACCAACTAATTCCCCCACTTCAAGGTCAAACTTCAAATTTTTCGATTCGTCGACTTGCGACCTTACAACGACTTGCATCGCCCCAGCCTAGGCCATGATTTCCACTTCATCGGAACGAAATGGTTAGCAGACAGCTAGTGTCTCGTCAAAAACGCCATCGCCAGCATAGCCTGTCTCAAAGATTTAGATTAAAAGGTCTGAAATTGGACGATCGGGCTCGCCGACATTGCTGGCACAAGCAAGTACCAAGAAACTGCCTACGACCAATAGGATCTGTAGACTTCGACAGATAATTACAGAAAACTCAGGTTTCCAGCAATTGAACCTCGATTAATATCTTGAAACTACAAAGCCTAGTTTACAGGTATGATATCATATTGTATTTGAAATGTTGAATACCCCACCAAAAGAAAATCCGTCGCATAGTGAATTGGATCGATAAGCACTGGCTACATTTGATCCTCATCGGATTGTACCTGATTGTGCTGGTTCGTCACGCTCTGCATGGGAAGCGAAATGTCAGCTCAATCGCCGACTATCTCGTCGCTGGTCGACGGATGGGTGGCGTGGTGATCGCTCTGTCTTTCTACGCGACGTTCATGAGCACAAATACATTTATTGGCGCCGCCGGCAAGAGCTGGACCTACGGGCTGAGCTGGTGTGTGGGTAGTGTTGTTCTGACGGCTCTAGCCGCGATCTCCTGGTTCGTTGTAGCCCCACGATTCGTTCCTCTGACTAAAAAGTACAACTCGCTAACGGTCGCGGATTTCGCTGGTTTTCACTACGATTCTCAATCAGTCCGAAGAATAGCGGCGGTGATCGTAGCATTCGCTTCACTTTTGTACCTCGTCGCGATCTACCGGGGTGCATCGATAGCACTAGAGAGATTTCTCGACGTGCCTTACGTATGGTGTGTTATTCTCGTTCTGATCATTGTCACCGGATACACACTAATGGGTGGCTTTGAGTCAGTCGTAATGACTGACGCCATACAGGGCGTTCTTATGTTGGTTGGGGCCCTGGCACTGGTTATTGCTCTATTGAACACAGCAGGCGGATTCGAGGGCGTGAAGACGA
Source organism: Candidatus Pelagisphaera phototrophica (assembly GCF_014529625.1). Taxonomy (GTDB): domain Bacteria; phylum Verrucomicrobiota; class Verrucomicrobiia; order Opitutales; family Opitutaceae; genus Pelagisphaera; species Pelagisphaera phototrophica. The sequence continues at coordinate 2,898,434 of NZ_CP076039.1, forward strand.
CTCTTCTAAACCGAGATCCCAAACTTCTATCATGGACTGATTCGGCGGGGTTCGCGGCAGCAATGTCATACGCTCTTGCTGTGGGAGTGAAGTACTTAGTCGAACCACGACAGCTTTCACGCATGTATGGACTGCGTGACGCGAAAGCCATGCGAACCGCTTCGATTATCGCTCCCGTAGCGATCCTTGTGACCTATCTTTGCTTGCTGCCACTGGGGGCAATCGCACTCTCCGTTTTAGATCCCGCTAGCATTACAAACACAGCGGGCAAAGTCGATACGGACCAGATCGTTCCTGCTTTGCTGGGCGATTCGAATGTTCTCGGGACGGTCGTCGGAACCCTCTTTCTTCTGGTTCTCATCTCCGCGGCAATGTCGTCGATCGACTCCGTTTTGCTGGTTGCCGCCGCGGCCATCGATCGCGATCTCCTGAACCCCATCCGTCCAGATAACGCTCCCAACGCGGTCGCTCGCACCCGAATCTGGGTGGTAATTGTATCTGTAGCTGCCGCCGTGACCGCACTTCAGCCTTTCGCTAGCGATATTGTATCCGTTACAAAATTCTCAGGCTCCCTCTATGGCGCCTGCTTCGTACCGGTGATTATCCTCGGACTCTTCCAAAAGCGCCGTAGCGCGAAGGCTGCCAAGCTTTCGATGATCTTTGGCGGCTCGACCGTAGTCATCGCGTTTACGCTCAATAACACCGGGGTAACCAGTCTATCCGAAGTATATCCTGGCATGATTGTCGGCGTGGTCACTTTTCTTGTAGCGAGTGCAATTTCGTTCGATTCAAAATTGCAACCAGCCTAACCCACCACCACATCTCCATAGGCATGCACCTTCTCGCAGATCATCCGGAGCGACGATTCCAAATATCCGTCTGCCGTTCTCAAGGAATCGGCATCGATCGTTAAGGGAGCACCCAAAACGAACAATGGAGCTCCATACTCTGGAGTCTTTATGGCCTGTTCGATGGTCAATCCACCCACTGCTTGCACCGGTATGCTCACCGCCTGGACGATCTCCGCCAGCTGATCGAGTGGATTGGGTTGACGCTCTCCCCTTGCCGCAATCCCCCTCCTCTCATCGTATCCAATATGGTGAATCACATAGTCACAACATAGGTCCTCAAGCCGTTTTGCACCCGCGACCATATCGTCACTTCCTAAATTTTCGCCCATCACCTCGACACCAAGATCCTTTCCCGCTTGCACGACACAGCGAATGGTTTCTTCGTGAGCCTGCAACATTAACACGACCTGGGTCGCGCCTGACTTGGCCATGATCTCCGCCTCTAGCCAACCTCCATCCATCGTTTTCAAATCAGCTACAATCGGCGTATCCGGAAACCGGTCACGTAGAGTGCGAACCCCAAGCATGCCTTCGGCCAGAATGAGCGGAGTCCCCGCCTCCAGCCAATCGACTCCGGCCAGCATGGCCATTTCAGCCGTTTCAAGTGCTTCGGGAATTTCTACAAGATCAAGGGAAATTTGGGCAATGGGCTTCGCGTAAAAGCTACCCTAAAGGAATCTACGACTTGAAAGCCATATCGATTTTCAACTAAAATACGAGGAGAAGACGGATCGGTCCCTGGGAACGCCGAGGCCCACCTCGGCCAGAATATACAACACTCGGCGCCGAGCTGGGGTTCAGCGTTTCCACAATTCCCCTAAACAAATTTTGTGCCGAACGCGTTCAATCAAACGGGGGTAGTCGAAGGATAAAGCCCTTCACTTGCCCGACGATGCTTCGACGTCTCTTTTCCATTTCTTATGCAACTCCAAGAGCTCCTTCGCTTTGGCTGGATTCAAATCGATCACGTCAGTCGCTTCATGTGGATCCTTCCCCAAGTGGTAGAGCTCTTGCTTGCCCCGCGAGCTGAATAGCTTCCAGTCCCCCTGACGCACCGCCCATTCTTTTCTGGGTCCAGCTATATCCCAATGGAGAGCCGCATGGTGCGTTTGCACTGCACCCTCAATTAACGGCAACAGACTTTTCCCGTCTAAGGCCCGATCGACTTCCATTCCGAGCGCATCAAGCACCGTCGGGAGTATATCAAATGAAATGACCGGCGTATCGATCGATCGACCTCCTGGGAACTTCGCCGGCCAACTAACGATCCATGGCGTTCGGATCCCCCCTTCGAAGAGCATCTGCTTAAAGCCACGCAACGAACCATTGTTGGCCTCCATCGCTCCCGCTCCTCCATTGTCAGTCAGAAAAATGAGCAGGGTTTTATCCCAGATACCCTCGGCTTTGAGCTTATTAACCACCGCTCCCACTCCTTCATCTAAATGATATAGCATCGCCATCAAAATAGCCCGTGTATCTGAAAGATACGGATACTTGTTCTTGTAAAAATCAATATCCTCCCTAGGGGCCTGGGCGGGGGTGTGCACTGCGTTGTAGGCGAGGTAGAGGAAAAACGGATCCTCTTTCTGGCGGTCAATAAAGGAAACCGCTTCTTCTGTTAGCCGCGTGGTTAGATAGCCTTCGTATTCATCAGCTAGAATACGTGCCTTGTTGCGATAGATAGGTGCATAGTCGTCGCCATTGACTCCTTTCGACTCAAAGTAATCATGCCCACCTCGTCCCATAAATTTATACGCCTCATCGAAGCCGCGGTTCATGGCGTGCCACTTCAACTCAGGGTAGTCGTTATCCAAACCCAAGTGCCATTTCCCAATCGCCATACTCGTGTATTGGTCGGGCAAGAACGAGGGGAAAATCGACATTTCCGGATCGAATCCCCGACCGCCGTCACCCGCGGTATAGATCCCTACCCGCTGCTGGTACTGGCCCAGCATGATTCCTGCCCGTGTGGGTGAACAAACCGGTCCACTCGTGTATGCCTGAGAAAAGAAAACCCCTTCCTCGGCCAGCGCATCCATGTGCGGCGTCGACACTTCCTTGGGATGATCTGGATTGAAACTGATATCCGCGTATCCCTGGTCATCAGTCAAGATAACGACGATGTTGGGATGGTCCGCCGCAGCCCCAAATGTATAAAAACACCCAGAAACAAACCCGAAAAAAACCGATAGCGTCGCGTAGAAAGACTGTTTGATCATATTCTTATCGGTTCCCAAAAAATTCACTTCAGTCCCAAATCTATGCGCTAAAGCCTATTCAGAATTTCCTAGCTTAGTAAATACTCTTCACACATGACAATAAATACCTAACATCCAATCGAAATCAATTTGAATTGGAAACACTTCGCTACGATGATGGTCGGACCAAGGTATCAGATGTTCCCGACACCCTTGCACTCACACCCGTGGATGGCTCGATCATCCGCTACTCCGCCGAACGATAGGGTCACGACCGAGATCGCATCCTCTTTTCCTGCAAGTTGGGAGAAGATGGCTTTAACCGCAACAACATCGCGATCTGGACAAGCTACAACGAGGGAAAGTCCTTCACGAATCCGGTCCAGTTCAACACGGGATTTACCGCCTATTCCGTACTGTAGCGACTCCAAGATGGAACGATCGGCCTCGTCGTCGAAACGGCAGCAGAGGAAGGCAACAGGTACGGTGGAATTTCCTTCTACCGAATAAAACTCTCCCAGGTGGAAAACCAGTAATTCGCTATCGTGCCCTACCGCTTTTTGAAAACATCGCTGTCTGCAATAGCGACAACCAAATCCCTTAAGCCGTATCCGCTTTCCGCTATGTCCGTTGCTATCCCTTCAATTACCCCATGATCCCGAAAGGTCATCTCTCGACCGGTTCCATAAAGAAGCAGTTTTTCCGTTAAGGTATAAGTAAAACGGTCCTTTCGATCCATCAGAACCTGCTTGAGTCCCCTCTCATCGCTAAAGCGCTCCCCAGAAGGCAATTCGCCTGATCCGTCGACCTGCTTTCCAAGGGCTCGACCATCGCCAGCATCCATCGAAGGGTAAAATTCTCTATACCCACCAATGGGATCATAAAATTCCAGTGCAAATCCTAGCGGGTCGATCTTCGCGTGGCAATCCGCGCAGGCTTGAACATCGCGGTGTTTCTTGAGTTGATCTCGAATAGTGGTGGCTCCGCGTGTATCCGGTTCGAGCGGCTCCACATCTGGCGGTGGGGGCGATGGCGGCGTACCAAGGATATTCTCCAATATCCAAACGCCACGTACAACTGGTGAGGTTTCCACGCCGTTCGCAGTCACGGTTAAGACACTCGCATGTCCCAGCAAACCACCTCTGCGCGCATTCTCCGGCAATCTCACTCGACGAAACGCTTCTCCATTGATCCCCTCTAGGCCATAGTGCTTGGCCAATGAACCATTCAAAAAAGTATAGTCGCTATCTAGGAAATCTAGAATAGGGCCATTGTTTGCCAAAAGATTCTCGAAGTAAAGACGTGTTTCCTCACGCATCGCATATTCGAGGCGCTGCGAATAGTAGCTCTCAAAGCTCTTCCCATCCGGCAACATGCTACCTAAAGTATTCATTCGAAGCCACCCGTCCGTAAAGTGCTCAATAAAAGCCTTCGCCTTTGGGTCCCTTAACATTCGATCCACCTGGGAAGACAAGGTCGCCGAATCCCCCAATCGGTTCGCTTCCGCCAATTGAAACAACTCCTCGTCTGGCATCGAGCTCCATAGGAAATAGGACAAGCGCGACGCCAGCTGGTAGCTATCCAGCTCCACTGCCTCCGCTTCATCTCCTTCATCCATATACAGGAACTTGGGAGAGCTTAACATCCCAGCCAGACCTAACTTCAACGCTGCCTGTAGCGTCTTCCCGGACTCTCTTTGCCGTCTCACAAAATCCGCATAGTGCTCAATATCATCTTGAGTCTGAGGTCTTCTAAATGCCCTCCTGGCGAACTCGAGCAACGTCCGATCAATATCGACCTTTGCCGTACTAGTCGCTTCACCAAAAATCATCTGATGGCTTTTCGGTGGCCACTTCTCATAAGTGGGACCCGTAATCTCCAAGCTATGCACGCGAAGTCGCGGTCCTTCGTAAACTTCCCCGATCGTCTTGTTGTCCAAGTTCTTGGCCTCAGCCAGACCCTCTTGTAACAGATAGTCCTGAGTCCGAACGACTTCCGGGTGATACTTGTCTGCGACTTTTCGAATCGTTCCCTTACTGGCAACACCGTTACTCCAATGGACAAACGGCGTGCTGCCCTTCTCTAGCCAAACCACCGCCTCGTAGTCGGTGGGAACTTCATCCGCCAAATCAAATACCGCTACGTTCCTTCGCCCTTCGTGAGCGTTCTTTCGCAACAAACGCGGTTCGGGAGCAATCACCAACCCCATTTTCATGGGCTCTGAAAAATCCATTTTAAAATCGGAGTTCGAATACGGGTGGTCTAGTCGATTAATCGCTTCCGCTCGTACGACAATCTTATAGTATCCATCCTCCGGTACTCCGGACTTCGAAAACTTCAAAGGATAATTCGTATGCCGCTCTACCGGTTGCCCGTGCCCAATGTCCAAATACTTCCCGTAGAAATTAATTCTCCACGTCACCGGGGCTCGTGTCCTTTCCTCAGGCCGTACTCCACCGAAATCGTTGGCAGTGAAACGGAGCGTTTTCGATTCAGGTCTCTGATCCACGAATCGAATCGCCTTTTCAAGGAATTCGTCTGCTACCTCTATGTAGCGCCTCAATTGATAGTCAGAGAGGACGAGGGATTCTCCGTTGTTGTCAAATCCGTCTACCTTCGAATCTTCAGGAAAGTCGAAAGTCGCATCAAACGACTCCGTATGCACGCCCAGTAAATCTCTGAGCGTATTCACATACTCAAAACGATTCAAACGTCGCAGTACCGTAGACACGGGTGAGCGAGAGTCTGCGGCAACCGTCAACCTTCCCGTTAGCCATTCAATCATCTGGCGAGTCTCTTCCTGGCTTGGCTGCCTTACCTTTTTCTCGTCCGGCGGCATGTCTCCTAAATTCAACATGTCAAGCGCTTCTTCCAGCATCGTCAGGTTGCTTTCATCAAAGACATTCGCTGACAAGCCGTCCAAGCGACGATCCCCCTTTTGTTTTTCCTCTCCGTGGCAACCGATACAGTATTCAGAAACAAATTCGCTCACAAAAAGCGGAAGCGCGGTGTCGGCCGCAAACGATGAGGAGACCGCGAGTGACGAAAGAGCCAATAGTGGAAGTGAGCCCTTCATGCCTAAGCTACTTCCAGTCCCGTTAATGTGCCAGTCGAACTTGAAAACTGGTCGATCTCGAGACCGAATCGCTGCAGCATTGAAACGAACAGGTTCGCTGCACGTGTTTCCGTTCCGCGCCCTTTGTCTTTAGAGTAGAGTTTGTGCTCGCCGTGGCGGAATCCGCCACCCGCCAACATCAATGGCAGATTCTTGTTACTGTGCGAACTCGCATTTCCCATGCCGCTTCCCAGCAAAGACATCGTATTATCAAAAAGCGATTTCCCGTTAGGCTCGTCGACCGATTTCAGCAAATCAAGAAATCGAGAAAACTGCGTGGTGTGGAAGCGTTCTATAATAGCGAGCTCTTCAATATAGCTTTCCACCTTACCATGATGTGTCAGTTGATGATATCCACGGGTGACCCCCAAACCGCCAGCATCATGCCCAATATCGTTGGATGCGAACGTGATCACCCGCGTTGAATCCGTCTGCAAAGCCAAGGCCATCAGGTCGTAGTAGAGTGGAATTCGTTCGGAAAACGTGAGCCCATCTGCCTCGGGAGGCAGTTGGTAGTCAACCGAGGGTTTTGGCCTGTCTAGCCATTCCTTGGATTGTATCAGCTTTTTCTCTACCTCCCTTACAGAAGTAAAATAGCGATCCAGCTTTTCCTTGTCACGCTCTCCGACCTTACGCATCAGTCGATCCGCGTCCGTCTTCACCAAGTCGAGAATGCTCAACTGGTCCGTATACACACTTTTTAATTGCCCTAACTGGCTCGGGTCCGTTTTTCGAAAGAGCAGCGAATTGATCATTCTCAAATTAGCAAGCTGCGGCAGAGCAACGCCAGCGCTAGACCAGGAAAGCGTATTGTTCGCATCCGACCCGCCTGACGCTAATTGCAAGGACTGAAAACGAGTCTGGGCACCTACGAACTGGGCAGCCTTTTGGTCCAAGGATATGTTAGCTTCCGGCAAGCCTCTCGAGTTTTTCGAAAGCAATCCCGTGAGATAAGCATGCACCCCTCCGTGGCCACCCACGCCTTCTGTACCATGATCAAGTTGAGAAAACACCGAGAAGTCGTTGCGATGACGCACAAGCGGCTTGAGCAATACGGGCAATTCATAGCTTCGCCCCGTTTTCCTTGGAAAGAAAAGCTCTGGCACAAAGCCCAACCCCGTGCCCACACACACCATACGCGTGGGCACCAAAGCCGTACTGGACACGGATCCCAAGACCATAGCATCGAGAAACGGCAATGAAAGCGACGCTCCCGCGATGCCTCTAAGAAAGGTACGTCTATTTAGAGGTTTAGTTTGATAATACATGGGCAAGGAAAACGGCGGTGATAAAACCGACTCGAACTAACTTGCCGAGAGACAAAGCAATTTGGAGCAAAAATTCGACATTTATTTCCCCCTAGGTCGAAATGATGCCAATCAAACCCATTCGCATCCGGGGAAAGTCACAGGTAAATAGAGGGGCCCACTCGACAAGAATAGTGCTAAGTCTAGTCTTGGAAATCGGAAGAACACCCTTTTGCCGTTGGGGTTTAAGGATTAGCCATTTCGGACACTAACTTTAAAAAACGACAACAGCATCGCTCGATCATCGAACTTGATCCAGTCAAGATTCTCCTGGGAACGTCGATGCGGCGGTACGGTCTACAAACAAATCTGGGTGCTTTTTCCCTTTACGGGATTAAGGCAAAAATGAGAATTTAGAAACTATGAGAATTATGCTTTTGACAAACCTACGCCGCAAAAAACACGTCGCTGGAATACTCGCTCTTCTCGCATCCAGCTTACTGCTGACTGGGTGCGCTACCAGTGGTCACCACGAACGCAAGGGGGCGGTAGCGGGTGCCGCCACGGGAGCCTTGCTGGGAGCTATCATCGGAAACCAGTCAGGCGAAGAAGGCGAAGGAGCGGCCCTAGGCGCAGTTGCCGGGGCTATCGTCGGACGCGAAATCGGCCGGTCTAAAGACCAGGCAGATATGAGGAACGCCCGCCCTCGCAGCCCGGGGGTCTACGACGCCACTCGGGTCGACTACGGTGCCATGATGACCGAAGATGAAAAGCGTCGTGTCCGTGAACGGGCTGGCAAAGACGAAATCAACGACTGGGGCTACTACCTCACATCCGACGAAAAACGCCGTATCCTTGATCGCTCAGAGCAAGCGATTGGTCTATAATTCGGTACGGCGTTTTTAAAACGACGCAGTCGATTCACTCCTGCCAGCTTTTGGCCGATTTGACAATTTTCCACGTGGCCAGAGAGGGATCCGTTTCACTTAATGTATTCAAACTCAAGTCTCTTCTCAAATGGCTGGGCCCGCCCGCTTTCGAACCCTCTCCTTCGACAACTGCGAACCCAAAATCCGGATTTCCGACTAGGGCTATGTATCCATTATCCGTAAAATTGAAGCACTGTAGGGGAGAGTCGCTCGGCTCTTTGAGCATGAGCACCGCCCCTGGCTCGAAACTTGCGGCTTCAATACAAAGCCCGTACTCACTCGCATAGATCTGCCTCTGCGACGGGTAATTCATGGTCCACATTTCATCCGCCAATCCAAATCGCTTCAACGTGTGGGCCATCAGTGGTGCCTGCAGTTGCACATTTTGCCGGAAACCTGGAATGTCGACACAATTGGATTCTGGCTCATCGAGCGGGTCCGCCAATCGTATCATTACGGGACTCGATTACCCGATTGCCACGTTCGGAAACAGCAACCATATTGCAAAGAGTGGTACGGTCGACTTCAACATTACAAGCCAATACGCTTTTCTCCTTCCCCGTCTAGCAGAAAGCCTACTATAAGTCTTCAACCTGAGCGATTCTGGCCATTATACTAATGCCATATCGACCTTCGCGACTGCCTCCGTTGTCCAGGTACTTCTTTACGAGCGGAAATGCGGGTTCACCAACCCAATCGATGACATTGTGAAGCATAGGCTCGTTTTCCGAGTGATTTATCAACAGGGTTTCAAGGGTGGCTAAACCTAGGTCGCTTTGCCCTAGGTCGATCAGTATCCACGCTGCCATCACTCGTACTTCGTGCGATTCATCCTTAAGGGCTTTCTTGAGAGCCGCAGTCGCGGAACGGGCATTCTTATCGAGCAAGCGCAGGCCAACCACTGCCCACCAACGCATGCCTTCGTCCTCGTGCGACATCCACTTCTTAAAGGTTCCCAGATTCGCCTTGTCCCTGGCAAGAGCCCTATCGGCAGCATCTAGATAAGATTCGAGTGGATACAATTTTTCGTCTCGAACCATTTCGAAGATGGTGAGATTGTTTTCCTCAGCCCGTCGCTCGCGCATCTTCTCAGGCAAGAGCCCCGAATCGTGCAGCTCGAGCTGCTTCTGGCGCAAGGCTGCCTTCAGTTCGGCTATCATCGCCTGATGCTCCGGAGCATTGATCAGGTTGTACACATTGTCAAAGTCGCTCTCGTTATCGAAAAACTCTTCGGAGGCCCGTGGCTCGAAGAACTGGCCCGTGATTTCATTCGTTTTCCCCTCTCGGTGATGCTGTTCCCAGGCGGGCGTCAGCTGAGCTTTCCACAGGTAAGCTAGGTGATGCCCTGCAGGGGCGAACGGGTAATAGTTTTTGTGATACGAGTATCGCCCCGTCCGCATGAGACGTACGAGGTCGAGCCGCTCGTCGGCCCGCTCCCGAAATCCTAGATGATACTTGGGCTCCGATTCGATGCCATTTCCCAAAAAAACGGTCCCCTGGAAGGTGTCTGGAATTTCCGCTCCCGCCAAGCTCAGCCACGTTTTCGGCATGTCGACGAAACTGACAAGTCGGTCGACCGTCGTTCCCGGCTCATTGCCGGGATAGAGATGCTTCATTTTTTCAGGAATGCGTACAACGAGCGGGCAGTGAACTCCGCTCGAATAGAGGAACCGCTTGCTCCGGGCCATCACGCCACCGTGGTCCGAGTTGTAAATAATGATTGTGTCTTCGTACAAGCCATCCGCTTTGAGCGCATCGATTGCCTGCTGGACCTTACGGTCCATATTCTCAACGGCTTCGGCGTATTTGGCGTAATTTTTTCGAATCACCGGCAGGTCCGGATGATAGGAGAAGAGTTTCATTCCAGCCGGATCCTTTTTAACCTCGTCAAGACTGCCATGAGCGCGGCTCTCGTGACTGTCCGTAATATTGAATACGGCGAAGAACGGTTGTCCCGACTCACGCATCCTCCAACCAAATTGCTCCTTACCTCCCTTATAATCCCATGGGTCCTTGTCTTCTCGGCCACCGATGTTGTAGTCCGTCTTGCCGGGGTTGGAGGTGTGGTATCCTGCCGCTTTCAGCAGATCCGGGTAGTACTTGATCTTATCGTGCGGAATCAGATTACGGCTCCGCATCGGTTGCGTTCCATTGGAGATTCCATACATGCCCGTAATCCAGACCGACCGGGTCGGGGCGCAGACTGCCGCATTGTCAAAACAGTTGGTGTAGCGGAAACCTTCCTTCGCCAATTGGTCAATCGCTGGCGTATCCGCATTGGCTCCCCCATAGCAACTCACCCACGAAATCCCGTTGTCCTCGCTGGTTATCCAAAGAATGTTTGGTTTGTCTTGAGCCAGCAGAAAAGGGCCGAATAGGCAAATAGCTAGCATCAAGGGGCGGCGGAGTGACGCCAAACATGGTAAAGTATATCGTTGCATGATACTTTCTATAATCCCTTTCGAATCGAAAGAGCAAGGTTAAGGAAAAAAGCTTAAGTCTGGAGAATAAAACATACTCTGGCCAAGCTCTGGGCTGTTTTAAAGTAGCGGGCGATCGGTGTTCGCCTTGCGAACAATAAACGAGCACACCCGCGATTCTTAACCGTCGAGGAAAAGGGCACTACGAACGACCTTCATTGCCGGATCAAAAGGCTTCACCCTATTTCCCGCCTGCCAAAACTGGATAGACTATAACTTAGGGTCTTTGCTCATGCCAACAATGTCTCCGTAGTTGACCGAGTATGCCAAAGGATGCACCATATGGCCATAATTAAAGCCCTCGGACTGAGGCAGCGCCCCTATCAAAACTGTATGGAAATTACGCTTTGCTTAGTTTAAAATCCCATTCTTTACGGTATTCCTTGTTGATGAGACTATTCGCTTTCCGGCTGTTCTTGAAGCGCAGGTTCGGGCCATCCCAAGCGAGCTTCTTTCCTGGGAATCCCAGGCAGACATTGCCCAGCTGAATCGTCTCGGTGAATGGGCCGGCGTACTTGAAATTTGAGCCTGGGTAGTCGTAAGGTTTGTTGCCAATGGCAGCCTCGCGGAATTCCGTATGGTGGCCGATCGAAGGCTCATAAACACGGGCGGGGCGATGGTCGCCAGTCTTTTCCTTGAGTTCCATGGCGACGGCGCGATGAGCTTCGTTTGGAATTATGCGAGAGCTATCACCGTAGTCACCCGTCACCAACAGCGTGTTCTTCGTCCCGACGTACAGGTTACCCGAGTTCGCAAGCTCCGCTCCTTGAGCGATTTCCTCCAGCCGCTCATGGCGGCGCGGCTTACCGTTCTTGTCCGTGTAAGCATTGTCCGTTCCGTCGTACCAGAAGACGTCGAAGCCAGGACGCTTGTCCGTAGATCCAAAGGTCCACTTCAAAGTGGAGCCTTTGGGAAAGGCGGCATGGGTCAAGGTGTCGACATTGAGCGCTTCAACATGGGTCGGATAGCCTGGGTCGAGCGACATGAAAATCGAGTCCATGGTGTGGCACGCCATGTCGGCCAAGGCACCACCGCCAAAGTCGAGCCACCCACGCCAGTTAAAGGGGAGATAAGCACCGCCGCGCTTCCTTGCCCGCCCCGCGTCAAGTCCGCGATCGCCCAGGTAGGGTCGGTCAGCAGCTGGGCCGAGCCAGTTTTGCCAGTCAAGCGTTTCCGGTGCCGGGTCCCCACCCTTCGGAAGCTCAAATCCCTGGGGCCAAACGGGACGGTTGGTGAAACAATGAATTTCTTTAATATCACCCAGGTGTCCCCCTTGGACATAGGCCGCTATCTGGCGATTGCCTTCGTTGGCGTGACCCTGGTTGCCCATCTGCGTCGCTAGCTGGTAGCGATCACACGCGTCCGCCAGCTGGCGAGCCTCCCAAACCGTGTGGGTTAGGGGCTTCTGCGTAAAAACGTGCTTGCCATGCTCAAGTGCCAGGACGGTCGCTGGATAGTGGCTATGGTCGGGTGTGCCGATCATGACCGCATCAAAACTGTCGGCTGCCTTGTCGAACATCTCGCGGTAGTCCTGGAAACCCTTTGCCGCTTTCCAATGCTTCGCTAGCCAACTATTTCCGTCTTTTTCCATCGCTGCAATGCCCTTCGGGATGTTAGTGTAGCGGCTGGAATCGACATCGCAGTACGCCCCGCAAATATCGCCATGGCTGATGGTATCGTTGATATGGCGACTGTTGATGCCCCCTACGCCGATAAACGCGACGCGCAGCTTGTCGCCCTTGGCCTCAGCACTGAGAATGGCAGGTGCACCGAGTATCCCTACGCCGGCTGCAGTTGAAGTTTTGATGAATTGACGACGTGTTAATTTGCTCATGGGTAGATGCAGTTTGGGTTGTTAGAAAGTTTAATGGGTCCGCTTCGACACCGTAAAAGACAATGAAATGGAACTATGAGCCTTTAACTTGGCCAAACAATCCCTCCTTGGCAAGTTGCGAAATCGCAGTTTTTGAGTTTCCACTAAGAAGCCATCGCTCCAATTCTTGTCCGCACAACCCGCCCAACGTCTGTCGCAGGCGTTGCCCCTACAATCACATCGATGAGCCACAAATAACCCAGCGGGGCATCTCGGCCTTCCGAATGGTGGCCTCACGCTTGATGCGGGATCGAAAATCTCCCAGGAATTGCCAGTGGGTCGGCTGGTCGAGATCTACTTCCGCCATGACAACGGTACCCCACTCGTCTGCCTCCGCAACACGAACTCCGTTACGGGCCCATACCGCAGTCTTCATCCAATTGAATTCATGATCGCTGTAAGTGGAGAAAATTAAGAATACTCCATTCTCTGCACAGAGAACACATATGATTCGATTAAGGGATTGATGAATGTACTGGATGAATCAAATCTGTGGTATCTGTAGTTCTAAAACCTCAAACCAAGTTTAGTTTGATAAAATATATCTCTTTTGTAATTGCTCTTTTAATTTTAAACGCCGCGTTCTGTCAGGATCGTCCGAATATCGTTTGGATTGTGGTCGACGACATGTCTTCTCACTTTGGATACCAGGGAGAGCCGCTTGCCACGACGCCTCGAGTCGATCGCCTTGCCAAAGAGGGCATTGTCTTCAGTCGAGCCTATGCGACGGCACCGGTTTGCTCTACCTTTCGCTCCGCGATGATCACCGGCATGTACCAGACGACGATCGGGGCTCACCATCACCGGAGTTCGCGGGGCGAGCTGAAGATCGAACTGCCGAGAGGCGTTCGTACGATCCCAGAGCTATTTCGTGAAGCAGGCTATTTCACAACAATCACTGATGCCTCCGGAAAGAGAAACGGGAAGCAAGACTACGACTTCGTTTATAAACCGTCGGACCTCTACGATGGGATCGATTACAGTCAGCGGAAGAATGGTCAGCCGTTCTTCGCCCAATTTCATCTCCGTGGTGGGAAAATCCGCAATAGCGAACAAGGCTATAAGGCTGCTATGGCGGACATGAATTTGCGGGTTGAACGCAGCGCGGTGACCTTGCCTCCTTACTATCCCGACCACCCTGTGATTCGCGAGGATTGGGCTCAGTATCTCGATTCGGTGAACTACACCGATATCGAAGTCGGTCGCATTCTGTATCGCCTGGAAAAGGATGGCTCTCTCGAAAATACGATTGTCTTCTTTCTGACCGACCACGGTATCAGTCACGCTCGAGGAAAGCAATTCCTCTATGAGGAGGGAATTTTAATTCCGTTTGTGGTCTGGGCGCCGGGCCTGCTTCCTCAAGGAAAGGTTCGGGATGAGTTCATCGCCCACATCGACCTAGGAGCGACCTCACTTCAACTTGCAGGTATTCCGATTCCCAAAAGCATGCAGGGCCGCCCGCTTTTCGGCCCCGATGCCGAACCGCGCGATTATGTCGTCTCGGCACGGGATCGCTGTGATGAAACGGTCGATCGTATTCGTAGCATTCGGAAGGGGGATTTCAAATACATCCGTAATTTCTATCCTCAGCGTCCTTACCTTCAGCCCTGCGCCTACAAGGACGCCAAACCTTTTATGCCGATTCTGCGCGAGCTCTACGCGGCGGGAAAGCTGAACGAGGCTCAGTCCCTCCAGCTTGCTGAAATCCGTCCGGAAGAGGAACTCTACGATCTGACTCAGGACCTATGGGAAATTAATAACCTCGCGGAGGATCCGGCGTATCAGGATAAGCTCTCAGACTTTCGCGCCTTGCTTGGTCGTTGGGTGATGGATACCGATGACAAGGGCCGCTATCCCGAGTCAATCGAATTGTACGACAGCGATATGGCGCCTTACCTGAAGACATTGAAAAGTAGAAAACCGGAATCGGCGGCTAAGGTGGAGGCGAATATCGAATTGATGAAAACGTGGAGGATGGAAGGGAAGTAACCCAGCGATTTTGCAATAGGTTCCTCTGAATCTTTCACGCTTATAGAATGAAACGCTCGCTAACACAGCCTCTAGTTCTGTTTTCTCTTGTTCTGTCAGGATTCCTCATTGCGGATGATCGCCCAAATATCATCTTTTTCCTCACGGATGACCAACGTCACGATACGCTAGGCTGCGCGGGAAATCCAATAGTGGAAACGCCAACCATCGATAAGCTCGCCGCGCAGGGAGCGGAGTTCACGAAGATAAGCGGGATTAGGTTTTATTGATGAACAGAATGCACTTCGCTTGCTGTATACCGCGTTTCGCGTTAGTTTGATAAAACCTTTTGGAAATTCTCATCATGGTCCTGTTGAAAAATGTTGGTATAGAGGCGGTTTCTTTGTGAGTTTTGTCTGGAACCCTATCGAGGCTCATCGGTATACTTTAATTCGATGAAACTGATTTTTAATGGGATCTGCAGATTTAGATTGCTCACATACGTTGTAGCGGTGGTAGGCGTGGGCCAAGTTTCTTCGGCTAACTCATCTCCTAATATCGTATTCATCCTGAGTGATGATCAGGCGTGGACCGACTATGGTTTTATGGGACATCCGGATATCAAGACGCCACATCTGGATAAGTTGGCCGAGAACAGTCTTGTATTCGAGCGTGGATACGTTGCGGCTCCACTTTGCCGACCATCCTTGGCATCCATGGCGACGGGATTGTTTCCATTTGAGCATGGCGTTGCGGGTAACGATGTGGATGGGCGGAATAATCGGGCTGAGTTGGACGTTCCCGTGCGTGAGGCGTTTCACGGGTACCCGAGTTTTATCAAGCTTTTAACTGCGAATGGATACCTCTCGCATCAATCAGGGAAGTGGTGGGAAGGTTCCTACTCGGATGGCGGCTTCACCCATGGCATGACGCACGGCGATCCGGAACGCGGTGGCAGGCATGGTGATGAAGGGTTGAAGATCGGGCGCGAAGGGATGGCTCCGATAACGGATTTTATCGACAAGGCTACTGAAGCAGAGAAACCGTTCCTCGTTTGGTATGCGCCTTTCCTTCCCCACACGCCGCACAACCCGCCGGAGCGTTTGCTGAAAAAGTATCGAAAGCCCGGTCGGGCCGAGGATGTCGCCAAGTACTTTGCCATGTGCGACTGGTTCGACGAAACTTGCGGCGAATTGCTCGGGTACTTAGACGAGAAATCGCTTACTCAAAATACAATGGTCATTTATATTTGCGACAACGGCTGGGCGGCAAAAAGTACAAACGCTGCGGACCCGGATCAGGCCGTGTGGAAGGGATTCGCCCTTCGCTCGAAAGGTTCGCCTTACGAAAATGGTATCCGCACGCCCATTATGCTCTCTTGGCCAGGCCGGGTGGAGCCGTCTCGCTCACCTCAATTAGCGCATGCGATAGACCTCTTCCCTACGATAGCCGCTGCCGCAGGTCTGAAAGCCCCTGCCAATCTGCCTGGAGTTAACTTGCTCGATGAGGCGGCGAGAAAGAAACGCAAGACCGTTTTCGGAGTCACAAACTCGATTCATAACATGACGCTCGGCAAGCCCAATGAGACGCTACAATACCTCTGGTGCGTGGAGGGTGCTTGGAAACTTATGCTTCGTTATTCCGGCGAAGACACCACGAGATACAAAAATGTGCATATCTGGGATACCGCACCGGTTCGACTTTTCAACCTAGTGGATGACCCATATGCTAACGATGATCTTGCTTCATCGTACCCGGGAGTCGTGGAACGATTGAAAAAGAGGATCGAGAACTGGCACGATGTGGACAGCCATTTAAGGGAATCGTTATCGGAACGCTAGTTTTGTAATTTAAATTTAGATACAAACGAAAATAAAAGGTAGACAGGAAACGTCTGGAGCACTGATGAAACCGAGGAGAATCGTGAGGGTTGGGTGACGAAGCGAACAATGTTAAAAACGCCCCCAACCCAATTGAGGGTTTTAGTTTGAGTAAGTGCTCACATCGGCTTGCCGATGACTAGGTAGACGACGATGATCAGTCCGACCAGCGGGATCTCGTTAAACCAGCGCAATGCGGTCGAGGACCACGACAACGCTTCCCGCTCGGCTTTCTTAACCATGCGGAACGTCCAGTGATTGTAGCCAATGAACAGCACGACGAGAAAAGTCTTCGCATGCAGCCAGCCCTGACCTGAAAAGTAGCCCATGGAAATTCCAATCCAAACGCCCGAAAGGATGGCGAGTACCGACATGACGTTGCCGAACATGAAAAGCTTTCGGGCCATGATATAGAGCCGCTCCACGCCTTGGCCGGCGGCCTTGCCCTCTACGAGATGCACCAGAATGCGTGGAAGGTAAAAGAGGCTGACCATCCAGGCCATGACCATGACCAAGTGAATCGTTTTCGTCCAAAGATAGAGATGTCCCGACATAGCGTTTTCGAATTTTAGTATTTACTAATGGCCGCAAACTCAATCCGCAACCCTAGAGACTGCCTAACCTGCGAATCCCTTTTAGTCCCGCGTTGCTTGCCAAGCGAAGCACGGATCCAACCCACCATACCCGCTCCGGGAACGCGGGATCCATGCGTCGCCGAGATGCTGAACGAGCCAATCGTTGTCACTTTCGAACCTGCCCCCAATTTGGACGCCCCATCGCGGACATCACCGGAGAGAACGTCTACGAGACCCACCCTACAGGATTGATTGCACTGCAAATACATGGCATAAAAAGGGCCGCGTGAATTCGCAATGGCCTGGAGAAGTCTAAAAATTCGACCACTTGAGTAATAAGGATTTGTTAAAACACAGAGTGCAGAACGGATGGATATTAAATACTTATTCCCTCCGAAGCATTCGCGAGTCCGCAAAAAGACCTGACATCCGAACACTTGTACCGGACGAAGAAACACATTCATTCCCCATAAACAACTCGCCCATCACAAAAACCTCCGTTTTAGTTACCAATATGAAGATCCTAAAACGCCTCATTCAATCCCGGAAGAACTCCGTTGCCACAGTTGCAGCGATAGCCCTCGCAGCGTTCGCCCTCTTCTCGACTGCCTGCAGCGATTCCGCCAATGAGATGGCTGAATTGGCCGAACCGACCAAGATCGTTTTCATCTCCGGCGTGCCGAGTCACCCATCCGGTCAGCACGAATTTAGAGCGGGCGTCATTCTGCTCGCCCGAGCGCTTGAGGTGCAGAGTGGGCTTCCCGTGGAAGTAGCTATCGCTCACCACGGGTGGCCCGAAGACGAATCCATCTTCGACGACGCCAAAGCGATCATAATCTACTCCGACGGAAACGCCAGGCACCCCGTTAACGAACACGAAGCCAAGATGGACGAATTGGTCAGCAATGGCGTCGGCCTCATGTGCATGCACTACGGAGTCGAAGTCCCTAAGGGCGAACAGGGGGAATACTTTAAGAAGTGGATCGGCGGACACTACGAGGCCGCTTACTCCGCAAACCCGCACTGGACGGCGGAAGTCGAACTCAATGCCGATCACCCCATCAGCCGGGGCGTCCCCGGATTCAGTGCCAATGACGAGTGGTACTACAACATGCGCTGGGCTACGCCGAAAACTGCAGCCGATATCCTAACTGGTATTCCCACCCGGGAAAATATCAATCGCTATGTTCATTGGAATCAATTCGCTGAAAAACTTCTCGGCACCAAGCAGACAATGATGTGGGCAGTCGAACGACCCGACGGCGGTCGCGGTATCGGCTTCACCGGCGGCCACTGGCACCGCAACTGGGCCATCGATGATTTTCGTAAAGTCGTTCTCAATGCCATCACCTGGGTGGCCGGCCTAGAGGTCCCTGAGAACGGAGTCTCATCTGAGGCCATCACCGAAGCGCAGCTCAACGAAAACCTCGACGAGAAGAAGGAGATGGTCCAGGTCGCCTTGCCTTCGGCAGGTGACCTTACTCAACCCGCTGCTAAGCCCGTCCCCTACAAGTGGCCTGGCGTGCCTAAACCTTAATCCGAGGTCAAAGGCCGCAAAACCGAGGGATCGACGGTGCCACTACACTCCCCGCATCAAATCGGACCGATTGAATTTCCTATCATTAAGCAGGATTGATTCATCGTAGTCTCGAAGGAATAGAAAAACATCAATCTCTGAATGTCACAGCGTCAAAAGCTTTTTCTTATTTAGTTGCAACAAAAACGTAGTGTCTATTTTGCTACGCTGGGTTATGAAAGGACTATCAAATGAAAAAAACTTTTGGTTCGGAAAACCCGAGTGAAACCGGACTAAATCGCATTTGAATGAAATAATAACCGCTGAAAGTTTGAGAGTGAACAAATTTAGTAAAAAGCTTTTTGAATTAACCATGGGTCAATCAGCAGAAGGAGCTGTACGCATGGGAACCATAGTTTTTGCAGTTACAGGATTCTTCCTTCATCTTACGCTCTGGTTATTGCATACAACAGGGAAGGTAATCATAGTCGGGGATGCGTCTGAATTAGTTCGTTCCCCGCTTTCAACACTATACACCCCATTTTCGATATTGCTAATCTATGAGGTTTATCAGCTCATAAGGGCAATTCCAGAGTCTTTCTCATCGTCGATTGGGAAACAATATGAAGTGGCCACGTTACTCGTGGTAAGAGATCTTTTCAAACGACTCGCTGATTTAGAGGCCTCCGAAGGTTGGAAGGTAAGTGAAGATTTAGGATTTTTTTTAATCGAGAGTGTAACCTTCTTAGCTCTTTTTTATACTTCGCTAAGCTTTTACAGACAGAAAAGCATTGGATCCAAGTTCGAAGGTATTGTGGCTGACGCTAAAATCTTCATCGGTACCAAGCGAATGATCGCGAACCTAATGCTTATTGTCTTCGTTATGACTGCAGGTCATGCTTTTTGGGAATGGGTCGTTGAAGTGCAGTCGGGTCGAGGCTCTGTAAGCAGCACAATATTCTTCTTAGACTTCTTCACCTTTTTGATTCTGGCTGACATTCTTATATTACTGATTTCGTACTGGAGCAATACTGATTTTGGAAGTCTGGCTAGAAATACCGGATTTGTCCTATCGACAGTTATAATTCGCGTTGCGATCTCCTTTGAGGGCGTATCAGCAATGATACTTTTTACGCTCAGTAGTATTTTGGGAATCGCGATTATAAAGATGTTCGCTCCGAGCAAAGCAGTTTAGACGTGAAATCTAATTCTGAATTTTGTACAAATTTCGCCAAAGGATTATCTAATAGTAGGACCCAAATTGAGTGGTGAAGTAGCAAGTTCGCCCTTTCCAGTTTTGGCTCAGATGAAGTAAGGTTAGATGATGGTAAGATGTTTATCGATGCCACCTACGAAGGCGACCTTTTGGCTGCTGCCAACGTGTCCTATCGCGTTGGGCGCGAACCGTCGACGGCTTTTGGGGAGTCGCTTGGAGGCCCATGGCGGAAGGTGTCGTAGAAAAACGTCTACCAGTTCTGTCGCTTGCCGATCAGCCTTTTTATTGTACCGGGCGACCCGACATTACGTCTCCTTCCAGAGGTTTCGCCGCACCCTCCTGGTGAACCGGGCGATGGTGATTACCGTGTGCAGGCATACAATTTTCGGCCGATTTTCTCTGATCCGGAGTGGTAAAAAGGTTCCCAGTTCCATAAGCCCAAAGAACTGCAGTCTTTTCTGTGGTTAGTTGATGAATCTCTATTCACTTCACAGCCATCTTTCATCTCGCGGTCCGGGCCATTCAAATTTTTATCTAAAATGGGGAATCAAGTGGATTTCCTATCAATCAACGCCTCGTTTTGCCACTTGCCAGGGCCAAACGACGTCACCATCCTCCACCTAATTTCAGTCACCCAACCTTGAATTTCATATCAATAATCGGAACAATTGAATTTCGTATCAAAAAAATAACTTGAATCAATCAATGTACGTGGATTGGATGTTTTAAAATCCCTGACACTTGATGACACGTTATGACACGCATTACGTGCAAAGGCGTTTCGTATTCCATTCCTAAATCCAATAATCAAACAAAATGTCTAGTAAAAAAATATCATTCACATTACTCAGCACACTGTTTTTACCAGTGTTTGCTTTTGGCGACGCCCATTCTGCTGGGGATGTTGCTCACAGTGGTTCACTACACCCGAGTGATTTCGTTGGCGTCAGCTTCTGGCTAGCGACTGCGATCATGCTTGCTGCTACAGTATTTTTCTTTGTCGAACGCGATCGCGTCAAAGGCAAATGGAAAACTTCCCTCACAGTTGCAGGTCTCGTTACGGGTGTTGCTTTTTGGCACTACCTGTACATGCGTGACGTTTGGGTTGAGACAGGATCTAGCCCGACTGTTTTCCGCTACATTGATTGGTTAATAACTGTGCCACTGCAAATAGTGGAGTTTTACTTGATTCTCGCCGCTGTGACAGTAGTCGGCGTGCGGGTCTTCTGGAAGCTCTTGATCGCATCACTGGTGATGCTGATTGGTGGTTACCTAGGTGAAGCTGGTTACGTAAACGCAACACTTGGTTTTGTTGTGGGTATGGCAGGCTGGCTATACATCATCTATGAAATCTTCAAAGGTGAAGCCTCACAGGTTAATGAAGGTAGCGGTAACGTGGCTTCTCAGAAAGCCTTTAAGACCATTCGTCTCATTGTTACCGTTGGTTGGGCTATTTACCCTATCGGTTACTTCCTTGCTTACATGGGCGGAGGCAGTAACGACAGCGAAACATTGAATATAGTTTATAACCTTGCTGACTTAGTGAACAAAGCTGCTTTTGGACTCGCAATTTGGGTAGCTGCTACCAGTGACAGTGAATAGTGTGTCGTAAAAATTACTAATTTTTACACACTATGGATTTGAAAGCCTCAGCCCTGGGCCGCCTTGAGGGGCGGCTCAGGGCTTGTTTTTTCAGTGATTCTACACTGGCCGATTTTTCGGATGATCCATATTTTTGGTCTGGTCAGAACATACGCGGCAAAATTTGTTTAGACCTAGGCGCGGCCTACAAGCTGCCCGAGGACATACTATTAGATATAGCTGCCTCGACGCAGTTACTGCATGATGCGAGCCTCATACACGATGACCTCATAGACGAGGATACTGAGCGCAGAGGTTGTGCGGCGATCTGGAAAAATTACGGGAAAGCGAAAGCAATTCTGATAGGCGATTTACTCATCTCAAAAGCTTACGATATCGCTACCTATTCGAAGGTATCTGATGCCACCAAGGTGCTTTGGACTAGTGAGATATCTGTAGCCGTCAATTCCGCGGTATCTGGTGCCGTGGCAGAGCTAGAATTCGATGCCCACAATAAGCAGCTGATATTAGGAAATTATTACCGTATGGCGTCTCTTAAAACCGGCGCCCTGTTTGCTTTACCAGCACGCTGTATAGCATTAACTGCTAAACAGCTAGATGACGTGGATCGTCTGAACACAATATTTCTTAACCTAGCAGTGGCTTATCAGATAAAAGACGACCAGAGTGACTTTCTCGGCACTAAATCGGGGCGAGAGTATTCATCGGACCTAAAAAATGGTCGCCCCAATTTATACCACATCTTAGCCAACAATGGTATGTCTACCGACAAATGCTTTGATTACATTAATGACTATCAACAGTCCTTAGTTGCAGATTCAGTTCAGCTTGCCAATTCATTACCTAAGCAAGTCTGTGTGATACTCAAAGAATTACTCATTCCTTTTATCGAACTCAAACCATTGCCATCGTCTAGTGGGCTACTGCAGGTCGGTACTTAGGCAGTAAGTCATAAAGGTTTGATAAGCTCTTTTTTGGCATGTCGCATCGCTCAAAAAATCGTCGAAGTGCGATAGTTGTCGGTGCAGGATTTGGTGGAATGGCGACCGCTTTACGGCTGCGCCGGATCGGTTATGCGGTGACCGTAATTGATAATAATCCAAAGGCGGGCGGACGGGCTCAGGTCTATGAAATCAATGGCTTTAAATTTGATGCAGGCCCTACTGTAATAACCGCACCTTTTTTGTTCGACGAACTCTTTACGCTGTTTCGGAAAAAGCGTGAGGACTACATCGAATTCTTACCCGTTGAACCTTGGTATAGGTTTGAGTTTTCCGATGGGTCTAAGCTCGATTATGGCGGCAGTATTGAAGATACCGTTTCAGAAATCAATCGCCTCTCTCCGGGAGAGGGAAAAGGATATGTCGACCTAGTTAACTTTTCTAAAAGAATATTCAAGGTGGGTTTTGAGAAACTATCAGACCAACCTTTCCACAAATTCTGGACCATGATCCGTCAGGTTCCTGCCCTACTGGCGCTTAAAAGCTATCTTTCAGTTTATAAACTGGTCTCGAGCTTTCTAAAAGATGAGCGCCTGAGGCGGGCATTTAGTATTCACCCATTGCTCGTTGGTGGTAACCCCATGAATACAACATCAATTTATTGCCTCATACACTATCTTGAGCGCAAGTGGGGGGTGTGGTTCCCTCAGGGTGGTACCGGGTCGCTAGTTGATGCATTGGTCTTACTGATGCAGGAGGAGGGTATCCGACTGCAACTTAACTGTAGTGCGAATCAGGTTATAGTAGAGGATGGTAAAGCTGTTGGTATCAAAATGGCAGAGGGTCAAGAGAAGCGCGCTGACCTGGTTGTTTTTGATGCAGACCCAGCAAAAGTATACCGAGATTTAATCGACGAACAGCATCGCAATAAGTGGACGAATCGAAGGATCGATCAGCTCACTTATTCTATGGGGCTATTTGTTTGGTATTTTGGAACGAGCCGATCTTACCCAGAAGTAAAGCACCATACGATAATTATGGGCGAAACATTTAAGGACTTACTGGAAGAGATCTATGATCAAAAAGTTCTTTCTAATGACCTCAGCCTTTACCTGCATCGACCGGCAGCAACTGATAGAGCTATGGCGCCTGCCGGCGGAGATGCCTTTTACGTGCTTGCTCCAGTCCCGAACAAGCAGGCAGGCATTAATTGGAAAGAGGCAGGTGAAAGAATAAGATTACAGGTAGAGCAGCAACTAGAGAGCACCCTACTACCAGACTTGAGTACTTGTATCGAAGTTTCGCACCACGTCACCCCGGATGACTTTGAAGGCAAATTTAACACCCTGTGGGGATGTGGCTTTTCGATCGCTCCTTTGTTTACACAATCAGCATGGTTTCGCTTTCACAACAAGTCAGAGGAACTTGAAAATCTTTATTTCTGCGGTGCAGGCACTCACCCTGGTGCTGGAGTGCCAGGAGTCATCGCTTCGGCTCGTGTCGTAGAAAAACTTGTGCCACCGGCTAGAGATGATTGCATGAGCGATCTTAAGAAATTATTCTGTTCAAAGAGTAAGACTTTTTCACTGGCTTCATTACTTCTGCCTAAGGCTCAGGCAGATGCTGTTTTCCGCCTGTATTTCATTTGTAGAACGCTCGATGATTGGGCAGATGAAGGCAATGCGGGTTTGCTGCGAGATGCGATGGATGCATGGCAGAATAATCTACCTCATGACCTCTTGGACCATTATCGATTCCTTCAAGCCCGTTGGGGTCTAGACAGCAAACCTCTTACCGAACTCATGCAAGCTATGCTCATGGAGCAGCAGTCAGTGAGGATGAGTTCAGAAGCTCAACTGCTTGAATATTGTCATGGCGTGGCAGGCACAATTGGACTAATGCTCTGCCCAATTTTTGGGGTCAAAGATAAGAAAGCGCTTGAGCACGCTAATAATTTAGGGATCGCCATGCAATTAACCAACATTTGTCGCGATGTTTTTGAAGATGCTGAGAATGATAGAATCTACCTGCCTGCTGACTTGTTTTCTTCGGCACTCACGGCTGCAGATTTAACGTCGAGCGATTGCGATTCACGCGAAGCATGCACTGCTGCTAAAGTGCGTCTACTGCAAATGGCTGATGGATTATATACCCGTGCAGACGCGGGTATCGACTTCCTGCCATTGAGGATCCGTATTGTTGTGCGCTGGGCGTCCAGAATGTATTGCGAAATAGGTAATGTGATTCGTAATGAGCCAGAACATTTCCACGAAAATCGTGCTATAGTGAAGCAGCCAAAGAAAATATTTTTTTTGATCAAATGCATTACCCGCTCATTGTATAAAAAGTAATCAGTGAGCTATTTAAAGTTTCTTATTATTTTCGTTTGTTTGCCTTTGCTCGTCTCGCTCTGCGCCAAAAAACTGCTCACCAAGGTAAATAAACCTGAGTACCTGCCGATTGCTTTGATGGCCTTCGTGGCCTTGGTTTATACGACCCCCTGGGATAATTACTTAATTATGCGTGGTGTTTGGACCTATCCAACAGGAAGTGTCATTGGTGTTTTGGGATACGTGCCTATAGAAGAATATTTTTTTATGGTTCTTCAGGCTACCTTAGCGGGAGTGCTTTGGACTTCATGGGTACCCCACAGTCAATATATTAAACTCAGGCTTTCCTATACTGGTCTACTCATGGCGGTCTTGGTCGGTCTTGTCGGCGCTCTAAGCTTAATGCATACAGCAGGTACATACATTGGCCTTATTCTGGTTTGGGCTTGTCCGCCGCTAGCGCTACAGTGGGGCTTGGGTTCTCATACTCTGATTAAATCTTTTAAGACTTGGGCGCCGCTGTGGATTGGTTTGAGCATTTATCTATGTATAGCTGATTATTACGCGATATTTAAGGGGGTCTGGTCGATTACGCCAGCGACGCGCACAGGATGGGGCATCGGCCATTTACCGGTAGAAGAAATATTGTTTTTCACGCTGACTAATTTATTTGTACTCCAAGGTATGTGCCTTTGGCGTGCTTGGCGAGGGGATGCATCGTGAAGTGCGTCGAATGGAGCCCTGTGCCAGTCGTGCAGGCAGGTCAACATGCTGTGCTAAAAAGATATTCGTTAAGATTAATGGCGCTTAGTTTATTGTTTTTCGTGCCCTTAGCCGGCCTCGGTCTTAAGAGTGAAGAATGGCCAATATATCTGCAGCTACTGCCCCTTTTTATAAGCCTTTTTCTATTCGGGATACCACACGGCGGTGCGGATCATTTACTGTTATGGGGTATGCTGCGAAAGGACTCTTGGTATAGGCGCATCGCTACCTTGGCTCTCTACACTCTAACAGCCCTAGCTTATCTGACTTTTTGGGATTTCAATCCATCTACAGCAGCATTATTTTTCCTTGGATTAACAATTTTCCATTGGGGTCAAGGTGATCGATATATTTCAGTTCAAGTCCACCAAGCGACTTATCTTTGCCGCTCTAAGGCCCTCACTGCATTACATATTCTATCTAGGGGTAGCATACCCATTTTATTACCTGGCTATTTGGGCAATGATACCTATCGAAGCGTAATCGAGGCATTAGTGAGCAGCGGCGGGCAAGCGAGCTACCAAGCGGAGTGGGTCTCAAGTTATCCGCTGTTTTTTCTCCTGATCCCATTGGGACTGACTGCTTTGAGCTTGTTAGCAGCCTCGATTTATGTAAGCAAAGAAGAGATACGCCCCTTATGCATGGATAGCATCGAGAGTGTAGCCTTGTTCGGCTGGTTTTTGTTTATTCCCGCCTTGTGGGCGATTGGCTGTTATTTTGCACTGTGGCACAGTTTACGCCACACCTTGAGAATACTCTCGACCGATACTCTAGGAAGTCAGTTGTTGGATTCGAAGCAGTACCTTAAATTAAACATTCGCTGGCTACAGCTGACTGGTTTGATGACCTTAATTGCACTGATTGGAATGTGGATGATTTTCGCTCTACCCCTTACGGTCCGCGGTATCGAACTGGATTGGTTGGCCAAGGCTTTGATTGGTATATCGGTGTTGACACTCCCGCACACTGTAGTGGTTTGCTGTATGGATAGAATACAGCTTAGAGATTAAGATTATAAGCTCAGATATTTACTGTAGTAAATTTTGATTTTGGGTTTTAAAATTAATTGGAGTGTTTTCATTCTTCGTCAGCGACAATGGATATTATGTCGTATTGAATTTCCTATCAACAAGCTGCGCGTCTGGGTGCCGTCCCCGTGGACGGGGCACATTTTCCCTGCGCGCAGATTCTGATTCGAGGTTCGAGGCCCTTGCCGGCAAGCTCGTGGCGGACGTGGCCACCCTGGGCGACACGTGGGTGCGCCGCGTGCTCGCCCTCGAACCACTCGGCTGTAACAAGGGGCTGTGGTGGGCCATCAAACACGGAGCCTGCCCGGTTCAGTCCCACTTGCAGATATCGCGCGTGTGTATGTTGGTGCCGTGTGCGTGGAGGTTGTGTGCGTTTACCGCCACGGCCGTGGCTACATCCTCGAACATGTGCGAGCTGTACACGCCCTCAGAGCGCAGACAAGCGTCCACGCCTCTCCGGGACAGGAAGTAACCGCCCCCGGAGCAGTAATTCACAGTATGAACGAAAACAGGTTTTTCCTTGGACTTGTCCTTGCATTTTCCGTAGTGATACTTAGACCAGTGGGCCCGTGCGGAGACGAGATGCCCGGCGTAGTCCACGCGGTGCAGGGCGAGCGACGTGTACAGCTCGAACAGACGCTCGAAGTCGAAGACGATATCGTCGTCTGATTTCAGCACGTAGTCGATGTGCGGGTAGTGCGCCCGCACCCACCGAATGGCCTGGAATGTCTTCATCGGCAGGTCTTCATAATGATCCCCGCACTCCAGCTGGACTGTGTCGTTGTCGACCTCAGCTGTTTCGTGGCCGACAGATCCCACGAAGTACCTGTAAGGGAACGGCATGCTGCTCAAGTCTTGGCTCTGGCGTCGATGGCGGTGGGCGTGGCACGACAGCAGGATCATGAAGCAGCCGCCACCATACGCTACGGGCTTGTTCTCGATGGTGGACATGCCGTCCCGCTGCTTCCCCAGGCGCGGGAGCGCCGCGTACGTGCGATGCTCCTGTACTTGGAGAGCCTTCCACGTTTGGTCGACCGCAAAGGTGTCGGGGGGGCCGCCCAGCAGGTGGTCAACCGAGCGTTGGAACACGCGCCGCAAGTGTGGCACGAAGTGCTTTTTGAACATGAACCCGCACGTGGTCTGCCCATTGGACACGCGCGCCAGCGGCGGGGCCAACTCTCTGAGACGCACCAGCGGCATGTGGTATGACAGCAGCACCAGATCAAAGGGCATCTGGAGCATGCGGCCCATGTGCGTTACCACTTCATCCTTGGGCACCTCCCATTGAAAATCGTCTTCGAATACACACACTACGGTCTGCTCCAGGACCTCCGCTATGTCCAGGACGCGCAGCAAGCTCTGCGCCAGGCCGTACGCGCCGTTGGTGTGCTGGGTGGCGCGCAGCCGCATGGCATGGGGGAAGATAGGATTCAGCTCCGCTTCAATTTGGCGCCTCCTTTCCGCGGAGGAATCCAGGTTGATGTACAAGCATGCTACGTCGTGGAGAGTAGGCGTCATGTTGTTGTTATACGCGTTGAAAAATGCTGCCCATTATGTTTTTTGATTTGGCTTGCCATGTGCGCACGCGGAGATGACAGAGGGAGCGGAGCAGTACCAGGTGAGACTTGAAACCACTCGCCGCTATTTTTTTGGGGCGCTCCCAGGTTCGTTTCCCTCATCTCATCTCATCCATGCTGGCCTTTGTGACTACGCGACTGTGCCTTATTCTTCGTCAGCGACAATGGATATTATGTCGTATTGAATTTCCTATCAACGATAAGGTCAATGTTCCTTAGTCTGATCTTCAATTATAAAGTCTTTCCAATCGGTCATTCGCTCAAGTTCGTCAATAAAAACCATACTATCGGTTTAGTCATACGTCTCTGTACTTATCTAATTTTATTGATCTACGGTTGGGAATTGAAAACTAAACCTTAGTCCACTTAGCTACCTCTTGGCATGTAGAAAAAGTCATTCCCTACCGCTCCACAGCGTTACGACGAAAAATCTATACTACGAGAACTCAATTTTAACAACAAACAAAAGTGCTTACTTAAAAACTAATAATGTTGGTTAAGAAGACCTCTCGGGGATTAGGCATACGGATTATGGTGAGCGCACCGTCCGGATTGTACAGCACAGGGATCGCTGAGTTGTCGCCAAAGGCATATAAAACGGACCCCCTCATCCTGCAACTCGAACTTTAAACGCACGCACCCGACTCCTACCACGAATGAGTATCCGGTTCGGTGTCCAATGCACTGGAATGGGCGTATACGGAGGACCCTTTCGCAGCGGCCCGGATAAGCTCCTGGAATAAAGCTTTGGAAGCTTTCCGGGGTACTGAGCCAAAGGGTAGTCGTATTCGTATACCTGCACTCGACGGCGTAATGCCGGGGCACGTGACCTGACGTATCAACTGGAAAGATCCGGCTAATAAACCTTCCGCTCCTCTTCGATAATGAAACTTTCCAAGTCTCTCTCGATCTGAGCTCTGTCGAGGTCGATCCCGATAAATACGATTTCCTGGCGGCGATCCCCTGTTTTGTCATCCCATTTCCGCCAGACTTCCGCCGGGACCTGAGAGCGATCCATCTCTCCACTGCTGACTAACGCGTGTATCCATTTGCTAAGATGGTCGAATCGCAAAATATCGCCCGCCAGCGAAAGATAACCAACACGATCCGGCTCCCTGTCTGTCCACACGAAACCCTTTGCTCGCAGCAACCCCTGGATGCCGATTCTCAAAAAATTCACTAACTTGTCATGGCAAATCTGACGGCGCGATCGGAAAACGAATGCCATGAGACCAAAGTCTCCGTGATCATGAGCACCGACAGGTTTCGCCCCACCATTCGGCACTTGAGCCTTCCCTGAAAATTCCAAATCACAGCGCGAACTGCTGAATGTGCTTGAGATATCGAAACGCTCTTCCTCTAGCAACTGCTCAATTTCAACCTGCCCCTCGCTCGTCTTGAGTATCTCGGCCGAAGGACTGATTGCGGCAAGCGCATCCTCCGACCGTCGGATAGACTCCTCGCTCACGAGATCGGTTTTGTTCAACACAATCACACTCGCACACTCGACCTGCAAAGTCAGCAACTCGCTGAGTGGGCGGCGCGGATCGGAAAAGAGCAGCAACGAGCGACGCACCGGCTCATAGGTTTCCTTAATCTTCTTCACCCACCATTCGGCATCGATAAGCGTCACCAAATTTGAGATACGAACGAAGTCCAACGATGATACGCCTTCTTCGTCTCGACCCATCAAACTGGCAACGATGCGTTGCGGTTCCGCAATTCCGGTCGCCTCAACGATGATACAATCCGGCTTTCGCTTGGCCAACTCGACAACCGCTTCTCCGAACGCTCCTTGAATACCGCAGCAGATGCAGCCGTTGCTCAGCTCAACGACATCGTCAGAAGAACCAGAATCGACCTGAGTCACATCTCGTGCTAAGGTCGCATCGATATTGACCTCCCCTACATCGTTGACCAGTACCGACAAACGACGGCCCTTCGGATGACGCAACAAATGATTAAGCACCGTCGTCTTACCCGCGCCCAAGAAACCACTCAAAATGATGAGTGGAATCCGACCATCCGCCACGCCCCTATCAAAACTCGAATCAACTACGTCCGAAACTTTACTCATTCTTTTCTAAACAATAAAAACTCCGCCGTTCACTCTACTCATTTTCACGGACTAGCACAATGAGACGGGGTCGCCTCACCTGAACAACTCTCTTATTGCAAATAGCTTTCATTAAAATCAAGCCTTACTTTTACCAAGTAAGGTCAAATCCAAGATGCCACTTTCCGATCAGGACAGATTGATAATTACCCGCTTTGAGCACTTCGGGTATCGTTACCGCTGAATGGTTCAAAGAGAGTTTGGGTGCTCCCGATTTTGCCTCAGGTGCGGCTAACTGGGGCACACCCACGCTATGTGGATACCGACCGGTTAGCAATGCCGCTCGCGTGGGCGAACATATCGGCGCTGACGCATAGAAGCGAGATAAGCTTACCCCTTCCTTGGTCAATTGATCGAGATGCGGCGTGTCTATGTTTGAAGCCGGCCCTAGGTCTGCCCAACCCATATCGTCGGCAAGAATCACAATTATCTTCTGGGGCGGAGACGAGTCACCCTGTAGGGAGCAAGCGGATAGAATCAATTTCCCAACGAGAAGGTATTTGAATAGTTTATAGGTCACTACTTTTTAAATACGTTCACACGTTGGCCCGAATCAGCCGATGCATTTGCCGCTTCCAATATCTGAAGTACACGCAGGCCATCTGAAAAATCAGGTGCGATGGGCTGGCCTTTCGTAATCGCGATCAAGAAATCCGCTACCGCATGAACAAAGGTGTGCTCATAGCCGATTGCATGTCCCGGAGGCCACCACTTCCCGACGTAGGGATGCTCCGGCTCCGAAGCGAGAATGGTGCGATAGCCCCGCAAATGACTCGGATCTTCCTTCGAATAAAACTCAAGCCGAGTAAGATCCTCCAAGTCCCACCTAAGCGCTCCTTGACTTCCGAAAATTTCAAACTGATTGGCATTGCGTTGACCGGTCGCGAACCGGGTTGCCTCGAAAGAACCCAGTGCACCGCAGTCGAAGTTTACGAGCATCTGCGACGCATCATCCACATCGACTGCATCCATCGTTCTACTACCCTTTTCAATGGGTCGCTCGTTGACGAAGGTACGTTTCTGGCAATAGACGGAATCAATTTTTCCAACCAAGAAATGGGCTAGATCAACACTGTGGGAATTCAAATCCCCATGAGGTCCATAACCCGCGTGAGCTTTCTTCAGCTTCCAACCGATCGGTGCTTTCGGATCCACCAGCCAATGCTGCAGATACGCGCCACGCCAATGGCGAATCTCACCGATTCGTCCTTCTTCTATGATTTGCTTTGCCAGCGAAACGGCGGGACTGCGCCGATAATTGTAGTTTACGTAATGACGCACATTGGCTTTTTCAGCTTCACGGATCATTTCTTCGGCCGCTTGCACGGTTAGAGCCATCGGCTTTTCACAAAATATATGCTTTCCGCATTTCGCGGCCGCAATAGCGACCTCGGGTTGCAAGGATTGCGGTAGGGACAAGTCCACTACATCGACATCCTCTCTATCTACAACCGTCCGCCAGTCTATCGAAAATTCCTCGAACCCCCATCGTCGTGCGAACGCTTCGGTCTTCGCCGCATCGCGTCCGCAGACCACTTTCAGGATCGGATCCAACTTCGGTTCGAAAAAGGGCACAACCTGCCTCCAGGCATTGGCATGGGCCCGGCCCATGAACTCGGTTCCAATGAGAGCAATTCGTATTTTCTTCTTCATAATTTTGATGTGGGAATCTTTCGCTAAGAACTAGACGTTTCCTTTTCGCATTTCTTCGACGGCGTAATTGGCCGCGCGGGCGGTGATCGCCATGTAGGTCAGGGAGGGATTTTGCGTGGACGTGGAGGTCATACAGGCTCCGTCTGTAACAAGTACATTCTTACAGGCGTGCAGTTGGTTCCATTTATTCAGAAGAGAAGTTTTAGGGTCTTTGCCCATCCGCACTCCACCCATTTCATGGATATCGATTCCGGGGGCCTGGCGCTTCTGGGTGGTTTTGATATTTGTGAAACCGGCGGCGGCCAACATTTCGGAGAGCTGGTCCCAGCGCTGGTCGTCGGTGATAACGAACACGATGTTAGGCCTGTCCTTCATGTCTCGTCGCAGCTCTTGAGCAGAGTCGGACGTGTGCCAAACGGGTCGTGATTCCGCCGCTTCGAGGAAGCAAGCAAGACCATTAAAGAATATGAGGGCTATAAGAAGGTAACGCATCGATATATGCCTTGATTGTATCATACATCTCAGAGAGCGTGCGACAGTATCTATGCTAAATACGACAATCATTAGGCCCAAGACCCTGCATCGCAACCGCTCGAAAAGAACCCTACGCAAACTCGCTTCCGAACGAGATGCATGGCTGGCCCAAATTCCTTCCTGGGGACTGTTTCATCGGATTTTTGACGAGATCCCTGGTTATTATTTCTTCGCCAAGGATCGCAAGGGACGTACCATGATAACCAGTCGATCCGTCCTGGACCGCTACCAGATGGAGAATGAGGATGAGATGCTCGGCTTTACGGATTACGACATAAATCCGCGATCCATGGCCGAGCGATATGTTGAAGACGACAAACTTCTCCTCAATGGCGAAGTCGATCGGATCGAGCATTTGGAGCTCTGGTTTGACAAACAAGGCATGCCCGATTGGTACATCGTAACCAAACTTCCTATTATAAATCGAAGGCGACGCCCCATCGGCGTGATGGGCGTTCTCCGCCGGGCTGCGGAACAAGAGCGGAAATTGCCCGTTCTGGAAAGCGTCGCCCAGGCAGTCATGATTATCCGCAAGAAATTTCCTGGAAACATTTCCATGCTGGACCTGGCCGATGCTTGCGGCCAATCGCTTCGCAGCTTGCAGCGCCGGTTCAACGAAGCGTTTGGCATTAGCCCACAAGAATTCCTCATAAAAACTCGGGTTTCCGAAGCAATGAAACTCCTTCAAGAGACCAACTTGACAGCCGCTCAAATAGCAAGCCGTTGCGGATTTGTGGATGCGTGCAGTTTGTCCGATCACTTTAAGAAACGGAGCGGATTAACTCCAACCGAGTATCGTTCGAGCCATCGACAACCCACTCGCTAAAGGTGCGGAAGTTATTGAACCTGCATACGCCAGAAAACAGTCGAACGGGTATCCCTACTTGATACCGCTTCGTCAACCTATCAATCTCCCCAAACTCAATTCGGAATAATCGTACTGAACTCTTCCGGAGCATTGCGGTATGCCATGGAGCTCTAGGACCAAAAAAACGGGCTGCGGCAACCATCTATTCGCAATCATCCCACCTTGGAGTATTTCGATGCCCGATACCTCTTTTTCCTAGCAGGAACCTTGCCTTGACCAGACTGATCATTCCCTATTCAAAAGGCTGCCACGAATCAGCCCCTCCTCGATGCTATTCTTCAGCCCACTATTTCTGTTCGTATTCCTCCCGATCGCCTGGATTGTCTTCATGGCAATCGGCTCGCGAGTCCCTGCATGGGTATCGATTTGCTGGCTGCTTGTTTGCTCGTGGGTATTCTACGCTTGGGCCTATCCCGTCCACCTGCTCTTGCTCATGGGTTCAGTCGCCGCCAACTACTTATGTTCCGTAGCAATCGAACGAACCTCTCAATCTCATGTGGCCAAACGATACCTGGTTGCCGGCATCGCGGCCAACCTTCTGATATTGGGAGGCTTCAAATATTCCGGCTTTGCGACCGAATCGGTAGCCACTCTTTTCGGACTCTCGCTCACCCCACCCTCGTTTCTCCTTCCACTCGCGATCTCGTTTTTCACCTTCCAGCAGATTTCCTATCTCGTCATTACCTATCGCGAAAAACGCCTTATCGCTAAACCCCATGAGTATGCACTCTACGTTTCCTTTTTCCCTCAGCTAATCGCCGGGCCAATCGTCCAGCCGGACGAAATGATTCCGCAATTGCAGACCAAGCGATTTGGGCGACCTTCACTGGACGATATCGGGCTCGGAATCAGTCTATTCACTATCGGGCTCGGGAAGAAGATTCTGCTGGCTGACAATCTAGCTCCCATCGCCGATTCCGCATTCGCGCTGAGCGCTCAAGGAGAAAGCCTATCCGCGTTCAGCGCATGGTTGGGACTTCTCGCATTTTCTCTGCAAATCTATTTCGATTTTTCCGCCTACTCAGAAATGGCTCTAGGACTGGGTCGCTTTTTTGGAATTCGGCTTCCCGAAAATTTTGCTTCCCCCTATCGAGCCATCAATATCATTGATTTCTGGAGACGATGGCACGTTACCCTTTCCACTTTTTTCAAAAAATTCCTCTACATACCCCTCGGCGGCAGTCGCAGCGGGTTTTTCCGAAAGTACTCTAACTTGATTCTAACGATGACCATTGCCGGGCTCTGGCACGGCGCGAACTACACGTTCCTGCTTTGGGGTCTCGCCCATGGCACGCTTCTAGCAATTAACCACCTCTGGAAAAACAGCCCGATCAAGCTCCCGACCAAACTCTCGTGGGCACTGACTTTTTTGAGCGTGACACTATGCTGGACGCTCTTCCGATCAGACAGTTTAAACGAATCAGTCCGTTATTTTCAAGCGCTCTTCGGTGAGTTCGGATGGATTACCGCAGATGGCCTTCCTCTGAGCGAGTTTCTCAAAACGCTCGAACCAGTGGATTCCTGGAAAACCGTTCATTACGCGATTCACTTCCTCGAATGGTATCCGGGACTCATCAATGGGGTTCATGCCGGCCATTTCATTTTTTCTGAAATCATGTTATCGTCTCTTCAAGTTCTCGTAGCACTCACCTTGGTTCTGTGCTTCCCCCGACCCCTTTCCTGGCTCACCCATCCGCTCAACGAGGCCCCCGTATTCAAGAAACGGGCTGCGTTTCTGACGGCCATCATCATTGTGATAGTTATTATTCAAAGCGGTACTTTTCAGACGACCCCCTTTATCTACTTTCGATTCTGAACATGAACGCTAAGGAATTCATAGTCTGGTTTCTCCTCTCGCTATTGGCAGCATTTGCCATCGCAGTGATTCTCTTCTGCGTTCATCTCGGCATGCCCTGGTGGCCCCATCATTTAAATCGCGAAGTTCGGATCGCAAAACACCACATCGCCGAATCCGTCGAGGGACCCACTATTTGGCTACAAGGAGGATCCAGCACTTGGTTCGGGTTCGATTCGCCCCTGTTGCAGGCGGAGACAGGATTTGACGTAGTAAATCTTGCCTTCAATATCAACATGCCGCTCGAGTTCTGCTTCGACGAAGTCCGGCTTTTCGCCAAACCAGGTGACGCGGTGATTCTGGGATTGGAAAACTCCATGTACTTTCGGAACAACTACTCCAGCTATGCGGCAGACGAGATAACGATCTGGGAACCCGAGTTCTTCTGGAGCCTGTCTCTTCGCCGAAAAGCCCAGTTCCTGAAAAGTCTGCCTTGGCGGAAAGTCCTGGCCGGAGACTTCGTACGTCTCGGCCAGTTGACGGGTGACTTCGAGAAGCACCTCAAACCACTCCCTCCAAAGAAAGTGATCGAAAACCTCGAGGATCAATGGGACGGTCGATACGCTGGCGAAATCCCTGCTTATTACAACTACCTGACCCTCAATCGTCATGGCGATTTCGTGCAAAGCAACCACACTCTTTGGCGCGGAACGCACGATTATTATCTAATGGACTTGCATCCTGTATCCGTAATGACCCGACATGACTTCAAAGAGTTCACAAAATGGGCCCGTGAAAACAATGTGCAAATCCTCATGTCCTGGCTCCCCATGGCCCGGAACCCAAAGCTAGATCTCGAGCACCCCAAAGTAAAAGCTAGCATCCATCGCATCACCAACTTCACATCCTCAATGGGACTAGAGTTCCTCGGCAAACCTGAGGATTTCGTCCAAGACATCGAGCTCTTCTACGACACCAGCCACCACACCACCGCCGAAGGTGCCACGGAACGGACAAAGCGACTTCTACCATTTCTCAAAGAAGTGTTAGACTAACATCCTTTGAAATATTCTCACACAAAAACAAAAGGCCGGAACCTGAGGTTCCGACCCGACAAAAGAGAGTCGTTGATTTGGTTATCCGTTTGCTCACTTTGATCCGCGACCGATTACGCGCCCTTTTCAGACTTCGCTGGCTCCGAATCAGACAATTAAGGTCATGCACTCTCGTGCGGCTACCGCTGATAGGATACTAAAATCAACCACGATAGTACTCACCCCAACCCTTGCGAGCCTTTGGCTTTATGTACTTATTAAGGGAGGGTTCATTCGTTATTTTCATTTTCTTCGAATCCCATTCGATATTCTTACCCGTGCGAATGGCCAACGCTCCGAGCAAAATTAACTCCGTCAATCCTTCGGCATAGTCAAAATGCGAGCCAGGTCTCGGCCCCTCCCCCTTTACGGCTCGTATCCACTCTTGAATATTCCCTCCTTTAATTCGCGGCAATGTTTGAGGTGGACGGTTTCGGCGAAACTCTTGCCAAACGTCTTCATCATAAAGACGCGGACTATTGGGACGCATACCCGGCGAAAAGAGCGTTTGCTTTTTTCCTACCATGAAAATGCCATCAGCATAGGTTTTCGCTTCTTCCTTACTCCCCGATTTGGCTAGTGAGACCGCTTGAGCCGCTTCAAAATCCTTCGCCATCTTCGGCACCGTCGGACCTTCAATCCACTTGACCTTTACGGGAGGCAACCCGTTGCGAGCTGGAAAATGATACGTTACAACGCTACCGCTAGGCGTGTAGATCAAATTTGGCTCACCAGCCAATTCTACCTCAATTTTCGTAGGATGACCGAGCTGAAGAGCGTAGTACGGAATGTCGATCGTGTGGCAGCCAATATCGCCCAATCCTCCACACCCATAATCCCACCAACCGCGCCAGTAGCCCGGATGCAAGTCTTCGCTAAAACCAGTCATAGGAGCTGGCCCAATCCATTTGTCCCAATCCATACCCTGCGGAATTGGTTGAGCGTCAGGCAATTTCTTTCTCTCGCCGGACCGGAAACCGTATCCTTCATTAGGCCGATTCGTCCACGCAATAACTTCTCGCACCTCCCCTAGCACATCCGCGTCGAACCATTCCTTGATATGACGCATTCCATCGAAAGCGCGCCCCTGATTTCCCATCTGAGTAACGAGCTTATTCTGCCGAGTCTTTTCGCAAAGCGTTCTTAGCTCATAGATATTGTGAACCAAAGGCTTCTGAACAAAGAGGTGCTTACCCAAATCTGCTGCTGCCATCGCCGCGACGAAATGCGTATTGTCCGGAGTCGCAATTCCGACCGCATCGATCTGATTGCCCATATTGTCGAACATTTCGCGGTAATCGCTAAACGTACGAGCATTTGGAAATTTCTCCTTGGTCTTCGCAATCTGAGCAGGATCGACATCGCAAAATGCTACAATATTTTCGTTGGCCATTTGCGTCAGATTTCCTCTGCCCTGACCTGGGCCGACTCCGATAAACGCAATATTAAGCTTGTTGTTCGCAGACTGTCCGGATTGCCCAATCGAAAATCGAGGCACAACAAAGGCACCTCCCGCAAGAAGCGACGAGGTTTTCAAAAACTGGCGGCGATTCGATGCCGATGCAGAAAAGGGTATTTTTTTCATAAGAACGATAATTAATCCTACCAATTAGAATCCATTTCCAAAGCCAATCTGTCAACCTATCCAGTTCCCGAAATCGTCTCAGCTATCAAAGAGATCGTTACTAAAACCCTATTTCAAATAGAGATCAACAAATCGATACCGAGAATCGAGCTTGCTAACAATCTCACTATCAAACTCAACTCCGAATCAAATCGGAACCATTGCAGCGAACGCACCGAGTATTAGGCGACTTGACCACTAGAGCCCAGAGAGACAATCATTTCCTATCAACAACTCCCGGAAAGCAGCCACCAACTCTTAATTGCTAACTAGATGAGGATTAGAACCATGCTGAAACTGGCGTTTCCTATCGCGCTTTTTATCTTGAGCGGGAACTTCCTGACAGCTGCGGAAAAACCGAATGTCATCATCGTCTTTGCCGACGATATGGGGATTGACTCAGTCCAGGCTTACAATCCCACTTTTCAGGCCCCGACGCCCCACCTCGACCAGTTGAGCCGTGACGCCGAATCATTTATGGATGCGCACACCCCGAGTTCAGTCTGTTCGCCGACTCGTTACGCGCTGCTCACCGGGCGCTACCCCTGGCGTGGCGTCCTCAAAAACGGAGTCCTTAGACCCTATGAGTCTTCAGCGATTGAGAAGGAAAGACTAACCCTGCCCAAGATACTGAAAGGTCTCGGTTACGACACGGCCTGCATCGGTAAGTGGCACCTAGGCTGGGAGTGGCCCTTTAAGAGTGACGAGCCGCAACTACGGCCGAAGTCAGACAGAGCCACACCGGAGGAGAGCCTGGTGGACTGGCAGAGAGCTATGCAGCCCGGAGGCATCGGCGGCGGCCCTCTGGGAGCTGGCTTCGACACCTATTTCGGCAGCGGCATGCCCAACTTCCCGCCTTACACCTGGCACGAAAACGACCATATTCTGGAAATCCCCACCATGTTTAAACCGTTTAGAATGCCTGAACGCAACAATGACTATACCGGCGCCGCCGGTCTGATGGTCCCCGATTGGAATTTTGAAAAAGACCTGCCTGTTATCACCCGGAAAAGCATTGCCTATATCAAGGAAAAAGCCGCTGAAGAGAGACCCTTCTTCCTGTATTTTTCTCTTACTTCGCCGCACTCTCCTATCGTACCGGATGCCGAATTTATCGGTAAAGGCCAGGTTCCCGACAGCGTCTATGCCGACTGGATTTACCAAACCGACTGGGTTCTCGGGCAAGTTGAACAGGCGATCAAAGACGCCGGCATCCGCGACAACACGATTCTCATTTTTTCTACCGATAACGGAACGGAAATTAGCTTTGCTAAAAAGAACTGGCCCGACTCGGCAGCTACATTCAACTACAGTGTACGCGGCAAAAAACGCGAGCTCTACGAAGGCGGGCACCGTGTTCCTTTCATGATTCGCTGGCCCGGTCTTACCAAGGCGGGCAAGCGCCGTTCGGAAGTTATTTGCGTGAGCGATATCATGGCGACTTTAGCCGATTACTTCTCTGTCGAATTTCCAGACAACAGCGCGGAAGATAGCGTCAGCTTCCTGCCGGCCCTACGTGGCGAGAGTTTTGAGAGAGCTCCGGTGGTGCACTGCAGCATTGAAGGGCAACTGGGGATTCGCAAAGGAGACTGGAAACTCATTCAGATGAAAAAAGGGTTTGAACTCTACAACCTAAAAGCCGATCCCAAAGAAACTGAAAACCTTTACAGCTCCCATCCGGAAATCGCCGAAGATATGCGCAATATCGTGGAGCGTTACATCAAAGAGGGGCGCAGCACTGCGGGTGCGGCCCAGCCCATTGAGGAAAACAAAATATTGAGTGTCTGGTTGAAATAAGAACAGGCTGTATGAGGCTACGGAAAGCCTGCAATTTTTTCTGTGTAAATGATCCGAACTAATGTTCTCTCTTCTTTTTGGGTAGACCCAACGATGGCTGATTACGGGTACGGCTTTCCGGTATCTTCTAAAGAAATCCTTTTTCTATTAGGTAAACATCCATCACGTGCAAGATAGTCGCATAGTGCTCTAGATCGAAAATGAACCAGCCATGCCGACCGCCTTCGAACGTGAATAGCTGGCAGTCGTTGCCCGCCGCCTTGGACAACTCCGCAAACCGGGCGGCGCCCGTATAGGGCGTGACCGTATCCCCGGTGCTATGACAGATCAGCATCGGTGGCAGATCACGCTTAACATGATGTAGTGGAGACAGCTCCCTCCAGCGTTTCCCGATCTTCCCTTGTCCGTATCCATCCGCCGAGGTGTCAACCACGGGATTCAGGGGAATCAGTAAATCCGGGATACACGATATGGAAAGATCATCCCTTGCGGCGTCGACCTCGGGGCCATTCTCGAAAACTGCCGTTGCCAGTGCGACATGACCACCCGCCGAACCGCCGGTTACCGCAATCCGATTCGGATCGATTCCCAACGTCGATGCCTGTGCCCGCAGCCATCTCATCGCCGAACGACCGTCCTTCACGCAATCGAATACCGTTACGCCCTCCTTCGCGTTCATGAGCCGATATTGCAGGCTAATTGCGAGCATCCCTTTCTTAGCGTAATGATCGGCGATCGTGTAGTACACCCGCGGCTCCCCTCCGGTCCATCCGCCTCCGTGAATGATAAGAATACACGGTCGCCTGTCTTTTGAAGCGTCGTGCTCCTCCGGTTCGAAAACATGCAATTCGAGAGCACGCCCCTTGCCCACTGATTTGTAGGCGATTTTTCGAGACGGTTCGAGCTTCGCCGCCAGCGGCTCAAGCACCCGCACGGGTGGTGCCTGTGGTTGCACGGAAACCTCAGGGCCGTTCGACACAGGTTGAGCGTTGATGGCGATGCGAGTGTCAGGATTCATATCTTGGTTGGGTTCGACTAAATGTCCTACCGGGAAGAAAGCCGGGAGCTAAGATGCCTTCTGCGGCTCAAACGAACCGAATGCAATGGGCACTAGTATCAGAGCAGCCAGTAACATAGTGAAAAACCGGGGAACGGTGCAGAAATGAATCGTCGAGTACAAGAAATTCATGGGTTCAAAAACGGGGTGAATAAACAAGAAAACGTGAAGTACTGTGACCCAGCATGCTCCTAAATGATTGGATCACCAAGAAAAATCATATCGCACTCTCATCCCTTCCAACCAAGGTTACTCATGAGACAACCCCTGCCAGCAGCGTTCTTTTGATCAGCGATGTGGATGAGATGGGACATCGGGTGTCGAGAATAATGAGATTCAAGGTCTGGCCCGGTTGCCCGGCTCGTCAATGTATCGAGAAGTAAACATTGACCCTCATTTGAGCCCCTCCCATGCATCTTCAGACAAATCACTGTACGGAATAAATTTATTAGACAAAAAGGTCTCAGGGTATGCTTTCACTTTTCATTTCAGCACTGATCGCTAGCGCAATCGCAACCGCCTTGATCGCTTCGCAAGTTAGCACCGGGATGACGGTCTTCCTAAGCCTTGCCGGATTCGCTGGCTCGTTTTTCTTGGTCGGATGCCTGGTTCGGAAAAAATTGTCCAAGGCCCAAGGCGCGCTTCAGGAACACATGCAAACGGCTCAGAGGCGCATGCAGCGGAAGGTGCAGCAATTCCAGAACAAGCCTGGCGGCAACGTTAAGCAAATACAACGCCAACTCGAGATGGATCAAAAGGCCATGTTAAAGGAAGCACTGGAGCTCACCAAGGGGCTCGAGCCTTTCCAGAAGTGGTCCGTGCTCATGGGCCGCCAGATTGCAACCATGCGCATGCAGTTTCACTACCAGCTCAAAGATTTCGAGCAGGCGGACGAGATCCTCGCCACCTGCGGTTTCCTGAGGGGCCCGATGATGATGGATCCCATGGCGGCGGCCATGAGGATAGCCCGGTGTTATCAAAACGATGATTTGGAGGGCGCGAAAAAAGTCTACAGGCGCCGGATTAGATGGTCTCGGGGCGATAGCGGCACTTTGCTGTACGGCTTGATGTCGTGGATCTACGTTAAGGTTGGCGAGCCTGATGAAGCCCGTCGGGTATTGTTGAAGGCTAAAAAGGCCACTGGTGACGCAACCATCATCAGAAACTGGGAGCACCTAGCCAACCAACGTGTAAAGAGTTTCTCCAATGCAGGATTGGGGGATGCGTGGTACAGCCTCTATTTGGAGACTCCTCCTATGCCTAAGCAGCAGCGAGTGCGTGGCAATGGACGCAATCCGCGTGGATTCTAGGGCGCTTCATCCGAGCGTGCGGCAGGGCAAGAATCGATTAATGGCGCTCCTACAAGAAATCGGAGGACTGTAATACCACTTGCAAAAAAGATTGGGCATGGGCACCGAGTATTCGGTAAGCCGATACGTCAGCCAGATTCAAAATAGGGACAGGGTAGGTGCAAGAAAGCTTTTAGAAAGGCTAACCGCAAACACGTTTGAAAGCGGGTGGCCAGTGGCCGTTTGACGATACCCCTCTAGATAACTAGAGTATCAAATACTCCTGGGTCGAGGCGTTTCCCCGAGCCCATCAAGACGGAATCGGATTCAGTTCGGCAAACCGTGGATTAAAGATCCAGGCTGACGAACCCATTATCATCCTGCAGGACACTGAAGGAGCAAAACACATGAAATAATGTCGATTCATTAATAGCTTTCTTATCTGTTTATTTTCCTTTGGCCTTCTGTCTCGCGAGATTCCTCGTTTCCCTTTTTTTCTGCTTTTCCGTTAATGCCATCGGTTCCACCCTTTCCGGCTTCTCCGTTTTCTCAACTTTCTCTACCTGTTCCGCTTGCGCCTTTTTTGCCCGTTTTAGATCTTTGGGGTCTACCGTTGAAAAGGCATCATTCAACGCCTTCATATCGGCCTTAAGTTGGGTATGCATCGCTTCTAACATTGGACTGTATTCGGGATTATCGGCGAGGTTATCCAACTCTCAAGGATCCTCCTGGATATTATAAAGTTCAAACTCAGGATGCTTCACAACATGGTCGATTTTCGCTTGTGCCGCAGGATCCGTTTTGGCTTTTCCCAGCCGTTCTCTCCAGGCTTTGGCAAAGAACTTATTGATCTTGGGCTCCATCAAAACATCGAGGTAGTAATCCATTTCCCGTTCCGGATTCCAGCCAAGTTTGAATTCTTTATTGCGAATTGCTCTTTGTGTATAACCGCCGGCCTGATGAATCCGAAAAGCCCGTTCGCGGTCATGAGAGGTTTCTCCTTTTAACACGGAAAACAAACTCTTGCCGTCCGTCGCAGGAACCTCTCCTCCGGCAATGTCGACTAAAGTCGAAGAGATGTCGCAGAGCCTGAGCCAAGTCGAAGGGTCAACCGCTAGAGGAATTTGTAGCAGGAGGATTGACACATCTAGGGGTACAAGCACCTGATACTTTAGAACGAAGACTCAAGCTATGACGAATGCCCCAACGCCGCAACCCCTTAAGCGCCGTAACCCTTTTACCCGTTTTCTCGATACCGTTGAATGGTTGGGCAATTTTCTTCCGCATCCGGTGACCTTGTTTGCCATTCTGGCCGTCGGCATCGTCCTCCTCTCGGGGATTTTCGGCTGGATGGGACTTGCAGTCGAGGATCCTAGACCTGCCGGTACGCGCGGCGTGGCAGAAGACGGGATGATCCGCCCGGTGAGTCTGTTGAATGCCGATGGCATACGCATGATCTTCACCAATCTCGTGACGAACTTCACGAGCTTCGCACCGTTGGGCGTTGTACTGGTCGCGATGCTGGGCGTCGGTGTCGCAGAGCGCTCTGGGCTTTTGTCTGCAGCGGTCCGCTGCATGGTCTTGTCGGCGCCTCGCCACATCGTGACCGTTGCCATCGTTTTTGCAGGCATCGTTTCGAACACGGCTTCAGAAGTCGGCTATGTGGTTCTGATCCCCCTAGCGGGCGCCATTTTCTATGCGCTCGATCGGCATCCTTTGGCAGGGATGGCCGCCGCCTTCGCGGGGGTCTCTGGCGGCTATAGCGCCAATGTCCTGATTGGGACGATCGATCCGCTTTTGGCAGGTATCACGCAGGAAGCGGCTCGCTTGATCGATCCGGATTATGTCGTAGTGGCAACCGCCAATTGGTATTTCATGGTCGCATCGACTTTCTTGATAATGGTTGTGGGCTCGCTAGTGAGCATTTTCATCGTAGAGCCCAAACTGGGCAAATACGATTCCTCCCGGGCCGAACCGACCATTCTCGATAAGCGAATGATGGAGCGGCTCTCCGACGATGAGAAGAAGGGGCTCTTCTGGGCCTTGATCGCGCTCACAGGAGTGCTGGGTCTGATGGCACTGACCTTGGTTCCGGAATGGGGTGTCTTTCGCAATCCGGAGACCGGAGACCGGATAAATTCGCCGTTCTTCCGCGGTTTCGTTGTG
Source organism: Candidatus Pelagisphaera phototrophica (assembly GCF_014529625.1). GTDB lineage: Bacteria > Verrucomicrobiota > Verrucomicrobiia > Opitutales > Opitutaceae > Pelagisphaera > Pelagisphaera phototrophica. Next base: position 2,942,515 of record NZ_CP076039.1, read on the forward strand.
TGGATCCTCATCTTCTTCATCGCGACGGGCTATGCCTATGGCCGAGCGGTCGGCACCATGCGGACGGATCGGGATGTCATAGATTCCATGGCCAAGGCCCTAGCATCCTTGGGCCTTTATATCGTACTAGTATTTTTCGCCGCGCAGTTCGTCGCCTTCTTCGGCTGGACCAAACTCGGAGCAATTGGCGCGGTTACTGGCGCGGAGTTCCTTAAAGATACCGGCATGACGGGCCCGATGGTCTTCATCTTCTTTATCCTTATGTGCGCCGTCATCAACCTTTCATTGGGCTCCGCTTCCGCGCAGTGGGCGGTAACAGCGCCTATTTTCGTGCCAATGCTTATGCTCATTGGATATGCGCCAGAAGCCATCCAGGCAGCCTATCGTATTGGAGATTCCACCACAAACATCATCACGCCCATGATGAGCTACTTCGGCCTTATCCTCGCGTGGGCGACGCGGTACGACAAGAATCTGGGCGTGGGAACAATGATCGCGATCATGCTGCCCTATACCACCTTCTTCATCATCGTCTGGAGCAGCTTCTTTATCCTTTGGACCTTTACTCTGGGCTTGCCGGTGGGGCCAGGGTCGCCAACTTTCTACAAACCGTGAAAGGACACTCTCTCACAATCTATAAACTAAATCATACAAATTCAATATGTCAGGACAAGGATCAGGCGGAAACTTATTGTGACAGCGAAGAAGTTAGAGTTTTGCGTCTGAACCTTTTTTATGCTCAGGCTATATCTATCGGTTCTTGCAGGGTTCATCAGGATGAGTGGCGATCGATCTGGCATTAATCATCAAACTCAGGATTCGGAGTCATTCGTGGAGCCTCAGTCTCATCGAGCCAGAGATTGGCCAGTGCACTGAGTTCAGAAACTAATTCAGGGTTCTTGGAGCTGAGGTCGATTGTCTCTGCGATGTCCGAGGGAAGATGAAACAGTTGAGGCGATCCGTCCTCAAGACTCTCGATCAGTTTCCAGCCTTCCTTGCGAATTATAACGCTCGGTTCGTGAAACGCACTGTAACCTGGAAGATACCAGTAAATCGGGCGTTCCAGATTTGTTTCCTGGTCGCGGAATAATGGTAGAAGATTCATGCCATCCAGTTCCTGCGGAGGTCGGTCGGTACCGGTAGCCGCTATTATCGTGGGGTATAGATCCACCTGGTGAACAGGACCGTCTACGACCCTGCCGCGCGACATCCGGCCTGGCCAGCTTACTATCCAGGGAACACGATACCCACCTTCATACACACTACCCTTACGTCCCCGTAGCGGAAAATTGCTCGTATTTACATCCCTGATACCATCTTCTTCATAAGCCAGACCGCCATTATCGGAAGTGAAGATTACTAGAGTATTATCCTTGACCTTCGCGTCGTCGACCGCAGCGAGAATCTTACCGACCGAGTCGTCCAGTGACTTGATCATGGCTGCACCCATGGGACTCTTTTGATATTCGCCGGACGCCTTTTTGCCAAAATAGTCAAGCAAAGCCTGTTTGGCCTCCAACGGCTTGTGCACAAGGAAATCGGCATAATAGAGAAAAAACGGAGCATTCCCTTTTGCAGATTCTCGGATAAAGTTCGCAGCTTGATCGGAAAAGAAATCGCTTAAGTACTGCCCTTCGGTAGGCTCGGTCTCCGGGGTGGTTTTGAATCCGAAATGCTTCCCATGACTTTCAATGGCAACATCAAAGCCTCTTTTTCCCGGGTGATTCTTACCCATGCCAAGATGCCATTTTCCGAAGAATACCGTTCGATAGTTATTTTTCCTGAGGCATTCAGCCATCGTTTCCACCTGGTCTACGGGTGGGAGTTCAGTCTTCCCCCTCGGCTGAAGCATGCGGAACTTCTTTAGATTTCCATTATACTCTTTGTAACGTTCCTGGTAGGTGCCAGGTCCGACGTAAAGGATGCCGTGGGAGGGTGTGTATTGTCCGCTCATAATCGAGGCACGTGAGGGAGCACAGTTTGAGGCCGCTGAATAGGCCGCGGTGAACCGTACTCCTTCGGAAGCCAGCCGATCTATATTCGGTGTTTCATAGAATGTGCTACCATAGCAACCTAAACCAGACCAACCCAGGTCATCCGCCAGAATCAGCACAACATTTGGCCTTTCGCTAGCTGAAACACCCAAACCGCATAGAAAGGATGCGAAAAACAAAAATGCGAATGCTTGCTTCATGAATTTTTCGATTTTGGCCTCAGCAAAAATGGCCCTCTGGCCTAATTCTGTTCGATGATCGAATGTATCCACTCTGCCATGCTCGGATAACTTTCTCTGGTATCGATGTCTTCACTCGCGTTTTTTATCCACTTTCCGTTTAACCATACTTGGACAACAGAACCCGATTCTTTATCTTTACCGATCCACATTCCGGAATTTCCGGCGGCCACGTTTTTCTCCAGAAGCGTAACGGCGGCAAGCGCGCTATGACCTTTGTCTTCTGGATACAGGTGGCCCATTGAAATTGCAATCGGGATACCTACTTCTCTAAGGTTATCTACACTTAGATCAGCAAACTGTTTTTTGTAATACGCACTATGCCATGCGCCTATGACGCCCGGCGTCTTCCGGTCGAAGATGATGTGATTCATCATGATGCCGCCAGCAGAATTCCCGCTCAGGAATATTTTGTCAGGATCGATCTTATACTTTTCATGGTTTTCTATTATATAATCAACCGCGTCAATACCGTCTTGGATTGCTTTTTGAGGTCCTTGTTTTAAGGTGTAATTGATACTAATAAAGACGATCTCGTTTCCTGGTAGTTTCGGCATACTGCCGATCGCCTTCACCTTGTCCCCAGATCCGAATCCTCCTCCATGCGCATAGATCACGACAGGGTATAAGCCATCCCCGTCGGGCGCCCAGACATCGAACAAGTGATTGTCCCCAGTAAGTTCCGGATCAACATCAGTTCTAGGACCATAGGCTCCATTTGGAAAGGTCGGCCCAATACTCCATCCCCAGTCGATCTCATCGGCTGGAACGGCATAAGCGCCCGTCGACAAAACGGGGACTGCGATCAGCATGAAAATTAACGTTTTGATATTCATTTAGATTCTCCTCTTTTGTAGTTGTACTTCATTTTCTAATTCCCCGAAAACTTCACTACCGAACGCACGAATTTCGGGACGAATTGCATCACTTGACTATTCTTCGTTTCGCTAAGGCTATGCACGAGTTCAGCGCTATCTCCGAGGCCCAATTCTTTATATCTCTCCACCACCCTCAGTCCATGGGCGGGATCGTGAATATCCCCTACCACTCCCGGTTCTTTGCGGTAGGCAAGAAAGATGGGTGGTGCCTTTTTTGTTATCGGCTCTAACAAACGTTCATTGAAAGATTCCCCTGGAAGAGCCTGTCCCATATAAATCCCTACAATACTTGGGTCCAGACTGTGGGCGAGTTCCCAGCTCACAAAGCTCCCCCGCGATTGCCCTCCAATAAAGATCTTTTCAGCATCGATATTATAGGTCGCTGCATTCTCTTTCACCCATGCGAACATAACCTTCGCATCCGCCGCGCAGGTTTGAAAATCGGCCATGCCTTTAACCTTCGCAATGGATTCCCAGCTAACGATCGCAATTCCTGCCGCTACCGTCGAATCCGCCCAGTTACTTTGAACATCATCAGCTGTCGATCCATTATGATGGGCGTATAAAAACACAGGGGTCGGCTCATTGCCGGACGGCAAATAGAGATTCAGCCATTGCCTGTCCTCCGCACCGTAGGAGACTTTCGCGTGCGTCGGCGTTTTTACTTGCCCGAAAAGGCCAACGGACAGAAGCAACACCGCGCATGCAAACGCGAACACGAATTTTGCAGGTTTATATTTAAAGCGTTTCATAGGATATATAGTAGTTGTTATCAGGATGCTAATAGTTAAATTAAGGCCGGTCCTTCGATGAGAGTGCCTGAGGAAACCCGACCTTAGCGGCTCCCGAGATGAGGGGTCGAGCACTTGGACTGCCAGCTTGGGTAAAGACGATAAGAATACGGCCGGTTTTGAGGTCGGCGCTGGCTGAAGTTCCAGTTGCTCCCCCGTGTCCGACGACCCCGCCCCCGCGAAGGTTGAAGCCCAGACCGTAGTTCTTGGTTGCGGGTTGTTTCCGGTAGAGTTTGGCCAATACGGACGCAGGCACGATTTGCCGGCTGCCGACAAGGCCTTTATCGGCGTGAAACTGGAGAAAACGCTGGAGATCATTAGGGGTGGATATCAATGAGCCCGCTGTGTTGACAAACGGTCCTCTTTCAGCCCGATAGCGTTCGATTTGAGCAGCGACTTCCTCGTCGCTTCGTCCCTCGGCACGAGAGGCGAAAAGCGGAAGGCGACGAACGAGCGATACTCCGAGAGTGAAGGTCGTTTCATTCATGCCCAGAGGAGAGAGAAGCTTTTCGCGCATCACCTCGGCGATCGGGCGACCTGTGACGACTTCTATCAATCTGGAAACGGCAGCGTATCCTCTAAAGGTGTAGGCATATTGCGTGCCGGGACGAGCTGCCAACCCTTGAGTCGCCAAGTGGCGGGCTACTTCAGCTTGATCGCCACGTTTCACGGGAGAATTCTTTGGGAGTTTGCCCATCGTGCCGCCCGGAAACCCTGCGGTATGGGAGAGGCACTCCGCGATCGTTGGGGAACGAATGGATTGATCGCTGTTCTGTAGCTTGAGCTCAGCGTATTCCGGGAGGTACTTGGCGATCGGATCATCGAAAGAGAGATTTCCTTCACCAACGAGAACGGCAACCAGTGTAGCGGTGACGGATTTGCTGATCGAGGCTATCGCGACGACCGTTTGCTCGTCCCAGGGGATTTTCGAATCCTCAGAGAACGTGCCGAAGTAACGATCGAAAATAATTTCGCCATCTTCGACAACCCGCACGGATCCGCCAGGAATTTTGAGATTGGAATCTGCCGACGCTATGAGCGTTTCAAGTTCTGGAAAGGATGGCTCCGCTGCGGCAGTCTGACTTGCTAAAGCGAAGCAGGTTAAGGCCAAGATGGGACAAGAAAGGGGCGAATTGATTTTGTTCTTAGTAATACTATTTGGGGCTCATAAAAGTTTGCTATTTAACAATGGTAGTATCGGAAGCCTTCGCTACTGCCTCAAACGGATATTCTTAAACTGCACGGTCATGTTCTTTCCCTTGTGCAGTTGCAACGCCAAGATGCCAGACTTGGCGGCCTTCGCCGCATCCATATCCGTCACATCCACTGCTTTATGGCCATTGATAAAATGCATTAGTCGGTTCCCTCTCGCGACGATGCGATAGTCATTCCAATCGCCCTGCTTAATCGCGGCCTGAATTTCATCCGAATCGCCCACACTGCCCGTCACTTTGATTTCAGGCTTCTTTTTGCCTTCCGGGATGGGATGCACTTCCGCCTTCTGACCGCGCAAGGCCAGGATGCCACGCCCCCTTTCTTCGTAGAGAATCCCTGAGTACTTGGTCCCCGCTTCGAAATCCGCTTGGTAGCCTCCTACAGAAAACGTGGCCTTATCCAATACCTTGGCCCGGTATTGAATGCCCGAGTTAGCCCAGCCATCGTCGTTATTTCCCACGATCTTGAATTTCAGGCGCAATACGAAATCCGCCACTTCTCCCCCCTGCCATACAATGAAGGTGTTTGGATCGACCACATTGTCGTCATCCGTCTTGCCAGTGATGGCACCATTCTGAACCGACCAGAACTGAGGTAACCCTTCCCAACCTGAGAGGTCCTTACCGTTGAAAATCTTCTTGAAGGTCTTCTCTTCCGCAGCCAAGGCTCCGAAAGCGAAAAGGATAGAAATCGCCGCGCATAGAGCAACTTTAGAGAATGAGTGGATAGGTTTCATGACTTGTTGGTTTGGTTTTTTTTGATCGGAGAAATAGGTGACCGGGATAATTGGAAAACGAACAACTCTGTCCTCGCTCGTTTTCCTTCCGGAATCAACCACCAAAAATGTAACCAAAAGGTTGAACTGTCGACAATGACATTCCCTCTTTCTGGAAGCGCTTCGCTTGTCACCGAAACAGGAGGCCGAAAACGAATGGTTAAAACGTGAAGCAGCCATTGGTTTCGCCCAATTAGAGGCAGGCGAAACACAGCGAGCCAGTAGCAAAGAGGAATTCGAAGCCTTCGCGCGAGGCGAGGAATGACTCTGGAATTCACGAAGGCGGCCATTTCGGGTCTTCGATCCATTCGCAGTTACACCCATCGGAATCGTTACGTCTTCCTCGTTGCCAGACGAAGCCGATTTACCCCAGGTTGCACTATCGCTCCAGTTGCCTGATTGCGTAGCTGTGGCCCTTTACGCCGATGAGGAAACGGTCCCCAAAGCGAAGGACTCAAGGACGAAAGAAGCCATCATATGGCCACAACTTATCGGTAAGTATCCTGTTGAAAAGGAACCTGCTTGTGATAGTAACCTATATGGTATTGCTCCGAGGAGTCATATGGTACGGTGATTAGGCTTTAGTTTTCTAATTCTTGCCTCTGGGTCTCACACCAATCGCGGCCGGGTCAAATTGCTTCGGATCGAAATTCGGGTTGGGCATCGGGATAACCGCTCCGGTTTCCTTCAAGTACTCTTCGATCATCCGATCCAGTCTTTCCGTGCGCTCCGGCATCTTCGCAGCCATATTATTTGACTCACTAATGTCCATTGAAAGGTCGTAGAGCTTATAATCGTGCTGTCCGTTTTCGCCTCCGTGGAAGACGCGCACCATTTTATAGTTGCCCGAGTGCACGGACATAGAAGGCGGCAACCATTCCGACACCGGAACAATACACGGGAAGTAAGTGAAGATCCCGTCGCGGTCCAGATTCTGGCCTTTCAGGGCGGGCCTGATATCAATGCCGTCCACTGGGTGGTTTCCCGGAAGAGCGATACCCTGCCCCTTGAGGATAGTTGTGTAAAAGTCCGAGGTTTGAATAATCTCGTCGCTCCGACTGCCGGGCGTGGTCAATCCTGGCCAGACGACAATGGTAGGCACGCGCACCCCGCCCTCACGCATCGAAGCCTTGCCGCCACGTAGCGGCGTGTTCGATGTGACCGGAATGCCTCCCCCTTCAGGCAGCCTAGTGTGAATATTTCCACCGTTGTCGGAAGTGAAAATGATCACCGTATTATCTGCGATGCCTTTGCGTTCAATCGCAGCCAGCAGCACTCCCACCGCGTCATCAAGCGAGTGTACCATGGCAGCATAGGTAGCGGAAATCTGCTCGTTACTTGGATCGATCGCTTCTTTGTATTTCTCGATCAGCTCCTCCTTGGCATTCCAGGGACCATGAACCGAGAACATCCAGTAGTTCATGAAAAAGGGCTTATCTTCTCCCGAAACCTTGTCCATCCACTTGACCGCCTCTTCGCTCATACGATCTTCGATGTGCTCCCCTGGATAGTTCTCCTTGATATGTCTGAAAGTCCAGGGAGCGACGTACGTCCTCCCAGGACCGGGACCGGTGTGATGCGGTATGTCGATGGCGAAGCCATGCTGCAAAGGACTGTAAGGCTCCGCTCCCAAATGCCACTTGCCAAAGTGGGCCGTGGCATATCCCGCCTGTTGCATCATTTTTCCGATGGTAGGCAAATTCGTATCCAGGCGCGTCGCACTCACTACAGGCAGCGCCTTTTCGGAGGGCTTAGCCCGTTTTGCCAACTCCGCCTTCAAAATGACATTTGTCGTGTGATGCCTCGGTTGCGTGCTGCCGTGACGGGCAGGTGTTTGCCCGGTTAGAAAACTGGCCCGCGTTGGCGAGCACAGCGGAGAATTTGAATACGCTCGGTTGAAAGTGCAACCAAGCTTGGCCAAACGTAGAATGTTCGGCGTTTTATACAGCTTTGTTTTGCCGTAAAGCTCCGTATCGCTCCAACCGAGGTCATCCGCCAGAATGAACACCACGTTCATTGGTTTTGCAGCACCCTCATTCGCAGCGCCTTTGCCTATGGCAATAAAACTGGAGATAACCAGAAGTGTTAGGAGGAAGTTTCTCATATAACTTCTTCTTTGGCTAAAATTTTAGGCGAGAGGTTTTTCGGAAAACTGGATACGCCTCCAGCTACTCCAGATCATCGCCGATGCCATTCCCGTTCTTGTCCGTAACGCCGGAAAAAGGATGCTCCGCGACCGCCTTCCAGGCGATTTCGCGGAAGACTCCATCAAGTTCGTCGCTTTGGAAACTTGAGGGCTTTTTAAACTTGATAGGCGTTGAAATGAGTTCAGGCGATTTACCGTAGAGCGTAGCATAGAAGACATACCCCTCTAGGCGAGCGAAGCCCGGGCCCAAGTGGCCGCGTTGGTCTGCCCAGATGGAATTTTCTTTTCCGCCAATCACTTTATACAAGCCTTGCACGCCGGGGAGTTCTCCCCGGTTGAACCGTTTGGCCGCTTCCGTCATGGCCGCCCGCGTTGCAAGGACATAGACCTCTTCGGAGGTTTCGCGGACCTCTTTGATAAGGTCCGCAAAGCCCTTGTCCGCGACCTCGTTTATCCGATCGAAGACCTCATCCGTAAAGAAGGATTCCGATTCCGGGTTTCCTTTGAGACCGAAGACCATCTGGGCCTGATTCAGCGTGGGCCAGCTATCGATGACAAAGTACTTCATGCCGGGATTGTACTTTTCGCAGAAATCGATCCAGCTCGTATAGAATTTTGGGCGGTCTGCGGTGTAGGGGCCCCAGATCATCGCCTCCCATTCCGCATTGGAAATAGCGGCCAGGAGCTTGGGCAGGGGCTTGCCGTCGAACTCAAATATGCCGTTTTCCTCCTCCCATTTGTAGCTAACGCTACCCGTACGCCCTCCCCCGTTGTGCAAGCTAAGCGGTTGCTCGAAACCAGCGGCGCGAGTGATGGCGGGCAAGGTTCTATAACCGGGCGCGGTAAAGCTATGGCCCGTCCCCACGATGCGCAGAATGCCGTCAGCAGGCTTATGAAAGGACATCGCATCGGCCGCTTCCGCATAAGTGCGCCCCGGTTTCCCGCTTTTATAAAGAGCCATTATCTCTTCAGGCGATTTTAAACTGACTGCGTGCGGCGGAAATTCATCCTCCTCCCATCCCGGATCGAATTTTGGGATCGCTCGCGCGGCGGCCGCTTGAGCCATTTGGGTAGCGGCCTGAAATTCTTTCGGGCTCAGTTTGCCATCGCCATTCGCATCCGCCTCTGGAAAGCGCTTGAGCATTTGGACCATTCGCGCCTCGGAGAGCTGTTGGGCTTGCACCGTTGCGAATGGTGCCGCTACTGCCAGCAGAGCGAGGATTACGAAAAGCGGGATGGGGTGTGGCTTGTTCATGCTTGTCGATTCTTTTGATTTAAGTTCGAGGTTATTGAGAAATTAGCCCTGCTGCATCTCCAACTAAAGCTACGTTTTTGTCAATACGCCTGCCAGGACGAATAACCAAAATGCTAGAAATTCAGTTCCAGTAATCAGCAAGCTAGGGCACGCATAAGGGGCCACATTATCGAGAATAGAATCCACATTCGAAATGTGCCTCTGGCGCAGCAAGGCTGAGAGACAGGAAGCCTGTTAATACAGACAGCGGGAAATCGATTAAGGATCTCGTTTTTACTGAACTCACATAACAAAGCGATCAAAGACATTGGACATCCTTCGCTTCACGCGCGGGTCCGCCCTCTTCGGGCTTGGCATGCTAGTGAGCCGGTAGCACGTGTCCAGAAGGCTACGAGAATTCTTGGGCCCACCAGATGCTGCCCCCGCTCGAGGGCTGGTATGGCCATCTTTGTCCCGAAAGGTGGCATTTCAGACTACACTCCTCAGCTAGTAGAATCCGACGTAATCCACAATATTTTAAGAAAGGCTGGATGCAGCGAAATATCGGTTTTTTCAGGGATTAGTTTGAAAGATCAATACTTAAATTTTGATATCCAGAAGGTCCTTGGAGATGCTTTTCCGAGGACCGGGAGAACGGGGATCCGCGTATTCAGATCCCTGTTTACCATTCATCTTCGGAATGCCTGTAGGTTTGCAATGTCCCTAATCACCCATGAACTTCTTAAAGAAGAAAGCTAAAACCAGTTGCTAAGTCTCTATACTCCATCTCTAAAATAAAAAATGATTCCCGAAAAATGAACACAGCAGTCGGCGTAGATGGTTGCAAAGCCGGTTGGTTCTATTTTCGGAGAGACCAGACGTCGATATCCTTTGGAGTCGCTTCAGACCTAGAAGAGCTAACCAGCGTCCTTCCAAAAAGTTCTAGAATTTTCATAGATATCCCAATCGGGCTGATCGACTCGGGCAGCGATGAACGAGCGTGTGACAAAGCCGCTCGTAAAGCGCTGGGTAGACCTCGGGGCTCTTCTGTCTTCCCTGCCCCAGCCTATCCAGTGCTTAAAGCTGCTGAATACAGGGACGCGAAGGAGCTGAGCGTAATCGCCATCGGAAAAAAGCTTAGCAAGCAGGCATTCAATATTATCAATAAAATTCGCGAAGTTAATACCTTCTTACTTTCTAGCCAAAATTCTGAATATACAATCCGTGAGATTCACCCCGAATTATGCTTCTGGGGCCTGAACAAACGGCAAGCGATGAAACATTCAAAAAAGTGCTCCGCCGGATTCGAAGAGCGGCTAAGCTTGCTGGAAAATCATCTACCAAACGGGCGCGACCTTACCAATCGATCACTCATAAAGTTCAAGAGATCCGAGGTAGCGAAGGACGATATTTTAGATGCCTTGGTCGGCATGGTTGTCGCCAGCACCTTCGACAATAAGTTGAAAACGTTGCCCGCTTCCCCTCAGTTGGACTCACGGGGCATACCCATGGAAATAGTCTACACAGAACAACCCAATGATTACGCGCTCTGAACTGCTATGTAATCTAGCTTTTCAGGAAGGTTGTTTACTTGTTATGAATTAAACAGAGTTTCTTCAACATGAGCGTTTGTCTCTTTTAATATTTTGCAAACGCTTTCCAATTCTTAACTCATCGCTTACAACCAATGCCCCAAACGGCTTTGGCTGGGGGTGTATAGACTTGAACTACGCTCCGATAGCGGTCCTGAAATAGCCTTTAAGATCGACCATGAGGTGGAAGAGCTTGCTCAGAGACTTTTTGATGAGAATGGGGATGACAACCTGATCGAACCTAAGGAAATAGGATGGCCTGAGGCCTATGCCCGAACCCAAGAGCTTTTGAAATCTAGCGAGACCCCGATTTTTGAAGCGACCATGCGAATCAAAGTCGCGCTCGCATTGGCGGATGCTATGCTCCCAGATCTCTCATCGGGTCCGCTTCAGTGGAAAATGAACGAGGAAAAATCCTCTACCACCTTTAAGGATTACAATCGTGACGATGTCGCGGTCCAGACGCGATCGGCGATCTAGGCAGTAGCTGCTGTGGAGGTTTTGACGAAATTGCGGCGGGTCACAAACATGGCTCAAAAGGTTATCAAGCCGTTGATGGGATAATCATCATTAAAAGGGCTTTTCAGAGCCGATCAAATTGGCACAACCTTGAAAAACTTAAACCCTTTTTGGATACACGCAATGAGCATGTTTTAAAAAGATAAAGTAGTAATGAGAATTAAATAAACCTTGTACGAATAATCGGGGTGAACATGTTTTTTTTATGGACGTTACGCCGATTCCAGATGACGAAAAGCTGAGACTAGAATCGCTATATCGGTATGGTATCCTCGATACTGAAACGGAGGAGATGTTCGATGATTTGACTCAATTGGCTTCGGCGATATGTTGTACACCAATATCATTGGTGTCTTTAATTGGTAAAGAAAGGCGATGGTTCAAGTCGAACCTTGGCCTTCCTTTAAAGGAAACTTCCAGGGAGGTCTCTTTTTGTTCTCACGCAATCCTAGAAAGCGGTGTATTTACTGTGAGGGATGCCTTGGAGGATCCGAGGTTTTCGGATAACCCTTTAGTCTTAGGCGATCCATTGATGCGATTCTACGCGGGGGCTCCGATTGTAACTGCTGATGGCTTTGCTATAGGAACGTTGTGCGTGATTGATCGTGAGCCTCGTGAATTGCGTCCGGACCAAGAGGAGGCGTTGAAGCACCTTGCTAAACAGATCGTGCGGAATTTGAATCTGCGTTTAAAATTGCAGAAGGCGAGAAATCAAAATGATGGCAATAATCTCTTAATTTCAGTTATTTCCCATGATTTGCGAGCCCCGCTATGCTCGATGGTTTCAATCCACGATATGCTGCAGCACGAAAGTCTTAGCAATTCACGACGGCGCGACGAACTGATCAAAACTCTCGAAGAGACTACTCAAAAGGCTTTAGCCCACGCAGACGAATTGCTCGAGCGTATGCAGCTGGGTTCGGAGTTGGAGCCTTTTGCAAGCCAGGAAGTCGATTTGGTAGATGTATTAAAGGATATCGAAACGCTGTTTAAAGCAAACTACGAGGGGAAAAATATCAGCTATAAGACTGTTCATTCAAACAGGACCTTTCGAGTTATCGCGGATACCAACTACCTTTATTCAATTCTCAGAAATCTCATATCGAATGCTTTGAAATTCACCAATCCTGGTGGAAGCGTTGCGGTGGAACTCTACGAGCTAAGAAAACGGTTAATCATTTCAGTGAAGGACAATGGACGAGGCATAAATCCATCTCACATTGAAACCATTCTTTCTGAGCAATATTCAGTATCGAACTTAGGAACCGAGGGTGAGAAGGGGACGGGTATGGGTTTGAGCCTAGCATCCCAACTATCAAGGCTAATGGGTTGGAAACTTTCGATCGATTCGAATTTAAATGACGGAACTAAAGCCTACCTTACAATTCCGAAAATCTGTGGTTAGACAGGAATGCCACTGCTGATCAGAGATCTGTGGCGAGATCGAGACTTCTGGTTGCCGGTCGATCTTGGGCCCCATTCTTTTCGATATATCACGCGAGCAAGTGGGCCGATGATGAGTGTTCTCTGGGTATGCGGCGTGGGTTGGCTTCTTCGTGAGTGGGTGTGGTAGTCGTCGAACCGGGACCCTTTTCCACCGAGCTTTTCGGGCAAAGCCCAAACTAAATGACGCTGACGGACGGGCTGAGACCTACCCGGAAATCGTGCCCAAAACCTTCGAAGCAATGGGTAAAGCGTTTGAGGGCATGTTTGTGGATCAAAACGTTCCCACTAATCCTATCGACGTTGTCAATACGTTCGTCTCCTTGGCGGATTCCGAGGCAGGTACGCGGCCATTCCGATCCGTTGTCGGCGTGGATATCGGGGTGATCGCTAGAAACGAATCCGACGAACTGCATGAAGGAACCTTATTGGAAGCGATGGGCTTAACTGATTTTGCCCGATTGAAATCCTAGAGGGATTTAAGGATTATTGGTTTTTCCCAAATTTGATTTCTTCAACGAAAAAAGACCCGCGGACTATCATCCGGCATGTCTTAAACTCTCGAAGGTTCTTTGCTTTCCGATCGCTAGAGCTGGGAGCCTTTGAACGGCTTTAGGTAATTCGTGGTTCGGCCAGACACGCCTCCCCTGCTCCACTTTGGATCGACCTTGGCTTTGTTCCAGCGCGGATTATCACGGAAGGACTGCCAGTCCTTCGCCTGGTCCGCTTCGTCATCAAAGGTGACCATGTAGCGCAAGCTGGGACGGTTTTTTCCGATGAGTGTCTCCGAATAAAAGACCGCCTCTAGCCCGGACTCGGCAAATATGTCCGCCTCGATCTGATCGAACATGGCAATCTTGTTCGCGCTCCCCGCTGCACTATGCCCTTCGTACTCGCGCATCTCGAAAATTCGCTTCTTTCCGATATTGGGCACCGTTAACTGCGGCTTAACCTTCATCGCACGAAGCAAGTGGCTTTCAATCCGGCGATAAGCAGGGTCGTCCTTCGATGCCCTGAGGTAGCCAGCCCCTGCTTTTTTGTATTCCTTGTCCGCGTTGAGCTTCCACTGCGAACTCGCGAACTGGCCGATGTTCTTGTAGGGAATCAGCACAACGACTTGACCAAATGCCTCACCTTCCTGCGGCTTGGTTTCCTGGAAGAGGCCAATGTTATTAATTCCTAGGCGATTTAAGGCTGGAATCGCCGCCTGAGCCCAGTAATCAGCAACGCGCTGCTGCTGAGCCGCCGAGTCGACGGTGTAAAAGCGAAGCTCGTAGTGCTCACGAGGACCCGCCTTGGGCGCATCCTGAGCAAGGCTACTGTTTACCAGCGCAAAAAGCGCCATGAACGCGAGAGAGGTCGAACGATAAATTATATTCTTCATTTTGGGTAGTTAGCGAGTTTACACGAGAGGTGAAGATTACCTTCGGTTTCGGCAATTCGAGCAACTTTATTCTGAGGAAAACGTTAAGAAGTAGAAAAAGCAGAAACTCAATTTTTTGGGAATAATATCTCTTCCTGAGACATCTTTTTTGGCGTGAGTAACAAAGATCTTATATCTGTATCCATTCCAAGCAGCGCTACTAGGCCCGCTTTTCTTACCAAAATTACCCATTTAGCAGTCGTGCTCGGCACTTTGGCCGTATCCGCTTCGGCGGTTGATATTGCCTTAACGGTACGCAATACCACTCCAGACAACGGCTTTTAGGCCGTTAATCCGTTCAATCTACCCCGAATAAGTTGAACGCTTCGACATCGACCTTCCTCGCCCGAGAACCGCTTTCCGTGACTCGGATTTGTGAATCGACATATTCCAGTGAGGCAACGCCATCGAAGTTGCGAGGAACCTCCGTAAGAAACATGGTATACCTATAGGACTGTCTTTCGTCAGCGTCGATGTATCGGTAGAGGGCTTGGTCAAAAATACGTCCCTTGCCCACTAGATCGCTGCCGGTACGGTGCAAACCCGATGTGCCGAATTCGAGACCACGGGCAAAAGGCTTCCCGTCTTTGACGTGCCGCCAAATGTTTAGCCACGGATAATCGCTAGACTTCCAGAGATAACCTAGCACGAGCCCGCTTTCCGGACTCGTCGCCGTGACCCAGCCGTACTCTTCTTCAATAATGAACGAGACTACATTGGGTGATGAATCGTCCTTCAGATAACGAAGATTCACTTCGGCACCGTCCATCTTCTGAGCCATTGGCCAATGGACTTCAGGCTTTTCGGGTTCGGGCATGGGACGATTCTGCATAAAGCCGCGTGTTCCATTCGAATCGACAACTGTCTCAGTATCCAGGAAAGGAGGACCGATCGTCGGGTGCTGCACGATATTGTATATCCGTCCAATGGGATTCGTATTGGTCACGACCTCCTCCACCAAAACCACCGTAGAGCCCTGCTGCATGCGGGCATAGCGTTCGACGCTGATTCCCGCCATAGGAAGATCCGCCGTAAGACTGACACTTACTTGCCTTTCAACTGGTTTCCGATCAGGCAGTCCTTCCCACCAGACCTGAGTTGCCTCTCCGTGATTGGTCATGCCATGAGTTTTCTCCGCATCCGAAGCAGATCCCCAACGGTCCAAGCAAAGGAAATGCCCCATCGATCTTGGCAGTATTGGAGGCGCTTCGTTGGCCTTGGGACTGAATGACCAGGAATCCCACTGCAGCGGATTCAAACCGTCCGACTTCAATCGATACGCGGCGATCGAACCACCGCCGAGATCGATGACGACTTCTGCCAGTTCGTTTTCCAGCTTTAGGACTGGGCGGCTATCCTCTCCCCTACATAGGCTGCCGATCAGCAAACCAGCTAAAATAAAGGATAATCGAGCCACCCTGCTACTATTGTTCATAGGTAAATCGTTCTACTTATTTCCAAATTCGTCAACCCTTCGTACCCTCATGAAGAAATCAGAAATACGCACCACCGACTTAGCGGTTTTTTCTAGCTTCCCACTGGGCTATAATATAAAAGTTCAAACATGAAGCATACCCTGTTTTTTTCTCTTTTGATCGCGTATACGTTCTCACTCTCCCTTCTTGGAAAACCCAATGTAGTCTTGCTGCTTTCGGATGACCTAGGGTATCAGGATATTGGATGCTATGAGGGGCCCGTCAAGACACCCGCCTTGGACCAGTTGGCTGCGGGAGGCACTCGGTTTTCGGACTTCTACTCTGGATGCGCGGTTTGTTCTCCCTCAAGGGCAGTTCTTTTAACCGGCCGCCATCATATTCGAGCCGGAGTCTATAGCTGGATATTCGACGGAACCCAGAATTCCCATCTCCTTGAGCGCGAAATCACTTTGGCGGAAATCCTGAAGGATGCCGGCTACGCAACGGCTCACGTAGGCAAATGGCACTTGGGTCTACCAACTGCGGACCGAAAAAAGCCGACTCCGAGCGACCATGGCTTCGACTACTGGTTTGCGACGGCGAACAACGCTGCTCCTAGCCATCGCAATCCCAACAATTTCGTTCGCAACGGAGAAGCCGTCGGAGAAATCGAGGGCTACTCGTGTCAGATTGTCGTAGACGAGGCCATTGACTGGCTAGATCAAAGCGATCGTGACATTCCCTTTTTCCTAAACGTCTGGTTCCACGAGCCCCATGCTCCGATCGCCGCTCCCGACGAAATCGTTTCCCAGTATGGTGGTCTAGAAGACAGGGCAGCCATATACTCTGGCACCATCGCCAATGAGGATCAAGCGATCGGCAGACTATTAGCAAAGCTAAGGGAGATCGACGATCCCAAGAACACCCTAATCTTTTACGGATCCGACAATGGAAGCTACCGAGATGATCGAACCGGGGGCCTCCGCGGAAGGAAAGGCATGAACTGGGAAGGCGGGATTCGCGTACCGGGAATATTCAATTGGCCCGGAAAGATCGCAGCGAATCGCCTAGAAACGGCACCTGCGGGACTCGTGGATATATTGCCCACCGTATGCCGCCTACTAAATTTGGATACTCCTCAGGGGGTCCATTTGGACGGAACTGATCTGTCGTCTTTACTCACCGGTGGCGGAAAGCGCTTTGAACGCACGCAACCTTTGTTTTGGCATCTCCAGAAAGCGAGACCGATTGTGGCTATACGGGATGGAGACTATTCGCTCGTAGCTGAACCGGATTTCGAGCTATCGACACACAATATGTTTCAGGAGACGTGGATTCCCTCAATCAAGTCGGGAACCTACAAGAACTACCAGTTATTTAATCTAAAAACCGATCCGAAGCAGAAAACCGACATTGCTAGGCAGAATCCAGAACTGACAGATCGCCTAAAGAAGCAGTTACTGGAAATCAACGCCAGCATCATGGCCGATGGCCCCGACTGGCACCTGATTCCTTAGATACAGCCTCCTCGGGGCATTAACCTCAAAAGGAATAGATGGATACACATTTCCAGCGTTGCGGGTGGCGGTCTATTTCCAGTCAAGAACAATAAACTCGAAACTCGGTCTATCAGCCGAAGACGTAACCTTGCGGCATTAGGGCAAGGACGGAGCGACTGAGGCTTTTCGCTTTCACCACCGATGCAGTCGGTCCAAAATGAGGGCCTCAACAAGAAAAGGATTTCATCTTGCTCCTTATCATAACTTTCGTGATTCTTCCCACCGAAAACTCCAATGAGAATCTATAAACTCCCACTAGCACCTACCCTATTGTTCACAGCGTGCAGTCCTCAATCAGAAACGCCGGTAGGCGACCGACTCAGCGAAGCAAAAAGCGCCGATGGAATGTACATAAGCTGGAACGAGCATATCATCGACGATCCTGAAGTTGCAGGGTTCGCTCTAAGTGGAAGCGACGGCCTGGTGATAGCGGATCTCGATGGAGACGGATTTGAGGACATCGTCTCCGTACATGAATCCGATTCTGAGTATGATTCTAGCCAATACGATCCTAATTATGTTCCTGATTCAGCTGGACATGTTCGAATCGCATTTGGTTCCGGTGATCCCAAATTGTGGACCAACATAACACTAGCGGAAGGAACCGATTCTCCTGCCCCTGAGGATGCCGCAATTTCAGATCTCAATGGCGACGGACATTTGGATGTCATCGTAGCTGCTGAGCTATCTCATTTAATCTATCTGCAAAACCCAGGAGTCAACATACGAACGGAACCCTGGCCTCGACTCATCATCCCACAGACGCAAGGACGTGGATCTTACATCCGCGTGTTCTTTGGTGACTTTAATTTGGACGGAATTCCAGATGTTTCTGCAGCGAACAAAGGGTCTCAACGTCCGGGCCCCAATGACTTTGAACGAAAGACCCCTATCCATCTGTTTCAAGCTAAAGGCGATCCTCTAAACGAGGAAAGCTGGCATGAAATTGAGCTCGGTCGCTATGTTGTCCCTCAAAATGCAGAGCCGGTGGATCTCGACAACGATGGCGACCTCGACATCATTGTCGGAACCCGAGGGGAAGAGAGAATGGTGTTTTTCGAAAACGAAGACCCCTCGAATCTGAAATTCAAAGAGCATTCGATCCATATCGAGGGAATCTACATGGCGGGATTCAATCTGGAGTACGACGATCTCAATAGAGATGGCCGTCTCGACATTATTGGTGCTAGCGATGAATACACGGGAGTCGTTTGGATAGAACAACCAGAGAACTTCAACGAGGAATGGCTCGTCCACCACATCGGGGATTTCGGGCCCGATTGGATGGTTGGATTCGGAATTGCTGATATCGATAATGACGGTGATACCGACGTGATTTCCGGTAGCTACAGCAGGGGCTCTCGGATGGGCGATGAAGACGTCGACCGGCTCGATGGACTAGGTCGTATCGGCTGGTTTGAAAATCCGGGAGATCCTAGCTCAGTTTGGATCCGACACGATATTACCCGACGTAAACGAGGTATGTTTGACAAACTCATACCTCGTGATCTGGACAACGACGGGGATATCGACTTTTTGGCGACACGCGGAAACAGCGATCCCTTCGACGGAGTCATTTGGCTAGAGCAGATTCGCACCCGGAATCCTCTGCCAACCTTCAAAGCGGCCCGTTCGGGGGAAAGTCCAGAAATGCCGCTTCCATAACGCTCTAGGGAGCCCACCATAATAACCTTTCCTCACCTAATTACGAACCTCTAAAATCTAGTCTTCACTTTTGCATTAGTTCTCCCCATCACTCCTTTTTCGCGATCGAGATATCCACAAATAGGTCATTAGTGGTATCAACATTTTGCCTAACTACTTTACTAGTACCGCCAGCATCTACTCATTTTTCGTCTCGGCAGAATGTTACAATACTAGACCCCCTTATTTGTATTAAGTATTCTAATACATTTTCATAAGATTTTAAATCCGTCTTTCCCACATAGATCCGTTCCAATATTATGAAAATATACAACTTCTTCTTTTTTGTTTTGGTCCTATTGTCCATTTCTCAACATTGCCAAGCAACCGATTCTCAGCCAAATATTCTCTTCATCGTTTGTGATGATCTGAATACACTTGTTTCGACGTCCGACTACCCCTATATTTCCACGTCTGCCTTTGACGCATTGGCTGATAATGGCATGACCTTTGAACGAGCCTACTGCCAATATCCGGTCTGTGGGCTCAAATCGAACACTAACCCCATCGAAGCAGCACCCCAATTAGTGTGTGTGTGACACACGCTCAATCAACTCGCAACCTCACAACAGGTTCACGGTGGCTAAAAGGTTTATTTTAAGAAGCACACATTAATAAAAATCGCTCATCAAAATGTCTAATAAAGTTGTCAGGCAGAGAATCCCGTGCTACCTACTTTTTCGTTTCTTAGACCCTTTATGAATCCCATCAGGTATACTCTGGATACGCAAGTGTGTAGGGAAGTGGTAGCATAGCTCAAGATAGTCTTTATAAGATGATCCCTATTGAACGCATATTTCGACTTTCAGCTTTCCTAAACCTTCTCGTTTTCGTTCCTGCCAAAGGGGAAACCGTCGACTACGCCGGAGACGTTCTTCCTATTCTGGCCGGCAAATGTTTCGATTGCCATGGACCGGACGAGGCCGCCCGCGAGGCTGGCCTGCGCTTGGACACACCGGAAGGTGCCTATGCGGACTTGGAAGGACTCATCGCCGTTGTGCCGGGTGATCCCGATGCGAGCGAGCTGATTTACATGATTAATTCCGAACATTCGGAAGAGCGAATGCCTCCACCAGAAAGCAAAAAGGAGCTCAGTGCGGAAGAGAAGAACATCCTATTTCAGTGGATCAAAGAGGGAGGGAAATACGATAAGCATTGGGCCTTTGAAATTCCCAAGAAAGTCCGTGTTTCGAAAAAGGCCCATCCCATCGACGCGTTTGTTCAAGAGCGCCTTAAAGCTGAGGGAATCGAGCCTTCTGCTTTGGCTGATCCTACCACCTTGCTGAGGCGACTTTTCTTGGACTTGATCGGTCTCCCTCCGAGCCCGGTCGAGATAGACAACTTCCTTTCAGCCTACAAAAAAAGTCCTACGAAAAGTGTGGAAAATCTGGTCGACGACCTTATGGAGCGTCCCGCCTTCGGCGAAAAATGGGCCCGGCACTGGCTCGACCTCGCTCGCTATGCCGATACGAACGGTTTCGAAAAGGACAAAATGCGCGACCAATGGATCTATCGGGAATGGGTTATCAACGCCTTGAACGACGACATGCCCTACGACCAGTTCTTGATCGAACAGCTCGCTGGGGATCTTCTGCCCAACGCGACGCAGGACCAAATCATCGCATCCGGATTTATGCGAAATGGAATGGTCAATGAAGAGGGAGCCATTATTCCCGAAGAATTTCGGATCAAAGGAGTCTTTGACCGGGTTGATTGCTTTGGGAAAGCTACATTGGGACTTACTCTGCAGTGCGCCCAATGCCATTCCCACAAGTACGATCCGATCTCCCACGAAGAATATTTTGGCTTGTTCTCGTTTTTCAATGACACGCACGAAGCCCAATCCTGGGTCTACTCCGATGCCCAGCTGCAAAAGATCGGGGATATCAAACGCAAAGTGTCTGAGCTTGAGGACCAAATTAGGAATGAAATTCCGGATTGGCAAAACCGGCTCGCTCATTGGGTATCCGAAAATCAAACCAAGAACTCAAAATGGAAGATCTGGGACACCACCCTTCAAGACTGGGAGGGCGGCCTAAACCACCCCGAAGAACTCCCCGATCATAGTATCCTCATACAGGGCCATCCCACGGTGACCGGCGTTACCTTGATTGAAGGTAAATCGAGTCTCCCCATGGTTACTGGCATGCGCCTTGAGGCTTTCACACATGGCGACCTCCCCTTTCGCGGACCCGGTCGCAGCTACTGGGGCACGTTTGCGATTAGTGAATGGGAAGTCTATCGCAAATGGCCAGGCGAGGAAGATTGGACAAGGGTCGATTTACAAGAAGCCTGGGCGGATTTCAATCCACCGGTCAGTGGCCTAAAAGACTACTTTCACCATAAAACGCATGACCCCGAAAAGGAACGCCGTATCGGTCCCGCAGAGTTCCTTGCCGATGGAGACGATAAAACGGCCTGGAGCCCAGATCGCGGCCCGATCGTTCGGCATACAGAGTCTGTTGCGAGCATCCAATTTAAGGAGCCTCTTGCCATGCCAGAGGGAAGTGAGATTCGAGTGCGATTGATTCAGAATCACGGAGGTAGCTTGAATGGCCGTGATAACCAGCAGCTTGGCAGAATGCGCTTCTCGTTAACCGACTCCACCAATCTGGAAGTTCCCTCCCACGACCACGCAGTCACGTTGGCCCTGCAAAAGGCTGAAAAGGACCGAAGCGGGGAAGACTCGACTACCCTATTCCGAGCCTGGAGGAAAAGCGCTGAAGAATTTCGTGAAATCAACGAGCAAATCGCGCTGCTGGAATCAAAGTACCCCGAAGCAAAAACTAGTGTTCTCCACACCATGGATACAGAATCCGATTTCAAGCGAATCACTCGCCTCCTCGAAAAGGGTGAATGGAACAAACCTACCTTCGAAGTTGAGCGCCAGATCCCGGCCATCCTGAATCCACTTGACGTAGAAAATCCGACACGCCTGGATCTCGCTCGCTGGGTTACGAGCGAAGATACCCCTCTAACGGCTCGCGTTCACGTAAACCGGATCTGGCAGACCTTGTTTGGAGAAGGGCTCGTTACAACCCCTGAGGATTTTGGAACCCGCGCTCCGATTCCCGAATACCAGAACATCCTCGACTGGCTCGCTGTTGACTTTCTCGAAACCGATTGGAGCCAAAAACGACTGATCAAGAGTATCGTAATCAGTAAAACCTATCAACAGAGCTCCCGCAATCGACCTGATCTGCAGGAGAAAGATCCCACAAACCGGCTACTTGCTCGCGGTCCACGATTTCGAGCCGATGCCGAGGTGATACGCGACATTGCTCTCTACACTTCAGGGTTAATGAACCCCAAAATCGGGGGCCCCAGCATTTTCCCGCCCATACCCGATACAGTCATTAACGATAACTATGTCATACCAGAGTATTGGAAAGAAACGACTGATGAGAACCGCTATCGTCGATCCCTATATATCTTCCGGAAACGGGCGATGCCAGATCCAACCTTAGCATCATTTGACGCGCCGAATGCGGATATATCCTGTGTCAGGAGAGTCCGAACCAACTCCCCTCTTTCCGCCCTCACCTCACTCAACGAGCCTATATTCGTCGAGTCCGCGAAGGCGCTTGCACTCAGGATCCTTAAAGAAGGAGGGAACGACGACAAATCCAGGATCAATTATGGATATCTGCTCACTACGAGTCGCCCCGCAAAGGAACTCGAAATTCGGGAAATCAATCGCCTGATCGACGAGCAAAGCGAACGCCTTGCGGATGGGTGGCTGGACATTCAGGAAATCGCATTCATCGATACGGAAAATCCTCCCCAATTGCCAAACGGTATTTCGCCACGAGAATTGGCCTCCTGGGCGATTGCATCTCGAGTGCTGCTGAATTTGGATGAAAATTTAACCAAGAACTAAACGTCATGGAAAACGAAATACGCAAGGAATTGGGGATGCTTCAATCCCGCCGCTGGTTTCTCCGTAATTGCGGAGTGGGCATGGCGGGTATCGCTCTGAATTCATTCTTTTCAAACAACGCTATCGGGGCGACCACCCAAGATCCACTTTCACCACGACTGCCGCACTTTGCTCCCACTGCCAAGCGCGTCATCTACATTTTCCAAGCCGGAGCTCCGAGCCATATTGATCTTTTTGACCACAAGCCGGAATTAGTCAAACGGAACGGCGAGCTTCCTCCGGCCGAACTCCTTGAGAATTATCGAGCCGCCTTCATACACCCAAATTCAGCGCTTCTCGGAACTAAATACGATTTTTCCCGCCATGGTAAAAGCGGCATAGAGATCAGCAATCTCCTGCCGCACATCAGCAAGCATGTGGATGACCTCTGTTTTGTCCGCTCCATGCAAACCGACGCGGTCAATCACGCGCCTGCTCAGATAATGCTTAGCACGGGACACTCTGAATTCGGCCGCCCATGTCTCGGGTCCTGGACCCTTTACGGACTTGGCAGCGAGAGCGAAGACTTGCCCGGCTATGTCGTCTTAAACAGTGCCAAAGGTACTAGTGGAGGCGCAAGCAACTATGGGTGCGGATTTCTCCCTTCCGTTTACGGAGGCGTTCCTTTTCGTAATAAAGGCGATCCTATACTCTACTTGTCCAACCCAAAAGGATACGACAAAGCGGCCCAACGAGCTGCCCTTGACACGCTAAAACGTCTCAATCAACAAACCTTGGATGACATGGCTGACCCTGAGACAGCTACCCGTAT
Organism: Candidatus Pelagisphaera phototrophica; assembly: GCF_014529625.1. GTDB lineage: Bacteria > Verrucomicrobiota > Verrucomicrobiia > Opitutales > Opitutaceae > Pelagisphaera > Pelagisphaera phototrophica. The sequence goes on from NZ_CP076039.1 coordinate 2,966,133, forward strand.
TCAAGCTTATGAGACCGCCTATCGATTGCAGTCAAGTGCTCCCGAACTAATGGATCTTTCTCAGGAATCTCCAGCGACTCTCGATGCCTACAATATAAAGGATGTCAAAGAGACCAGCTTCGCCCGAAATTGCCTTCTGGGACGTCGACTGCTCGAGCGAGACGTGCGCTTTGTGCAACTATTCCATGAAGCCTGGGATCAGCACAGTAATCTGGACAAGAGTTTGAGGAAAAACTGTCTGGACACGGATCAGCCATTCGCTGCACTCATTCAGGACCTCAAGGATCGAGATATGCTGAAGGATACGCTCGTCGTCTGGGGAGGTGAGTTCGGACGTACGCCGATGGCTCAAGGTACTGACGATGGACGAGACCATCACAACCGTGCTTTTACCATGATGCTAGCTGGTGGAGGAATCAAAGCGGGCATCGTACACGGGGCCACAGACGACTTCGGGTTCAACGTTGTCGAAAATCCCGTACACGTACACGATCTAAATGCGACCTTGCTGCACACTCTCGGATTTGACCACGAACGCCTCACGTATCGATTCCAAGGACGCGACTTTCGACTAACGGATGTCCACGGAAAGGTGGTTAGAGATATATTGACCTAAAACCGCTCCTACAAATTCGTCAATTTTTCGGACTCAATCGGGGGAAGGCACTTTTCCTCGGGCCCGACGAGACCCTACCACAATGGCAAAGGATCTAAACAAAAGCTCAAGTCGGGTTTCCTGCAATCGAAATTTTCGCTAACCTCTTTTGCAAAGATAAGCGACTGACCCATTTGATGAATACTCTGCAATAGCTCAAGCGGGACTTCGAGCCACACCTCGCATAAGCTAAGTTACAATACCGTTAGCGTTACGGAGTTCTCAGTATATCCAATTCTAAACTTCAGTCCACTCGCAGTTTCTACCTCCGATTTTTCGTTGGTAAAGGAACCCGAAAGAGACTTCGATTTTAGCACTACATACTTTTTGCCTGAGACGATACCTGTCTCATCTGCGATAAGCACTTTCAGCCCACCTGAAATGACGGCTTTACCTTCCACGGTGAAGAGACTGTTCTTGTCTTCCTCAAACTCAATTAGAAGTATAGAATCAGGAAAAGAAATATAATCTGACTTTACGACGATACCAGGTACAACGTTGTCCACGTAACCATTGTTATACAAAGCAGTCCCTACCGTTCCACTACCTGAAAGCAACCCTCCCGATCGCACGTCCAGCCAGCGATTGGAAGCAATTGTCGCATCATCAAAATAGAGCGCTCCATTTGTGGACAACTGTATCTCGTTTCGCCCCGTTAAGGTAACGCCCTTTTCAACAAACACTTCCTGAATCTGATTCGCTCCCTTTATTTCGAGACTCAAAAACTCTAGGTCGGACGCAACCACGGCGTCCCCTCCAGCGTCCACAGTCGCAGTCCAGGAAGCCTGTGGCACGCCATCCTCCGACATGTAGACCAATCCAGCATTCTCGTAATTATAATCCGACCAATTTCCTGCGACGCTGGCATCGGCCTGATCGTCGCCCATCCATCGATGGTAAGTATTCGCAAATCCCTTCGCTTCCGCTACCCGCTCTTTCAATAGGATGGCATTCAGTTCTTCCACCATCGCTGAGTGATTCGACGCGATATCTTTGGCTTCGCTGGGATCTTGGCTGAGATTGAACAAGGCCAAACCCGATTTAGCACGAATCAGTTTATAATCACCCCGAATAATTGACTGCCCATTTCCTGCTTCGTGGATGACAAACTCGCGTTCTCGCTGATACCCATTTCCTGTCAAAGCGGGCGCGATCGACACACCGTCTAATCCCACAGGGACACCCACACCCGCCAGTTCGCTGAAGGTCGGCAGCAGGTCGGTCACATCCAGCACTCGATCAACGCTCGTACCCGGTTTCAGCTTAGAACTAGAGCTATATGCCTTGGGTAATCGCATAAGAGTGGGAATTCGGATACCACCTTCTTGGATTCTTCCCTTCTGGCCGCTGAGATAGGCATTCGATTTGAACTCAGTCATACTCTTATCTCCCGGCCCGCCGTTGTCCGATTGAAAAACAATAAGAGTCTTTTCCAAAACAGAATCGGAGCTATCTCCATCTCCATTCGGATCCTTGAGCGCTTCCAAAATATTCCCGAAATGGCCGTCGATACGTGTAATCATCGCCGCCCACTGCTTCGCCTGATCGCTGAGCGAATCGAACCAGGAAAACTCCCGATAGGCCTGGTCCCACTCAGGTAGTTGCTCTACTTCCCTGAATGGGGCATGCGGAACTTGGCTCGCAAGCAGGCCGAAAAAGGGTTGTCCCGTGGCATTGTAGTTCTGTGCTTGAATACGTACAAAATCAAGAGCAGCAAAGGCATAAACATCATCGCAATAGGCGATATCCGGATACTGTGGGTGGTTTTGTAGAGCTGGGGTACTTGGATATCGCCTATTGTTCGCATACTGCTTCATCGAGTTAGGCACGAGTTCCAGACCACCAATTAACCCAGGCGACGCGGGCGCTTTCCACAGGTTTGGCTGAAAGAAGGTATGGGCCCTAACATGGTGAAGCTCCGCCACCACATGCTGGTAACCGTGCGAAGTCGGCAAGGTCTGGACATTAAGGATCTCAGGGTACGCATCTTTGTTAGGAGTCCCTCCATAGCCCCATTTTCCCCAATAACCGGTCACATAGCCCGCTTGCAATAGGACATCGCCCATAGTAACATCATCCGCTCGAATTGCCTTTTTCGCATTGTCCGGGTCATTACGATCGGCGAAGGTGTGGCCTTGATGAAAGCCTGTCTGCTGCGATGAGCGAGCGGGCGAGCAAACGGTACACCCGTAGGATCTAGAAAAATTGACCCCCTCAGCGGCCAGCTTGTCGAGATTAGGCGTCACTAAATGGGGAAGCCCTTTTGCTTTTCGTTCGAACTGCCCGTTGGGACCCAGAGCCCCCCAGCCCATGTCGTCTACATAAAGATAGAGAATGTTCGGGCGAGTAGGCTCTCCCCATAAATTTGAGGCAGCACAGGCTACCGCTAACAGAAAAAGAGAGCAATTGGTTGATTTCACAGGTTCAAAATCCTGACACAATCCCAATATCCGATCGAGGTCAACTTCTGAGAGCTCTTCTCTTACTCCAGCCAGAGCCAGTCAAACTCAACCCTTCCCGGCTTCGTTCCGCAATCTTATTCGTCGGAGATAACTCAATACTCGCAACCTGCTTCTTTAAGGCGAAAATCTTAATAGCTTGAAAGGTGATCACTCCAAGCATTAACGCCACCACCAAACCGCCCACAAGATTCCTGGCAACCCCAAGGCTACTGGATACAGAATTTGTATTGAGCCTCTGATTCCATTACCATCGAACTCGTCCTGATAGGGTTAGCCGCACTAGGGCAACTCTGAGCCGTCTCAGGCCGGAGAAGTCAGACCAGCGTTTTTGCCATCTATCAAAAGCTAAAGCGTATTGATAAGATCAGTCGGGATCGTGATGACATCGTCATCGTCTCGGTACTTCATAAGTAGAAGGCATGAACACTTGGCGGCAATTTTCTTAAATCTAGAAATCGCATATTCCAGTCGAAAAAAGGGGTCGCATCAATCGATTCATAAGAAATTAGCTCTATGTTCGAATGCCGTACGTCATTAATAATCTTTGCATAGAGCTGGTTCACAAATCGACTAGGGCCCAATAATGCCGATCCAATCCTTGTCCGAATAGATTGATCTAACCACTTCCCTTTACGAATCGAGTTGATATATGCATCCTCAACCGTGCAATAAATGAGCATAGAGTTTGATACGGATGTTATCGTTGTCGGAGCAGGAATCGCGGGGCTTCGTTGCGCCATCGAGCTTCAAAGCAAGGGAATTCAAACAATCATTTTGGACTCGAGCGAGCGAGTAGGTGGACGCATGAAAACAGATTTGCGCGACGGCTTTCGACTGGATCGTGGCTTTCAGGTTCTCCTCACAGCCTACGATGAATGTAGTTCGGTTCTCGACTACGACTCCCTTAAGCTCGGGGCATTCGAACCGGGGGCGCTTGTGTGGACGGGATCGCGAATGGAAAAACTGATCGACCCGTGGCGCCGCCCTAGGCAGCTTCTAACCGCCGCCTTTAGTCCAGTCGGCTCATTCCAAGATAAATTACGGGTAGGAGGACTCCGAGAAAAACTGCGAAGGAAAGCAGTGCACTCGATCTACGAGGGTGAAGAAAAATCAACCCTGGAGAAATTGAAGGAGATAGGATTCTCTGCGGCCTTCATCGAATCCTTTTTTAGGCCCTTTTATAGCGGGATATTCCTGGAGAACGACCTGTCTACCGGCAGTAAAATGTTCGAATTCGTATTCAAAATGTTTGGTCAGGGGTATGCTGCACTGCCTCACGACGGTATTTCTGCCATCCCCCTGCAATTGAGTAAAAGGCTCGACCCAAACACTGTTCTTACCAAACAACGAGTCGTGAAATTAGCTCCCAACAATATCACTACAGAGGAGGGTTCACGTTTTACCGCTCAGCACATCGTTCTCGCTACGGATATGAGCTCAGCTAATACACTCGCCAAAATTGAATCGCTGGACCGCGATTGGAACGGAACCTATTGCCACTACTACGCTGCCCCGAATAGCCCATTACCAGAGCCATTTATTGCACTCAACGGCTCCGGAAAGGGATACATAACAAACATCGCCGTTCCTACTGACGTCAATCGAGGCTACGCATTGGATAGCGAATCCCTCATTTGCGTTTCCACCTCAAAACCGGTTTCCAAAGATGAACTCGCTCCTGAGCTGTATTCTTGGTTTGGAAACGTATCTCAGAATTTTCGCTTTCTTGCCGATTACTCGATTCCTCACGCATTGCCTCGGCAACTACCCAGAGACAACGCGTATGGAGAAGCTGAGCTTAGAACACCGGCGGGCCACTGGATTTGCGGCGACTATCGCTATTCGAGTTCTATCCAAGGAGCCATGGCTTCTGGCCGCATGGTAGGCAAAGCCCTCTGCAAGGAGCTAACAAGACAAGGCGAACGTTAAGATACTATGGCCATTACTTTCAACCATCCCGCCTTTTCCCAAATCGAGCATCGACCCTGGCCTCTGCCTAACAAGAAATGGCTGCTCACTCAGACGTGGCTAAATTTGCTATTTGTCCACTGGGAAATAGATGTCAGCGATTTGAGAGCTCGCATCCCGGATGAGCTCGAAATCGATCTTCATAATGGAAAAGCCTATATCGCTATCGTACCGTTCGACATGAAAGGCGTCACGTTTCGGAATTGCCCTAAAGTCTCTTTCCTTAGCGACTTTCCCGAAATCAATGTTCGGACCTACGTTACATACCAGGGGAAGCCCGGCGTCTGGTTCTTTAGCCTGGATGTCCCACGACGCTTTCCGGCTTGGGCAGCTCGAACCTTTTTCCATTTGCCCTATCGGCACGGTCAGGTCTCAATCGCGGATCTCAATGGAGAAATCCACTACGAACAAGAGGTAGAGAATGACGTTTTCCGTGCCCGGTACAAACCCTTTCAGGGATGCATACGAGAACCCAGTTCCTTCGAAAAGTGGGCAACGGAACGTTATTGTCTGTATTGTCAAAGCAAGTACGGTGCACTCTATCGTACGGAAGTTCAACATCGTCTCTGGCCCCTTCAAAAAGCTTCGCTCGACATCGAAAAAAATTCAATGCTCGCGGATTTTGAAGTCGGAATCCAACACCCTTCAATCCTTTTTTCGAAGCGAATCGAAGTGGTCGCCTATCCTCTCGAGCGACTCAATTGAATCTCTGGCTACCCGGCAATGAGCTTGTCTATACATGTCCCATCTTGATCGTGGGGAGCTCTAGACGGCCACCGGTCTTGAACTCTTGGTTCATGTGATCAAGACCCGATGGCGTGGAGGATGGAAGCATGTTTCTATTAGCAATAAACAGGCAGGATGCCTGTTCTAGCTTAAATGGGTGCTCGGAGATCGCCCGCTACCATTGATTCGATGTTTAAAACCGGAAGAAATAAGCATTTTGACAAAGTCGATCAACGCAAGGCGTTCCTCTCTACTCAAAAAACAGCTTCGGATTACCAAACCCAGAGGGAATTTATGCCGTAGTCATGGTAATGAACTACCTAACCCTATCAGGACTTGCAGTTACTCCTTCACCCCTGCTCGGCCAACTGTTGTTTACTCGCCCCTCACCAGCTCCAGCCAACCATGAGTGTCCTCGGTTGAGCCATCAAACAAGCCGAAGAACGCTTCCTGCAGTTTCTCCGTTATCGGTCCACGTTTTCCAGATCTCACTTGAATGCCATCTACGGAGCGAATGGGAGCGATTTCGGTCGCCGTACCCGTCATAAAAACTTCGTCCGCCACATAAAGCGATTCTCGCGGGAGTGCTTCCTCTCGAACCTCTAGGCCAAGTCGCTCGGCTATATTCATGGTGATATCTCGTGTGATTCCAGGCAAAATCGAAGCCGTCAAGGGCGGTGTGTGCAACAGCCCGTTTCGGACAATAAACAAGTTTTCGCCTGCCCCTTCGCTAAGGTTGCCGTGGGTGTCTAGACCAATCCCTTCTGCATAGCCATGGCGTTGGGCCTCCATGGAAATCAGCTGCGACGAAAGGTAATTCCCACCCGCCTTGGCCATGGTGGGCAGTGTATTCGGGGCGATACGAGTCCAGCTAGAGACGCCGACATCAACCCCTTTCTCACTCGCTTCCTCACCCAGGTAGGCCTCCCATGGGAAAGCCGCTACCGATACTTCCGCGGGATCCAATGAACCATAAACGGTGATCGCTCCATAGCCGCGATAGGCAATCGGGCGCACGTAGGCAGATCGGAGCTTATTGGCTGAAATTAATTTATGGCAAACCACCTCCAGCTCGGCTTGACTGAGAGGCATCTCCATCCGATAAATACGGGCGGAATCGAACAACCGTCTCAAATGTCTCCCAAGGCACAAAAACGCCGGGCCACTTTTCGTATCATAGACACGAATACCTTCAAACACAGATGACGCATAATGCAGCGCGTGCGACATAACATGAACGTTCGCCTCTTTCCAAGGGGTCAATTTTCCATTGTGCCAAATGTACTCGGTTTCTTCCATAAATTAGGAAAAGCTAATACGGGATCGAGCCCCATTTACGATTGAATTCTTTGGATTTCCTGAATAACGAACCACGCTGTCAATCAGGGAGCCGATGATAAATCCACACAGATCAGCTCCCGGTCATTTCGGGCAAAAACATGTTTGTGGGCAAAGGCGGGTTGCGACCAGACGATTTCCTCGCTTCGGCGGGGAAGAAAAGTCGTCGGCTCGATAAGCTTGGCCGTCGATATTCGGTCGAAACCTTCCGGAGTGAGTCGGGCAATCACTAGATCGCCACGCTCGGTTAAAATCCATGTATGTTCGCCATTTTGCACAAAAAAAGCCGTAGCCCAACGCCCTTTCTTCAACAATGTCTGATCACTCCAAACGCGATCCCCATTAGATAGGTCCAAACACCTCAACTCCCCATGGCTATCGGTTCCATAAACGTAGTTGCCTCGAATTACAGAGGTCATTATGATGCTGTGTAGTGCGTCCGTGTGAATCTCGCTTCTGCCTCGTCTGCTCCACAAAAGATTCGATTCCAACTCGTTGTCATCCAGAACATAAAGATAGGAGCCGTCATAGAAGGAGCTGAGAAAAATCCGCCCTGTCTGCACATCAACCACAGGATCCGCCACATTTATCGGACCCTTTGCTCGATCAAATTCATGCTTCCAAGCCGGTTTTCCCGTTTCAGGATCCAAAGCTGCAAACCAGTCCCCAGTCCACACGAGCACCAAATGACTTCCCGCTTGCTCGATGAATTTTGGAGCCGAATAGGAAGCCAAACCATCGAGGGATTTCCACGCCTCTTCTCCGGTATTCTTGTCAAATGCAATGATGCATGCATCCGGCTGGCCGCCAACCATTAAGTAAACTCGCTTGTCGTCAACCAGCGGTGATGCCGCAATACCCCACACCGGCATGTTCGCCCCGTATTCACTATGCAAATCTCGCTTCCAAATCACTTTACCGCTTTCCACATCGAAACAATGAGCATGCCCCATCGCGCCATACGAATAGGCCTTGCCATCAGAAATGGCCACTGCCGTTCTCGGTCCCAGAGGATAACCGATATCCTGATACTCGCAGTCATAGACATATTTCCAAATTTCCTTACCCGTCAACCGGTCGACACAATGCACCTGCTCGACCTGCTTAGGCTCTTTCAAATAGCTGGTGAGGAAAACACGGTCCCCACTAACCGTCGGACCCGAATACCCTGCTCCAACGGGAGTGGTCCAGACAGGAGTCAACTGATCTGATTCAAACTTCGAGACGACTCCCGTTTCACTCCAAACGCCATCGCGATTCTCACCTCTCCACTGCGGCCAATCCGCAGCATGTACAAAAGATAGAAACACCAAGTAACCGAAAAGACCGAATAATACACGCGAAATCATAGACTTGATCCTTCACAAACTCCTCTCTAATCCGCAACCATAAACGCCATCGCCAACTCTTTGAGGGCTGAGACTCCAGCTCGGTTCCTCGATTGAGCGCTTAAGTTGCTATAAATTTTGGTCTTTTTTGGCATCCGGCACATTCGTCTGCGGCAACCATTTCGACATACGTGCTATCGCATACGCATATTCAGGAATACCAGCCAAATTGGTCCACTCGTTTGGGTCCGCGTTATGATCGTAGAGCTCTTCACTGCCATCTGAATAGCGAATATACCGCCAGCGAGTGTCACGGATCGCGTGGTTATTGCGGCCATTCGTTGTGACAATCGCCCGATCGGTCTTCAATTCCGGGTTGCGAAGCAGTGGGACCAAACTCGTTCCCGAAAGCTCGGTTTTCGGAGGCAGTCCACAAAGTTCGATCAGAGTAGGATAAATATCCAAAAGACTCGCCGGCTGCATGCTTTGGCGTCCTTTCACAGATCCATCAGGCATTGCTGGAATCCCTTCGGGTACCGAGATCATCAAAGGCGTTCTTGTGGACCGATGCCAAAGGGCAAACTTTCGCCAGTGTTCCTTTTCCCCTAGATGCCAACCATGATCCGTCCACAAGACAATAACCGTATCCTTCTTGTGGGGACTTGCATCAAGCGCGTTGATAACCCGACCTACCTGTTCATCGGCAAACGCGATGGACGCTAGGTAGCCTTGAACGGCTTGTTTCCACTGATCTCCCTTGACCACAGCAGAGTGATCCCCTCCACTGGTCGCGACTTTGATCGCTACCGCAGGAAGATCGTCTAAATCATTTTCCGACACCTTTGGGATTTGAATTAAATCCAAAGGAAACTGTTCGAAGTATTTCTGTGGGACATACCACGGCAGATGGGGCCTAAATATTCCGCAGGCCAGAAAAAAGGGTTTTTCATGTTCCTTGCCAAACTGTTTCGCAATCCATTTGGCAGTCTTGTAGTCCCCCATTTCGGTCGTGGGCTCGATAACGGGACTCCAGTCGAAATTGCCTTTCCCCAGTCCATTAACGTTTCGTTCAGGCGGAACCGGGTCCGCGAACTTGTTTTCCAACTGATGCGGGTAGTAACGGTCCCAAGAGTCTGGATCCGGATATCGGCCGTGATAAATTTTACCTGAACCCGCCGACCAGTAACCATTGGCCGAGAAATGCTGCGGAATCGTAATCACATCCGGCATAGCGGGTCTCCAAGGCTGCGGGTTGTGGTACACGCCCGACTGGCTCGGAGCAATTCCCGTCATTAAAGCGGCCCGAGAGGGATTGCACGCAGGAGCCGCACAGTGAGCGTTAGCGAATAGAACACTTCGCTCCGCTAGACGATCAATATTTGGCGTTTTCGCCTGTGGATGCCCACCAAGGACCCCGATCCAATCATTCAAATCGTCGATAGCGATGAAGAGCACGTTTGGCCGATCGATATCAGCCCGCATAGTTAGCTGCCCGACTAACATAAGGCAGCAAATCACCTGAGCGAGGGTCGGATACTTGATAATTGAATTCATGTTTATCAAAGCGACGATTACATAACGACCAAAGGACTGACTGAAACGTGGATCAACATAATACTTTGCTCCACGCGAACGCCAGAATGAAATTGAGGTAACCCGCTAACACAGCCGTTGCCAAAATTGACCTCGATGATTTGATAGAAAGCTATAAGCCTAGTTTTTCATGAGGCGTCAAGACCGGCTAATCAAAGTGTTCTTTTTTCTTTAGCTCGTCTGTTTCGTTTGCTCCTTTTCACTTGTTTTCTTACTGGAGCCTAGCGGGGACGGCTTCACTCGCGGGCTCAATCGGTTAGGAGCGCTTATGGGATGGCAGCTCGAGGCAACGGTATTCGCTCTTCTAGGATTTATTAGTGGCATCGGAGAGAGAGCAAGGGACATCGCGGCACCTCCTGGCTCAGCCGAGGACCCGCCATCGTTCAAACTACCCTCATCGTCGCTCTAATCGTCCCTATCCTTTTTGCGAGTTTTGCCAGTACGCTCAAGCCCGAAACAGATTACCTGCCGCCTAAAGTAACCACTTTTCCTGCTGCCGCTATAACATTCGACGCCACAAGTGCCAACAAAACCGTCACCCAAACCGAAGTCTACTCGGGAATCTACCATCGAGGTTTCGAAGCAAGTCGCTTCTCCATTCCCAAATGGGTGGATACATTGGTCGGTGGAAACAAGCAACGAAGCCAATCAGGCCTTGGGTTCCTTTTCACAGAAAGTCCTAGTCGTTCCGAAGGGATTCAGATCGCCTTGAAGGTCAATGGCAGGCTAAGCGATAATACTACCGAACTAACCCATTCAGGCGGCTTTCAAAAGTGGCTACACATTGTACCCATAGAATCCTTCCGCGGCCATAGCCTGAAAGCGTTCGAGCAAGTTCGAACCGCGTTTTCTGGGCAGCAACCGTAGGTTATATACGATTCGCCCAAAAGGGCTCTTTTGCCCAGTGGATAGTCAATCCGAAGACTTAGAATACCTTCCCCCTCCTAGTTGGACTACTTTCTTACGCTCGAGCTCGAATAGACATTTGGCACAGGCTTTCACATCCAGTAAGGCGTCATGAGCTCCTTCAAAATCCACGTCAAACAGCTTCAGATGCAATTCGGATAGAGTGGGCCATTTGTATCCATACTTTCCCGGCATTTGGCAAAAGTCTGTCGAAATATCCTTTGTGCAAATTCGCTCGGGCTTGTGCCTCGACTGAATTTTGGCCCGAACGCACTCCGCTCCAAGCACCGGGTGGTCATAACTCATATTGTGGGCGACCAAATATTGTGTCTGTTCTACTTTATCCAAAAAGCCCGATAGGACATCCTTAATAGGAATCCCATCGGACTCTGACTGGCTTTGACTGAATCCATTCTCGATCCAGAATCTTTCCGTCGGAATCACCCAACCATCCGGTTTGATTAGATCCACTCTACTCTCAATCAGCTTTCGGTTCGAACCATAAAACGCCCACGCGAGCTGAATAACACGGGGCCAGTTATCGACGTCGCTGATTCGAGCGTCATATCGTGTCGGCAATCCGGTCGTCTCTGTGTCAAATACGAGGAACATACATCTAAAAGTTTAATTGGGGATGTCCAACGAATGAGGGTAGCACAGAACAAACCAGGCCCTTCAACTATGATTCACCCTGCCGCGTCGATTCGAGCGATTCCTGTCCACCGCTTGAAGTACCCCGACTAAAAAGCTTTTTAAAGATTCGCCTAGGCATACTCTTACCCGCGAGCTCATTCGCGATTTGGTCAGCCGCGTTTGCTTTTGCGGTTTCCCATGCCGCTGGGAAGCCCGGCGCATTCATGACCATGCTTTTTTCCGCCCTCAACAGGATCTCTAGCTCATTCTCGATTTTCGCGTCGGGCTTTTCCGACAAGATAGAAACCTCGACCCGCAAGTTCTCGTTTTCTTTCTCTAGTTTCTGCCTCTCCGCTTTCAACCGCTGCATGAGCTCTGCCTCCACTTCCATTTTGTCGCTCAGCATTCGCTTATACCGGCTGAGCTCTCGATTAGAGACGCCTAAACGAAAGAGGGTATAGACGAAGAAACCCAATCCAATAGCCAATCCCCACGCAAAGGGTGACTTTACGATGACAATTACAAATTCCATGATGGCTGACACTTATCGCCCAAATTCGAATAAGTCGAGTAATGGCAGCCCAAAAACGTAATTTATAGAATATCAGCCCAAGCAAAACCCACGGCCAAATATCTGGGACCCTCTTATTTCCCACAAATCCTCCTCTCATTCCCGATCCAGAAAACAAAACGTCCGATGCCGCAATCGCAGACTTGCCCCATTGCGTATTTCCACTTTGCCTAGATCTCAATTTTCCCATTCAATCCTCGGTACCGTCGCCCTCCCCCATGACCGCTGATATCGCCATCGTCCTTTCAATCCTCGTCATCTCGCTCGTTCTCTTCGTAACCGAGAAAGTTAGAATGGATGTGACTGCGCTTCTCGTGTTGGTCGCATTAGCATTAACGGGGGTACTCGACACCTCCGAAGCCGTATCCGGGTTTAGCAACCCAGCTGTTATCACGGTTTGGGCGATGTTCATACTCAGCGAGGGGTTGGCCAATACCGGAGTGGCTAACATCATAGGACGCTATGTCTTGCGTTTCACCGGAAAGACCGAATCTCGCATGATATTTGTCATCATGCTCACCTCGGGCTCACTTTCAGCGGTGATGAACAACATTGGAGTCGCGGCTCTAATGCTTCCGGTGGTTTTGAAGGTAGCGCGGGAAACCGACACCAGCCCATCCAAGCTGCTCATACCGCTAGCTTATGGGTCACTTCTAGGAGGGCTAACCACTCTAATTGGCACCCCACCCAACCTCCTCATCAGCGACGCCCTCCGTCAGAACAATCTCGAACCCTTCGGCTTATTCGACTTCACTCCGATCGGCGCCGCGGTAATGATCGGGGGAATCGCCTTCGTCGCCTTCTCTTCCCGCTTCATTTTGCCTGACTATGGCAAGTCCCGTTCCTCTAAAGATCAACAAGGAGTTGAGTCCTTGTTTAGCCAATACGAACTTGGCGAACGCACCTTCTTTTTAAAAGTTGGCCCCAATTCCGTATTGTCCGGCAAGAGCCTAATCGAGAGTCAACTCGGAAAAGCGCTCGGTTTTCGAGTAATCGCTCTCCAACGGAATGGTGAAACCATTTTCACGCCCGACCCTCATTCCCGACTTCAAAGCGGAGATCGCCTCTTGACCCAAGGACAAGCAGAACGATTAGCCGAGCTGCAAGGCTGGCAAAAGCTCGTCCCGGATGACGCTTCTCCCAGCGCCTCCACATTGCTTTCTCCAGAAGTCTCGGTCACCGAGCTCACGATTGCTCCTGATTCTTTTCTCGTAGGCAACTCAGTCCAAGGAACCAATTTCCGCAACCGATTTGATGCCAGCATCATTCTGATTCGACACCAGGGAGAATTTAAACACCGGAAACTAGCACAAGAAGTACTGCACGCAGGCGATAAAGTGCTGGTTCAATGCAAGTCTTCCAATATCGAACAGCTAAAGGACGATCCGAACTTTTCCCATTTCAAGCTTGCTACGAAGGAGGAGATCAATCGCTACACGAGCATAACGGAGCGACTTTTTGAAATATCAATTCCGGCCGACTCCTGGTTAGTGGGCAAGGCCATCAAGGATAGTCAGCTCCGTCTTGGCTTTGATCTTCATGTAATTAAAATTCAGAGACAAAAGGAAGAGATACTGCTTCCTGGAGCAGAGGAGATTCTTCAGGCCGGTGACCGACTTACCCTTCATGGACGCCGAGACGACCTCCAGTTAATCCGCAGCTTGCAGGAACTCGAGATCCAATTTCCCGACAAGGGAGAGACAGGAATCCCCGAGTCCGAAGAAGTGGGTCTGGCCGAGGCCACGCTATCTCCTAAATCGAAAATCGTCGGTCACTCTTTGGCGGACATACAATTCAGTGAAAAGTACGGTCTGCAAATTCTCGGTATCCAAAAAGCCGATAGCTCCTACAGGGCTCACCTCGGAAACAAGCAGCTGCAATTTGGTGACAGTTTCCTCCTCATGGGACCTAAAGAGAAACTGAGCTTACTGGAAAAGGATCCGGATTTCATTTTCCTATCTCAGGTCGACAATAAGACTTTCCAAACGAGCCAGTCCATTCTGGCGACTTGCATCATGATTGCGGTGCTAATCCCCGTTTTCTTCGGCTGGTACTCCATCGCGATCACTGCGGTCACAGGCGCCGCTTTGATGGTTCTCTGTGGATGCCTAAAAATGGAAGAAGCCTATCGGGCAATTGAGTGGAAGTCGGTCTTTCTGATAGCCGGCATGCTTCCACTGGGAACTGCCATTGAGAAAACGGGGGCCGCTGAACTTCTCGCAACAGGGATTATGTCTACCGTGGGAGATCATAGTCCTTGGATAGTCATTGGGAGCCTCTACGTCGTTACCGCCATAGCGACCACAATCATTCCTACGTCTGCCTTGGTCGTACTCATGTCCCCCATCGTTCTAAAGTCTTGTGCCGACCTCGGTATCTCTCCGCAATCAGGGATGATGGCCGTCGCTTTGGCTGCTTCCGCCAGTTTCACTAGCCCCATCTCCCACCCTGCCAATATACTCGTCATGGGACCGGGTGGGTACAGGTTCGTCGACTACATTAAAGTAGGGGCTCCCCTCGCCCTCGTTGTATTCATAATATCCATGATCGCCCTCCCCATTTTCTGGCCCCTTTAGCCAACGGGAAGATCCAAAGACTGAGCGAAACAGCTAGCGTTTTAACTATCCTTGACAGGTTTCACAATCAAGAGCGGATACTTCGCCCCTCTTGCGACATTCTCGACAGTGCTCCCCAGCATTGTCGCGACAACCGCACCCTTGCCTTTGCTTCCCATGACAATCATACTAGCGTTTCGCTTGCGGGCCACATCCAGAATCGCGGTTGACGCTTTGAGATTCGAAGCGATTACAACATTAACTTTCGACTCATCAACTCCTGAATCCTGGGCAAATTTTTGGACCTGTTCCGTCGCGTTTTCACGGAGATCGACGAATCGACTAGCTCCGATCGACATTTGAGAGCCATATGGCATATCAATGGCCTCTACCAAGATGATTTTCGAATCATCGCTTCGAGCCATTATTTGAGAGGCAACAAGGAGGGCTTCACGCGAGGGTTCAGAATGATCTGCAGCCACTAAAACCCGATCGAGGTTCAGTTGACATTCATAGGGGAGCAGCAAAACCGAACAAGGGGCTCGACGAGCAATCTTGTAAGGAAGCAAAGCGTGGTTTTGTTTACTGGTAGACTTGCCACACAATAAAAGATCGACATCAGAGAAGGCCACGTACCCTAGGATCTCGTCCATAGGTGGTCCATCGCAAATATAGTATTCTGTTTGTAATGACGCTCTCCCTTTAAACCAGTCGGCAACTCGATTACTCAAGCAAGAAAGCGCTTCATCAGACGACCTTCCAGCGTCACTCTTCTCACTGTCCTGGTAGAGCGAATGAAAGAACACCAACTTCGAACACTGGAGAGACTGAACCAGAACCGATGCATGAGAGAGCACTTGCCGATCTTTATCCGACAAGTCTAAACAAACAAGAAACGTGTCGAATTTCTGCATTTTTGTGATCGGACCAGAAAAATTCCAAAGGTGTCCTAATGACTAAAAGGAGCAAGTTCATTCCTCATCAGATCGACCCCTTTGTCTGCATATCACAGGGTGGAAGCCTCCGAAGGCCCCTTTTGTTGCTGAACCTAACTCCGGGGCCGCCAGAATCGCCCTACCCCCCTTTGGAGCTCCACCAGCGGTTCTTTCCGTGGATACTTTTGCTAAATCCGACCTTCTTCGATATCGTAGACATCGAACCAGACACGGACGATTTTTCCCGATGGAATGTACTGTGGGATGTATCCTTCAAGAAACTCTTGCAGCTCGATCGGCATGTCGCACAGGTGCTTGGAGCGCATTACATTGTTCCAGGCTATAATCTCTCTTTTCCCACAAGGCTTGGCGCTCGCTTCAATCCAACTCGCCATTTCCCCATCATCTGCGCCCGTTCCCACCTTATTCCTGAAATCCTCGGCACTCAACTCCGTGAAATCGAGAAAGAAATTGTCTAACGGACAGTCGAAATGATACTCCCCATTCGTTCCTGCTAGGACGGCCCGACACTTATCGAGCGTCCGTTTAGCGATCACATACCCTGCCAAAGTCTCTCGAGGACTTGCCGGAAATGCGGTACTTAAATCTAGGGCCAGCTCTGATAGGGTTGAATTTGGCATAATTTTGTAAGTTAAGAGTGTGAACAACGGAATACTGATCAATCCGACTGCGTCAAGGTTGGCTAATCTTACAAATTTGCCTTTTTAGCCTAGATGTGATCTTTGCGGTGCTCCTAGAATGCCTTGTGTTTAATCGAAATCAGAAATGGATCTCCCAATAAGTCTGGACACTCACTCGCCCCATACCGAGTTCCCCTGCACCAAAATCGTGAATACGCTCTATGAACTCATAAACACCCCGTTTGATAAATCGACAAACGCCTTGTGCTGGAAACGGACTCTTTCTGGCGATTTTGATGAAATCGCGATTCAATTAAGCGGATACAATGAAATCCTCTCCCTTAAAGAAGCTGATCTTTACAGTTTGGATCTCAGCAAAGACGGGCAGGCTGCCCGGGATCTCCTCGTACAAGACCTGCGACTCCTTCGTAAACTCGGATTGGAACCTATCCTCGACTGCATCCCATTCTATCCTCGCGATTCGAATTCAGGTCCAGTGGCGACCGATGTTTATTCCTTCCACGTCGACACTGCTAACATCAACGCAGACACCTATCTGTGCAGCTATAATCTTGCCCCTTCCGAGGGGCTGCTCAATTCCGACGCGATTCGCAGAATAGACATTCCGGAAACTCGGTCCGAACTTCTCAAGCAATACGGTAACGAGGACAACGAAGGGTTCACCGAGTACCTGAAAGAAAACCACTTTGACTTGCACTACCTTCCAGTTTCACTCGCCACCCCCTACTCTTTTGGTCTGGGCAACCTCTGGCGAATCGCGACGGACTGCCCCAACAGTCCCACACTGCCCTGTATCCATCGTGCACCCACAACCCAAATCGGTCAACCACCTCGACTACTCCTTATCAGCTAGACCGAACTTAGAGGGGGTCCAATCATCCAGAATATGCGCCTCAGCCGACATCTTTCGATTTTGAAAAGGCATAGTCGAAGCTCCAGTGCCCTCGTTTACATAGCGACCAAAGACTCAGGGAAAGCCCACGGCCAGTCTATTCTACGCAACACGGGGAGCTGCCTAGAGAGAAAGACTTCATCATTTGGCAAGGTTGACAATCGAATCCTAATTGATGGAATCATACACATGGGTCATCACGCGGACTACGAAGCGGAACACACGCCGGAAGCAATACGAAAACGGATTGAATCTAACCACTCACAAGACTATCTGAAAGACTCGATCTACGGAGCAATTGATGGAGCAGTAACGACGTTCGCCGTCGTCTCCTCCGTAATCGGAGCGGGTCTCGGTAGCGGAATCGGAGTACTCCTCCGTCCATTCGCAGAAGGTATGTAAATACTCGCTTTTCGAAACTCTTCCATATGCCCATTCAACTTCAGGATTTTGCGAAACAGGTCCTGTTCGGCGAGACGTTGGAAGAAAAACTGAGTTTTCCGCGTAGCGAAATCATAGATACTCTACCTGGCAGTCCGATCAAGACTCCGCGTAAGTTGTCCCGGCCTCACCATTTGAGGCTCCACGAAGATGGCGTTAAACCGAGCCACCCCAGTAACGCCAAACTCGTAGATGAAAGGGAACGAGGCCGCCTTCTCCACTTTTTCGGCAATCACGAGTTACTTGCAACCGAGCTCATGGCTTTGGTTTTACTCAAGTTTCCCGAGGCTCCTTCCAGCTTCCGACTCGGCGTCCTCGAAACATTAAAAGAAGAGCAAATCCACACGCAGCTCTACATTCATCGCATGAAGCAGTGTGGGGTGGAATTTGGCGAACTTCCGCTAAGCGACTACTTTTGGAAAAGTGTGTCTTCCATGGAGGATCCTTTGGATTACGTGACCCGACTTTCGCTTACTTTCGAACAAGCCAATCTGGACTACTCCTTTGAGTACAAAAAAACTTTCGAATCCGTGGGAGACGATGTGACCGCCGGTCTTCTCGATCGAATTTACCGCGACGAGATTCAACATGTCGGTTTTGGATTGAAATGGTTTCGACGCTGGAAAGATTCCGGGAGGACCGACTGGGAGGTCTTTCGAAAGCGACTTGTCTTTCCGCTATCCCCCTCTAGGGCCAAAGGCAGTTGTTACAACATTGACGGCAGAATTCAAGCGGGTCTCGACGATGCATTCATCAGCGACCTGCAAGTTTTTCACCAATCGAGAGGAAGGACCCCATCCGTACTTTGGTTTAATCCAGATGCGGAGCGCTACGCTGCCGAAGACCCCGCCAACGAACTTTCAATGGAGCGAACTCAACTACAAGATGATTTGGAAATCCTACCTCTTTTCTATTCTCGCCAGGACGACATTCTCCTAATGTCCACACCTCCAGAAAAAGAGCATCTGCGTAATATTCAAAATTCGGGCTTTACCCTACCGGAGATTTTAATCCATGGAGATAAAAAAGCCGCCCCGACCATTCCTCGAAAAATCGGCCAGCTTCGACCATGGAGTTGGACCCCCGACAGCCTTGCCTTTTTCCGCAATACATTTGTATCCCTCACACGTCCTATTCAATTGGGTACTTTATGGAACGCTTCTATTCGCGATTTGTTCTCCAAGAAATGGAGTGCCCAATGGGGCAAGCAAATTGCGCGAGAGACTGAAGAGGACGAATGGATCGCTCCAACTGAAGTCTATGGAGAGCCCGTGGCCGATCTAGAAACCCTGAATACGGTTCGCGGCACATTAAAGGCCCTGGGATATGAAAACGTGGTTTGCAAAGCTCCATTCGGAACAGCCGCGAACGGGAATCGCTGCATTTTTGCCAATGAAATTCTGGGAGCAAGCACACTCGCATGGCTTTGCAAGCGCTGGAAAGATCAAGGCTACGTAATCGTTGAGCCATGGCTTGATCGGGTATTTGACTTTTCAGTTCAGCTTGAAGTGGAGACCGACAAAGCGAGGACCATTGCATTTACACGTTTGCTAAACAACCACCGTGGCCAATTCAAAGGTGTGGTCACTTCTAGTTTCTGCCAGGGGGTAGCTCCGGAGATAACGCGTTTTCTCATGGAGCCAAAAGAAGGAAAACCAAGGGTGTACCACTTCTACGAAACGCTGGTCATCTCCCGCCTTTTCTCGGAAATGCGCAATTCTGGATACATCGGTCCCCTCGGAATAGATGCGTTCGTTTATCGTTCCCCAATGGGTACGCTCCGACTTAAGACAATTGTTGAGATAAATTCGCGCATGACGATGGGTCGTATCGGGTACGAGCTAAGTAAGCGAAATGCCGCTCGATCCGTTGGCTTGTTTCAAATCCTAACTCGCTCCCAGTTATCCAAAACGGATACCTCTTCTTTCATCGATTACAGCCGGCAATTGATGGCCCAATACCCTACCGTCTTGACCAAGGAAACCAATCCACGCCTTGTTTCGAGCTCCAGTCCGTTGAACGACCCGTACACAGCGAAGAAATTCCTAGCAGTCTATCACGTCCGCGAAAAACTCAGCCAGCTCCCAATCTAGAGGGCTGCTGTTATCCACAGCCCCTCTTCTACTCGCCGATGATCGCGTTGGCCTTGGGTTATATCCCTACCCTTAGCTTTCTCAACAAGCGCATCCCAGCGGCTCCCGCCCCTAGAAGGGCTATGCCAAACAAGCCTGGACCAGTGTCTGGAACTGATGATGATCCGCCCGGCGTCGTTACCGCTGTATTGACGACCGACTCATACCCCCAATGCTGCACAGTCGCATTCTGAGAAGAGTCAAAATCAAACTGCAGATAGCCGTAGGTAAAGCTGGATGAAGAAAATTCCGGCACTCGGAAACCCACGTAGGCGGTTTCATTGCTCAAGGCAGGACCTATGAATCCTCCATCAGACCAAACCTGGTGCGATGGACCTATTTGTTGGTTAGGGCCAACCCAATTACTTACGGCCGCCGAAGATCCGTTATTAGCGTTACTCCCTGCAGCTATTAAACCAGTACCCATAAAATTTTCGTGAAATATCAAGAAAAAACTTAATTCTCCATGCCCAGCTGAGGAGATATCAATCGGCGTATCCGGGCCAACCGGTGACCCCAGATCCACCGTTACTAATGCAGCATCTACTTCGGTGCTGCTAACTGCAGCGACTCCCGCCGCCGCGGCTGAATACCTCGCCATTCTGGAAGCACGTGAATCTGTCGTTTTTGCTTCGTCTGAATTAGTCTTTACGCTTTCGGATAAATTCATGAAGACACTAAAGTAACAAATTTTCCACCTACTGTCACCCTGATCGTGCTATCAGGGTTCCTTGCAAAAAAGGGTAGGGGTATTGGAGCCATTTCGCTCTTCCTCTTGATGCAGCTTTTGCTTATCTAGTGCCGCATTATGAAAACAAACACCTTCATCACATTAAGTACAGCAACTGCCAATATCGGAGTCCTTGTCGGACTAGTCTTCCTTATTTTTGAACTAAGACAGAACTCAGCCATTGCTTTGTCTCAAATGACTCAGGAGAGAGCGGCCATGTTAGTTGATCAAAACATTGCTTATGTAACCAACCAAGAGATTTCTAAATTAATGGCCCGCATTTATACGCACTTTGATTTCGACTCTGTAACAAAGGATGAATGGGACCAAATAGCTCGTCACGAGATTATTGTAAGAACACGTCAGCGAGATATCTGGTTTCAGTATAGCAAGGGCTTAATCGACGAAGAAGTCTACCTATTAGCCATCAATAGTGCTGCGAATCGACTTCCCTTGTGGGAATGGTTGAAAATCCCTCTCCCAGGTAAATTCACGAAAGATGTAGCTAATAGATCGAAAGAAGAGGGCTTTCAAGGAAGCCCAATCCGAACTAAATTTATTGAGTGGTCTAAAAATAACAAAAGCCCGTACGAGATATAGGTCTTCGGTAGTGTTGAAATAAAGCCACGGTTTATGCCCAAAAAGTTTGTGCTAGGCAGATGTCTCCATTAATCGGGGAGGCATTATGAAATCCAACACAGTCCAAATTCTCACTACAGTACTTAGTAACGTCGCCGTATTAGCTGGCCTTGTATTCCTTATCTTTGAGTTGAGGCAAAACTCAGCAATTGCTCTGTCTGAGATAAGACAAGAAAGAAACTTAAATATGACCGATCATAGCTTGGCCAACGCTAGAAATGAAAAGTTTTCTGGTTTGCTCGGAAAACTTACTGTTGCTTGTGCTTTTGATGAAATAACAGAAATTGAATGGTATCAGATTATTCAATACGAAAAAGGAATTAAAGCTCGTATCACCGACGTCTGGTTCCAGTACGAACAAGGCTTCATGGATAATCTCGCTTATAAAAATTCTCTAAGATATGCTGCTAATAGCGAGAGCCTTTGGGCCTTTCTCGGAATTTCTCCATTTCCCCAACCTTCTTTTGTAGAGGACCTAGAGACTCTAAAGTCCAGCGACGACTTTCAGCACAGCCGTTTTTCAACCAAATTTACGCAATGGGTTGATGGGAAAAAGACCCTAGCTCAGTACTAGGGTTTATCAACAGCCCCCAGAAAAAATTGTCCCCCAAAGGACTTATGAAGATTTTCTTACCCCAGCTCGCGTCTAGCAAAGGCTAGAGCCGCTACCCCAGCTCCTAGAAGGGCTGCTGTGGAGCCTGTGTCGGGGACGGCTGTTGAGCCTGTGCCAGGGACGCCTGATGTAGATGTCGTACCCTGAGGATCGCCAAAAGGATAACCTCCCTCATCTCTGTCAAATCCCCACGTTAATATCAACGATGAAATTTCCGATGGAACAAATACATCGGTTCCTGACCATGTAATTGAGATTGCAGAAGTAACCGTATCTCCAGCTGACAGCGCTTCGCTGAACTGAATTAATAAACCGTCACCCATGCCTCCGTAGTTGTCTTGATAAGTCACATTAGTGGGGGATTGTCCACCAATTGCTCCGCTAAACTCAACGGTGTCGACTGTGCCAACTATGTAGTCCCAGTTTTCGTCACTAGCATCCATTAGCCAAAGGAAACTGGCTTGGATGCCCGTTGGAGGATTAGCTGTTGCATCTAGGGTAGCAAGCCCTTCAGGAATACCGATGGTTAATTCATCATTGGTGAATGTATCGATGTTAAAAATCAAAGCTGCCGATGCCGAAGCAGGGAGAAGTGACAACAGGAGACTGATTTTGAGCAGATTCGCGTAAAGTTTCATTGTATTTCCCTCATGCATGTATCGCGCCATCTGAAGCAAAATGCATCCTGATCGTGCTATCAGGGTTCCTTGCAAAAAAAGTAGGCGTATCGGAGCCACTTAGCTCTTCCTCTCAATGCGGCTTACCCTTAATTAATGCCGTATTATGAAAACAAACACCTTCATCACATTAAGCACAGCAACTGCCAACGTCGGGGTCCTTGTAGGACTGGTCTTCCTTATCTTTGAAATTAAACAAAATTCTGCCATCGCTCTTTCTCAGATTAGGCAAGAGAGATCCTTGAGTGGGATTGCTGAGTATTCTTCTTACGCTCAAAATCAAGCATTCTCAAGATTGATAGGTCGCGGATTGCGGAACGCCGAATTTGATTCAATCTCTCCGGACGAATGGCACCAAGTTTATAACTTGGAATTAGCCAGAATGACGAGGATTGAAGACGTCTTTTTTCAGTACCAAGAAGGACTAATTGACGAGAGCGTATACCGATTTAGTATGGCAATGGCCGCAGGCAAAATGCCAATTTGGAAGTGGCTGAAGATAGTATCAGTAAATCCGGATTTTTCCGCTGCTGTCGATGCTTTCATGGATACACCGGAATACGTACCTTCTCAATCTTCAACCATCTTCAAAGAATGGGCTAAGTCAAATGAAAGTCCTATGCGGGGATTAGGAGTGCCGAGATTTATTCAGTAATAGGGTCTCCAACTGTGTTTGAATAAAGCACCGCTTCTTCCCAATAAGTTTGTGCTTTGAGGGTGCCTCCATTAATGCTGGAGGCATTATGAAATCCAACACAGTCCAAATTCTCACTACAGTACTTAGTAACGTCGCCGTTTTAGCTGGCCTTGTTTTCCTTATCTTTGAGCTAAGACAGAATTCTGACATAGCCATGTCTCAAGCAAGACAACAGAGAAACCTGAATTTGCACCAAGCTTCACTCGCCAATGCTCGCAATCATGAATTCTCAGAACTTCTCGGCCGAGTCTACCGTGACCATAATTTTGACTCATTAAGCGGGGAGGAGTGGCAGAAAATTTTTTTGTATGAAAGAGCGAATATCATGAATCTTGGAAATATCCGCTTTCAGTGGAATATGGGCCTGATGGATGAAACTCCCTACAACGGTCAGTTACGCAAAGCCGCCAATTCGGAGGAGTTTTGGCAGTGGCTCGGTGGGCTACGCGTTCCCCACGTCGACTTTTGGGAAGATGTGGATGAATTAAAGAATCAACCAAGCTTCAGTTGGCACCCATTCACGTTGGCTTTTAGAGAATGGTCTAAAGACAAGGATCCTCTGGCTAGAGCCTTTTACTAGACTGGCTTCAAAACCTTTGAGCTAATCGTCCGCCAATTGTCCCATCCATTCTCTCAGCTTGTCTAGCCTCGGCTACTACCCTCCCAACATCTCTGGGTGATCCTTGTTAATCTTAGTGAGTATCTGTATCGACTGATCGATCTCTTCCTCGGTCAGTTCCTCGTTTAGCATAGTTAAAATCTCCCCCGCACCTTCAATGCGTTTAGCAAAGGCGACGGTGGCCCAGACATTTGCAACAACTCTATCCTGTTCTATCCCCCCGCCGTACAGGTACATCAGTGATAGACAAAAAGCAGAGCTGCCATCTCCCTGCCTAGCGGCTAGGTTGAACCAAAGAGCAGCTTGCTCACTGTCTTTATCAACTCCCCAGCCATCTCGGTATAAAACCCCCATCAAAAACATTGAATCAACGTGGCCTCTCTCAGCACCTTCTCTGACTAAGGCTACTCTCTCTTCTGATGGCGGCTGGTCGTCTTCTGTCGGCGGAATGGAATTATCTCCAGCCAGATCGGCATTGGCCTTCATCATCTGTTGGGCTAGTTCCTGTGCCTCCTTAATTTCCTTACCTTCTAAGTACTCCTCTAAAGATTTTTCCAAGTTCTCACCACCTTCCCAACCATTGGCAGCAGCGACAAAAAGCCACGCATACCCCTTTTGGCCATCTTGCTCTACGCCCTTGCCCTCAATATAGCTTAGGCCTATCCGCACTTGGCTTGATAGGTGGCCTTTGTTTGCAGCTTTCTCAAAGCACTTAAAAGCTTCCTCAGGATTCTTGGCTACGCCCTGTCCCTCATCATAACAGATACCAAGTCTCCAATAATTCTCGGCACTTCCTTCCTCTGCTGCTTTTTTAAACCATTTAAATCCCTCAGGTTTATCTTCAGGGACGCCATCACCTAACATGTAAGCACTACCGAGGCTGTACTGTGCAGCCGTTGACCAAGAGCTTTCCTCAAGCCACTCGGCAACTTGCTCTGGACTCCTTCCCGCTACTGAAAACTGAATACAAAGGGGGAGAGCAAGGAATAGGAGACGCAACACCACCTTAAGTTATCCCCCATTCTAAATCCTTCAAGGGTTCTCTTCCCTTTTTGAAAAATAGTTTCCCTTTTGCGAGACGAATGAGTAAAGGAAGGCAGAATAATACCAATGATGAAAGTAAAGGTGAGTTTTGACACGTGGTTACAGCTACTTGGCATGTTAGGTGTATTGGGCGGCTTGATCGCGTTGGTCATCGAGCTGAACCAATCACAGAAATTAGCTCGAGCTACTGCTTATCAAGTAAGGGTATCAGAAATTCAAGAAGCTCAAAGGGAGCTTGCACTATCAGAGGATTTGGCCGCCATTCTTCACAGGTTTGATTCTGAAGGGGTTGACTCTCTCACGGCTGACGAGAAGGGTAGAGTAGTAGCATGGAATTTGGCAATACAGTGGCGGATGCAAGGACAGTTTTATCAGTATGAGCAAGGTTTTCTTGAAGAAGCCGCCATGCAGAGAACCCTCGACGGCCTAGCAAATGGTATTTATGCGAGGTGGGAGCAACTTGGTTTGACGGATAGGATTCACCCAGCTGCTTGGAAAAACACGATTATAGCGAGATTAAATCAAGAATGAAGAATATAAGGCTCGCTTGGTCGAGTTATCCAATGTGAGCCAGAGATCTCGTTAACCATTCTGGAAATTTTCAAATCAAGTACGGATGATGAGACAGTTCTGAACAGAGAGAGCTTTTGGAAGTGCGTACTCCATACTAGAGATTTTGGTTACAATCGAAATTGAACCTTGGAGCTTAATATTAAACACACGAATGGGTATGATGACCTACCGTTCAAAGGGCTCTACAGAGGCCGTCGAAGACTGTCCATTCTACAGCATTACAGCCAAGCGTATCATTGCTGAGAATGAAACTGCCTTTGATGTCCACGACGCTTTTCCTGTTACTCCGCTATCTCAGCCACCTCCACTAACACCTCGCCCGTTCCTACATCGGCCGAGCTAACCTGTACTGTGTAAACCCCTACATCGAGAGATACAAGGGTTGCAGCACTAATTGTATCATCAGTCAGGAATGGACAACCTTTGAAAAGGGATACTATCTGCCCTCAGACAAACCCGGCTTTGGGACTGAGTTGACCGAAAAACTCGTCCAGGAACACGCAATCGCCGAGCATCCGTCAATTAAGGTCATTATGTACCCATTTTTCCCTTTGAGTAAATACCATGAAGCTTGTCCTTGCTGCCTTTGGTAGCGGGCAATCTCCGAGCACCCATCGCGGTATCTATGGGGTGGGCACTCTTTACAATACCTCGAAACTTGCCTAGGGTAAGCTTTGTTGAATACCGCCCTTTCTACCGAACCTAGTTTGAATTAGTGGATTCGCCCGTCCAAACCGTATTCCAGTCAAGAAAGACTGAGTCTGCCTTGATCGTAACCTTGTAAACGCGCTGGTAGCTAATTCTCACCGGGGCCTCGACCTGCCGAATGGAACCGTCTGGAAATCGCACATTTTCATAACCGCTTGATTGACGTTCGATAACATCCTCGGCCACATTTACTTCTCGGAGAACGATTCCGTTAGCACCCATTCGGGCCGCTCTCTTCTTCAGATCCGTTACGATCTGCACCGTTTTGTCGTCAATTGCTGACGGGCTGTTGCTGGCCGTCGTACCGCTCGATTCCAGTTTGGCGATTTCTTCGAACTTCACGGGTATATCCATATCGGGAACCCATGACAGCAGTCCGGCTGGATTCTGGTAGATATCGACATCCCACTCCGTCAAAGCAGAGCGAGTCTTTCCCGTGACTTGCGTCGTCCCCGAATTTGTCGTCTCACATCCCGAAAAAACTAAACAACCCACCGCAATCAAACTAACTATTATAGAACGCCTCATCATATTTCTCCTCCAGAATCCCAAATCTACGCTCAACGAAAATTCAGGTCAAATCACAAAACTTGTGAATGCCCGCCATAGCGAAACCCCTCATTTTTCACCATTTCAATTTTCTTTGAGAACTAAAATGCCTCAAATCACCCGCTAAGGGGTCGGTGAACTCGAGCTCAATCGCTAAAAGCTGCAGAGGTTTTTCATAATTATCGGGCACCTCGTCTTGAAGGTCCGGATAGTACTTGTCATTCTCAATCTGGAAGCCAAGCGAAGCCATATGACAACGTAATTGGTGCCTCTTTCCGGTATGGGGGAACAGGTGAAAGTAGGTTCGTCCGAATTTAGATTCGACTGGAACAATTCTCGTTGAAGCATTCGGAACCCCTTTGCCTTCGCGTATTCGAAATGGGGGCTCACCCCCCTCCAGTCGGTTATCTAACTGCCACTCTTTTCGAGCCTCGTTAGGCACAGTGGGAGAAATGGCATGATAGACTTTGGAAACCTGTCGCCTTTCAAACATCAATTGATAGGCCGCACGAGCCTCTGGGTTGAGAGAAAACATCACCAGTCCTGCCGTTTCTCGATCGATCCGGTGGATCGGGGCAATTTCGAGAATTCCCGTTTTCTCCCTTAGCCGATGTATCAGACTTTCATTTACGAATCGCCCTCCTTGCGTAGTCGGCAAAAAGTGTGGCTTGTCTACAACCAGCAAATTTTGATCTCGGTAAATGACTTCCTCCTGAAAAGGAATCGGTATCTCTTTTTCTACTTCACGAAAATAGAACAGTTTCCTTCGTGGCGCGTAGGCAGTATCGAAGGCCACGGGACAACCATCCTCGTCAAGCACCTTACCCGAACGTATGCGCTCATCCCAAGTGTCTTTATGGATACGGGGAAACCTCTCTACTAGGAATTCCAATATCGATGGAAACGGCTCATCAACGACCGGCATAGTGACCCTAGCTGGGAAATTGGAAATCGGCATCAGTCAAACATGAAGGGCTCTGCAAATCCCAAGCTCAATTTCTTCCAGTTGAATAGTACAGCCAAACTTGGCTCTTTATCCAATCGGCGTCTTCCCGGGGAACCTGGACAACAGTGGAACTCTCCACCTGATCCCAGTCTAAAGGCAAGCCCACAAAACGGTTCTCTCTTGGATCCTTTGCCGTAAGGTAGGTATACAACATACAACCACTGACGAACCGGGCAAGCGCATTGCCACGCCCTGGATTCGCGTACCATCCTTCCACGCCATATTTTTTGACGGCATCTCCCCAAAGAAATCTTGCCGGAACGAGAATCACTCTGTAACGCTTTCCGCCAATCTTCATCTCCTCCAAACCCGAGTGAAGTCGTTCGTATATCTGATCGACAGGCAGACGGTACCTTTCCAGAGTATGCAACTCTGGATGCATGTAGAGTACGGTCTGGGCGCCTGAATCGACAATGGTTCGATGAATCGTACCCAGAGCTTGCAAGTTTTTCTCGAAAGGAATGCTGCTCCCTCGATCTTCCGGTATATCCACCGGTTCCGGCAACAAGTATCCCGAACATCTCGCCTCGACAATCACATAGTCATAGCCGCCCGATCGGATAAGTGAGAGAATTCGCTCATCTCCGGCTACCTCAGGAAGGCTCAAAGGAATCCGCCCGAAGTCGAGGAACTCAACACCGTGCCCGTTTTCGTGTCTACGCATTTTACTTACCGCCTGGAAGTCGAGACCGACCGTTTCACAAAAACCGAGAAACGGCTGATGAACGCCTCCCTAAAATCCCAAACGCTATTTCCTAGAAAGACAACGCGTTTACCACTTTGCCAGTAACAGAAAGTTGATGCGATCGATAATACGGTCCAAATTGTGAAAACGGCTACTAGACTTTTCTTTTCCATTCCTCCAGTCTAACTGCATGGTTGCGACTTGTATCACAAACCGCAAAAATTACATAGGCGAAGCGATTAACTAGCCAGAAAAACCCTTAAAAACAGTATATATGACGAATACAGAAAAACCCACTATCGGATTTATCGGCCTCGGCCTTATGGGCTCGGCCATGGTTGAGCGACTTCAGTATCTCGGATACCCGATGACCGTAATCGCCCACAAAAAGCGTGAGGCCGTTGAAGCCGCCGTAACCCGAGGCGCAGTAGAAGCGAAGTCCCCGGGAGAACTGGCTCGGGCTAACCAAATTGTAATGGTCTGCGTGGATACATCCGCATCGGTCGAGGCCAATATGTACGGTCCAGAGGGAGTAATCGAAAATATTCGACCCGGCTCGCTGGTCATCGATTTCGGTACTTCCATCCCTCAATCCACTTTAAAGCTGGAAGCCGCGCTAAAAGTGAAAGGCTCCAGCATGATGGACGCTCCACTCGGCCGCACTCCCGCCCACGCGACTGATGGCCTACTCAACATTATGTCGGCCGGAAGCGAAGAGGATTTTAATCGGGCAAAACCGGTCTTTGAGGACCTGGGCGAGAACGTCTTTCACGTAGGAACTATTTCCGTGGGTCACACTCTGAAGCTGATCAACAATTTCTTCGCCATGACTACGGTTTGCGCCCTGTCCGAAGCGTTCGCCATGGCCGACCTCGCCGGATTGAATAGGGAAACCTTGTACAACGTAATGGCTTCCGGTCCCCTCCACTCGGGAATGATGGATTTCATCAAAGCGAACGCGGTTGACGGGACCAAAGACATGCTCGCCTTCTCCATTGCCAACGCCCGAAAAGATGTTGGCTACTACAGCAACATGGCGGACGATCTGGGTGCCCCCAGCTTTATGTCGCCCGCAACCAAGCAAGCCATGAGCCTAGCTCTTTCCTCAGGATGGGGCGATAACATGGTTCCGGAAATGGTTGATTTCGTGGCGAGCACCTTTGCCAAGAAATAGCATCACCAATCAGAGGATCTACCCTTTTCGCCTTCACCCCGTCGCGTTCAGACAACTCCCGAATCTCGATCTCAAATCCATTCAGCACTTCCTCCGATGAATTCTTTGAGAGTCGATTCGACTTTGATTTCTTTTCAGCAAAAAGGCGACTCGTCTCTTCCTCATACGCTTCTTTGTCCCTAGCAGGCTCAGCCACCTGCGTACCATACCAAGCGGCCCCTGCAACGGCAAGCGCAACTAATGAACCGAGTAAAATCCCGGAGCGACGATTCGACTTTGTAGCACGTTCTCTCCGTCGCTTCGACAGCGATGAGTCGCCATCTGTTTGGCCCTTACTCATAATGCGACTTGATTCTGCTTCATGCCCTCTGATAATGGATCAAAAGGGACGATCTTCTAGCGCCTGTAGAAGCGATCCATAGCCTGAACCCTCGGCTTCCGCCGCCGTCACCATAGAGGGAATAAGAGATCGCCCGTTAGCTAGACCTACCCAATGGTGACAGGCCATCAACTGTCAATCTAGCCCTTGAATTTCCATCCTTTTCGGTAATCGCGCTGGACGAGTTTCTTTAGGTCTGGCCGGCCGACAATTTCCATTTCCTTGGCATCCCATTCGAGTTCCTCATCTGGATTCTGCTGAGCTATCACACCGAGGAGAACGGTTTCCGCGAACGGTCCCGACTGCCCGAAATGCGACTCCGCCTGGTCAATTTTTCCCGTAATCGCATCAAACCATTCCTTGTAGGGATCCTGATCCTTGGCGCGAGCAATCGTCTGATCCGGCCATTCAAACCCATCGACTCCCGCCCGAGAATGGAGGAACCAATTACCATGCCGTCGATTGAATATCAACTTGCCCTCTTCGCCAATGACAATGCTGCCGAACTGCTGGAACGGTAATCCATCGAGTAGCTTTGTATTCGGGTGATTAAACTCGTCGCTGTGCTTGATAAGTGCCCAAGTGTCACGATCGAATTCAGCGTCGAGGTAACCATCGTACCAAAAATACTTAAATCCCTTTTTCGACGTGTATTGGTTAGCGGCAAACTCCCATAGCACCTTGGAG
The DNA here is from genome assembly GCF_014529625.1 of Candidatus Pelagisphaera phototrophica. Lineage (GTDB taxonomy): Bacteria > Verrucomicrobiota > Verrucomicrobiia > Opitutales > Opitutaceae > Pelagisphaera > Pelagisphaera phototrophica. The sequence continues at coordinate 2,996,710 of NZ_CP076039.1, forward strand.
TTAATCGGTGGCGAAACCTCGGTGGCCCCCTGCTGCTCAGCCTTGACCGTGGCAGGCACTCCTGGGTCCACGGCCCAATAAGCCATATCCATAATATGACAGGCCATGTCGCCCAGCGCCCCCGTACCGTAGTCCCACCAACCGCGCCAAGCGAAGGGCGCGATGTTCGCATTGTAGCCCACTTCTGGAGCGGGTCCAATCCACTGCTCCCAGTCTAGCCATGAAGGCATGTTTTCCTTCGCAGGTGGCTTGGCGAATCCTTGAGGCCAAATGGGTCGATTGGTCCAAGTGTGAGCTTCCCTCACCGGACCAATGACACCCGCGCGAATCAACTCGACGCAACGGCGCATATGGTCGTTGGCATGGGCCTGGTTGCCCATTTGCGTTTTCACACCGTGCTTTTTAGCGAGCTCCGTCAGCACGCGAGCTTCCCATATCCCATGGGTCAGAGGCTTCTGACAATAAACATGCTTACCTCGCTGCATGCCCATGGCGGAGGCGTGAAAGTGATGATGGTCCGGTGTCGATACGATGACCGCATCAACTTTGTCGCCAAGTTTTTCATACATCTCCCGATAGTCAGTGAAAAAAGCCGCATCGGGGTATTGTTCGCGTGTTTCAATGACCGACTTCAGCCGCTTCACATCCCTTTCCGTTGACGACATCCTTTTCGCGTCAGCGGTATCAACGAGCCCGACCACGTGAAATCCCGCTTCATCGCAATGAGTGATGTCGACTCTTCCCTTCCCTCCGGTTCCGATTCCAACTACCGTTGGCTTGGTCAGATTCCCCCGAGCGTGACTCGGTAGGATGTGAAAGCTAAAGGCGCTGCCAGCGATTGCAGTAGCCGACAACTTGCCGAAATGCCGACGAGACATGGAACTAGAAGTTTTAGGGTCTTTTTTCTTCATGGTAAAAATTATGATTATTGATCATTATCCAGTCCCGGTCCTACCTGTCAAATCGACAATGTTAAGCGGTGCACGCGTAGAGCTTGTAAACTAGGCTTTTGAATCTGGATCAAAGTTGTCCACGTGGCTTAATACAGCACAACACTTCCGAAAGCGGCCTTGCGGACCGCCTTCGAAAACACTCGTTTTGACTGTTTGACAGTGAAGGTTACCGGACTGACTAGCAATTTTCCACCTTGAGCGAGCCGGTGATGCCATTTTTTTCCTCGTCGATAACTTCGAATGCCACGTTCTATTCGCTCTAATTCGGATTCCCGAAGATTCGTGTGCGACCATGTGTCCGAAAATCTCGGAGATGGACGACGCGGACTCGCTCGTAATTCTGGCGCGTAGGCAAAACTTCCCGGCCGACGGGGAAGTGCTCGAACGCTTTGGAAAGAAGATGTATTCACATTGGGCCGACGAGGACTGGAGTGAACCGTATGGCCCATCAGCCCACTTTGAGGTCTTTTAGGACTCAATCGAATCCCTCTGGCTCCTCCCTGCTGAGCCAAAGCCGACCATCTTCTAGCTCTCTCCAAGTCTCTTGGAACCCCTTTTCCAGACTGGTACATATAACTCAGTATGTCTTGCGCCTCTGGATCCCCCTGCTCTGCCCTAAGCTTCACCTCGTCGTAGAAACCGGCGAACAGATTTCCGGCAAAGACTAAGGCAAAAACCAGGTAAGTGCAAAGTGGGCCTTTGTTAACAGCCGTCATCTAAACACTGCATACATCAGTCTACGTTTCCGTGCCAAGTGCAGATTGGTAAATATGCCGTGATCCCAGCTGAGTCTTGCTTCTTTTCACTATATTCTTACACAGTTTCTTATGACTCCCACGAGTTATCCCAATGCGACCATTCTTTATTCTCTCAATTCTCGCCTTATGCCTTATTTCAGGCGGTCTCTCCCGTACAAACGCCGCTTCGAAATCAGAAATTCGCCAGGCACGTGCAGCAGAAAAAGCGTTTCTTGAAAAAAACAAATCTCGAGAAGGTATCACCACCACCCGGTCCGGGCTCCAGTACGAAATTCTAGCAAAAGGTGACTCGGACCAACTTCCCCGCCCAAGGGATGTCATTGAAATACACTACCATGGAACGCTGACTGATGGTACCGTCTTCGATAGCTCGCTTATGCGGGGTCAGACGATGGATATTCGATTATGGGATGTCATACCCGGATGGGTTGAAGGCATCAAGCTCATGTCGCCGGGTGACAAATACCGTTTCTATATCCCCAGCAATCTTGCCTACGGCTCCAAGGGAAACGGGGTGATTCCCATATATACCGTTCTTATTTTTGAGATCGAGCTTGTTGCCCTGAAAGAAAAAACACGAGGTAAACGGAAGAAGTAATAGTAGTGCTTCTACACTTCCCAATGGTATCGGGCGATCTTCGTTCGCACACAATTATTTCGAGATTGGTTGTGGGCGCTCGGAAATCGCCCGATACCCTTCTCTGAAGTCCATCGATATGATCACAACTCGACCCCGAAATGTCCGGCAGGAAGCGAGGCGCACATCTCTGTCGCTTTCGACAGCGTCAGCCCCAGCCATTCAGAGACGTTCTCGACTCCCCGGTCCAAGGTAAGCGAAGACCCCGCAAACTGTTTTTCACCCGGCAGTTGCACTACACCATCTGAGCCCACCTCGACCTGATGCGGTCCGATGTGATAGAATCCTGGAGGAGCGCCCGCAGCGGACATGCAATCGGTCGTGAAATACACCTTCCCCTTGGGTTTGGCTCGATAGAAATTTTTAAGCACAAAGGGAGGTAAGTGGATTCCGTCCGGAATAAAGCAGGCAATCAGTTCATCTCGAGCCAATAGGCGTTGAATGATATTGTCATGCCGATTAATGTTGAGCGGTACGCCATTTCCAATGTGAGTTCCAAAAGTCGCTCCCAAGGCGATGGCTTGAGTTCCTGCTTCTAGCTTTCGTACTCCTATTTGCGTCTGAAGCACAAAAACTCATTCGCCGACTCCTTAATCAAAAAATTGGTAGTAAACGGTATCTCCAGTACATCGGTTCCAATACAACTTCTCTTGACCCACCGTAGGCTCATGGATTTTCTCTCGCATGAAACTTAATACAAAAAGCGAACCCTGCCAGACACCTCGAATGAATAACATTTTTGCCATTATCGTTGCAACAGCAGTGTTGATCACAACTACCTCCTGCACCGACAATTCCGAATCAGCACCTCCAAACATTATATTCATCATGGCCGACGATATGGGTTATGGGGACCTAAGGTGCTACGGACAAACGACAATCCAGACTCCCAACATCGACCAGATGGCTAAGGAGGGTACTCGATTCACCGACTGCTATGCCGGATCGACTGTTTGCGCTCCTTCCCGTTCCGTCTTGATGACAGGACTACATACGGGGCACACAACGGTTCGAGGTAATTTTGGCAAATATGGAGTGACTGGACTCGCCGGTGGAAATGGCAGAGTCCCCTTGGAGAAGGATGATGTCACCGTCGCCGAAGTCCTTAAAACTGCAGGTTACAAAACAGGAATCAGCGGTAAGTGGGGACTAGGTGAGCCCAAAACCAATGGGCACCCTAATGATCAAGGATTCGATGAATGGTTTGGCTATCTTAATCAACGACGTGCCCATTCGTACTACCCGGATTTCATCTGGAAGAACAAAGAGAAATTTGAACTGCCAGAAAACCGTAATGGAAACGAGGGTACCTATACTCACGACCTGTTTACAGATTTTGCCCTCGACTTCCTAGATCGCCACGAGAAGGAGCGCTTTTTCCTATACCTTCCCTACACTGTCCCTCATTCGCGTTACGAAATTCCGGATACTGCACCCTACTCCCAGGAAAACTGGACTGATGACGAAAAAGTGCACGCAGCCATGATTACCCGACTGGATCGAGATGTCGGAAAGCTTTTCCAGAGACTGAAAGATCTAGATATTGACGAACAAACAATCGTGTTCTTTTGTTCAGACAACGGGGCAGCAGAACGTTGGGAAAAGCGTTTCGATAGTTCCGGAGCCCTCCGTGGTCGCAAACGGGACATGTACGAGGGAGGCCTCCGCACCCCGATGATCGTCCGCTGGCCCGGGGTGGTTTCCGCCAATAGAACCAGTGACGTCCCATGGTACTTCGCTGACGTCCTTCCCACTCTTGCTGAACTGGGAAACGCAGCCTCCACTCCTAACCTTGATGGTATCAGTATCGCCCCGACCCTGCTTGGCAAACCCCAGGACCTCAGCAGTCGCTACATGTACTGGGAGTTCTTTGAAGGGGGATTCCAACAAGCGGTTCGCAAAGGAAACTGGAAAGCCATTCGCACTTCCATTGGCAAACCGATAGAACTTTATAACCTCGAAACGGATATTTCAGAAAAACGGGACATTGCATCAAGACATCCCCAAGTAGTTACTGAAATGGAATCGATTCTCCAATCCGCTCGATCCCCTTCCCTTAACTGGCCAGTGGAAAGTCTCGATTAAGGAGCAAGCACTTTTTTGGGTTTAGCGGGATTTCGGCCCCATGAAGAATCCAGATTGACTTACCTGAAACTTGGGAGCTAATGACCAACAGTTGGTCGTCAAAATCAACAAGGATCGATTTCAGCTTCTCCATTAGTCCATAACCACAAACCACCCATTTAAAGGACACTCTCAATAGCATTCATTACACTTTTTGCTGTTTTCTTAATCGCAGCTTGCAACAGAGAGACCAGCAAAGAGAAAGCGGCTTCTGACGCGGAAGCGATGAAGAAGAAGCAAAGAAGAATATGCCTAAGTTCTAAAAGAGCGGAAACGGTTTTGAAAGATAACTGGCAAGACACTTTTCTATCTAAAAACTCGTTCGGATTCGTTCCGAGCGAGTTTTTTATGCAATAGGCTTATACCGCCGGCGAAAATATTTGATGAAGTGGCGGTGGCGGACATTCGCGCGGTAGTGCGCAATCAATCTGGCATTAGGACGGTTTCCCCAGAGTATTCCTCAAACAACATCGGTCCGTGCGAATAAATTAGAACCCATTATCGAGGGCCCAGAGGGTCCGTATCAATAACCATGAGTACTACGCTACAAAACGCTTTTCTGGGATCCCTCATTGCCGACGCCGCTGCCATGCCAGTGCACTGGTACTACGATACTCAAGCACTCGATCGAGACTATCCTGAGTTCTCAATTTATACGGCTCCCAAGAACCCGCATCCAGACAGTATTCTCTGGCGATCTAAGTATAATCCGGGAAACAGGAAAGCTGACATACTGCACGACCAGGCTCGGTACTGGGGGAAGCGAGGGGTACACTATCACCAGTTTCTTCCTGCCGGAGGCAATACGCTCAACTATCGATTGGCCATTGAACTCTACCGCCTCATTTTGGATCGTGGGAAATACCAGCCAGAGGAATGGCTCGATACCTACACCCAACTTATGTCAGACCCTCAATGGTCTCAGGACACCTATGTGGAAGAGTACCACCGCGCTTTCTTCGACCGCTGGTCAAAAGGCACCGCCCTGAAAGATTGCGGTATCGACGACCTGCACATTGGCGGAATCGCCACCGTGCCCGCCCTTCTAGCAGGATTTGTTAGTATTGGTAATACGGATACTGAGAGCTGGATTCGCATCGTTCGTGGGCATGTCGCCCTTACGCACAAAAACAGCTTTACGCTAGATGCTTCCGAGGCGCTCGCCCGAATCCTCATCGAGATCGCTGCCGGCAAGGCCCTTGACCATTCGCTTGAAGTTCATGGCAAAGCCTGGGGAAATCCCCTCCAGTTCCAAACTTGGAGCAAGCAAAAAGATCGTATGATCGTTGGTCGCCAACTTACCCCCGCCTGCTACTTGCCCGACTCATTTTCCGCTTCGCTCTACCTCGCCTGGAAGTACCAGTCCGACTTTAAATCTGGAATCATTGCCAACGCATTGTGCGGTGGCGACAACTGTCATCGCGGGGCCGTCGTCGGATCGATACTAGGGGCGTTAAATTCCTTGCCAGGGGATTGGCTGCAAGGACTTCTCGCTAAAAATCGCGTTCACAAAGAAATCGTTGTCTAGCTGCAATGTCACCTCTGGATCGAGTTGATCCCATCTATCTTAATACCACATGCAAAAAGGTTTGAGTAAATGGTGCTGGTTGTAGCGGGAGCAGTGCAAGGCGGCGTATTGCTTGCGACATGGGTGTCGTATGCGATGCTCCAACGCCGCTAACTCCCACTACAGCCGCATTCTCGGACGGGTTCGAGATTGGCCTAGGCGGCGCTCCGTGCGAACAGTACGCTTGGGAACAAGCCGCCTTGCCCAAGCCCCTCTCGATTCCCGCCATTTTATCAAAACCTTTTGCATATTATATAACACGGCAAGACCCTCACAACAGCCTTCGGAACAAAAAGTGATCAAACCCATCGAGAAGTAGCGAGCGGTGATCATCCCTCAATTTTAGTACTAAACCTTCGGATACTTCCAATCACCGCGATAATCCCGGCGCAGCAGTTTATTCGCGTTCGCGTCTTTGACGATTCGCTCTTTTTCCCCATCCCATTCGACACTGCGCCCTAGCTTGAGTGAAAGCATACCTAGCAGACTCAAATTGGTAGAGTAGTGTATCTCCTCAATATCGCAGACCGGCTTTTCTCCCGTCTTGATGCAATGTAGCAGATCCAGCCAGAGTTCCTTAATATTCTGTGAGTTTGGATCGTGCAACTGGGAATCTTGATGCACAACCGCTTGCTTCGAATTCTTCGGATAAAACGTCCACCCATTCCGCCAGCCCATGTGAAAAGTCCCTTCAGTCCCGTAAAAGTAGCATCCCACATTCTCACCCTTTTCAGCATTATTAGCCGCAAACCTCCTGTGTTCCCAAGTCGCCGTGAAGTTCTCGAACTCGTACGTCGCCACTTGATGGTCCGGGGCGTCAGTCGTTTGTTCCTTGTCATTGTAAATGGCTGGTCCGGCAATCTCGCGACCACCGGTTGAAAACACTTTTCGTGGATACTGCTCTCCCATTATCCAGATAATCTGGTCAAGCCAATGCACTCCCCAATCGCCCAAGGTGCCATTGGCGTAGTCGAGATAGTTACGAAAACCCTTCGGATGGATCGGTCGACCCCCGGTTCCAGGCAAAGCCTCGCAATAATGGCGATAGGGAGCAGGTCCGCACCACATATCCCAATCTAATTCCTTGGGCGCCTCTAGATTGGCTACCGGTTCCTCTGGTCCTCCGCCGTAATGCACGAAAGACCGTACCATCCCGATTTTACCTGCCTTGCCTGATCGGATGAAGTCATAGCCAGAAACATTGTGAGGGGAAATTCGCCGATGGGTTCCTACTTGCACCACTCTATCAGCCGCTCGTGACGCGTTTACCATCGCACGCCCTTCCTCAATGGTGTGGCCAATCGGTTTTTCGACATATACATGAGCCCCCGAATTGACCGCCTCGATCGTTATGAGCGGATGCCAATGGTCAGGTGTCGCCACGATTGCGATATCTACTTCTTCTTTGGCGAATAACTCTCGATAATCACGGTACTTCTTAGGCTTATCACCCGCGTCCTTCACGACACGATCGTAGGTTGTATCCAAATAGCGAGTATCCACATCACAGAGGGCAACGATCTTGCACTCGCCACACGCCATCGCTTCTCCCAGAATGTTATTACCCCACCAACCGGATCCAATTAAAGCAGTCTTGTATTTTTTATCACTCGCTTGAGCTAAGATTGCGGGACTCGCCGCCAGCACTGTACCAGCGATTGAGATTTCCTTAATGAAAGACCTGCGGTTTGTCGAAGAGAGATATTTATTCATTACAGTGGCGATTCCATAATTAGGGGCATATCTTCAGGCTTTGCAACCTATTGAATCCTAATCAAGTCTGCACCAAACGATGGGAGCAACTCAAAAGTCCCCCTGCTAACGTGAGTGCTAGCCAATCGACACGAACCAATAGAATCCACGTGTTTCCGACTAACACTAGCACGAATAAAAAAGCGGCTTCTTACCCTCCATCTAACTTGGGAAAGCGAATCCACTACCTTTCCTGGAAGGGATCGAACGGCTTTGCTCTGAACTAAGCCTCTTCGATCTCCTGACACCGTAGATACTAGACTACACCCTTGTATCAATCAAATGACCTTTGGGTGTGATATTCAACAATCCAAGAGTCGTGTAGGTGCATTTCCCAGAACGATCACTCAACACCTTCCGTACCGCTGCCTTTTTTAAGGCCTCCTCAGAAAAATTGATAGATTGTCTGATAGGCGTGCGAGACTTCTGGTTCAAGTTAAACGAGAGGTCGTTAAGGTTATAATCCGAGCGTCTTTCTTTTTCTTTTCCAAACAACATTACTTACTTTTACTAAAATTTTAGTAAAAAGGGAATAGAGTGGATTACTTATTTTTCATTTGTTTTTTACTTTTTGCGGACGTTTTGATTAAAATGCTCTCAATATCACGCTACTCCCCAACCTTATCTAACCCCGTTTTTTGGCATCACTGAATCGTGGACAACCTAAAACCACAAAGTCGATGCGGTCTATTCGCTTCTAGAGGGGCGTCTCCGAAGCGATTTCGTACAACCTCTCTGGATCTTGCGTTTCAAACGCTTCTCTTGGGATCTTCTAGAGGGTTTGGTTGGGCGTCGCTTCTTTGGCACAACCCGCACACTCTGCACGAGTTGCTTCAACCTATTCATTGCTTCTTCCCGGTTAGCCCCCTGGGATCTCGAGTCCTGAGACTTTATTGTGATGATTCCCTCTTCCGTTATCCGATGATCTCGAAGCGATAAGAGCCTCTCCTTAATAAAGGAAGAAAGGCTTGAAGCCTTGATATTGAAGAAAAGGTGGATCGCTGTGGAAACCTTGTTTACGTGCTGACCGCCCGATCCTTGGGATCGAACTGCTTTGATTTCGATCTCTGAGAGTGGGATCTCAATACTCTCCGATATTTTCAGCATTTGGCATCCTCTAACGTTATTCATCAAAATAATGCCTGAATCTCTTCTCAAATCGAGATATTTGAAGCTTCGGAATGCAAAAGGGGGAGCCATGGCTCCCCCTTTTGGGTTATTGAAAGTAAATCGCAGCCCTACCTAGCCTAAGGCTAGCTAACACTGCAGAATCAAGTGGTCCGAGAACGGACAGCTAGCTCTTCTTTACATTCGTAGCGCAAGGACCTTTACGTCCTTCGCCGATCTCGTAGTCGACGGAATCGCCTTCGTTTAGGGCGTACCCATCAGTTTCGGAGTGATGTACGAATAGGTCATCTCCACCTTCACTCTGTTGAATGAAGCCGTAGCCCTTTTCCGAATCAAACCACTTTATTGTTCCTTTTGGCATGTGTGTTTTATTTTGCTATTAATTCCGACCTATTACGAACCTCGGGTTCTACCTGAGTACGCGATCGGATGGCGGACGTTAGACAAAACCCCCACCCTGTCTAGAACCAAAATTCGATCCGTACAGATTAGTGAGGTCTAACTTCGATTTTACAGAGCGTCCGCAACTGGGGAAAACCGGGGCCCTTCAATCACTGGTCGATAGGCTTGAGAATCTGAAACAGTCTAGTAGTGACTCTCTCAATCATGGAAAACCGCTGGAACGATCAATTAGCAAAAGATTTCGAAAACGACCCCAGGCGCCTTCGCGTTTACACTTCCCGTCTCCTTGGTCAGGAGCCCCAGTTGGTTCTCCACGGAGGTGGAAACACCTCGGTGAAGATCAATGCGAATGATTTCTTCGGCAAATCGGTAGAGACTCTGTTTGTCAAAGGGAGCGGTTGGGACTTGGCTACGATTGAGGAGGCTGGGTTTGCCCCTTTGCGAATGGATGTTCTCAATAAGCTAGCCCAAATGGGGACGCTATCCGACTCAGACATGGTAGAGCAACAGCGCCAAGCAATGCTGGATTCGAAGGCGCCCAACGCCTCCGTCGAAGCTATTCTCCATGCGATTATTCCCTTTCACTACGTTGACCATACCCACGCCAACGCAATTCTAGCTATGACCAATACCGAAAATGGACTCGAGCGCGTTCAGGAGCTCTTCGGAAATCGCGTTATCGTCATCCCTTACGTTATGCCGGGATTTGCGTTGGCTAAACTCGTGTACGAGCAAACTAAAGACGTCAGTTGGGAGGATTACGAAGGCATGGTTCTGATGAACCACGGGATCTTCACTTTTTCGGATAACGCAAAAGAGAGCTACGAGAGAATGATCCTGCTAGTCACCGAAGCTGAAGATTACCTGGATCGAGCCAAAGCCTTGAAACCGGCTATTGGCCAGGGGGCCTGCGATCCCTTAGAACTAGCTCGCTTAAGGAAGAACGTCTCCGATCTCCGCGGGATTCCAGTGGTCGCCAAACTCGACTCAAGTCCGGAGGCTATCGGATTCGCCAATCTAGAGAACGCAGGCGAAATCGGCACCCGAGGCCCCTTGACCCCAGACCATTCTATTTTCGCTAAACGTGTTCCCGTTTACCTGTCAGAGAATACCGGCGATTCGATTGATACTTACGCATCCGAATACAAGTCATATTTTGGCCGAAATGCCTCAAACGGACTGACCTGCCTCGATTCGACTCCAAGATGGGGCATTTGGCCTGGTCGCGGTCTGATCTCTTTTGGACTGAATCCAAAAAACGCAGCCGTTGTTGGCGATATAGCCAGTCACACCACCCGCGTCATTCAAAACAGCGAATCGCTGGGAGGATGGGTCCCCTTAAAGGAGTGCGACGTGTTTGAGGTTGAGTATTGGGAGCTGGAACAAGCCAAACTAAAGACAGATAAGTCCGCCCCCTCGCTTCAAGGGAGCATAGCGCTCATCGCGCTCTCTGACGCTTTTATGGCCAACCAATGCAAAGAACGCCTGACGAAGGCGGGTGCCGCGGTCATCGCGATGGATGAGAGTTCTGTCCAAGACAAAATCGGATCAGCTGTGGAAATGACCGTCCTAGCCCACGGAGGTCTCGATATTCTTATTACGGACGTCGCATTAGATTCATCGATTGGAGTCCTTGCAGGCTCTCTACCAGCCGCCCTGCCCTATCTAAAACTTGGAGTTAACTCAAAAATTGTCGCCGTCGGAGCCTGCTCGTCATCAGCCCTGAATCAATGTCACCAAAAAATAGTGACTTTTTTGGCTGGATCAGGGGAAGCGCAAATAGGCGTCGTTGTCACCAACTCCGACAACAGTGAAACCTTTATTTCGGCCAATAAATCTACCCTCGAATCAAAGATAATTGAGAAGATCACTGCGGCGTAACGCCCTCCTATTCCTAGTCTCACAAACGCCACAATAGCCTACTGCAACTGGATTTCTCCGATTAGGAATAAAAATCTCGCGTCGCGGCGATTTCCTATTTCGATGCCGGCTTTTCAGGAGCCAGAGCCACAGGGATTGCAGGAAGCTCCGCCGAAGGAGTCGCGTCGGCACTTGTGAATCCCAACGCGTAGAGTATGCCATCATAAAGATGCTGCATGATTACAGGATTCTTGTAAGTTTCTTCTCGGTGTCCAAAATTCGTGTAGAACAGCCGCCCTTTGCCAAACCCACGTATCCAGCTGACGGGAACTTCTCTTATACCTGGATCATACTGGCTATTGAATTTTTCAAATTTCTCCAAATTCAACGGCTCCCTTACCTCCGGTTTACTCATGTCGAGACTGACCAAGACACGGAGATTCTCTTCGCCTTGGTAGTTAGAAGGTTTGTATTGGTAGATCTCATCCGAATGCCAAAATCCCTCACCTTTGAAAGCGGCATTGAGCGGATGAGTCGGATCGTCGAGTTTGAAGGCCCAAGTTCCGTTAGCAGTCCAAGGATGCCCATTAAACTGACCCCCTAACAATGCGGCACCCCCTTCCCATTCATAAAAGTTGTCGCTAGCTGCATGAATCCCAATAATGCCTTTGCCGCCTCGCACAAAACTCAAGACGGCATCCCGTTGCTTCTCGTTTTCAAACTTTAGACTAGTCGTGCTGTTGAGTAGAATCGCGTCGTATCCCTTGAGGTTCTTCTTGTTGAAAACCGAGTACTCATCGGCCAACTCGACAGAGAATGCCCTGGTTTTTCGAGCCATCTCCTGAAGCGCAAAATTCCCAGAAGGAATTGATGTATGGATAAAAGTCTCGCACCGCCAGAATAGAAGAATGCGCTTGGGCTTTTTCAGTTTCTTCTTTTTGAGCCCGGAATCCTGTGGCTGGGATTGGCTAATCTCCATCTGCATTGTGGAAGTTAGCCGCGTGAACCGTTCTTTGGCTCGTTGCTCCCAAATCGTAGGCACGGGCGCCTGGCCCTCGAGGGCCCAGACGGGCCCTAAAATTGTCACTAGTAGGAAAAATACTCCTTTCGACATCGATCGATTCATAATTTTTGGGATGAAAAAACTACATTGATTACCTGCGTTAATCAGAGGGTAGATCATGCAGACCCGACAAAGAAGAGCCCTAGCCGCTGATTGGCGACTCAAATTTTAAACAATCGTGAAACTACTTCTCCATTTTGGCCGCTTTTTGTAGGCGTTCTTAATAGCGAAATCAATGCGTCCTTCCATTGCCGGATGCAGTGCCATCGCCGAGGCCAAGCCGCTCTGCTAGTTCGGACTCGACCGGTGCACGACATGCAAATAAACGATTTTGTAATCTACATTGTACAGGGATCGATCCGCTGTCTTTTAATCAAAGCCATATCCCCGAGTGCAACTGCCGCGCCCATCTGCTTTCCCTTCTTCTTGGCCGAACCGCACATCAAGCCCCCCAGCCACACCCTGGAGCTCAGCACGTTTACGACCGCAGAACCGGCTTTTTAAAGCACCGTAATTATCAAATGATCCTACCACGCCTTGCTCGCCCATGCAATCAAATTTCCGTCATCGGTGAAAATGAGCATGAACTTGCCTTTCCCCCCTTCCAGAGAATTCGGAGCTTCGAGCTAAATCGTCATTTCACGATACTTTTCAACGACTTGGTTGATTTAGTTGATGATTGCCTGCACTTTAGCAACGTCTGCCATCGAGGCGGCGGACGAAAGCTGGCAGGAAACAGCGAGAGCAATAAACGCAAGTACGAGTCGATATAGGTTTTTTTTACTTAGCAATTTTTGGTTAGAGATTTTCAGGTATTCACGTAACCATGGACCCGTCACCTAACTTCAGCCGTAGCGAAACAGCATGGGTTTAGCCAAGAAAATATTCCAACGGCTTCCTTTTAGATAAGGATGGGCTAATTGCTTAGCTAGAATCCTCGATCCCATCTCGAAGGAGGCGATTTCTCTACTATTTGAAAAGGACACAAATCCCGCACTCGACATTCCATCGAAATGTCGAAATTCTTCTATGGTGCTAACTATCAGCCAATTGCCCCTAATCTCGGAAATCAGTCTATTTTACGCCTATGAACTCCTTCTTTGATCGCCTCATTGAGATGGGATTCGCTCTAAGTGTGCTCCTTATTAATAAAATGCTTGCCCTGCCATCCCCGCCTCTCACCATTTTCTCCCAAGGCAACTTGAGTTCATAAGATAGATGGCGTCAGTGCCCATTGGATACTTACTCACATAGAATTCTCCGGTATTCGCGGGGCGCACTTTTATTAAGGAAAAGAAAGCTAAAGAGATCGCTTGTTTTTAGATCCCAAAAGGGCGCTTAACGAATCCCTTGCAATGTTCGACCCGATAGCTATTTTTGGAAATAGTGCCGCCGAAGAAGTTTGGACCCAACGAAAAATAATGAAGCCAAGCAATCTCCTGACCTTCCTCACAATCATTTGCGCCACCGTCGCCGCCACGTTCGATGCACATTCGGCTGACAAACCCAACATTCTCTTTATCTATACGGATGATCAATCCGACCGTACTGTCAGCAGCTACGAACGAGCTCCTTCATGGGTAGACACACCGAACATCGATCGCCTCGCCGCTAGTGGCGTTCGTTTCAAACACGCCTACAATGGGACTTGGTGCATGCCCGCAAGAGCCACTTTTCTTACGGGCAAACATCAGTACGGCGTTGAATCCATGCGCATGGAAGGCGCCTACCCTGGAAGCACGTATGACCCCGAAAAAACTCCCTTCTGGATGCGTTCGTTCAAAGAGGCTGGATACACCACAGCCCATATCGGAAAGTGGCATACCGGGGTGGATACAGGGTATGGGAGAGACTGGGACTACCAGATCGTTTGGAACCGCCCTAAATTCCCGAAAAATTCAGGTAACTACTACGATGACCAGCTAATTTCCTTCAATGGTGGTGAAGCACAGATGACTAAAGGATATTCAACCACTAACTATACGAAATGGGCCCAGGACTATCTCAAAGGCGAAGGAAGAGACGAGAAAAAGCCCTGGCTCCTTTGGCTTTGCTACGCGGGAAGTCACGGGCCTTTCACTCCCGCCCCACGTCATATCGATTCAATAGATGAATCCATAGAAATCCCCTTTCCACCAGATTTCCACGGGCCCCGACCCGGCAAACCGCTGTACGTAAAGAAGCGTGAAGCATGGAAACTCGCCCGGGATGGGAAATACTATACCCAGCGACCCCCTAAGGGCGGAGAGTTTCAGGAAAGCTCTCGTCGGTATCAGGAAACCGTTATGAGCCTAGACGAAGCCGTCGGTCAGCTAATCGAAACTTTAAAAGAAACGAACCAATTCGAGAATACACTGATTGTGTTTACTTCCGATCAGGGTTTCGCTTGGGGACAACACGGGTTTCAACACAAAATAGCGCCCTACGACGCCAATATTTCCAGCCCGCTTGTAATCTCATTTCCAGGACGAGTTCCGGAAGGCAAAGTCTGTACCACTCCCGTGGGTGGGCAGGATTTGGTACCAACGCTTTTTAAATTTGCTCACGTGGAACTCCCCTGGGAAATGCACGGGCGGGACATTACGCCGCTTCTTCAGAATCCGGAAGCGAACAGTGATCACTCTGTCCTAATCGCCTACACAGCTCGAATTTATGGATCCAAAACCCGCGATCTTTCCCAATCGACCGACGAAGGTTCCGATATTCCTTGGTGGGTATCGTACCGTAAACATAACTACAAATTTATCAAAAATATGCTTCCGGGGGAAGTAGAGGAACTCTATGACATCAATTCGGATCCCGAAGAGCTGATCAACCTCGCCTTTTATCCTGAATACCGGGACGAACTCAAACAGCTCAAGCACGAGATGCTGGCCGAATTACGACGCACCGATTCACCCTTCGTCGACCAGATAGACTAAGAACGCAAATTAAAGGTAACAGGCGATCTCCGAACGCCCATAAAAATCAATTCAAAACCAGTGGGCGATCGGAGATCGCCCCTACCCAATACATCAGAAAATTGAAAACGAAACCCATCTCAATCACCGCCCTGGCTTTGCTCACGCTCCTATCGATAAAACTCCAGGGCCAAGATTCCACGAACTTTCCCACTATCGGTGAGGTTCTGCGTTTCGACAGGAAGGTAGACAGCCTCATAGCAAAGGATGCCAAGATCGAAGTGCTTGCTTCCGGCTTCGCGTGGGGGGAAGGCCCTGTTTGGGTTGAAGATGGCGGTTTTCTTCTATTCTCGGATGTTCATCGCAACCAAGTAGTGAAGTGGACCGAAGGCGTTGGGGCAGAAGTCTACCTTGAGCCCTCCGGATACACGGGCCATGGAACCTACAGTCTTGGGCTGGGTAGCAACGGGCTCGCAATCGACGATGAAGGGCGGCTCATATCCTGCGAACACGGCGATCGTCGATTATCCATGATGGTGTTTGGAGAGGGAAAGCGAACACTTGTCGACAACTACCAAGGAAAACGTTTTAACAGTCCGAACGACCTCGCCATCGGTCGCACGGGACGCATCTACTTCACGGATCCCACATACGGACTTCCGGATCGAGAAACTGACCCAACTAGGGAAATTGATTTCGCAGGCGTTTACCTTCTCGACCGAATCGGTAACGTTTCACTCATCACCGACGAATTGCGCTTCCCAAACGGAGTCGAACTTTCACACGACGAACGCACCCTGTATGTCGCCCAATCCGACCCCGACAATCCCATTGTCATGGCGTATCCGCTGGACAATAACGGGGAAGCGGGCAAAGGAACCTTGTTCTTCGATGCCAAACCGCACCGCCATCTCGGTGAAGGAAATCCAGATGGCTTAAAAATCGACCAGCAGGGAAATCTCTGGGTAACCGGTAATGGTGGTGTCATGATCATCGACCCCAGAGGCAAACTGATCGGGCACCTTTCCACGGGTGAAAAAACCGCAAATTGCGCCTGGGGCGACAATGGATCGACGCTCTATATAACCGCTGACATGTATCTTTGCCGCATAAAGACAAAGGTTACCGGCCGGGAATTCTAACCGAAACAAATGGCTCTACCCATTGTTCGTCGGCAAGATTGAATCGGATTTTTTCAGTTTTCTGGACGCGTTTAGTTTTACCTGCGAAGGTAACTTATGCTCATGCAGTGGGTGGAACCCCGAGAAGAGTAATTTCATCTGAATCGATCCATTTCAACCGGGCACTTGGATACAAACTCAAATAGGCTCTCGTTAGCGGACTATATTCCCACTAACGCGCCGTTTCCCACATCGTGCGGGTCTGGTAGCCACTACGCACCCTGAAGGACCCAATCGCATCGATCAGTTCCGTCTTCTTTTCGGCATATTTCGGATCATCCCACAGATTGACTTCTTCCGCAGGGTCACTGACCAGATCGATCAACTGCCCAAAGGGCTCATCTAAGAACTGAACAAGCTTCCAATCCTTGGTCCGAATCATGGTCACGAAATCGATGGTGTAGAGAAAGACGTCGCGCCCATGCTCCGCTATTACAAACTCCCGACCTTCGAAGGACTCCCCCTGCAACGCGGGTATCAGCGTTTCGGCTTCCATCCACTCAGGTTCCTCGACTTCGGCCAAATCCAGAATCGTCGGCCCCAAGTCCATTAGCTGACATAGTGCATCGACTTTACGACCTCCCTTGAAACGCTCCGGACACCAGGCGATTAGCGGCACGTTGGTAACGCAATCGTACATGGTCCACTTTTGGATATGACCATGCTCCCCAAGTGCCTCTCCATGATCGCTGGTGAAGAGAACTACCGTGTTGTCCAGATAGCCGTTTCGCTCGAGCGAATCCATGATCTCGCCCACTTTTTCATCGATCATGGAAACGTTTGCCAAATAGTATTCCCAAAGCCGCTGAAGCTGTTCTTCACTCGGATCGTCCAGATGCACCACCGAGTCGTGATCGACCTCGAAATTGTGCTCACGCAATTTCTGGTAGGGATCGGGCTGGCCCGCAATGTCCTCGCGCTTGATTTTCGGCAACGGAAGCTTCTTTCCTTTGTACTTCTCGATAAAGCGTTCCGTCGGATCAAAAGGCGGATGCGGTCCGGGAAACCCAATCTCCATAAAAAGCGGGCCATCAGGCTTCGGCTTGGTATCCAGCCACCAAGTTGCCGTATTCGCCACAAACATGTCTGAATGCATGTCCTCCGGCAATTCCCATTCGAACGCTCCCATCCGCTCACCGTAATCCGACCGCTTTCGGTAAAGCGTCCGTTGCTGTTTCACAAGTCCTCGCGCATGTAAGGCTTTGTCCCACTCATCGTAGAAATAGCGTTCCTCCAAATAGCGGTCTTTGTTTTCGACCACATAACGCTCATGAAATCCAAGCTTCGTATCGTATGGGTATGTATGCATCTTGCCTACGTTAACACAGTAGTAGCCCGAGTCCGACAAGTCACCCACCCACGACTTGCTCCAGGGATCCGCGTTTTTGAGGACGCCGGTTGTATGCGGGTAGGTCCCCGTAAACAAGCTGGCCCGCGAAGGTGCGCAAGAGGGAGCAGTTATGTGGCACTGACTAAAGGTAACTCCTTCGTTCACGAGCCGGTCCAAATTCGGCGTATCCATATATTCATAACCCAATGCTCGAATCGTTTCGTAGCGTTGCTGGTCAGTGATAATGAGAATGATGTTTGGGCGATCTTGTTTTGACATAGAAAATCCTCTAAAATTCGTTTTAAAATAGACCTCGTAAGGATGCCTTCTGAACGATTAAAGTTTTACCGACATCTGCAAGCATAGACTGGGCCTTAGGCTGAATTCGGATTCAGCCCTATTTTCTCGAAATCGTCTCACGCCATCGTTTCCTTCGCAATTCCATCTTGGAAAAGGACCCGTCCCCATCGGCTAAAAATGCGAGGGTTATTTCACGGTCTTCCGTTATGTACAAATCTTCGGAGACTCGATTGAGGGCCGCCAAACCTATCCCCGCAATCGCCGCTACAGGATTCCACAAACGAATATTTTGCATGTAAATCACGGTCGTTCTAATGCCCTAGATACACGTGAAATGCTATTTGATTTCAAAATGTTGGATTGCAAGGGTGCTGGTCCATTTGGAACCCGATAAACCCATTCTTCGCTTGCTAGCACCAATCCACTAAAACACGCAGGTCGTTTCGCTCCCGAGATCTACCGCAAATGCACTTTGATCGAGCATGGTCTTCATGAGATCAAATCGGATTTCATTGCAATCCGGATCGCTCCATAGGTTATTGAACTCACCGGGGTCCTTTTCCAAATCGAACAATTCGCCGCTCTCATGACCGTGATAGACCACGAGCTTGTACCGGTCAGTTCGGATCATGGTGGCATAACTGCCTTCCCAACGCTCTCTTCCCGGAGAAAGAAGGCTTAAGGCTCGATAGTATTCACAGCGCACGAATTTTCGATGCGCATCAAACTCACTTTCCAACAAGCGACGCAACGAGCGACCAATCATCCGCTCGCCTTTTTCTACACCCGCATAGTCCAGCAGTGTAGGGGCAATATCTGTCAGCTCGACAAGGGAACGCTTGCGAACGCCTTGAGAAATCACACTCGGCCACGATATAATCAACGGAATATGCACCAGTCCTTCGTAAAACCGGCAGCCCTTCGTGATCAGGCCGTGGTCTCCCAGCATTTCGCCGTGGTCGCTGGTAAAGATGACGAGCGTGTCTTCACGTTGTCCACTTCGATTCAGACAATCCAGCATCCGACCCACGTGATCGTCAATTTGCTCAATCATTGCGTAGTAGGCCGCTATCTTCTCCTTCGCTTGAAAACTCTCTGGATCTGAGGCGACCACCTGGAAATCGACTCCGGCCAGCTTTTTCTGGGACGCTAAGTCGCTTTCGCGAAAAAGCGGGTTAGGAACGGATTCCGGATCATACTTGTCAAGATACGACCGAGGGGGATCAAAGGGCACATGCGGATCGAATATATTCACGCTCATCAACCACGGATGGCCCGCATTCTCCTCCATAAACTCAATCGCTTTGTCCGCACAGAACTTAGTTTGATGCAGCTCGGGGTCCATATAACCTTTTTCCTGATACATTTCTCCGAGGGTTCCCCCCTTTTCTTTAACCCAGTCCGCATAAGAATGCCCTTCCGGCCACATATCCTTGTGAGAATGGGACCAGTGAAAGACCGAATAGCCATCATCCTCAGGCCTAGGCTCGATCCGACCGTGGCAACCTGCCAAATGCAGCTTTCCTACAAGACCACAGCGATATCCAGAATCCGCCAATGTCTTGGTGACCAAAGGTGCTGCCTCCGCCCACCGGTCATTCCCATTGCTGCAACCATGGACGCTACTCGGGTACATTCCCGTAAGAAAACTTGAGCGACTCGGGGTGCAAATAGGACTCTGGCAAAACGCTTTCAAAAAGGCCACTCCCTCGTTTGCCAACCGATCGATGTTCGGTGTTCGAATGCACTCGTTCCCTAAACTGCTGATCGTGTCCCAACGCTGCTGGTCGGTGCAGATCCAAAGAATGTTTGGTCGACGCTTTAGTTTGTCGACTACAGAAAATTTTATTGTGCTAGATTCGCTAACCATCATTCAAGAAACTCCACTATCAAAGCCATAGGGCACGACGCTTGACGGCCCTAATTACGGCTCGAAAATATCTATTACGACTCGAAAGCTGTCCACTCGCAAATTTCCATTCCAACGTTCAAACCCTTGCTGTAACTGATTTTGAGATATTGCGTTTAATTTCTTGCGGCAGCCTTTGACCCACAACTATCTTTTTACGTGTTTCGTCAAAGAACTACTAACCTATCAAGTACTCTTTTTCTGATAGGAGTTCTATCGGGTGTCCTCAATTCCACAATCGTCGCCCAAGAAAAGGATGAAGAAGCACTTCCTGACATTCAATCAGTCGAAGACCTGTACCGGACGGGTCAATACGACGAAGCGCTAGAAGCCGCGGTTACTGGACGCCGAATCCAATCGTGGAATGAAGTCTGGTGGCGGTTGGAAGCCATATCGCTCCTCAAGATGGGCCGGTACGAAGAAGCCCACGAACTACTGACGCAGGGGCTCTCAAGCCGATACTTCGGCATTCGCCTGCAACTAATCGCTAGAGAGGCGGCCCTGTACGCCGACAATCCTAGGCGGGCCGATCAGATCCTTGACGAGATCGACAACAACATTCGGAGGCGGGGACGCTACTCATATGACCCCGATTCGCTCGTAGCGATCGGTGAGGCCGCCATACTCCTGGGAATTGAGCCGAGGATTGTTCTAGAGAACTTCTATAAACGCGCTCAGACGGAGCAGGATCCCACTGCCAGCGCCTTCCTAGCGAGCGGGAATTTGGCTCTGGCTAAAAGTGACTTTAAACTCGCCTCCAAAAACTTCCAAGAAGGCCTCCAACACCACCCTGGAGATCCAAACCTATGGTATGGGCTGGCAAGCTCGTTTATCGAAGGCAGTCGTTCCGAATTACTGCAGTACGCCGAAAACGCTTTGGGCATCAATGAAAAGCACCCCGAAACCCGAGTCCTAATTGCCCAGCACCTTGTGGATGCGGAATCCTACGACGAGGCGATCGAGCAAATCGACATCGCCCTCGAGGTGAACCCTCGCTTTCCCGAAGCGCTCGCCTTGAAGGCCGCCATAGCCTACCTTCGAAGTAACGACGACGAGGGAGATTCTTATCGAAAAAAAGCCCTTTCCACCTGGCGAACCAATCCGAATGTGGATCACATGATAGGAAGAAACCTCTCCCGTAAATACTGGTTCAATGAAGGGGCTGCTTCTCAGCGACTCGCCCTAGCCTATCAGGTGGACTTTCTTCCCGCAAAGATACAACTCGCCCAAGACCTCCTCCGCTTAGGCCGAGAATCCGAGGGATGGGCACTGGCTGATGAAGTACACAATGCCGACCCCTACAATATATCAGCTTACAACTTGGTTACTTTGCGGGATAAAATCGATGACTTCGAAACCATGGAGACCGATCACTTTCGCGTTCGGATTTCAAAAAAGGAAGCTCCCGTCTATGGACAAAGAGCCCTGGACCTGCTTGAGCCTGCCTACGACTATTTGACGGAGCGCTACGGCGTCGAGATAGACGAAAAAGTGACGGTCGAAATCTATCCGAACCCAGCTGACTTTGAGGTGAGAACCTTTGGCATGCCCGGCAACCCAGGCTATCTCGGAGTTTGCTTCGGACCGGTATTTACCATCAATAGTCCCGCTACCAGTCTCGCCAATTGGGAGTCCGTCCTCTACCACGAATTCTGCCATACCGTCACTCTGACACTCACCCGAAATAGGATGCCAAGGTGGCTGAGCGAGGGCATTTCCGTTTACGAGGAGCGGGAACGAAACGGTTCTTGGGGCCAAATGATGACTGTTGACTATCGAAACCGGATCCTCGAGGGGCGCATGCAGAAGATCAGTGAAATGAGCGCGGCTTTCCTTAGCGCCCAAAGTGGTGAGGACACTCAATTTGCTTACTTCCAATCTTACCTCGTAGTAAAGTTCATCTACGACAACTATGGCTTGGAACCGATGAAAGCTACCTTGCGAGCCCTCGCCGACGGAACTGAAATGAACGCCGCGCTATCCCAACATGTCGCTCCTCTTGCAGATCTCGATAAGCAGTTCCTCGAAGACGCCAAAAGCCAAGCTGCCAAGCTAGGGGGCTCGTACACGTTCGAGAGCTCCGAGAGTATCATGGAAAAAGCGATCGCTGTGATCACTCCAGAAAACAATTACTTCGATGAAATGGGAGCGCTCAAGCCGGTTATCGAAGCCGAAGACTGGGAGACCGCCCGGGTCGAGCTAGAAGCCATTATCGAAAAATCTGGCTATTTGCCAGGTGAAGAGAATGCTCACAAGCTCCTTGCCTATGTCTACGAGCAACTGGGGGAAACCGAGCTTGAAAAGGAAACCCTTACTCAAATCGCCGAAAACGAAGGCCACACAATCGAGCCGATTGAGCGACTCCTGTTTATCGCTCTAGAGCAAGATGATCCTCCTTCTGTAATCAGATGGGCGAATCAGTGGATCGCGATCAGGCCCATGGCGGTCGAACCCTGGCGGGCCCTGTTTTCGACTCACGCCCGCTTTCAATATGGAGCTGCCGCGATTCCCGCCGGACAAGTTCTTATCGAACTCGATACCCCCGATATAGCCAAAGTCCACTACACCTTGGCCCAGCAACATCTTCGAAGAGACCCCGAAGCGGCTAAACGCCACACCCTCATGGCTCTTGAGGAAGCTCCCCGCTTTCGACTAGCGTATGAGTTACTCGACACACTAAACAGAAGACATTCGAAATAGGACAGAAGACCCAAACCAAAAGTAGAATCAATTCAGCCAGCAATGAACTCATCCGTTTACAGATTTTCATTCTTTCTTTCGATCGTAATCTCGGTCCTTCTTAACGCTAACGGTCAGCGTTACGACAATCGAGCCGGTGTTCCAGAGTGGCAGGTGGACTCCGAGTTCAAGCAGGACGTCTTCACGTTTGCTCGAGTACAATACAGTTCGGGTGGCGGCAGAGGCGGCCATGGCGGATGGGGAGGCCGCGGACGGGGCTGGGGACGTGGCGGATGGGCTACAGACTACCCGGATGCGGAACTCAATTTCGCCTTTCGACTCCAACAGATGACCAGCCTGAAAGTGAACCCAGACTCCGTTGTAGTCGAGCTCACTCAAGGGGATTTGTTCAACTACCCTTTTCTCTACATCATCGAGCCGGGTCGTCTGATTTTCATGGATGACGAAGTGACGGCCCTTAGGAAATACCTACTCAATGGCGGTTTCCTCATGGTGGACGATTTTTGGGGCGACGACGAGTATGACAATTTCTACTACGAGATGAAACGTGTTTTCCCTGATCGCGAACCCGTCGAGCTATCCATTGACCACCCAATCTTCCACATGGTCTTTGATCTAAAGGAAAAGCCTCAAGTGCCCAGCGTTGGGCACGCCGTTCAGGCCTACCGAAGTGGATACGGCATCGTCAGCCATCAGGGATATGGAACGGAAGAAGTGCACTACAAGGCCATCTTTGACGACAACGGGCGAATCATGTGCATCATCTGCCACAACACCGATCTAGGAGACGGGTGGGAGCGCGAGGGTGAGGACGAATGGTACTTCAGAGAATTTGCGGAGAAAAGAGCCTACCCAATGGGCATCAATATCATTTTTTACGCCATGACCCACTAGCGTGTTCAATTTCTTAAACCTAAACCAACAAAACCAATTTTATGCCATTACTAGAAACCACAGAAGAGCAGGAAGACGCATTTAATCGACTGCAAGAAGGCAGGAAAAGAGTCGAGACAGAACTCGGCAAAGCCATCATCGGACAAGAGGAAGTCGTCGAGCAATTGCTGTTGGCTTTGATTTCTGGTGGGCACTGCCTGATCACGGGTGCTCCCGGCCTCGCGAAAACGCTTCTGATCAAGTCTGTCGCCAAGGTATTCCGGCTGGATTTCCAGAGAATCCAGTTCACCCCTGATTTGATGCCCGCCGACATAACGGGGACGGAAATCCTCAATGATACCGCAGAGGGAAGGAAGCTAGTTTTCTCAAAAGGTCCGATTTTCACCAATCTGCTTCTGGCGGATGAAATAAACCGTACGCCGCCGAAAACGCAGTCCGCCCTCCTCGAGGCCATGCAAGAGCACCAAGTGACGGCCGCCGGGACTCGCCACACTTTGTCTGAGCCCTTTTTCGTCCTCGCTACCCAAAATCCAGTTGAAATGGAGGGCACCTACCCGCTTCCCGAAGCGCAGCTCGACCGCTTTCTTTTTAACGTCCTTATCGATTACCTTCCCGAAGCGGATGAAATCGCGGTTGTGAAACAAACCACCTCAAAAGAGCACGACCCCATTGAGTCGATCTTTTCCGCAGAAGACATCATCGAGTTTCAACACCTAGTTCGCAAGGTTCCCGTTTCCGATGAAGTGATCGCCTTCGCCGTAAAACTGGTCGCCGCGTCTCGTCCTAAAAACCCAGAAGCGCCTGATTTCGTCAAAGCCTGGGTCAATTGGGGTGCCGGCACGCGTGCCGCCCAAGGTCTAATCCTCACTGGGAAGGCATTGGCTCTCTGGCACTCCCGTGCCCATGTGACCAAAGAAGACATCGTCAGGCTAGCTCCTCCAGTACTGCGTCACCGCATCTTACTCAACTACCGGGCGGAAGCGGAAGGTGAAACGATTGAAACCGTGACCCAGAAACTCATCGAGCATATGCAGTCGTAACCAAGATTTTCCCAATTACCTTCATCCTAAATGTCCACCGCTAACACAATCGGTATTGATCCCGCCGCCCTCTTCGCCATCCGCGACTTGGAGTTACGGGCGCGTGTCGTAGTGGAAGGTCTATGGTCAGGACTTCATCGCAGCCCGCTGGAAGGTTTCTCGGTGGAGTTTACGGAATACCGAAACTACTCACCGGGCGACGACTTGCGCTACTTAGACTGGAAAGTCCTCGGTAGAACGGATCAGGAGTTCATCAAGAAGTTCGAGGACGAAACCAATCTTCGCTGCATGATTTTAGTGGACACGAGCCGGTCCATGAAATTCACATCGGGCGAAGCATCCAAGGCGGAATACGCACGAACCTTGGCAGCGACACTCAGCTACTTTCTCTTGCAGCAGCGAGACGTTGTTGGGCTGGGACTGATCGACCGCGATCTTCATCAATTTTTACCTGCTCGATGGCGGCCGGGCCAGTTCAAGAGATTGCTTTCTCTTCTCAGCATGGAATCTGAGGGTAAAGAAACCAACCTTGGCAATGGGCTCGACCAGATTGGCAAGCTGACTCCGAAACGGAGCCTCATTATCGTCATTTCCGATTTCCTTTCACCACCGGCGGAATGGGAAAAATCAATGGGCCAATTAATCGCTGCCGGGCACGATGTAAGGGCGATTCAGATACTCGATTCAGCCGAGCTCGATCTGGAATTCGGTAAAGCATCCCAATGGGAAGACCTCGAAACGGGAGAACAGATCTACATCGACCCCAATGAAGCCCGCAGTGCCTATAAGGCGAGCTTCAAAGCGCACCAGTTAAAGATACGCCGCACACTGGAAATGCGGGGGATTCGCCATCTCATCGCTCCCACAAACAAGCCTCTGGACTTCGTTCTGATTAATCTTCTCAGACGCCAGCCACTGAAAGGACGAGTCGGTTCATGAACCTACTTTCTCCATGGTTTTTAGCCGGTTTAGCTCTCATTGCGGGACCCGTCATATTTCACCTTATACGCAGGGCGAATAAAGACCGTATCCGATTTTCGGCTATTAAGTTTCTAAAAGAGTCCCCCCCGCGTCTGGAACGGAAAAGCCGCATTCAAAACCCATGGCTTCTGGCATTACGCTGCCTCGTCGTTGCTCTACTTGCCCTAGCCTTTGCCCGCCCATTCATCGAATCCAACTTGCCAGTCACCCCAAATGTCTCTCCTCCGAATACACTCGTTCTGATCTTAGATGGCAGCGCGAGCATGCAGCGGGAAGGGGCTTGGGCTAACGCGATTCAGCAAGCAGAATCGTACATCGAGGATCTAGAGAGCCAAGATCAGCTATCAATCATTTCCGTCGCTTCGAATGCCCAATTAAAACTTCCGTTTGACCGATGGAGCGAATGGCCACCAAACGAACGCCAAACACTCGCAAAAGCCCTACTCTCAGAAATGAAACCGAGTTGGGGCTCAAGCCAGCTCGATGATGCTATCGAGTTAGCGTTGGCTGAACTCGAGCAGGTCGATGAAGGTGCCGCCTCAACCTCCAAGAAACGCATTGCGCTTCTTTCTGACCTGCAAAAGTCCGCTCGCATCGCCGGGATAGCAGGTCGCGAATGGCCGGAGGAGTGCCAGTTTGAGATCAAAACTATTTCAGGAACTCACACTGGCAATGTCGGCATTTTTTGGCTCGGCTGGACAGGCGAGGATGAGCAAAGAAAAATGCGAATCGGCGTTCGAGGTTCCGGAGAAACTGAAGATCCCGAACTCGAACTGTCACTGTCTCATGCGATCTCAGGAGCCGTCCTATCAGAACCCACCAAATTGTACTCTAATTCTGGCGACAAAAGTCTTGTTCTTTTGGCCGTTCCTGCTGGAACTGAGGGTCCGTTCCAAGTGACCCTAAGTGGTGACTCTGAGAGCTTTGACAACACCCTTTTCGTAGCCGAAGAGAGACCTAGGCCCATGGCGTTACACTACTTCGGCGAGATTGAGAACGCGGATAATCCGAACCAGGCCGCCTTCTACATCAAGCGCGCCGCATTGGGATGGGAGGACCCAATTGTTAGTTTTGGAACTCCTGACAGGGTCGATGCCGAAGAAAATCGTGCGGCCCCATTTATTCTGATAGATTCCGTTCTGGATCAGAATTTAGTCGCCGCAGTTAGATCTAGAATTTCCGAGGGTTCACACGGCTTGCTTCTCCTCAACCATCCGGATCGTATTGAAATCGCCGCATCCCTGCTAGGGGAAAATGGATGGAGAACCGGGACGGAGAATCAGACTGACTCTCGATTGGGAATAATCGATTTCCAGCACGCTTTATTTAACCTTTTCGCAGATCCACGTTTCAGCGATTTTTCCCGTATTCGATTCTGGCATACTCATACCGTTCGTCTTCCGGAAGACTCGAATGCCGTCGCGATCGCCCAATACGACGACGAATCCCCAGCGATACTTGAAGCACCCATTGGAACCGGCACACTTACCATTTGGGTAGGTGACTGGGCACCTAAGTACAGCCAATGGGTCCTTTCCACCAAATTTGTGCCTTGGCTTCAGAGGCTTTTCGAGAGGGCCGCCGGTGGATCGGATCAGCCCAGCGTCGTAAGCATTGATGCCGTCCGTTCCAAATTCAGTTCCCCTACCGCCAGCTGGCAACTCCTAGACGCGGATGTTTCCTCAAGCGAAACCCCAACTCTACCGGGTCTCTACCGGCTACGCGATGGGAGATCCGACCGCTGGGTCGCCTTGCAAATTTCTTCGGAAGAGAGTGAATGGGAAACCCACGCCCTCGAGGATTGGGAACGACTTGGAGTACCCTTGGGAGGACCCTCATCACTAGCAGAATCTAAGATCTCGACCGAAGCCGAACTCCGAACTCAAAACGCTGTCGAACTGGAAAGCCAGCAACAGATTTGGCGATGGGTCATCATCTTGGTCGCCATCCTTCTCGCAACTGAGAGCCTGATTGCCCGAAAACTTCAAAATAGAGAGGACACCGTTGCCGTATGAAGCCTAAGCAAAAAACGCTCATAGAAGCGATTGGTTCACACGCTGACCCAAGGCTGAAAGGAGAAACCCACGAAGTCGCCAAACGGATTCGATCGACCCGCTTGTTGAAGCGGCAATCACGCCGATGGCTCATCGCGTTTACGATTGCCCTCGCTTTACTCGTGAGCGCCTACCTCGTTTCGGTCCTCGCCACGCTTTTGATCGTTGGGACTTTGACGATCATCGTAGGCACGCTCTTCTTGAATCGCAGCGAGTCGAATCGCACACCCTTGGACTACATTGCGGCGGCCCAGGCGATCGAATCCGCAAACCCTTCGCTTAAGCAAGCATTGTCCACGGCTATGGAACAAGGCGACTATCGCCGCAGACCTCTAAACTTTCTGCAGGGAAAACTGATCGATGAAATACTCGACCACAACACCATCAACTCGTGGCAGCAAGTAGGCGTAGAAGACTATAAAAAGTCTCTCTTCAGAAATCTGGCCGCTACTTTGCCCATATGGGCTCTGCTTGTCGTGGCCTTCCTCGTAGAGCCTAAGAAAACAGAGCGTCTGAGGGTCATTTCATCTACAGCTTCGCTCACTGTCAGTCCAGGCGACACTGAAGCGGAACGAGGTTCGACCGTGGTCATCACGGCTCGATTCAAAGGAGAGTCCCTTCCTAAAGATGTAGAGCTCGTCACTTTGTTCCCTGACGGGAACTCTACCCGAAACATCATGGGGCAAAGCCTTTCGGATCCTGTTTTTGTTCACTCCCTACGCAAAGTGGACTCCGATCTCCGTTACCATGTCGCGTTCGACGGGAGAGATTCAGAGGCCTACAAAATAGAAATCTTTGAGCTTCCTGCTCTGATACAGGCAGATGCGAATCTGGATTTCCCGGACTATACCCAAATACCCGATCGGCTCGTCGAAGACACGCGACGAATCAGCGCGGTCGAAGGAACCCATCTCACCTACTCTTTTACAACGAACAAGCCGATCGAGTTAGCGAAATTAGTCGGTCGCGATGGCCAGGAAGTCCTTCTTGAAGCGGCCAATCCAGAAAGTACGCGCTTTGAAACTTCACTTATCGTAGAAGATTCGCTTCGAATGGCGCTAGAGCTCAGTGATGAAAAGGGACGGAAAAACCCTTTTCCTCCCGATATACGAATCGAGGCTCTTCCCAACAAAAAGCCTGAACTGTCAATCGCATTTCCGCGGGGCGACCAGCGGGTCTCCCCGATCGAGGAGATCGCCTTGGAGGCAGAGGCGAGAGACGACTTTGGGCTGCTCGACTATGGACTTGCTTTTAGTATTGGAACAGAGCCACCCGTTTACCTTTCTTCGGCCGACAAGAACACGCTCGATCTAGACTCGGATTTTGAGGCCATTCTTTCTTTAGAGGAACAGTCCGTAGCAGCAGATGACCTTCTGACATGGTGGGCTTGGGCCGATGATTATGGCCCGGACGGGGAATCACGCCGTTCTACCAGCGATCTTTATTTCGCCGAGGTCAGGTCTTTAGACGAAATCTTTCGCGAAAATGAAAGTGGGGGCGTTCAAGGACAACAGCAACAAGGGAATCAAGGAGAGGAGTTGATTGAGACTCAACGCCAGATCACAATCGCCCTCTGGAAATTGAAGCAGCGCGGTCTTTCCGACGATTCGTTTATCGAAGACGCGGAGGTCATCAACGAGTCGCAAACAGAAGCATTGCAAGAGCTCGAGGCATTGAAGGAGCGACTTGAAGAAGAGAAGGCGAAAACGGCTGCAGAGTTGGCGGGTTCCCTTATGGAGAACGTCCTCATCTCATTGGATACCGTTATCATCGATGGAGTTGAGAATCCCTTGGACAAGGCTGCTTCAAACGCGCAGGGAGCCACTCAAGCTCTGCTTCGTATACAGCCCAAGGAATTCAACGTATCGCGATCTCGCCAAGCGGGTGGCGGTGGAGGAGGCCAATCACGCAACCAGCGACAGCTCGATCAACTGGATTTTCGCCAAGAGGAGAACCGGTATGAGACCGCCAGCCAAGCACAGAGCCTGACTTCTCCCGAGCAAAAGGAGCAACTACAAGTACTGAGCAAACTCAGTCAATTAGCACGTCGCCAGGAGGACATCAACAAGCGCCTGCAGGAACTCCAAACCGCGATCGCTCAGGCTAAAGATGAAGAGGAGCGCGAAAAGATTCGTCGCGAGCTAAAGCGTCTAGAGGAGGAACAGCAGCAAATGCTGACCGATGTCGACGAGACGCGACAACGGATGGACCGACTTCAGTCAAACGAGAACAACCGCGAGGCGCGTCAGCAACTTGATCAAGCTCGTGAAGAAATGCGCGAAATCGGCGAGTCAATGCGTAACGAGCAGATCTCTCAAGCCCTCGCCACCGGCACACGTGCCCAGGAAAATTTGGAGGATCTCAAAGAGAATTTCAGAAATGAAACTTCCAGCCAATTCACCGAGCAACTTCGCGAAGCGAGAAAGACGGCTCGAGATTTGGCAGAAAACCAGCGAAACATTAGCGAAGCGCTCGAAAACCTAGACCAGGAAGGCGGGCCTCGCTTGGACAATTCAGAAGACCGCGAGGACATCGCAGAACGTATCGCTCAACAGCAGGAGAGACTCGATTCGCTGATGAGAGATTTGAGAGAGGTCACTGAGGCATCTGAGTTCAGCGAGCAGAAGCTCCACCGAGAACTTTACGACCTCCTCCGCGAGCAAAGTCAAAGCGAAATCGACGATCAACTACAAACGAGTTTCGAAATGTTGAGCCAAGGATTCGTAGAACAAACCCAGGGCATGCAACCGGAGTTACAGCGTAGCTTCGACGAACTGCAGCAGAACGTCGAACAGGCTGCGAGCAGTGTCCTAGGGGATCAAGCGACTTCCCTTAGATTTGCCCAAGAAGAACTCGATTCGCTTTCTCGCGATCTTCAAGCCGATAATGGCGAACAAGAAGGAGCTCGACCGGGTCAAGAAGAAGGTCAAAAAGGATACGGTCTCCAGAATCGGGATTCAAATGAAGAAAATCCGGGCCAGTCAACCGCCGACGCCAGCGAGCAAGGATCCTCTCAACGACGCAGACCGGAAAACAATCAGCCGGGGCAACTACCCTCAGATCAACCAGGACAACAACCTGGATCCGGTCAACCCGGTCAAGAGCCCGGGCAGTCTCTCGCCCAGCAACCGACCGAAGGTCAAGGACAGCAGCCCGGGCAATCTCCTAGCGGCGAAGCAGGCGGACAGGGGCAACAGCAGGGCCAGCAACCGGGACAGTCTGGACAATCAGTCGCCCAACAACCCAATAGCGACCGAGGGCAGCAACCCGGTTCCCAAGGAGGCGGATCTCCCACTGTTGGCCGTGCCAGCGGCGATGGCGGTAGTGACATCGCTTCTGCCCTAGACGATTTTCTTAGCGAGTTTTCAAGTAATCCTGGAAACGAGTCTCCTCTCACTGGCAGAGGCTTCAACGACTGGGCCGAGCGGCTCCGTACGGTCGAGGAACTCGTGGATCAGCCGGATATTCGCCAGCGACTTTCTCAAGCTCGCGAAGAAGCGGAGCGTATCCGGGCGGAGTTTCGACGGCACGGATCGGAGCCAAAGTGGGGCGTCGTTAATGATGGCATCATTGCTCCCCTCAACGACGCTCGTACTTGGGTAGCCCAGGAGCTCGCACGCTACGAAGATCCAAATGCCCTCCAGCCCATCGATCGCGATCCCGTGCCGCGCGCCTATCAAGAATCCGTGAGAAAATACTATGAATCTCTTGGCGAGAAATAAGCTCACGACCCCGCGGTCTGTCGATGAAGGTAGGGAGGACCGGCCCGGTCCTCCGCAAACGCCTAACCAACAGAAGGATCGTGCAGGTCCTCCTTACCCTCACGCATCCGCGTGCTCAACGTTATGATAGGAGCGATCACCTTAAACGGAGATAGCTGGTGGTGGGTATCACTATTGGTAAGTATCGCTCTGCTTGGTTCTTCCTATTTCGCCTGGAAAAGCGAGGGCCGACTCATCAAAGGGTACGCCCTTGGCTTGTCACTACGCGCTTTCGGAATTGTACTGCTACTCCTTTGCGTACTAGACCCCCATTGGGCCGGAGAGCGTCCCGCTAAAGGAGCCAACATCGTCGCGGTCGTCGCGGATAACAGCCAAGGCATGCAGCTAAGCGATATCGGGCAAGAAGAGAGCCGGGGGGGAATTCTAAAAGGAAGACTGGCCGGAACAGAGGCCTCCTGGCTGAGCGAGCTAGGTGAAAACTTTCAAGCCCGATCCTATCGCTTCGACCGGGAGCTCAGACGCGTGACCGATTTTGCCAGTCTGGACTTCCGGGGAGATCGAAGCAATCTGGCCTATTCTCTCCAACAGCTAAAAGAGCGATTTGAGGGCCTACCCCTGGCGGGGATATTGCTGTTCACCGATGGAGTCGCTACCGACTCCGCAGCGATCGATAGTATCAACCTGAGCACCCTTCCCCCAATCTATCCCGTAGTGGTCGGAGATTCGACCCCATTGCCTGACCTGAGCATCGAAAGAGTCGAGCTAAGGCAAACCGCTTTTGACGACGCCCCTATCTCGCTTAAAGCGATTGTATCCTCTGCTTCCCTACCCGCCCAGAATGTTTCCGTAAGCGTTACACCACTCGAAATCCGAGACGCGCTTCCCGCAGTCAACGACGAGTCCGATCTTCCACAACCCCAGTCCTTCCGCACCCAGGCTAGCGGATCGAACCACACCCTCGTTTTTGACTGGCGCCCGATTCGTACAGGTATTCAGTTTTACCGGCTCTCGACGAGCAACTTGAATTTGGGAGAAGAGGCTACTGAGGCGAACAACGAACGCATCGCCATGGTGGACGGGGGGCAAAAGGCCTTTCAGATTCTCTATGTCACCGGACGCCCTAACTGGGAATACAAGTTTCTCAACCGCGCCCTCTACAAAGATCCGCAGTTGCAGATGACCGGTTTGATCCGGGTCGCCCGTCGTGAGCCTAAGTTCGAATTCAAGGGCCGCTCTGGAGAGTCCAGCAATCCGCTCTATCGCGGCTTTGGACGCGACGAAGAAGAAACCGAAGACTATGACCAGCCGGTTCTCATACGAGTCAATGCACGCAATGAGAATGAACTCAGTGACGGATTTCCGAAAACGGCCGAAGAATTGTTCGAGTATGACGCCCTGATCATTGACGATCTCGAAGCCGAATTTTTCAGCTTCAATCAGCAGACGCTGATCCGACGCTTTGTATCCGAACGAGGGGGTGGGCTCCTAGCACTCGGCGGAGCCGACGCTCTGGACCACGGGGGTTATGAAGAAACGCCGATTGCAGGAACCCTTCCCATTTACCTCGACCAGACTTTCAAACGAGCCTCAAGCGAGAACCTATCCTGGAAACTCACTCGCGAAGGCTGGGTCGAACCGTGGACGAGAGTCCGACCATTGGAAAGGGACGAGCGAGCGCGACTCAATACCATGCCCCCCTTTCGCGTGTTGAATACGATTCCAAAGATCAAACCAGGAGCTCGCGTTCTCGCGGAGGTCGAAAACTTGCTGGGAGACCGATACCCGAGCCTTGTCGCGCACAACTTCGGAGCAGGCAAAGTCGCCTGCGTCGCCATCGGCGACATGTGGCGATGGGGGATGCGAGGTGAAAGCGAGCAAGAAGATCTGGCTCGACTTTGGCGGCAGATCGCCCGTTGGCTGGTCACAGACGTTCCCGAGATTGTAGAAATAGAGGCCAAAGAATCTTCGGAGGGCATTGTGCTCAATGTTGAAGCTCGAAACGACGACTACAAACCACTCGAGATCGGGCAGGCTCGAATCACCATCCAACGCGTGGATTTAACGGAAGAAGAGCTCACCACCTACAAGAGCTTTACCGAGGTCGATTTTTTCGCGGAACCGATTGCCGACTCTCCCGGACGGTTTACGACTACCTTCGCCTCACGGGACGAGGGGGCCTACATTGCGAGCGTCGAAGTTCTAGGACCCGAGGGCGAAGTAATAGGCATGGCCGAGACGGGTTGGGTCAACGAACCTCTGGCAAATGAATATCGTGCTCTTTCACCCGACCGGTATTTACTCCAGCGTATTGCAACCCAAACAGGGGGTGAAGTACTCGATTGGAATGCCCTTGCTACTATCGGGGACAAACTATCCAAGCAACAAACGCCCATTACAGAAATCTGGTCGTATCCGTTATGGCACAACGGCTGGCTTTTCGCTGCTTCCCTTTGCTGCTTCTTAGCGGAGTGGGGATTGCGTCGAAAGAAGGGACTCGCATGAAGACTTTTCTCATAGCCTCTGCCCTTCTCTTCTCGAGCCTATCTTGGGCTGAAACGAAGGAAACCGAACATGAGCTCCTTCTCATTGTGGGGGCTCCTGGAGAAGAACGTTTCGCCAATGGTTTTCGGTCGGCAGCAAGCGCCTGGGAAAAGGCGGCCGCGTCGACAAATGCCAGCATTACGATCGTGGGCCTGGAAGCGTCTGATAAAGTAGATCGAACACTCATAGAGGAATGGGTAACGAATTTGAAGAACGATAGCACCATACCCGCCTGGATAGTCTACATCGGCCATGGAACCCATACCCAGAAAAGCACGTTGCTCAATCTACGGGGTCCCGATCTGAGCGCTGTGGTGCTGTGCGAATGGCTTGACCCTCTCGAACGCACTCTGATTTTCGTCCATGGCGGTTCGGCATCCGCCCCATTCATCAATCGCCTTTCCAAGCCCAACCGTATCCTCATGACCGCTACACGGAGCGGCACAGAGCTTAACTACGCTCGTTTTGGAGAACGCTTTGCCACCGTGATCTCGTCACGGGAAGGCGACGCCAATCAAGATGGACAGGTTTCCCTCCTAGAAGCCTTCGTGTCCGCTGCCCAATCTGTGGAACAGTTTTATGAAGACGAAGGCCGACTCGCCTCCGAGCACGCACTCATTGACGACAATGGAGATTCAGTCGGCACTCCGGCTGACTGGTTCCGTGGAGAACGGCTGATCAAACAACCGGAGGGAGACACTATTCCCGACGGATTTCGCTCGCGCCAAATCGCCTTCATCGCTTCCGAGCAAGAACGACTTCTTACCCCGGATCAGCGATTCGCCCGCGACCGTTTGGAGGCGGAACTCGAAACCCTTCGAGCTAAGAAGGAGGAGCTAGACGAGAGCGAATACTACGATGCGCTCGAAAAGATACTTCTCGAACTCGGTGAAATCTACCTCCTCGTCAAGAACGAGTCTTAAGGCAAAAGGACGACACTTCCCTTTAACCCACTTCTAATTAAATCGATCAATTCAAACCTTTGAAATGAATATGTTGCAAACCGGTAAGAAAAGTTCATCGAGCTAAATCAGTTCGTTGAACCTTTCGAAGCGTTTGAAAGAGTTCGAGGACGCAGCGATGGATGAGCTCTACCTGCTAACAAGCGATTAGGTCCGATCTAAAAGAATCAGGAGCTTTTATAGCGACCTGATGGATGTAATCGAGTCAAAATTCACGACCTTCCTCAATAAGAACGCCACTCATTCTGGTCAACTCGCCAAGCCAGAAAAAGCCGTAAACTGGCAAGCCTTCGTTACGAGCTAATAGGAATAAAAAAATTATACAACTATCATGGTCTATTCAAACAAATCCAATGATTCGGCGTATACAATTCGCTACAGCAGCTCTTGTATAATCTCAGCGCTCGTAATCGCTGAGATTGAAGCGAGAGAAGATATACCTGAAAGCACAATGAACAAAGTGCTAGAGTGGCTAACCCAAGCACCATAAAAAATGCGATAAATCGCCGATTTAGGCAGCTAGTCGTATCACCCAGCACCATTAAACAAGAAATCCGAATTGACGTTCAATCATGAAAGTGCCACATCGCCTGCATTCTACCCAAACGCGCTTTATCAAAAACAATGAGAACATCTAATCCTGCACTTAACGACAAGGTATTCGATCTAGGACGCTCCACTGGGAACGTCATGACTATCAACGGAACGGTGAACCGTACGGGTATTCTACTTTGCTTGCTCATGTTCACGGCCATTTTCAGCTGGGACCGTGCTTACAGCGCCGTGGATCCGGGAGAGCTCTACCCATGGCTCATTGGAAGCGGTATCGCAGGGTTCGTCGTGGCTCTTATAACAGTTTTTAAAAAGACCGCTGCTCCGATTACCGCTCCGATCTACGCGGCGATAGAGGGCATTCTCCTCGGCATATTGTCCGCCTTTTACGAGATGCAGTTTCCTGGGCTCGTTTTCCAAGCAATCCTTCTGACTTTTGGAACGCTCTTTGCCCTGCTGATGGCCTACCGCTCTGGGGTCATAAAGGCGACCGAGAATTTTAAGCTCGGCGTTTTCGCCGCTACTGGAGGCATCGCTCTCATCTACCTCACTACCTTCATACTTAGCTTCTTCGGAGTATCCATCCCCTACATTCATGGAAGCGGCACCATTGGAATCTTGTTCAGTCTCTTCGTCGTTGTGATCGCTGCCCTCAATCTGGTGCTCGACTTCGACTTTATCGAAAGAGGGGCCGAACGAGGAGCACCCAAATACATGGAATGGTATGCTGCCTTCGGCCTGCTTGTAACCCTCATCTGGCTCTACATGGAAATGCTCCGGCTTCTTTCAAAACTGAGGAGTCGGTAGGGATCCGGAAAGCGGGATTCAACCGTTCACAGCTCAAGCCCCTAAGTATTTAAAGGTAAAAGGGCGTTATCCGATTGCACAAATTTTTGACCCTTTAATGGCCGCTCGGAGACCGCCCGCTACCAAAGACAGCCGAGGTGTTGAACCGAATGGAACTCAGAAAACACTTACCTCAAAATCTCCAGGAACTCTTCAGGAGTCCAGGCGCTTTTGTCGGAGCGTTTGGCGATCGCGCCGTCTTCGTCGATCAAGACGGTGGCCAGGCTGTGCATGATGGTATCCACCTTGGCGGTAGAGGTGACACCATGAGACTTGACTAGATCGCGAACCGCCGACTTCGGGCCGGTGACAAACTTGAAATTGCTTCCATCGATTCCGTAGGCCTCCGCGTATTGTCGGAGTACTCCGGGCGTATCGTATTGCGGGTCCAATGTGATGGAGACAAAATTTACGTCTAACTCGGAAGCCTGGGCAAGCTTCTGCAATTGCGCCATTTTTGAGGTCGTTAGCGGGCACATGTTTGCATCTGTGCAGCGGGTAAAAATGAAATTCAGCATGAGGGGCCTACCGGAAAACTGGTCGTTGGTAACGACTTCGCCAAACTGGTCGAGCAATGCGAAGTCGGGCGATACGTCCCCTTCCCCATAGTGGTAGCCCGAAGGAAGCGCTTTGGCCTGCTCCTGCAATCGCTGATTGACGTGCTTCAAGTCATTCGAAACCTGTTCGTCGAGCGGCCAGATCTTGATTAACTGAAAAGCTCCGTTTTCATCTCGAACGAGCCGAGCTCGGATTTTCTGTTCAACTTTGGCATTTTTCAAATCACCGGCGGACACTTCGAACTTCATCGTCATCGCTGGCATCAATTCAGGTATTTTTTCATGAGCCACTTCCAGCAAACCCGCCGCCTCATCCACCGCGGTAATCGTGCCAATCAGCAGATGGCCTTCGGTGTCCCCCTCCCCCAAGAATTCCTCCTTTGGGTTGCAAGCCGCCAAGATCCCAAAGACGAGTACCCAGACCGAGCTCTGCTTAAAACGCTTATTCACCCAACTAATATTTTTCAGTTTCACCTGCATTGTCTGGAAATCGTTTAAACTATCGCTACTCACCTAATGCAATCAACTTTCCGATGAAATCAAAACCAGAAGCGTTCGATTATACTGCATACAAGCCATTCTTATTTTGGTTTGGATTCTGCGCACTCATTTGGATCACCTTCCTCCTTTACGCAGGTGGTTTCACTACCAGTATTCGGGCGGGGATGGCCTTTCTCGACTGGCCGCTTTCCAACGGCTCGATCAATCCCGAAGGCTGGCTGGAGAATGAAGATATGATGGCGGAGCATAGCCACCGCCTCCTAGGGGCGGTCATGGGACTCCTTTCCGTTGCTCTTTGCGTCACCGCGTACGCGCAGAAAGCGAGCCCACGGATCCGAAAGCTAGGAATCTGGCTGGTCATACTCGTCGTGACCCAAGGACTGCTCGGAGGTCTCCGCGTAAAGCTCGATGCACTCAATCTCGATATCGATCACAACTTGTACGCCCAGACCTTCGCCGTCGCCCACGGCACTCTGGCCCAAATTTTTCTCTGTCTGCTTGTCGCCTTCACCGTGATTAACAGCAAGTCCTGGATCCAGCGAAAGGCAGGATTTACCGTAGCCCCCTCCAGCAGCGTAGGTCTCTTTGGCCTGATTGCCTGCCTTACAATCATACTCCAGCTGATAATCGGAGCGGTGATGCGACACAGCTATGCCGGACTAGCGATCACGAGCTTTCCCTACAGTCATCCCGACGGCTACTGGATCCCTCCCGCATTTAATTTCAAGGTCGCCATCCATTTCGCCCACAGAGTCGGCGGCATAGTGGTAAGTATTGCGATTATCGCGTTCACGATGAAGATTTGGCGGGAATCGCAGAGCCGCAAAGCTTTAGGTAAGTCAGCGATCACCCTAATCGCCCTCCTAGGAATCCAAATTTACCTGGGAGCCATGATTATTTGGACAGTGCGAAATCCCCACGTAGCGACTTTTCACATGCTAAATGGAGCCTTTCTTCTCTCGATTTGTTGGATGATGACTTTACGAAGCTTGAAATTTCGATTGGAAGCCCCACACCTTTCCCAACGCGCACCCGAAACGGACGCTCCGCTCGGCGAATTGGAAAAAACTGGTCACGCATGAGCCTAAAACAGAGTAACCATATTTTAACCGCCAGCGAATTGATCGATCAAACGAGCAAGAAAGACTTTCCGTGGTCTGCGTTCTACGAACTTACCAAGCCGCGCCTGAGCCTGCTCTCAGTGATCACAGCTCTCGTGGGCTATCTAGCCGCACTGCCCAGCCGAGACCTGACTTCCCTTCTCAATTTCCTTTGCGGCACCGCGCTTTGTGCTGCGGGAGCGGCAACATTGAATCAATGGCTCGAACGAGAGCCGGACTCGATTATGGAACGGACCCGCGAACGCCCCATTCCCGCTCGGCTGATAACGCCGCAAGTCGCCCTGGTCTTCGGTCTCGGCCTCTCAGTGGTCGGTTCTCTTCAGCTTTACTATGGAGCCAACCCACTCGCAGGACTCCTAGGGGCAGCCACGATCATCAGCTACGTGTTGATCTACACCCCCATGAAGAAGGCGACGCGCTGGGCAACTGAATTTGGGGCGATTCCCGGAGCGATCCCTCCTCTAATCGGCTGGGCAGCGGCTGAAGGGACCATCACGACTCTCGGCTGGATACTCTTCGGGATTCTGGCTATCTGGCAAATTCCTCACTTCATGGCAATCGCCTGGCTCTATCGCGATGACTACAAAAAGGGGGGATTCCCCATGCTGTCCGTTATCGACCAAGGAGGAGATCGTGTTGCTCGCTGGGCCGTGATCAATACAGTAGTGCTAGTTCCCGTAAGCCTGCTTCCCGTTTTCCTGGGGTACTGCCAATGGATCTACGGCATTGTCGCTACCGTATTTGGATTGTGGTTTCTGAAGCATGCATTGGCATTTACGCGATCGGAAAATCGCGAAGTCACAGCTAAGAGTTTGTTTCTGAACTCCATCCTCTACCTCCCAGCCGTGCTTTTTAGCTTGGTGATAGATCGCTGGATACAAGGGTAGCATTAATTTTACTGCACTTATGGAAATTCATCAAATCCCCGCTCTCAACGCGATTCTGAACTCGATCGCAACCGTCCTAATCATTAGTGGACTCATCTGTATCAAAAAAAGGAACGAGAAAGTGCATCGCTCTTTCATGACGGCTGCATTGTTCGTATCGGTCTTATTCCTTGCCGGCTACCTTTTCCACAAATGGTCTGTCAATTGGCAAAACCGGTCGATTGGAGCCGAGGGAACCATCAAAAGCATTTATTTGCTGATGCTGTTTACCCACGTTCTTCTGGCAATGGCGATTGTCCCACTCGTCCTAAGAACCTTCTTTCTGGCGATCAAGGGACGCTACGAATCCCATAAAAAGTGGGCTCGATGGACCTACCCGATCTGGCTTTATGTTTCCGTTACAGGAGTATTGGTTTACTTTTCGATATATGTTTGGTTTCCTCCTCTGGAAAGTGTCCCATAAATCCAATTTCTTCGTTCTTTGGTCATATTTGAGATCCAAAATTCGTTTATTCGCATCGCAATACCCTCCGAGTATTCCTCAA
This sequence comes from Candidatus Pelagisphaera phototrophica, assembly GCF_014529625.1. Taxonomy (GTDB): domain Bacteria; phylum Verrucomicrobiota; class Verrucomicrobiia; order Opitutales; family Opitutaceae; genus Pelagisphaera; species Pelagisphaera phototrophica. Next base: position 3,036,477 of record NZ_CP076039.1, read on the forward strand.
CTCGAAAGCCAAATTTTGAATCTCAGATACAACGACAAGACCTCTGAAGCAACTTATTGGACACTTTCTTAGAGTTTGTCTGAAGCAGTTTCGCTCTCCGACACAATCACATGACTTGGGAAATCATCTTCGTATTCGCTCTGCTCGTCCTCGCACTGGCTAGTTTCGTCTGGGAAAAGCTCCCTCCTGACGTCACCGCCCTCTCCCTCTTCTCCATCCTGATCGTTTCGGGAATACTCTCTACTGAAAAGGCATTTAGCGTATTCTCAAATCCGGCTCCACTTACCGTTGGTGCGATGTTTATCATTAGCGCCGCACTTGACAAGTGCGGTGTCATCGATCGCCTAGGTTTCGGCTTGCAAGGTCTATCAAAACTCACGTATCGGCCCTTTATCCTAGTGATAATGCTACTAGCCGGAATTTTGTCCGCATTCATCAATAACACGCCGATTGTCGTTGTCTTGCTTCCCGTCGTATTAGCGCTCTCCAAAAAGATAGGAATCTCTGGATCCAAAGTTCTAATACCGCTTTCCTATGCTTCGATTTTGGGAGGTACCTGCACTCTCCTAGGGACCAGCACAAACATCATCGTGAGCGGCGTAGCCGAAGCGGCGGGAGAAAAACCACTGGGAATGTTCGAGTTCGCACTGGTAGGTCTTCCGCTTTTCATCGCCGGCCTGATTTATTTGACGATTTTCGGAAACAAGGTTCTCCCGACCCGAGAAACGTTAACGTCGATTCTGTCGGAAGATGAGAGACGGGAGTACATCACAGAGGCATTTGTAAACCACACCTCGACCGTCATCGGCAAAAGCCTAAAAGAGTCAGGGATTCAAGGCGTCAACGGTATCCGAGTCATCGATATCGTGCGGTCGGGATCTTCACTGCAAACGCGCTTGGACAGAGTCATTCTAGAGGAGGGCGATCGCTTGGTGCTAGCTTGTCGGGCATCCGGAATCGCCAAAGCTCGAAGTATCTCTGGGCTCGATCTTGAAATAGAGGAGAAGCTTGGACTTGAACAAATCGCAGCCCACGAGGGTATGATGGTTGAAGCGATCTTAGGGCCCAATTCCGATGTTCTAGGGAAGACCATCGAAGAAGTAAACTTCCGACAGCATTACCGCATGGTTGTTCTGGCGGTACATCGGAGGGGAAAGAATCTTCGAGAGAAAATCGCTTCTCTAAGACTGGAGTTTGGGGATACCTTGCTCTTGCTGGGAACTGACAACTCCATTCAGAACCTGCAAGCGAGTGAGGACATCATCCTGATGTCCAATAACGCCATTCAGTCCAAGACATCAAAATTGAAGATGGGACTGGTTGTTGCAGCTGTAGCGGGCGTTGTCATTTCAGCGGCTACAGGGATCGTGCCCATCGCCGTCGCGGCTATCGTCGCCTGCGTCGCTCTCTTTGTCACTGACTGCATCCGCCCCAAGGACGGCTATGGGGCAGTCCAATGGAATCTTCTCTTCATCATCTACGGTATGCTGGGAATGGGTGTCGCAATGGAGGAAACCGGAGCCTCCTTGTTTTTGGCCAACAATTTGATCGGCACTGTTACTGGATTTGTGGCCCCCGAATGGCAGCCCTATGTCATGCTAGCGTGCGTGTACCTTCTGACGAACGCGTTGACCGAATCGCTTTCTAACAACGCGGCCGCCGTTCTGATGGCCACACTTGCCGTTGGAATCGCTGAGACACTCGGGGTTAGCCTGCGGCCGTTCCTCTTCGCGGTAGCTATTGCCGCTTCCGCAAGTTTCGCAACGCCTATAGGCTATCAGACCAACACTTATGTCTACGGGGCGGGTGGGTACCGGTTTTCCGATTTCACAAAGGCAGGGCTCCCGCTCAACATCATCTGCTTCATTACTTCAGTTTTCCTGATTCCCTTAATTTGGGAATTCTAGAAAGCGGTTCAATCTGGTTATCGGTCCATCGCGGCAAGTATCTGCTCTAATATAGCAGGAGAACCGGCAGCATAGCCAAACGGTGGCTTCTTAACGTCAAATTGCATTAAAGGAAATGGGTCTGAATCAAAATATTTGATATCGCCCTTCACCTCCCGAATCAATGCAACCCCTGCTGCAATGTCCCATGAATTGACCCGATGTGCGACGACCCCATCCAGCCAGCCGACTGCGACATAGGCCAATTGGATCGCGCTACTACCCAAATTACGTATCTTAAACATTCGCTGCAAAGCGCGATCATCACTCTCTCTTTCGCCAATCTCGCAATGCTGCGCCCCCACGATGCTCTGAGCTGAGGGGGATTCAAAAGATACCTGAATTTTTCGGTCTCCAACGAAGACCCCGGCTCCAGGGCCTCCATGGATAAGCGATCGTGACATGTGGTCATAAATAATACCATAAACGGGAACCCCGTCCTTAAGCAGAGCCAACGAGATAGCGCAGGCAGGAATTCCTCGAGCGAAATTATTTGTTCCGTCAATGGGATCAACAAGCCATGTGTATTCAGTATCTAAAACAACGGTTCCCTTCTCCGGATCAGTCTCCTCACTCAGGAACAGATCTTCAGAAAATTGGCCTTTCAACTGCCTCTGCAACGCATTGGAAATATTCAGATCCGCCTCGGTCACCCTAGAACCATCGTACTTCCACTGGCTATCGACTCGTCCAAAACGGCTTTCAAAAAACTTAGCTTGCTCCTCTACAATCGAGCGACCTGCCGCTATCCTTTCTTCAATTTTTTGGAACATCGCTCGGTAACGGTCGATCGGCTGGCGAAAGAAAGCCTATTCTGAGCTTTCGGGCGGCGACTTGAGGTTCCAGATAGCTTGGCACTTCTCCATCAGCTGTCGAAATGCTTCTGGAGTAATCGCTTGCTTGGGATCATCTCCCAACCCACGCGTTGGATCAATATTCGCTTCGATGCACAATCCATCCGCACCATAAGCGACCGCCGCCATGGAACAGGCCTCGACATACACCGATTTACCGACTGAGTGAGACGGATCTACCACAACCGGTGCCCAGGTCTTTTCCTTGATAAGCGGAGTGATCGACTCGTCCGGATGATTTCGATAGCCTTCGAGACTGGGCAATGTTCCGCGAGGACAAAGCATCACATTCGGATTTCCAAAATTTACGATGTACTCCGCAGCCGAAATAAATTCGTTGATCGGACCAATGTGCCGTCCGCGCTTGAGCAGTACCACGGTGTTTTTCCCTGCTATCGCTTGCCCAACTTTTCGAAGCAGAGAGTAATTCAGCGCGTTGCGTGTACCGATTTGAAACATATCTACGCCTGCATCTAAGGCTAGCTTCAAATTTTCTTCATCCATCACCTCGGTGTTCACGGGAAGACCCGTCCGCCGCGCACCTTCCATTAATATGTCAAGAGCCTTATTGTCCCCTTGATAGGAGTAAGGGTTCGTTCTAGGCTTCCAAACTCCGCCTCTAAGCGCGTGAGCGCCAGCCTCCTTGAGGGCTTCCGCCGTTTCGTAAAATCGGTTTGGATTCGCAGGGTCTATCGTGCAAGGTCCCGCGATAGCGAGTAGTTCCTTCCCCAATTCAATCCCACCGAAAACCGTTTTGTGGTGCTTAAGCTCCGACCGGATGTCCAGCAATTTATGAGGGGATTGAATCGTATCCACTCGATCAATATACTCGAGACCCTCTATCCGATTGATCAGCAGTTCATGGCGTTCGTCGCCAACGATTGCGTAGATACTTTGAACCGCCCCTTCGATCACCTGGATGCGGCACCCAAATTCTGCCACGATCAGCGTGACCTCTTCCAACTGGGCGTCCGTCAATTTTGGGGTTTTCGGAATAATCATCGGATTTTTGTTAGAATGAAATTTCAGTTTCGTTGGCCAGAATTTGTTCTAGAGTCTGACGCTTTCGCATTACACTTAGGCTTCCGTCGAGTCGAAGCATCACCTCAGGACACTCTGGAAAGGAATTGTAGTTCTTCGTCGACATGGCAGCGCAGTAGGCACCCGCACCGCCAATCGCCAGAATATCTCCAATTTTTGCATCGACCAACTTCCGAGGAAGGAGCGCTTCTGCATCTCCAGGAGCAGGAGTCAGAATATCGCCTGATTCACAGCAATGACCTGTGATCACGTAAGTGTGCGCTTCACGCGTATCTCCATCGAATGCCAACAGCTCCATAGGATGCTGTGCGCCGTACATCGAAGGACGCACATTCTCAGTCATGCCGGTATCCAGCTTGATAAAATCGTATCCATCTTCCCCTGTCGATGTGAGATCCTGAACCGTTGATATGAGTACGCAACTATTGGCCATCAAGTAAGTGCCCGGTTCAATTTCGAGATGCAATTTGCGGCCCGTTTCAGACTGAAAACGCTCAAACGCCTCACGCATGGGGGCACCGATAGCTTGCAGATCAGTCGTTTCCTCGTCTGGCATTCTACCCACTTTGTAGCCACCGCCAAGATTCAGAACAGTGACCGCATCAAAAGATCGGACGAGATTTAAACTTAATCCCACTGCCTTAACCCAAACTTCGGGATCACTTCCGCTCCCAATGTGGGTATGAATGCGAAATACCTCCAAGCCATGTCCCGATACGATCTTTTTAACTTTGTCTATGTCTTCAAACCAAATTCCGAAGCTCGAAGCGGGACCACCCACGTTGGTTCGTTGCGTGCCCCCCGAACCCAGACCGGGATTGAAGCGTAACCCCACTTTGGCATTCGGGAAAAGCATTCCGTATCGCTCGAGTTGGTGAAGCGAGCAAGCGTTGACCATCATGCCCTTTGCAACGAGGGACAATAGGCGATCATCCGTTGGAAATTCCTGCGTGCTTAGAGAAATATCTGACGCGTCGAATCCAGCGGCGACCGCTCTTTCCGCTTCGTAAATTGAACTCGCATCGATTTTCAATCCTATCGATTTGAACAATCGGAGTATGTTTGCATTCGGACAGGCCTTCATGGCAAACCGAGCTGTCAGCCCAAAGGCATTGGGAAAATCCGATACCTTAGCCGCGACGGAACGCAATGAAGCTTCGTCGTAAACGTAACATGGGGTTCCGATCTCATCGCGAACACGAAAAGCAGTTTCAGGATTTAAAAATGATGCAGCTTGCATAGTTAAAATTGGTTGGGACTAGACCTCTGAAAGTGAACTGGGCTCGATATTGCCACAGCGATGGATAAGCCTAGGAACGCTCTTAAGGCATCCAAGGATATTTGGAAAAATCCGGCTTCCGTTTTTCTAAAAAGGCCTGCTTTCCTTCCGTTCCCTCTTCGGTCATGTAGTACAAGTAGGTCGCGTTTCCCGCTAGTTCTTGAATCCCTGCTTGACCGTCCAGATCCGCATTAAAGGCGGACTTCAAGCAGCGAATCGCGATGGGACTCTTTTCCACCACTTCTGTCGCCCATTGGATTCCTTCTTCCTCAAGCTCTTCCACAGGAACGACTTTATTGACCAACCCCATGCCCAAAGCCTCCTGAGCATTGTATTGCCGACATAAATACCAAATCTCACGGGCCTTTTTCTGACCCACAATACTGGCTAAATAGCTCGCACCAAAACCACCATCAAAGCTTCCAACCTTAGGACCGGTTTGGCCAAAAATTGCGTTGTCGGCGGCAATCGTCATATCACAAATAACGTGCAGTACATGCCCTCCTCCGATCGCATATCCCGACACCAAGGCGATCACCACCTTGGGAATTGAGCGAATAAGCTTCTGCAGATCCAGCACATTCAATCGCGGAACACCATCTGCTCCTACGTATCCAGCATGCCCGCGAACTCCTTGATCGCCACCCGAGCAAAACGCGTATTTGCCATCAGTATGTGGACCGGCTCCGGTGAGCAAAATCGCTGCGATCGACTGGTCTTCCCTGGCGTCGCAAAACGCTTCGAACATCTCAAACACGGTCTGAGGACGGAACGCATTTCGTTTTTCCGGCCGATTGATCGTGATCTTCGCTATGCCCTGCCACTTCTCATAGCGAATGTCTTCGTAGTCTTTTACACTTTGCCAGTCTGCTTTTGACATTCTAGGCAGTGTGCGAGTACCTTAGGTCCGTGCAAGCCTCGGTTTCGCTAGAATTTGAAATACCGAGTGTCAAAACAGCCCCAATATCCCCCTAGTCCAGCCGCAGGCTGGCGTCTACAAAGGGCTCAAACACTTCTGGCAGAGGCGCATTTAAATCTAGTGATTCACCCGTAATCGGATGTTCAAACGCCAAGTGAGCGCTGTGCAACATAACCCGACTCGGTACCGCTGGTAAAAACGGCAGAGCCCGATACCCGTATACCACATCGCCGAGGATCGGAAAACCCAGACTTCTCAAGTGTACGCGAATCTGATGCGTCCTTCCTGTGTGGATACGGCATCTTAGCAACGAATATCCCCCCTGATAAAGCCCCTCCAGCTTCCAATCCGTATGGGCTTCTCTCCCATGCCCTTCCTGACAAACTCTCATCTTATGCCTCTGTGTCGGATTTCTTTCGATGGGCTTTCGAATGGAACCACTAATCAGTTCTGGTCGACCTTTAGCTACCGCCAGATATTCTTTGACCAGTGATCGCGAATGAAACAATTCACCTAGTTGCCTATGGGCGACATCCGTCTTGGCTGCCACTATCAAACCACTAGTATCCCGGTCCAAACGGTGGACGATTCCCGGTCTTTCCACCCCACCGATCCCACTAAGTTCGCCCTTACAGTGGAAAAGCAGACCGTGAGCTAGTGTCGTTTCAGGAGCCCCAGCCCCCGGGTGAGTAATAAGCCCAGCAGGCTTATCAATGACCACCAGGTACTCGTCTTCGTATACAGCACTAAGATTCAGATCCACGGGATCCATGTTGCACTCTTGGATCTCTGGCATTTCGAAAACCAGCACATCCCCCTGTGAAATTTTCCGATTCTTCGATATGGGCTGCCCTTCTAATCGCACAAGCAACGCATCAAACGCCCGATGAAAATCTGAGCGGCTGTGCTCAGGGAATGAATCCGCCAGCAGTTTGTCTGCACGGATTTTATTCGTTCCCTCAGGCACGACGAATTCTGTGATACGATTACTCAATTTCCTCTGATAGCAGAGAATCAATTTCCGCGATATAAGAATTTTTTAGTTCCTCGTCCATTCGAGCAAACCGAAATCCGTTTTCAGCAATCTTAGCCAGCTCGCTTCGCTTGAATCCAAGTCGATCGTGCAAGGCTTCATATTCGCCAGAAAGCGTGTTCGCGAAGCAAAGCGGATCGTCCGTATTAATCGTGCACGTGACTCCCGCATCGAAATACCCACGAATGGGATAATCTTCCAATTGTTCGACTACCCTAAGCTTCTCGTTGCTTATCGGGCACATGTCCAAAATCACACCTTCATCAGAGAGTCGCTGGACCAAGTCTGGATCTTCAAAAGCTCGTGTACCGTGCTGCATTCTCTCAGCGCCAAGAAGATCTAAGGCTTCGTAAATCTTGTCTGTTCCTCCAAATTCACCCGCATGAACTTTGATAATTTTCCCTGCTTCCTTGCACTGTTTCCAAATACGAGGGGTCCAAGCCTCCAATTTTAGCCACTCTTGCCCATGCAGATCGATGCCATCAAGATCATCCCATGGGGGGAGCGAATCGATGATTGGACTCATCACTTCCGTGTAGCCATCGCGGGTCAGGTCAGCAATCACTCTAATTTCAAGCCCCTTGGGGGCTGCTGATTTAATAGCGTGGATCAATTCTTGCCCGTCTGAGCCCGTGAATTCAATAATCGCCAAATGGAGACTGGTTTCCAAGTACTTAACATTTTGGTCTGCCAGCCCAGAGAAGATGCGCTTGCAAACTTCATGGTAGCATTCTGGGCTCGCATACCACTAATCGGCATGGTCGACTAGCAGTGTTTCAAAATCAACAAAATTTGGGAAACGATACCCGGGCTCACGGAAAAACGGGTTGGTCGGAAAACGATCGGGGTCCAACTCTCGCAGCAATGTGTAAGGCAGCGCTCCCTCGATGTGGAGGTGCGTTTCTGTCTTGGGAATTTTCCTGAGCCAATCCACGACGGGCTCACCGCCTTCAGTTCTCGGTTTATTCATACCCATCCTGGATCTAAGCGACTACAGGAGGTTTTCAGGATTCAACGATTTCAATGAATCTCGGACGAAAATTCCATCTTTTCGAATCAAATCACCGTCAAACCATATCTCGCCTCCGCCATAATCTGTTCGCTGTATACAAACCATGTCCCAGTGAACTTGAGATTTGTTTCCGTTATCCGCTTCCTCATAGGCCTGTCCCGGAGTAAAGTGAAAAGATCCTCCGATCTTCTCATCAAAGAGAATGTCGCGCATGGGCTCCCGAATGTAGGGATTGAATCCAATGGCGAATTCGCCGATGTACCTGGCTCCAATATCAGAGTCTAGAATCTCGTTTAGGCGAGTTGTGTTGCTCGATTGGGCATCCACAATCTTTCCCTCTTTGAATTCTAGCCGAATGTCGTCAAAGGACACCCCTTGGTAGACAGTGGGAGCGTTGTATTGAATAACACCTTCAACACTGTCTCGTATGGGACATGAGAAAACCTCACCGTCGGGAATGTTGTGCGTACCGACACAAGCGATAGCATTTATCCCTTTTATGGAAAACGAGAGATCGGTTCCATTACCCTTTATTTCCACCCGATCGGTCTCTCTCATCAAAGAGGCAAGCTGATTACTTCCTTCTTCCATGCGACTATGGTCAAGGGTGCACACGTTGAAAAAGAAGTCTTCGAAGGCCTCTGTACTCATCATCGCCTGCTGTGCCATGGATGGCGTTGGCCATCGCAATACAACCCATTTCGTATGGTTGACCCTCCAGTCCAAAACAGGCTTCATCACCTCGGAAACCATCTTAACTTGCTCGGCAGAAACATCAGAGGACTCAAAGATGTTCATCGAACCTCTGAGCGCGATATAGGCGTCCATCGACTTCATCCGCTGTAGCTCTATGGCTCCATGGATACGCATCTGGTCCTCCGTCGCCTCGAGTGCAAATTCCCGGGTAACTCTAGCGTGGTTCAGGTTCACGTAAGGGATGGCCCCGCAGGCTCTGGTCGCACGCAGCAATTCGACGATCATCTCGTCGGGGACATCAAAAGCATCAATCAACACTTTTTCGCCCGGGTCCAATCGAGTGGAGTACGAGGTCAAATTTCGCGCTAGTTGGGAGAGCCTAGGATCGAGCATTGAATCGTAGACAAAGTAAATTTCCGCAAGTTGCAACCCTGCTTGCAAACTTAACGAAAATTGGCCGCAACTAGCTCGACTTGACCGCAAATCTCCGTCTTCCCTCCTCGGGAAAACAAATCTTGGATACGGCCGCGTCGAAATCGTTCACACCGCGCAGTATCTCGATCTCCAATCTCAAGAAGTATAGAGGTAATGGAAAGTCTGTGTCTTTGGGAATTCGCACCGCATCTTTTTCGGTCGTAATAATGAAATCCAAATTCGCGGCTGCTGCTTCTTTGAAAATTTCGTGGAGTTCCTCTGTATCAAATCTGTGGTGATCCAGAAAACGCTTTGTGTAGATTAGATCCGCTCCGAAATCGCACAGGAAACCTTCGAAGCTTTCCGGAACCGCTATACCACTAAACGCTCCTATTCTTTTCTGCAAAAGTTCATCCAATGGCAATCGTTTTTCTCCGTTGACCTCCTGAAGGAATTGCGGCTTGTGAGCACACTCGATCACATCCACTCCCGGATTATGCTTCTGTATCAACGCCTCCAGTTCTCGATCCGGTACGCCATCTGATTTTGTTAGAAACACGTACGACGCTCGCTTTAAATGCCTCACTGGCTCGCGAAGGATGCCGCGCGGCATTAGATGCCGATTCCCAAAAGGGTTGCTCTTATCCACAAGGAGGAGATTGAGACGCCCTTTCAAGGGCAAGTACTGAAACCCGTCGTCCAAAACCAAAGTGTCGCATCCAAATCGCTTTATCGCGTAAGTTCCACTCTTCACTCGGTCTTTATCGACGAGGACGATCACTCCCGGAAGATTTCTTGCCAACATGTAAGGCTCATCGCCCGCGAATTCAGAATCGAGTAGAACGGTCTCGCCATCGCTTACAATTTTAGGCGGCGGGGGTTCCTCTCCGGTTACAAACGTCCTCCAGAGTTTTTGCAAGCGGGACTCTTTCGTTATGTTTTTGCTCTTGTACCCTCGACTCAGAATAGCCACTCGCCTTCCCCTTTGCTGAAGCGAACGGGCAAATTTCTCCACAACCGGAGTTTTACCGGTTCCCCCTACCGTGAGATTGCCAACGACAACCACTAGGCAGCCCAAGGGCTGGTCCTTCAAAATCCGTTTCTCGTAGAGAAAGAGACGAAGACGCGCCAAAAATCCGAAGATCAGGGAAAGCCCATAAAGAAATAGGCCTAGAGCGAACGCTCTCTTACCCCGCCGCCGATCATAAAAAACATCGACCGCAAACTCCTCGATTCGAGAAAGCGTTTTTCTAAAACGTGAAATCGCCATACTACGCTGTAAACCAGCAACTAAGAAACCAAAATATGGGGGTAATCGTTTCTCGATTACGAGAGGAAAAACAACTTTGATTCAAAAGCGGATACTCCCTCGCTCTAGAAAATTTGTACTTGCCACAAGTTAATCCGTGCTTCATCGACCCGATTTTAAGGTATTGGAGGGAGTCGCATTGACTCCTTTCAGAAGAAAGTAGACTCATCGGAAGAAATTTTCGGTCACCAACCAACAGAAACACTTTTGACGACCCCCAAAGAAACAACAATGAAGTCCCTTGTAATTGCCGAGAAACCCAGTGTCGCCAAAGACCTCTGCAAAGCTTTAGGTGGCAAGTTCGCGAAGCAGGACGATCACTTTGAAAACGACGACTACATCGTTACTTCCGCAGTGGGGCACATCGTCGAGCTTTGCATGCCCGAAGACTATGACAAACGAGATGCCTTCTGGAGACTCGCAAATCTACCGATCATTCCCTCCACATTTAAGCTAAAGCCAATCGAAAGGACCGAATCCAAATACAAGGGGGTAAAGAAACTCATCAACCGCAAAGACGTTGACACCATCATCAACGCTTGTGACGCCGGCCGTGAGGGAGAGCTCATCTTCAGCTACTTGTACAAACTTTCGAAAAGCAAAAAACCAGTAAAACGACTTTGGATGCTCTCGATGACACCCTCTAGTATTAAAGAGGCATTCCAAAACATGAAATCGGGAGATGAGATGAAAAATCTCGCCGAAGCGGCACAGTCACGATCGGAAGCGGATTGGCTCATTGGAATCAACTGTACTCGCGGAGTGACGAAGCGACTATACGGATCTCGAGCCGGAAATGTAGCAGGCGTTGGTCGCGTACAAACACCTACGTTGGGCATGGTCGTAGAACGCGAGCGTGAAATAGAGAAGTTCAAGCCAAGAGACTACTGGCAAATCGTCGTAGAATTCCAAATCTCTAATGGCATCTACCAAGGAACCTATCAAAAGCCGGACTTCAAGAAATCAGATGACCAGCATGATCGAATCGATCGTATTTGGGCAGAGAACGCAGCCAATGCAATCGTCGAATCGGTCAAGAACGGTGGGAAAGCCACCGTCTCAGACGAGACAAAGAAGTCCCGTCAAGCCGCGCCCCGCCTTTACGACCTAACCACACTGCAACGTGAAGCCAACAACCGCTTTGGCTATCCCGCTCGTCGCACTCTCCAGCTTGCTCAAGCGCTCTACGAAAAGCACAAGATGATCACGTACCCGCGTACGGACTCTAAAGCTCTCCCAGAGGACTATCCTGAAACCTGCGCAAGGACTCTCAAGAGTCTGGGCGACGATCTAGCCGACCACGCAAGAAAGGTTGTCGCCAGAAACTGGATAAACCCTTCCAATAAACGAGTCTTCAATAACAAGCAGATCTCTGATCACTTCGCCATTATTCCAACTCCTGAGAGCTCGAAAAAGCTAAACGATGACGAAGCAAAGATTTACGACATGATCGCCCGTCGTTTTATCTCAATCTTCTATCCATCTGCCGAATTCGATGTTACGACGCGTTTCAGTGAGGTAGAAACTCACATTTTTAAGACTGAAGGCAAAGTTCTCATCGCCCCTGGTTGGCTGGAAGTTTACGGGAAGTCGGTTCTCAAAGCGGACCCTGAAACCCTCCCTGCACTGAGTGATGCTGATGGAAACCCTCCCCAATCAAGTATTTCGGATACCGAGTGCAAATACGAACAGACAAGGCCACCCGCCCGATACACGGAAGCCACTCTGCTTTCTGCGATGGAAAGCGCCGGTAAGCTTGTCGAGGATGATGAACTTGCAGAGGCTATGAAGGAAAGCGGGTTGGGAACTCCCGCAACTCGAGCAACCATTATAGAGCGATTGATCGCCGAAAGATACATGGAGCGGGATCATCGGTCACTCGCCCCAACACCAAAAGCGGAAACCCTCCTCGACTTCCTCGCGGCAATCAAAGCAGACGCTTTAACTAAGCCTGCACTCACCGGAGAGTGGGAATTCAAACTACATAAAATCGAGGACGGCGAACTCGACAGCAAGACCTTCATGAAAGAGATCGTCTCGATGACTAAAGACGTAGTCGAGAGCATCAAATCGTATGAAGAGAACGAAGACGACTTATCGCCCAGTGACTTAGTATCACCCTATGATGGCGAGCCACTTTTCGAATCGCTAAGAGCCTACCGAACCAAGGACAACTCTTTCGCAATCTACAAAATCATAGGAAATCGAAAGATGGATAAAGAGGAGCTGCGCGAACTTCTTGACAAGAAACGCATTGGCCCAATCGACGGCTTTCGTTCGAAACGCGGCAAGCACTATAGCGCCTACCTTAATCTTGACGATGAGACCAAGCGAGTTAAGTTCGACTTCGGCAACGGAGGTGAACAGGGCGGTGAAATCGATTTTTCAGCACTGACCCCTTTCGCCAAGTGCCCAAGTACGGGCGGGGATATTTACGAGACTGCCAATGCCTACGTGGTAAAGGTTCCGGACCATAAAAGTGATGCTAACCCAATCCGTATTAGCAGAAAAATATTGGATCGCGAGATCCCACGTGAACAAGTAATCAAACTTCTCGAAACTGGGAAAACTGATCTTCTCGACAAGTTTTGGTCAAAACGCACAAAGCGGCCTTTTGATGCGTATTTGGTTATTAACGACACTGGGCAAACGAATTTTGAGTTTCCGCCGAGGGCGCCCAAGAAGGCCGCGAAAAAAGTTGCAAAGAAAAAGACCGCTCCGAAAACCTAACTACTCTTCCCTTTCGAGCACCGTGCTACGCACTCTTAATTAAAGCGTAATAAAAAAGTGAATCTTCATTGGCCAACTTTAAACAAATTACTTAGAGTAAACGGTTTAGCTAAGTTTACCCTAATCCAAAGCTTTCCATGTCTGACGCGTTAATCGATCTCTTATTCCACATCGTATTGGCATCAACGGCCCATCAAACCAAGCGACCCATTCTCTCAGGCATTATTTTCTAATTCCTGAAAGCGATCAGCATTTACTTTATACACATTAGCGATTTGAACACATCACCAAGCTTCGTTTCAATGATTAGCATAACGCACTTTGTCATCAACTCATTGTTCCGATTCTCGATCGCATTTATCGTCATTAAGCATTCAAAGAATCACAAGATTGTCGTTGTTATTCTGATGCTTTCAATCCTGAGTTTTCTAACTCACATTGCCAGTCTCAAGGTCACAAGCTTGCTTTAGAAAAACGGAAGTCACGTAATAGTTTTTCAACCACGCGTGGACTCCCCAATCGGCACTACCTGCCAATTGCGTAGACGTTAAAACCAATATCAATTAGCTCTTTTCGATTCGCGATATTTCGCCCGTCGAAAATGAAGGCGGGTTTCATCATGCGGTCGTAGATTTTTCGATAATCCAGATCCCGGAATTCATCCCACTCGGTTAATATCGCTAGTGCATGAGCCCCTTCAACTGCCTCGTAGGCGTCACTGCAGACTTCAATTTTTTCTTCATGGTTGGGCTCACTCTTCGCTCCGAGGTCTAAATAGATTTGATCCGAGGTCACTTTCGGATCATAAATCGCCAAGCTGGCTTCCTCTTCAAGAAGATCCCGACCGACATATATTGCAGGCGATTCCCGCGTGTCATTTGTATCTTTTTTGAACGCAAATCCAAGAATCGCTATCCGCTTGCCGTTAACGGTGTTGAAGAGTGAATTAATAATACGATTGGAGAATCGCCGCTTTTGCCAGTCATTCATACCGATGACAGATCTCCAGTATTGCGCTACTTCTGGAAGCCCAAAATGTTCACACAAATAAACCAAATTGAGCAGGTCTTTCTGGAAACAGGACCCGCCAAACCCGACTGACGACTTCAAGAATTTTGACCCAATTCTGGAATCCTTACCGATCGCAGAGGCTACTTCATCCACATTCGCTCCCGTTTCCTCGCACAAGGCAGATATTGAATTAATGCTGGAAATTCTCTGGGCTAGAAAGGCATTCGCCACCAGCTTTGACAATTCAGATGACCATAAATTGGTTTGAATAATTTTATCCCTCGAAATCCAAGTTGCATATACACCTGCCAGGGTTTCCATCGCCGCCTTACCTTCAGGCGTTTCCTCACCCCCGATAAGAACGCGATCTGGATCGTCAAGGTCCTCCATGGCCGTACCTTCCGCAAGAAATTCAGGATTGGAAAGCACCTGAAAACTAATGCTGTCGCTAGAATTAGCACAAAGTACCGCTTTCAACGACTCTGCAGTCCTTACGGGAATCGTTGATTTTTCTACAACAATTTTTGATCTGTCTGAGTGTGCCGCGATGTCACGGGCGCAAAGTTCGACATATTTCAGATCTGCCGCCCTGCCCGCAGCCGCACCGTAGGTTTTTGTAGGAGTTCCGACACTTACGAAGATGACGTCGGCCTCGCGGATTGCGGTCACCTTGTCAGTCGTAAAAAACAAATTTGTGCCACGGGACGACATTACGATCTCATCCAATCCCGGCTCAAAAACAGGAAGCTCGTCCGAATTCCAAGCGGCGATCCTGGCTTCGTTAATGTCCGCAACCGTAACTGTAATATGAGGACACTTGTGAGCGATCATCGCCATAGTTGGACCACCTACGTAACCCGCTCCTAAACAACAAATTTTCATACTAAATAAGCTCAAACACTAAGGAGAAATAGACCGTCAAAACCGATCTCTGACAAGTGATATAAAAGTGATCAATCGATTTCGGCCAATTTTACCTAGAATCGACATCTACCTCCATTTCATTATGAGAATTTTCATCTTCTTGGTCCGCGTACCCAAGTTTGAATAAGACAGTCCGCTGCCCCGTCCTAGGCTTAAACTCACTATTCAACTGTTTAGATTTGCAGAACTGGAGCGTTTTCACTCTCTTCGTCATCAATGAGCGACAAGGAGTCCACACAGGTAAACGACTTGGTAGCCCGGGCTCAAAATGGTGATCAAGCGGCATTTGGTGAGCTAGTTGAATTAAATCACAACCGAGTCTTTGGCCAGATACTTCGCATGGTTAGAAATACAGAGGACGCAAAAGACATTACTCAACTCGCATGGATCAAGGCTTGGAAAAAGATTGGAACTTTTCGCTTCGAGTCCGCATTTTCGAGCTGGATCTACCGCGTCGCCACATTCACAGCGCTCGACGCAATCAGGAAGAGAGATTCGAGAAGGGAAACCAACATCGATGATCTTGAAGAAGCGAATATCGCAGGTGATTCAACTTCCGTGATTGCACCCCCCGAACAAGTAAGCAATCTTGACCGCCAAGAAATCAGAGAGCAATTTTTAAAGGCTCTGAACAGACTCCCAGAACATCACAAAACGGCTCTAATACTAAGAGAAATTGACGGACTAACCTACAAAGAGATCGCCGCACGAACCAATTGCAAGACCGGCACCGTTATGTCCCGAATTTTCAATGCCCGCAACGCAATTCAAATTTATATGAAAGAGTTCCTATCATGAACATTAGAAAACTACTTGCCCCCGCGACACTGCTCGCAATCTGCTTTCAATTTGCCGCGTTAGACGCCTCTGCTCAACAAACCAGCGTTAGTGCAACTCTCATCTTTGCGTCCTCGCAAGTTGAGAGTATCGACCCTGCTCTCAAAGCCTATGAGCGCAATTTGAAACGGCTTTTCAAATACAGTTCATACAAGCTGCAGGGACGTTCCAATGCGAACCTTAGCATACCCGGAAAATCGACAATCAGCCTTGGGACTGGCCACCGGGTTGAACTCAATGCCCAACCAAGCGACGGGAGCAAAGTTCGCCTAAGCGTTAAATGGTCTGACTCACGCCGAATGTTGTTAAACACCACGTTCAACCAAGACAGGGGTAAGCCTCTCATTTTAGGAGGCCCTTCTGCTCCATCTCAAAATGGCAACCTAATCCTAGTTCTGCTTCCAAAATAGAGCTCCAGGCTTCCTGAGCTAAATAGATTTGGAAACATAAGTGAACGCATGGCATATAGCGACTGCCGCTGCATCGGCTTCATCGTGAGACAAAGTACGTCCGTGTCCAACCAGTCCCATAACCGTACGTGCGACTTGGTCCTTGCTGGCCCGGCCGACACCGACGACCGCTTGCTTCACTCGAAGCGGGGCGTATTCAAAAACCGACTTTCCTGAAACAGCTGCTGCCGCTATCGCTGCTCCCCTCGCAGCTCCTAGTATCTGAGCTGTTTGAAAGTTTTGCACGTAAATCGTCTGCTCTACTGCCACCGCGTCGATTGCATACGTCTCCAGGAGTTCCGTCACGTTTGCGTTTATCTGTCCCAAACAATCGAACATGGAGATTGAGGGCTTAATTTTCACCGTTCGGCTATGAAGCAATAATCGTCGATCCGCCTTGGAAAACTCAATTACAGCAAGCCCGGTCCCCCTTAGACTGGGGTCGATACCGAGAATCACGCCATTGAATGGACTCCGGGAAGCCGCGTATCCGCTCTTTGAAGAAGAATGAGTCGATTTCCCACTCACTTTGTCAGCCCAAAGTTGCCTTGAACTTTTTCTAGCCATAGATAGCGACGACCTCCTTTATCGAATTCCAGATCATGTATCCAACGGCTACGATTGTAAGCCAAAACGCACTTCTCTCAAACCATAGTTGATTCACTTTCTTTACAAAACAAAACCCCAAAAATGCACCCGCTACAACAAATGGAACCAATCGTATATTCGCGCTCGCGCTTTCGATCGTAATGATATTCAAATACACAAGAAAAGGAATCTTAAACAAATTCAGTAAAGTAAAAAAGTAGACGCTTGTGCCGAGAAATGCCATCTTCGGCATCCGCATCGCCAAAAGGTAGAGGGTCATCAGGGGTCCTGCTGCATTAGCGATCATAGAGACGAATCCCGCCATCCCTCCAATGACTGGCCCCACCCCTGGCGCGAGAAGACCGGACTTTTTAAAGTTTCCGGTATTTCGGTTCAATAGGTGAAGGGTAATCATTACGACAAGGGACAATCCAATTAAGAGTCTAGCCTGTGCATTGTCGATATTTTCGAGTACAAAAAAGCCGACTACCACGCCGATACCAGCCCAAGGTATCAGTTTTAGTATTTTTAGCCAGTCGGCATGACGCCGAAAGGCGATCACTGCACAGAGATCTCCAACCACGAGCAGAGGAAGTCCAAATCCAGTAGCATCCTTGGCCAGCAGGATATTCTGAAAAATAGCAACGTTGAGAATCCCTAAACCAGGAATTCCGCATTTGCTCATTCCAATAATAATAGCAGCTATTCCGAAGAATAGCCACTGCCAGAATTCGTAGGCCATCCGCCAACCACGAAGGATAGCCAATTAAAGAGCAATGCCTAAAATCTACCCATTTAATGCCTTATCGTGCCGCACACGCGATCCAATCTAAGGTAAGAAACGATCCCAATCCAAATCAACCGGGACGTCTAAAAATGTCTCGCTTACGATCCTTTTTCGTCACCTCTGCTTCGACACGTTGCTTTCCAGTTGTCCACCTTCAAGCATAGCATATTTCCCCACGCCCAATTTCATAGACTTCGATATCGGTTAAACGATAACCATCATTGGCCAGAGCCGCATTCTTTTGATAGTACTCGTCTACCATTATGCGGTAGGCAAACTGCGACAACTGTTTTTCATCAAGCGACACCCACTCACAGGCAAAATTGAGCTGGCCGTCGACATTATAGCCTTCGATGTCGACGAGGCGAAATCCGTCCACTTCCATCAAAGCCGAAACCCTTCCAAATTCCTCCTTCGACAAGCCTCTGCAGAACCGTACTTTCTCACCCTGCTTCGGTTTCCAAATCGCTGCATATCTCGTCTTTCCATTGGTCTCATAGGCTTCTAAATCAATCAGCCTATAATCGCGGTCTGCCATCTCTCCGTAGAAGTTCGAGAACATCAGGTCCTTCATTCCAAACTTCATTTCAGTGGTGAATTCCTCATTGCTATTCAACCAAACGCCTCCGAAACGGAGCGTCGCCCCGAAGCGATCCTCTTCGATATCCACCGGAACGAAGCCCTCTTTCAAAAAGTTTTCGTTCTCCTCCTTGTACTCCGCAACCGTTAGTTCGCGTTGCGGCTCCCATTCGTCACTCGGCATGGTTTAGCCCATAAGGCAGCCTGCTTGGTCAATCTGCTAGAACGGTACTGCTCGATGTCCACGACGTGCATACCTTCGCTTAGCCGTTCCTCCATGGTTTCCTCAAAGCGGTCCTTTTCCAGACCTGCATAGAGCTTCCACTGAATTTTCGAACCATCATATTAAGCCCCATTGAGACTGAAACCACCGAGAGACAAAAAGACGGAAGCGGCGAAAGAGATTTTTGTTTTTCCAACAATTCCAAATTTTTTAAAATTTTGCATGGCTATTTTGAATAGTTGCGGCACCAACGTTTACCATCTTAAGATAGAGAGAGGATTTTAACAAAAATGATACTTGGCCTTGAGCGAGAGCGCCATATTCAACCGGGAGTCTTGGCACCTACAGGTAGTTCACTTTACAAAAAGCCCGTTCCACACTGTTTCTTAAATAGTCTAATTTAAACCAGAGCGAAAAGCGATTTATGCCCTTACTAAAAACCTTAAAAACACTCGTTATATTCGGGATCAGTCTAATGACTCTCCTTCCCGAACTTTACCCTCAGGAGGAAAACGGCGTTCTTCAACTTTCCCCGCTCGTAATCGACGCGGACCGACTGGTCCAGCCTCAAGCGTACGACGACTCCAATGCAGGAATCACCTTATCAAACACTCTTTTAGGTGGCGCTCAAATTGGCCTTTTGGACTTGTCTGAGGCCGTCGCCCAGTATCCTGCCTATGCCGCATTTAGGAAGACTCCAGCGAGAGCGGCCCACCCAACCACCCAAGGCGTGAGGCTTCGAAATCTTGGAATTAACTCCACGTCCCGATCTATAGTTACTCTTGATGGCGTGCCTCAGAACGATCCTTTCGGGGGCTGGATCTATTGGCAGAGATACCACGCCTCCTCGCTTTACGATATCCAAATAAAGCCCTCAAGTGGCAGTGAAGCCTGGGGAAACTACGGAACCGGCGGCCACATATCGCTGAAATCGATTTCCCCAAAAGAGTCACGTATTCATGCTAAGTTAACCGGCGGAAGCGACGGAACGAAAAGTGCTTCAATCTCATCCGACACTAAAATCTCGCAAAACGTTTCGTTCAACCTCTCGGCCCTTAACGCAGAAACTGACGGATTTTACACGCTTCGCTCAGATCAACGCGGATCGATTGACCAAAAAGCAAACTCAAAGGCCCATGCCTACCAAGGCCTTCTGCGAATCGAGGCAAATGAATCCTGGCTTTTTACACTTCGAGCTGCGCTGTTTGAGGAAGATCGAGTGAATGGGACGCCTCTATCATTCAATGGAACTGAAGCGACCGACTTTTCAATCACCGCTCTCCATCGTTTCGACGATTCAGATTCAGGATTCAATATCGTTGCCTACACCCAGGAACGTGACTTTCACAATCAATTCACCTCAGTAGCCGATGATCGAAATTCCGAGCGGCCCGCCCTAGATCAATTTGCCATGCCGGCAGGAGCAGAAGGGGCAAGCTTCAACTACTTCACACGAATTGCTGAGCAACATGACTTTTCTATTGGGGCAGACATCCGATTGCTGGACGGCGATGTCAATGAGCGCTTTCGAAACTTAGGAAACGGTTTCACTCGGCTCAGAAAGGCGGGCGGAGAACAAGAGATATTCGGCCTTTTTTCTACCTCACAAATCCTCCTTTCCAATGAATCGCGCCTCGCAGTAACCCTTCGGGCTGATAAAGTAAAGAATACCGATGGCCTGCGACAAGAGTGGAACACAGAGAGCAACGCTCAGATTCGCAACGATCGGATCGAACCAACCATTGAAAATTTCTTTTCCAACAACCTGACTTTATATCACGACTTTTCTCAGAACCTGAGAGGCATGATGCGGCAATCAAGCGGATTTCGAGCTCCGACTTTGAATGAGCTCTATCGGCCCTTCCGAGTCAAGAACGACATAATTGAAGCAAACCAGAATCTCAATACCGAAAAGCATCTCGGGTTCGAAGCCGGACTACGGTTTAACGCTGACGATTCCTGGTCGATCAGTGCAAACGTCTTCACCTATAGCCTGGACGATATGATTGCCAATGTGGTCCTTTCCAGCGAACCAGGGTTTAATCCGCTATGCGGATTTGTTCCCATTGGTGGTTCCTGCGGACAACGCCTCAATCTTTCAGAGAGCACAGTAGAAGGTTTCGAAATAGTCTGGGAATCCCAATTGACCGAAACATTCAACACCCGTGCCCAATTTCTCTACGCGCCCAGTGAAATTGATTCCAATGATGCGATTCCAGAACTGAACGGAAATGAGTTCCCCCACTCATCCCCTTTCCGAGCAAATATTTCGCTAGACTGGCTTCCACGAGACGAACTGAAAATTTGGTCCAGTATCCGCTATCAGGAAAACGAATACGAAGATACGGGGAACCGGAGAATCCTGAAAGATTCCTTTCAAATTGACGGTGGCATCCAATACGCGCTTTCAGGCGAACACGCTTTGTCTCTCCATATTGAAAACCTCTTCGATGAGGAAATCGAAACTGGCATTTCGTCGGCCGGCCTCGTCTCAATCGGAGCCCCTCGAACGTTTTGGTTCTCCTGGGACTTCTCTCGCTAGAAATTCAGAAAGCCCCTCACCACCCTGGCGCTTTAAAAACTGCTAAGGAGGATGTAGACTGCGTACCCACCCAGCAATGCAATGCCAGTCGACTTTGTCAGGTGAGTCTTGCAAATGAATGTGGATACTTGAAAAATCAGCATTAATCCAATCATCGCAGGGAAAATCAGGGTAAAGAACTCCCCACTCGCAAGGAGACCACCCGGCGTGACAGATGCGGAAGCTCCTGCAACCAACAGAATATTCAGAATGTCCGCGCCTACCACGTTCCCAATCGCGAGCTCGCCATGACCCTTTCGAACCGCGGTCACAACGGTGACCAATTCAGGAAGCGACGTTCCAAAAGCGACTAGCGTTGCTGCTATGATGGATTGAGGCACCTGGGCTCGTATCGCGGTTTCCTCTACCGCATGTATCAACAAATGGGAGGAGGATATTACCAATGTTAGTCCAATCAGTATTTTAATAAAGATTACAACTGTGGAACCTTTCTCATGCGACTCCACACCAAAATCCTCTCTGACGTTTTTCGCCCAGTGTACTGACGCCCACAGGTATCCCGCGAGCAACCCGAGAAATACGAAGCCTATGATCTGAGGAAAGCGCCCGCCACCTTCGAATACCGAACTCAAATTGCTAAAGGGTAGACAAACGACAATAACGAGGAATCCCAGCACCAAACAGAGCAGACCCTGTCGTCGCATTAAATACAGATTTATCGGCACTTTGCCGCACAGTGTGGCTACACCCAGGATCAAGCCCGTATCGCAAATGACTGACCCGATCGCGTTACCCAACGCCATATCTGGCTTTCCGTTGATCGCGGACATCACAGAAACCGTAACTTCCGGTAATGTGGTCCCCAGGCTCACAATCGTAGCCCCAATGATCACTTTGCTGATACCATGACGGATTGACAGAGTCACGGCTTCTTCAACTAGAACGTCAGCCCCTTTTCCTAGTACCGCTATGCAGACCGCGATCAATACCAGCAACAGGTAGATAGGCAAACCTTGCACGAATTCAGTCAGTAGTTCTTCCATTGTTCAGATGAGCGTTATAGTGGAATTGGGTCGATTTACTTACTTGGGTGGACAGCACAGTCAAGAACACACCGAAGATTCCCCTTGCAACCCAATCAACCAATCTTAAAGCGGCAGAAGCAATGTCGGAAACGACCATAAACTACGATTATCGATTCGGTGGAGTCGAACGCCTTTACGGACCCGGAAGCCTCGAGAGAATTCGCGAGGCCAGTGTTCTCGTAGTTGGTATTGGGGGCGTGGGATCCTGGGTTGCTGAAGCCCTGGCTCGGTCCGGGATCGGGTCAATCACGCTCGTTGATCTCGACGACATTTGTGAGAGTAACATAAACCGCCAAATTCACGCTCTGGATGGGCAAATCGGAAAGCCAAAGATTGAAGCGATGGCCGAACGCTGTCGGCTCATAAATCCCGAGGCGACCATAAGCGTCCTCCACACATTTTTCACAGCGAAAACTGCTGAAGAAATATTCAGAAAACCTTATGACTATGTCATGGATGCCATCGACAGTGTGAACCACAAATGCGCCATGATCGATTTTAGTCGAAGAAGAGGCATTCCCATTTTGACCTCAGGAGGAGCCGGTGGACGTATCGATCCGACCAAAATCCAAGTCTCCGACATCACGAAGTCGTACAACGACAAACTCCTCCAGCGAGTAAGAAAGAAACTAAGACAAGATTACGGCTACCCTCGCGAGAGAAGGCGCCGGTTTAAAGTCGAGTGCGTGTTCTCGCCCGAGGAAGCTCACTATCCCGAATTCTGCGACACAAGCAGCCGGCGACTCGACTGTGCCTCCGGCTATGGAGCAGCCGCCCAGGTTACTGGAGCTTTCGGTTTTATTGCAGCAGCAAGAATCATTCAAAAAATAGCGAAGTCTGAAGATTAAATGAGAGTTATCGACCTTAACCGGAATGGAGGCATCGGAGCCAACTCCCTCTTCGTGGAATTAGACTCCTTTAACTTTATCGTTGATGCCGGGCTCAATCCTAAATTTGCAGGAAACTTGGCTACTCCAGACTACACACTGATCGAGGACACCGATATCCATTTCATCGTCATTACCCATTGCCACCTCGACCATATTGGTTCGCTACCCGTCTTGATGAGGAAGCATCCTGAAGCGAGAGTCTTCATGAGCCAGGCCAGTCAAATGCTCATTGAACGCATGCTACACAACTCCTGCAATGTCATGATACGGCAAAGAGCCGAAAAAAATATTCCCGAATATCCACTTTTCACTCATGAAGATATCGATCAAGCAGCGGAGAGATTCGAAACTATTCCATTTAGCAAACCGGTCCAGCTTTCAGAGGCTGACGATGAAATTGAACTGACACTCTACCCTGCTGGACATGTGGCGGGAGCTGGAGGACTGGAAATCTCGAGCTCGGGAAAGCGGTATTTCTTCTCTGGAGACGTGCTATTTGATAATCAACACACTCTGGACGGAGCCAGTTTTCCAATCGAAAACCGCTTTGAGACGGTCTTCCTCGAAACCACTCGAGGTGAAACCGAGCGCCCAAAAGAAAGGACAAGAGCGAGTGAGATCGATCGTCTACTGAAAACAATAACGAATGTCCTGCGTCGCGGAGGATCAGTACTCATACCCGTTTTCGCCTTAGGCCGGATGCAGGAGATACTCACGCTGATTAACAACGCCCGCAAAGAAGGTCTCCTACCTACTTGTCCCATTTTTGGAGCAGGTCTCGGATTGGCAGTGGCGGACCATCTGGATCAGATTTCCAAACGAACCGGTCAGGTGAAATTCACCCGCAAGACGATTAAGGAACTGCGACTTCGTCGCCCGCCACGTAAAATGACACCGGGCAAGGAACCACCCGAACAGGGCATCTATATTCTGAGCAGTGGAATGATGGTCGAACATACCCCCAGCTATAATCTCGCCGCAAGTCTCCTCCCTCAAGGTCGCAACGCGATCTGCTTTGTCGGATATTGTGATCCTGAAACCCCGGGAGGCAAACTTCTGGACACCAAGCCAGGAGAGACTTTTCTCTTCGGAACCATCGACTATCAGACTCCAGTGAGAGCGCAAATCGAACGCTTTGAGATGAGCGGACATGCCGATCGAGAGGAACTTCTAAAATTCGCTCTTAGAACACATCCCAAGAAAGTCGTTCTAACTCATGGGGACCCAGGGGCACGGGCCTGGTTCGCTATCGCCTTAGCCGAAAACGACCCTACCCTCATCGTCATTGATCCCAAGCCGCTTGTTCCCTTTGAATTGTAGTTTGTCGATTCTGAGGACCAACCCAATCCGGCTAATCCCAAATATTCTTCATCAATGAAGTACAGACAGCTTGGCACAAGCGACATACGCGTATCAGAAGTTAGCCTCGGATGCTGGACACTTGGAGGACTCAACTGGATCGAGGGCCATGCGACGGGATGGGCGAATGTCGATCCCTATGAAATTGAATCCGCAATAAAGATTGGCATCGATGGAGGCATCAACCACTTTGACAACGCAGACGTTTACGGAAATGGGGATGCCGAACGACTTCTCGCGAGTTGTCTCCAAAATATTGGGATTAAAAGCGACTCTTTTATAATTGCATCGAAAGTCGGTCACTACAAGGGAACCGCAGCCCACGCTTACGAGAAAATTCATATTCGTCGGCAATGCGAACAGTCGCTCATAAATCTGCGTCGTGAATACCTTGATATTTACTATTTGCATCATGCAGACTTTGGACCCAACGACAGATACTTGAATGACGCTGCGGAAACCATGCAAGCGCTTCAGACTGAAGGTAAAATTCGCCTCATCGGTCAGTCTGCCTACCGGTCTTCTCATTTCAAAAAGTCCGTGCCAATTATTAAGCCAACCGTCCTTCAAAGCTGGGCCCACGCTATGGATACGAGATTCGTTGAACGAAGCAGTATCGTCGGTCAACTGCTCGAGAAAAATGACCTTTCGTTCATAGCATTCAGTCCACTCAATCAGGGACTTCTTCTAGACAAATTTGAACCCGAAAGCCCTCCAGTCTTCGAATTGGGCGACCATCGTAGAAACAGTCCTAAATTTTCCAAAGAAGCGCTTGCGGGACTAGCTCCCCAGTTGAATGCGCTTAAGTGCCGATTCGGCAATTCCACTTTGGACCTTGCCAGCGTTGCCTTACGGTTCGTCCTTAATTACAATCGGATTGCTTGTGTCATACCAGGCTTTCGAAACAAGCGGCAGGTTTCATGCAACTTAACCACGTGTGATCGAGAATTGAACAAGGAAGACATGGCGTTTATCCGCGATGTTTTCAGCAAAACAAATACAAAGGCTGCTACAGCCAACAAGACCAACGGTTAAAGTCCGTCCAAAACCTGCTTGTATTGAGCTTGAGAAGGATTCAGTTCCACCGCTTTCGATAAAGCCTCTTTAGCTCTTTCCGTTTGCCCTACTCGCATGTGGGCGACTCCTAAGTTATACCACCATCGATCTTGAACAGGATCTAGCTGCACTGCCCTTTCCATGGATTGGATGGACCGGCTAGTGTCGCCTTTTTCTGCATACAAGAGACCCTCACCAAACCAAATAAGCCCAAGGGATGTGTCAATTCGCTTGGCCTGGTCGATTTTTAGCAAGGCACCGTCAATATCGCCTACACGGGCGAACATAATCGCCACATCGTAGAGAAGATGGGCATTGTTTTTGTCAAAATCGGCTGCCTGCTGGGCAAGCTGTTTGGCCAAAGCAGCGTCACCCTGTAGCACCGCTAATTCCGCTCGTCTGAGAGCGCCCGCAGGCCGGTCGGCATTGGCCTCCGCGTATTGCTGCCATTCTTGAAAGGCGCTTTGCGTTGGATTAAACTGGGTTGACAGCGTATCTGCGGCTTGGTTACGAACCAATCGAGAAGAATCGTACAAAGCCCGTTGCACATCAGCTAGCCGATCATTCCGGTTTGCCATAATGCGAAGTGCTGACTCTCTTTCAATAGGCGACTTCGACTTCGCAGAAGTAAGCGCTGCCTGCAAACTCTCAGGAGTTCCTGGAGCCATCGCCCCTAGAATCCTCAAGTACGCAGAACGCCAATACACGTTCTCTTCATTCAGAAGCAAGCGATGCACATCAGTCCATGAATCCTCCTCCCCCTCGTAATACGAATTCAAAACTCCGGCTCGATCGCGCAACGCCAACCTGCGTTCAGAATTCGGATACCAGCTTTCCACTTTGTCCCGCGCCCACTCAACAGTCTTATCGCCATGGCAAGCAGAGCAAGCATTCGGCGCATCGTAGTCGATGGTCAGTTGCGGGTCAGGAATCGTAAACCCATGGTCACGCCTCGCGTCTCTTTGCATATAAAGGCGCTTCGGCATGTGGCAAGAAACACATTGGTTCCCAACGCTGTCTAGTGGATGGTGGCTGTGCGTAACCGGGTCAATAATCGTCGCCTCATTTAGACCCGTAGAATGGCAACGCATGCAAAGTGAATTATCTTCCACAGATAAAATAGTCTCGTGGGAATGAGGATTGTGACAATCAAGACAACTCACACCTTTATGGCCCATTTTGCTCAATTTAAGCGATGCGTAGACATAGTTTTCCTCGTTGGCCTTCCCGTCGACAAAGTAAGCGTTTGGCAGATCAGGAAGAACGAGCCGGAAATGATCATCAAAACGTTCACCCGCATGAAAGTCGTTAGCCGTCAGCTCTTCCCGTCGCGCGTGGCAACTCGCGCAATTATCCATAGCCAATTCAATGTTGGGAGGAGTTTCCCTTTTCTTGTATTCTCCAGATCTTGCTGAAGCCACATGCGACTCCATATCCGCATGACATTGGATACAGGAAATTCCCTCGATTTTCCACTCGCTCGAATATTCGTCTGTGCGGATATCATAGTTCTTCTTGTAGTCCGTCATATGGCACCAGGCGCAATTGGAATTCCAATTCATGCCCTGTTGACTCCAATGACCCCAATCACCTTCATCTCGATGCTCGTCTCCAAAGACGTTAAACCACTGTTTCTTGTGCGGGTCCCAAGTCAGCCCCTGAATCTGAAATCGACCACCTGGAAAGGGAATGAGAAACTGGCGAATCGGAGTCTCTCCGATCACAGAATCCACCTCGCTCGGCAACTGCGTTTCCAGTTCACTCATTTCGAAACCATTCTCTTTAGCAGCGAGTTGGTACCTCCGCTCTGCCTGATCAAACACTTCTCCTTGCGAAAACGCCTCGCTGTCCTTTTCCGAATCCAGACGGCGATGGGCTAACTGATGATGACTCCCGAGCCAATCATCATACTGGTCAGCGTGGCATTCACGACAGGTTTCCGCAAGGTACCAATCGTCATTACTGACAACTGATACCGAATCTCTGCCAGAGGATTCCTCGGCACTCCGCTTATCGGCTTCTTTCGAACCGGAGCTTTCGGGTCCGCAGCCAACGAACAGAACGAGAGCCGCGTTCGTGAGACAAACGGAGACAAACGCAACATAGCCATGCTTTCGGACTGTTCTGAGTAGGTTTTGCAGCATGATTTCAGGCTTTGGGAACAAGCACCGAATCACAGCGAAGCAAAAAGCGTTAGGAAAGCAAATTCGCCAATAAATCCATTGAAGCCTCGCTACCGCTCGCCTGAAACAGTCCTACACTACGCTCTATTAGGATGCAGCGGAGAAACCGAGAACGAAATAGAGATTCCTCCCATTTTACAATGCCTACCAAATGTCGCCTTCGAAAGTCGCCCAACTGGCTTTCCCCACCAAATGCCTCCGACGTGAGGAATACTCGGTGAAGTTTGAGGTCAATAATTCTGTTGATTATTCGTACCATTTCACTGTATTTTCAGGTTAGGCTTTGAGAAAAATCGATTAAGACTAAACCTCAATAAGTACCATGAAAAAAGCCACCATATCTATCCTTTTGATGATCGGCCTTCTTTTCCACGTGTTCGGGGATGACGATGACATCATGCCGTACGAACACAGTATAAGCAGCGAAGATGTTGATTTGCTCTTTAAGGTTATGCTACAGCCAAAATTCCCAGAATCGCTTCGATCCCAGGGATTCTCCAGTGGACGCGTTCATTTACTGCTCGAGTTACACTTCGATGGCGAACTAAGGGACTGGATTGTTACCTACGCCTCCCACCGCGACTTCGCGAAGTCAATTGAGAGAGTGATTGAGGAATGGGAATTCGGCCCTCCCAAGCGAAAAGGCAAGCCCGTCTCGCTCATAGTACCTGTCGAAGTAAGCTTTCGGGCATCTGGGGATGTAGTCAGTTTCAATGCAACCAATGGTCTTAATCACATGATGAGCAGCCAGTATGGTTATAGCTCCTTTGATACCATCAAAGTCGCAGACGTAGACAATCTCGATAAATTCCCCGAGCCAGTCTATGTCGTCAGACCCAAAGTACCCAACTCTCTCATACGAAAGAGCGATGGAAGCTACGGCGTCTTCAGATTCTTTATCGATACGGAGGGCCGCGTTCGGCTTCCCCATGTGGACCATGTCCGGGGAGGAAAAGTGGATGTGCGACTCCTCGAAGCCGCACAGGACGCCTTGGAAGAATGGGAATTTATTCCTCCTACGGTTAGGGGTAAAAAAGTTATTGTTGAGCTGAAGCAGCCTTTCCTATTTCAGCGTACTCGGTAACGGTTTACATGCTGGTCACTGATCGACTCCCATCAGTTGTTTTGAAACACGCTCGAGCCGGTTTAGGTCCAAATCGCTTCCGTCGTCTGGAAACTGAAACTCTCCAAGGTACCAATCTTCAGTAAAAGAAGCATATTCACCTGGTCCAATATCCTCTCTCGGACCAATCGGTTCAATTTCGCAAACGCTGACCTTGCCCTCTCCCCAGTTATCTACGTACCAAAGAGAGAGTGTCATCCCAACCATTTCCCAATATCTTCTATTTGGATACGTCGGATACTTTTTGATAAAGGCCAAGTCATCAGGAGTTACATATGCTAACCATCCTACGTGCGAATCAAGTCCAAGCTTGGGAAATCTGGGTGGACCTTTCAACAAGAAGAAGCCATCCCTAATTTCGATCTGCGGATCTTCCGGGAGAAATTCGATCGCCTGTTTGTCATTATACATGACGTAACTCTTTGGGTAGGCAGAGTATTTCGAAAGAGGAACCACGCAGATCCCTCCTCCTTTACCAAAAGTTCTACTCCAGTGAGACCAATGAACTCGCTCATCGGAAATATTCCTGATCGTCTGGGTAACACGCAAATGCGACGATTGAGAATCTAATTTGAACTCGCGTATTAGCTGTACTCCCGTAGCGGGGTGTTCCTGGCTGACAAGAACCGCTGAATATTTTCCAGTGATCCCCCCTTCCCACTCACCTTCCCAAAGTTCTTTACGTTGGGGAATGACTTTTTCCGGCCCAATGTCACAACGGCCCGGACCCAGTTTGGCAGGGCCCAAGGCGCTTTTACTCTTCCATGAATAGCTTAAAACCCGACCGCCATAGGATGGAGCAAGCACAACCCTGGTCGTAGCATTTTTTATTTCAATACAGTCATTGAAACCTTCATAGTCGATTCTTCCAGTCCCCATAGCCTCAATATTTCCGAAAACAGCGAAGAAAAAGAGCCCAAAACATAATCCATTTAGATGTACTCCAACGTGTCTCATTTAATTTGCTATGAAGCCTTATCAGAGAGAACTCAAGACATCGGAATTAAAAAGCTCGTCAGGCTTGATCTTTTCCAAATAAGCATGAAATGCAACGCACCTGTAACTTCATGGCGGGAAAACCGTCCTTACAAATTACAGAATAAATCTATTTCTCCGTTCACAAACCAAGGTCCAACAACGGTTTGACCCAGCGTCCAACCACCATCAATTTTTCGGAAAACGTCATTTTAAATGAAATTAAACAATCGTATCGACTCGAAATCCTTCCGTGCGGCAATGCGCTTTGCGATCGCCACAGCAGCCACTTTCTTCCTTGCAGGCACAATATTCGCCGCAAAGACGGCCCGCGTCTTCATAGACTCTGAAGCATCTACCACCTACAACGAGGTCAAAGAAAACGATGGCGGGGCCAAGTACGAGACTTACGTTTTCATAAAGGGAAATTTCTACGTCGGTGATTTCGACGACAAGAGCCTCAGAACTGCTAGCTTTGAGGAGGTGGCCGCTACGCTTGCAGAAAACATGAAGCAGCGCAATTTCTACCCGTCGTCATCTCCAAGCGAAGGCGATCTACTGATCGTCGTTCACTACGGAACGACTAGCGTAGAGCCGGATTTGGAAGAGCTCTTTATGCTCGATTCGACAGATCCCTACGCACAGGGAGAGAGCGATGATACTGGCTATTCAGAAGTGTATAGCGACGACTTCGTCGATTTGGCCGATCTGAATGACTTAGACGCCAACAACACAGCCCAGCACCGGCAGACGATGCGGAACAATAGCCTAGGCATCACGAAGGCATTGAATCGGAGAAACATAACGACGACCGAGGAATTCGACCTCCGAGTCGAGATGCAGGACGAGCGCTATTTCATTATTCTCATGGCGTATGACTACGAAAAATTGAGATCGGAAAACGAAAGAGAACTTCTTTGGACGACCCGCTTCAGTGTGCCCTCTATTGGAACAAATTTTGAAGATGCCTACCCCGCCCTCGCGAGAGCAGCGAGTTCCTACTATGGCACTAGCTTGGAGAAATACGCCAAGACAAACACGCATTTCGGCACTGGCAACGTCGAGATCGGCACGCTCGAAACGGTGGCTGTCGAAGAAGACGCCTCTCCAAACCAATCTTCTTCAAAAAAACAACTCAATCGATAGCTGTCCCAATTCAAATATGCCCAATTCAATATTCAAACCGGGCATTTTGCTCCTAATCACCCTTTTCTTAGCTCTTTCCTCCAAAACGAACGATTCACGTCGTTCTGTTTGAAGCTGAGGAAATTGGAATCTACGGAGGCAACTACTTCGTCGAAAAGCACCGCGACGAACTTTTAAAACACATCATTGCCATCGAGGCTGATGCCGGCCAAGGCCCCGTTCACACATTCAACATTGGGATCGGCAACCCGCTCGATCCGAGCTTTTCCATTATTCGTAAAGCCCTTGAACCGCTAGGAGTCAAGGCGAGCCGAGCAAAGTCATGGGGCGGTCCCGACATACCGCCTATGAGCAATGTCGGTGTTCCAGTTGTCGGTTTGGACATGTTCACGCGTGGCTATTCTGATCTTCATCATACCGCAAACGATACAATCGATAAAATCGTACCCGACCGAATCAACCAAAGTGCGGCCGTTTACGTAACCTTTGCCTACCTGGCATCTGAATTGGGGGACTACTAAAGGGCAGAAAACTAGTGCCTGTCTTTTCTATCTACCGGCAGCGAAAGCGACTATCGCGAAGGAACGACCCGCCGCAGATCCGATTAATTCGACGGATCGACTATTCCTTTGCCTCTTAGAAAACACTTTTTATTCTGCCAATCCGGGGCAACCTTCACCGATAGTTTCAGGTCAACGAACTTGCCAAGATCGACTCTTAATTTCTCCCTCGCAATCTTTATGACGCGGTTCACCATTTGTCCTTTCTCCCCTATGACAATCGCCTTCTGACTATCCCGCTCGACATAAATAGTCGCCGCGATCTTGATCTTCTTTTCATTCTCCGCCCAATCGTCGATTTTCACGACTATCTCCTGGGGCAATTCCTGGCGCATCAATTCATTTGCCGCCTCGCGAATGACCTCTTCCGATATTTCGCGCTCGATCACATCTGTCAACTGGTCATCCGGGAACAGGAAGGGCCCCTCTGGAAGCGTTTGGCGAAAATGATCCAGAAGAGAATCAATCCCCTCACCTGTCATAGCAGAAATCCTGAATACAGATACATCACCCATGATCGCTTGAAAGCTTTCTGCGATCGATACGGCCTGAACTTCACTAGCTGTATCCATTTTATTAATGACCAGGACGACTGGCTTTTCAGCCCCACGAACAAGTTGAGCGACCCGTCGATCCTCATCACCAAACTCGCGAGTGGCATCGCATAGGCACAAAATAGTATCGCCGCCATTTACTTCGCCGATGACTGTATTTGCCATCGCTTCATGCATACGGTTTTTAGGGGAATGAACCCCTGGGGTATCAGAAAAGATGATTTGGGATTCCTTGTCGCTCAAAATTCCCAACCACCTTTTTCGAGTCGTATTCGGACGGGTAGACACCGCAGTCAAATGGTAGCCGAGAGCTTTGTTAATAAATGTTGATTTTCCTACGTTTGGCCGTCCCACAATTGTGACAAACCCAACTCGACCTCTACCAAATTCTATACAATTTTCTTCCACTTTGAATTTCCCCTACCAACACGTTAGAACCCTCCCTTGGCAAGTCTATATCTGCGTCGCCTCACGGCAAGAACGAGAACGCTCAGTAGCAGAGCTTATTGACCCTTGGGGGATTGATCTCGAACCGTTGGATTTAAGTGCGGAACAAGCACTTCAAAAGCCTAAAGAAATACTCAGATCGAGCCGATTCCTAATCTATGCAACCAAAAGATAAGCAACGTTTACTCCGAAAATGGGAAAAGCAACGCTCGGCGCTCCAGTCCAAGATCGACGCTATTCTTGCTGAAAAGCACTCCAACGATCCAGCCATACAAAGATTTTCGATAGACTGGGATAATGCGGGAATCAATCTTTACAGTTCAGGTTGCGAATCCGCGCCACCCCACAGGAAAAAGAAGCTAATCGATGAGGCCGCCAAAATGTGCCAGCCAGAGATCACCGAATTGGCCGTACTTGTGGATCGCTCCATTAAGGAGCAGGAAGCGCTGTACCAGAGTCTAATACGCAAACCGCCCCCTCCCAAATGGCCAGAATGTTTCATCGAAGCCAATCGCTCGCTCGCTGGAATGCGTAACTGAAATCCGGCCCCCCAAATCGCCAATCCCCTTCAATACTTCATTTTTAATTTCTAACACTTGAGGTCTTTCTCTCCAGATGCCAGATTTTCCCGGCATGGGTCGGTGGGTTAAATCTCGGAGAGTATTGAGTGTTACTAGTGCGCTCCTAATGGCATTTGGCTTGCCTCAAGTTGGAGCGGATTCAATCACCGAGCTTCGAACCACTGTCGCAACCCTAACTAGGCAAATTGATGAGAATCCAGATTCCGCGAGTGCCTACCAGTCGCGCGGCGTTGCGTATTTTGAACTTGGAGAGTTCAAAAAGTCGATTTCCGATTTCGATCGATTTATTCAGCTCTACCCGAACCAGGAGCCGCATCACTGGCAAAGAGGCATTGCCTACTACTACGCCCACGAATACGAAAAAGGTGTCCAGCAATTCGAGCTTCACAAGTCCGTCAACCCGAATGATGTCGAAAACGCGGTCTGGCATTTCCTCTGTAAGGCAAAGTTAGAAAACGTCCAAGCAGCAAGGGATTCGCTCATTCCCATCAAATTCGATTCGCGAATACCTATGGTCCAGATTTGGGAGCTATTCTCTGGCATCGGAAGTCCCGAGAAAGTCCTCCTCGCGGCTGGCCCAATAGATACCGGTTCTGGAATCTCCCGCCAAAGACATTGCTATGCCCATCTCTATATTGGGCTTTACCACGAGGCATTGGGTCAATCGGAATTGGTAAAAAAGCACATATCTCTCGCCGCTAATGAATTTTCGATGCCCAACTATATGGGAATGGTTGCAAGAGTCCATAATCGACTCATCAATCACTGATCCGATCATCGCTAAAGTGCATGAAGTCCGATCAGAATCTTATGAAAGGAGAGCATCTTCATTCACTCTCTCGCAGAGAATGTGTTCAATGACTGAGAGCAATCGATGCCTACTGGTAAGTAATGAAGATAATCGCAACCTTTGGGTTTTAAGTGGTGTATAACAAGCTAGTAACTGCCAAAGAACGAACTCTTAAAACTGAACTTCCCAACCCTTCCTTCCCACAGCATGAAACCCATTACTATTTTTTTCTATCGATCGTCACTGGACTCTCTCTAATCGGATGCAAAAAACCGAGTGCAGTCACCAAAGGTGAAGAGGATGACAAAGGAATAGAGGATATCGTAGCCATACCTGTAAAGGTCGCCGCTGCAAAAAGCGGTCCGATTCTCATCCTATCTCGAATTCGACTCGATTTTGGAGACTGAAAGCGCCGCCGCCGTAATGGCCGAAGTGGGCTATTCTGTTGAAGCGGGACAGGTCATCGCGCAGCTCGAAAATGAGGAACAAGAAGTTAATGTGCGATAGTCGCTTTCCCGCTACCAGCACCTTCAGTCGAAATTCAAGTGCACCGAGAATCTGTTCAAATAAAACCTCATCAATCAGCAAGAATACGATACCGAAGTCTTCGATCCGTGGACGGTCTCGTCGCGGTCGAGACGGAAGACGACATGCAGAGCACGGAAACGAACATCACTCTCGAACGGGAAAAAGCAAATCAATACGGAATTGAGACGCAGATGATTTCGGGTGCAATTTCCTATACCATCCGAGGCAATCAAGTGGGTTACTATTATGACAGCAATGGACGCCGCAATCGTATCCGTATATGGTTGGGTAAAAATGATCGGGAAAGTATCAATCATGTCCGTAAATTCCCTTTCGAAGGCTCAGATGGAGCCCTCGTGCCACTCGCTTCACTATCCTACGAAAGCGGTGCCAGAGCGATTCGTCGTCAAGACCGGAAAACGGTTATGCGAGTACAGGGAATTGCTACCGAAGAAGACTCCACTGAATTATTGAAACAGCGTACTTTGCTAGTTCGCGTAGTTCGTGTGGTTTGGCTTAGGACCAGAAGGTGGTTCAATTCCGTGTCTAGCCATCACCCCAATAATCGCTTCCACCGTCTCAAACGAAGGCTTAAAGTTTCCAGGACGGTAACCTTGCGCGATTAGCAAAGGAGTCCGGCCGTCATCATTTTTCGTATTCCAAATATTGATGTCCGACCCTAATTCATCGAGGTAGTAGACCATTGAGGGGATATTCTTCAGCGCCGCTCCATGCATCGCGGTCTCTCCATTTCTATCTACCGTATTGATATCTACTCCCAGAGAAACGATGAGTTTCGTGGCTTTCAAGCATTCGGCTTCATTTCCAGCTTCTTCCTCGGGAGCCCTACTTCCGACGCCCGCCGCCGCTAGAAACGCTGTCGTGCCTTGATTGTTTGGAATGTGCGGATCCGCACCGAGCTCTAGGAGCAACTTCATATAGGGAACGTCCGCCCTATCGGAGGCTAGAAAGAAAGCTGTCGCCCCAAAATCTCTATTCTTGACGCTTCCCTTACCTTTCTCGAGTCGACAATTCACATCAGCCCCTCGGGCGACCAGCTCGCGAATAAACTGTTCACTGTTGCGTAAGCCAGAGCCGCGCGGTGCAGGATCTCCACTAGCCGATTCTCCGATATCCGGTTTACGTATCCATGTAAGGGCATGCAAAACGGAGTATCCTGTGCGAATATCGTTTGGATCTGCTCCCCTGTCTAAAAGCTCAATCGCGAGATCAAAGTGACCATTTTCCGCTGCCAGCATGAGAGGGCTAGTCCCTGACATGGGAAGCTTCCCGAAGAATCGCTCTGGACTCATCACCGCATTAATGTCCGCTCCTGCATCAAGGAGCATGTGCGTCACTTCATGTTCACCATTTCGCACAGCGAAAAACAAAGGCGTGTATCCAGAATACTCTAGAGGAGTCGTAAAATCCGCTCCATTTTCGAGAAGTTCGCGGACCACGCTAGCATGCCCCTCAGCGGCAGCCCACATAACGGCAGTCTGATCACGGCTTTCTTGGGCATCGATCTCGGCTCCCGCATCCAGGAGGGCTTTGACAGCGCCAATCTTTCCGGTACGCGATGCGGTCATCAACGCGGTTTCGCCTCCTCTGGCAGAGCTATTCGGATCCGCCCCCGCTTTGAGCAGTCTCGAGACGATCGCTTCATTGCCATTCAGGCACGCTAAATAAAGAGGGGTGATTCCATATCGATTCTTTATAGTCGAGCTGGCCCCTCGCTCGACCAACTCGTTTACGAGATCGGCCTTGTCATGGTAAGTCGCCCAATGCAGCGCGCTCATCCCATCAACCTGAGTCGCATTGATGTCCCCTTCCTCAATAATTAAACTCAATGTATCAAAGGCCCCTGCCTCAACCGCATCGGCCAGTTTCGAATCTGGTGCGGCCTGCAGCGTGCCCAAGAGAAGAACGAAAACAGAGAGGGAGGTGGGATATGTTTTTATCTTCATCTCTTAGTTAGCTCTGCAGTGGGGATTCAACCAAAGATTCGTTTAGACCGAAAGCGGTTCAAACAGATCGTTGATCATTCCGTCACTATCGCCAAACGAATCGATTTTCACCCCAACCTTGTCGAGAAGAGTCAGATGCAAGTTCGCTAAAGGCGTAGGCTTGTCATACCGAATGTGGCGATTTCCCTTCATCCCTCCGGAGGCTCCACCCGCAACGATGCAAGGCAGATTCGTGTGATCATGAACATTGGGATTGCCAATACCGCTTCCGTAAAGAATTAGCACATTGTCTAACAATGAGCCGTTACCTTCTCGAGTATTCTTCAATTTCTCCAAATATTCCGCAAACAAGGAAACATGAAATGCATTGATCTTAGACATGCGCTCAATCTTATCCGGATTGTCACCATGGTGCGAAAGTGGATGGTGCGGATCGGAAACACCGATTTCAGGATACGAGCGATTACTGGTTTCGCGCGCAATTTGAAAAGTGGAAATTCGTGTAATGTCACCTTGATACGCCAGTAGTTGGAGATCGAACATTAGACGTGCATGATCCGCATACATCGCTGGAACTCCCATAGGGCGTTCGAGATCTGGCAATGGGTTGTCTTTCGAATCTAATTCCGCTTTCTGTATTCGTCTTTCAACTTCACGTATGGCGTCCAAATACTCTGTTAAACGTGCTCGGTCACGAACACCCAAGTCACGCTTCATGCGTTTCATATCTTCTGTTATCGAATCGAGTAGGCTCGCACGCTTCCTCAAAGCCTCCCGTCTTTCCTCAGGAGTCCCGCCTTCACCAAAAAGGTTTTCAAAAACGATGCGCGGGTGGGCTTCCGCCGGTAGTGGAGTTGTAGGGGAAGACCAAGAAAGATTGTTTTGATACACGCAAGCGTATCCATTGTCGCACTGGCCAACCGTCTCCATCAAATCCATGGCTAGCTCTAGTGAGGGAAGTTGGGTTTCCTGTCCGATTTGCTTAGCAGCAACTTGGTCCGCAGTAGTCCCAAGGTAATAGTCTGAACTCTCGGTCACTTTCGCCTTCGCAGCGCTCAAGAACGAAGAATTCGAAGTCGCGTGCGACCCCGGGTAAGCAGGTTTCAAATCCATATTCGTCAACACCGTTGTGTGGTCTTTAACGGGAGAGAGTGAATCGAGAATCGGCGAGAGCTTATCGAGCGTGTCGTCGCTCCCAGGCGTCCATCTTGATTGGTCACAGCCCATTGGCATGAAAACGTAGCCGAGACGCCGCACCCCGTTGGCTGCCGTTCTCGAGGTAGCAGTGGCGGCAGGAACCATCGCATCGAGTAGCGGCAATGCGAACGACGCTCCCACGCCTTTTAGAAAGGTTCTCCGGGGTATATACCTTTTAGTTATGAATTTCATAGTATTTACTCTCTATTGCGAACGGATTGCTACGTAATCACCGTCTGGTTTAGCTCTCATCTGAAACGGCACGCTTTTCACGATACCTAGTATTATCGACGAAAACCTGTATTCGTTTGATCGTGCGTTTCTCACGATCCCCCGAACTGCTGGGGCGTCATGGGCTTCGATTCCCCTACCTAGCGCAAATGTAAGCAATTTTTCACTTAAAGTACGAACAAAAAGTTCCGGGCGCTCCAATAGGCCCTCCTCGAGCGGCCCTACTCCGTTGAAAACGCTTCCATCGGGCAATCCGCCCGATACATCAATCGACGTACCATCTTCGTATTCCCTCCAGCGGCCAACGGCATCGAAATTCTCCAATGCAAATCCCACAGGATCCATCAGGTTGTGGCAGCCGGCACACGCCGGATTCTCACGATGTTCCGCCAATTGCTCCCTCATTGAAAGCGTCGCATCCACTTTATTCTCCTCAAGAGCGGGAATGTTCGGAGGGGGCGGGGGTGGGGGCGTTCCTATTATGTTTTCTAGAATCCAGCTTCCTCGGATAACCGGTGAGGTTCGCGTTGCGTAAGAAGTAACTGTAAGGATACTGCCTTGTCGAAGCAACCCACCTCGATTGTGATCCAGATCAAGACTGACCCGGCGGAACCGGCTACCTGCAATGTTTGGGATGTCGTAATGGTAGGCCAATCGCTCGTCAAGAAAAGTATAGTCCGATTTTAGCAAATCCAGGACGCTTCGATCCTCCCTCATTACACTTTCGAAAAACAGCTCTGTCTCTTTTCGAAAGGACTGCCTCAAATTATCATCGAAGTCTGGATACAACCTCGAATCGGGCACAACCGAATCCAAGTTTCGCAGATGCAACCATTGGCTCGCAAAATTATCTACTAGGTTAACCGCCTTCTCGTCGTCAAGCATCCGGGCTACCTGTGCTTCCAGAACTCCGGGATTACGAAGTTTGCCCGCAATCGCCAAATCTAGCAGTTCCTCATCAGGCAAACTGCTCCAGAGGAAGAAGGACAATCGGCTCGCTAATTCCAAGTCACTGATCCGATAAGCCTCGCCGGGCTTCGAACCCGCGGGATCTTTCTCCACTCGAAACAAAAACTCAGGGCTCACGAGAATGGAACTCAAAGCCATCTCAATGCCAGATTCAAATCCACCCCCTTCCTTACCTTCCTTGAAGAATTCCATCGGGCGCTTTAGATCCGCATTGGAAATAGAACGGCGATAAGCCAGCTTCATCAGGTTCGCGAGGATCTCGCGGGCAACGGACTCCTCCGCACTCTCATCGGAAGGATGCTTTATGAAGATCTTTTTCCGGCTAGGAGTATCTCCTGCCCCTTTTGCCTCAAAAGGACCCGTAATGGAAATTTGATATACTGCAGGTGTAAGACGCGGGTGACGGTGATGATTGTAATGGGCACGGAAGGGCTCTCGCTTAATTTCCAATAGAGAGTACGGAGTTTGCAAAAACGTCACCCCTAGTTTCCTTGGACCTGCCTTCGCACTGAATCGCGTCTTTAAGTGTTTATCCAATTGGCTATGATCTCGAATGCCTTTGGGAAGATCTATTGTAAACCGTTTCACCAGGGATCGATCGAGAAGGATCTCCATTTCGTGAGTCTCCTTCAGTCCTTCCACGTGCTCATTGCGATCACGTGTAAGAAGCACTTCGATTTCGTATTCACCATCTTGGGGAAACGTATAGTCGATGAGGGTACCGCCACGGGTGCCAATCGGAAGTCCGTCAACATGTTTTTCCTGCGTAACATCTGGACGGATACGATAGGTATCTCCTCTTGGAGAACGGTAGGGCGTTCCCACTGCTAAGCGGCTGATCTTCTGAGCCGCTGAAATATACCGGTCGAGCAAGCTCGGGGAAAGCGCTCCCACTGTGACGTTATCAAAACCATGGCTCTCATCGTCCTTCGGGAGCAAGCTCTTCGCATCGATGTTGACTGCGAGAAGATCGCGAATCGCGTTCTGATACTCGGTTCGATTCAAACGACGAAACGTCTCAACGCGTCCCGGCTTCGGGTGAATTGAGGCGTGGGCGTCCAGCGATTCAGTAATCGAAGCGAGCACCGCATCATAAGTAGCCTCGCTTGGCCGCTTCCGGTCGGGTGGAGGCATTTGACGTGAATCTAGCCGTTTGATCACCTTCTCCCACAATTCAGGATTTTCCTCTGAATCCTCGAGCGAAATTCCTTCCAAGACCAAGTCGCCCTTTCTTTCATCCGGATTGTGACAACTGACACAATACTGATTTACCAGCCCATGCTTGGAAGAAATGATCGGATCTCGTTCATCCCCGTTGTCCGACAATCCAATCAATTTTCCTTCCAGCCATTCCGCTACCGATTCGAGTTCAGATTCCCGAGGGCGTTTCACATCTTCCTCTTCTTCGGGCGGCATTTCGCGTTCCCGCAGCATCCAGGCCACCTCATCCCAAACCTCAAAATGCTGGTCAACTCCAGTCCCCAAGAGGGTTTCGAGATCGAGTTTTCCCTTTTTCTTGTCTGGATTGTGGCAACTGACACAGTATTCGTTAACGAAATCGAGAAGAGGCTCCTCGATCGCGTAATCTTCTCCGCTCGTTTTCGATGAAAAGAAAAACAAAGAAACGCCACAAATCGCTGAGGAGAATTTTGCGCGTAAGGCAACTGGGATATAGGTCGCACAGAGCATTTCAGGATATAGCCAGGGCTAATTTAGACAGGTACCCAACAGCCCCTACTACTTATTACATCTAAGGGTGGAAAATTGGACGGATTCAAGCTTAAGAGCCCCTCTCAAAGAGAAAAACGACTTTTTCCGATTCTGGGCAACCGGCAGGACATTCAAAAAATCAACCGGAAAGCCTAAACACTAGCCTTGATTTAGGGCCTTTAGCTGCTCACTGAGCCAGATCTTGCGTTTCCACCGGGTATTTTTTGAAGACATGTCGATAGAGTAGAGACTGTCGCCCATGTCCGGTTGCGGCAGGCTAAGGATACGACACAAATTTAGGGCGAGCCACTTTTCAATTTTTAGTACGACCATTTTCTTGCGAAGCCGCCCCTGAATATCGCGATTGAGCACCGTTGGAATGGTGTTGAGCGTAAGGATTTCGTCGATCGCCGTATTGGCCATTTT
The DNA here is from genome assembly GCF_014529625.1 of Candidatus Pelagisphaera phototrophica. Taxonomy (GTDB): domain Bacteria; phylum Verrucomicrobiota; class Verrucomicrobiia; order Opitutales; family Opitutaceae; genus Pelagisphaera; species Pelagisphaera phototrophica. The sequence goes on from NZ_CP076039.1 coordinate 3,077,427, forward strand.
TACTCGACCCTCCTCGCTTGCGTAAAAGTGCGTCAGAGCAAAAACAGTCTTACCTGGGTTTACTTGCTTCAATAGCTGACAGGATTTAACTACCGTCGAACCAGTCCGCACCATATCATCGAAAAGAACGATGTCATGACCTTGAATATCCTCGAGCTTCGTTTCACTTTCCTCATGGATTTTGATTTCAACCTGCCGCTCACTAATCCTTTCCTTGTCGAGAAGGACAAACTTTGCCTTGTCGAGTCCAAGTTGGGCAAACATCTCCTTAACGAACTCCCTGGCTCCCTTGTCTGGGGCGCAAAGCGCCAACCCTTCTCCAGCATCTTCGTAGTCGACAATATCTGAATTCAACAAGTAGTCGACGTAGATGTCATAGGGAATCAAGTTGTAAAACTTCCCATCGAAGACTTCGCTAAACATTGCTTGCACTGAGAAAGAGTGATTGTGGACCGTTAGCACTCGATCCACTCCCGCTAGCTTCAGCATCTGCGCGTACAGCTTCGCAGTAAAAAGCTGGCCATCGAATTTCTTGAGATCCTTCAGGTCGCGTTCAACTTCGGTTTTGCCCAAATTCGGTCGCGGTCCTCGGTCTTGGGCACTGTAGTACAGATCGGGCTCTACGAGAATCACCTCCGCGGCGCCGTTCTCTTTCGCTGCCCGAGCAATCATCAAGTTTCGCATCGCGAGGCTCTGACGGCTCATCACGAGACTGCTCGTGCTGACGATTATAATGCTTTTTCCGCTCAGCTTGTTTCCGATTTCGGAAAAATCCTGCTCATCCGAAATGAAACGCGGACAGAATTCCGAATTGGCGAACCGCTTCATGCTGATGAGGTCCGCGACATCCTCCCCCTGACCCATCGCGAAGGCGACGTCGATAGCGAACGGATCATCTGAGGAATTTCCAACGACAATGTATTTTGGTTCAGTCATACGGGGGAATTTCGATTTGGAAAACTCGGAACTTGGAGGAGCGTGCACGAGTATTTGAAAAAACAAGCAACGAGAACCAAAAGGGCGAGCTTTATTCGCTGCAAATGTTCATGTGGGAAGGGTTTGTTCGAAACGTTGACTGACTCGCATAAGGTTGCGTCAAACGCGATGTTTCTCTTTCGTTAGAAAATCACTCAACACACCTCACCTTTTCCATATGAAAATCTTTGGTCTAACTCCCTCCCAAGTTCTCGAAAGATCGGGGACTGTAAAAATCAAAAGCCCCTACTCCCTAGCTTTTTCCATTCTCTACGGAGGCATCGGTTTTGGATTGGTCAGCGTGATTGCCTATTCGATCTGGGCCTTCAGACTCATCCGCGGACAAGGTCCGATGTATGCCTCAATTGCACTCGTGTACCTGCTACTCTCTGGCTGGGTCCTGAGTCGGCTAACACTCGCGCCAAAGAATCAAATTCGGTTTACGGCTCTTTTCGCGGTCGCCTTTCTCGGATACGCCGTCCTCTGGTGCCTCTTCTGGTTTGGCCTTAAAGGGCAACATCACGGCGATCTTTACGGCTCTGCGCTAGGACTCCTTCTATTGGCAATTATTCTGAAACGGGCTTTTGGCAGCCAAGGGAATCTATTATTTGTATTCGGAATCTTGTTCACGTTCCACACGTTGGGCTACTATACGGGCGATGAACTCCATCAAATCACAGGAGGTTCCACGGGTCGTCTTTTGTGGGGGGCTTGCCACGGAATTGGATTTGGAGCAGGCTTGGGCTGCTTAATTCACCAATGTCAGCTCCCATTGATAGACGCTTCCGAATCAACCGACTAAGGTCCTTCGTCAATTTCGCGGGCCCGATGGAACTAAAAATGCGTCGTTGAAGGGATCTTGAGTCAAATTTGGAAGACTACCAGGAAACGACAAGGGTCTTTCCGCGGTCCCTTCTATTCGAATATCGGCTCGCCCCAATGGAAGGATTCCAAATCCATCGTCGTTGACGGATGAGCTTCCCCAACGGTGCTCTTTCCTTCAATCTTGAAATGAGCGGACGGATGCTAATAAAAAGGGGCAGTCCTTCAATAGTGGAGACAGTTTCGAGGCGAAGCCCAAACCAAGAAAGACCACGAGGTTACCAACGAAGATATCGAGTACTCTAATCTCATTCTCTGGGGCGACCCGAGCAGTAATCAAATACTGGCCCGTATCCAATCGAGACTCCCCTTTGAATGGAATGCCAAATTATTTCGGATCGGCAAACAAACCTATTCGACCGATGAACAGGCACCCGTGATGATCTATCCCAATCCGCTCAACCCGAAGCAATATATCGAATCAATTCGGGTTTCACTTTCAGTAAATTCTCAGGAGGCAGCAATTCTCTACAGATTCCCAAGTTGCCTGACTGGGCGGTCATTGACTTGGTCGGAACTCAAGATTCGCAGTATCCCGTTGGAGTTATCGACGCCGGCTTTTTTGACGAGAGTTGGCTATTTAAAGTGCGCTAGTTCCCTACTAGTCCTCTGGTATCTGAAGATTAGGCAACTGACTTGCGGTGGTCCAACCGCCATCAACTAGCAGGGTTTGCCCAGTGATGTGATTTGCCTTGTCAGATACCAGAAAAAGGGCCGCGTTGGCGATATCCTGAACCGTGGCGACTCGCCCCATAGGAATCGTCCCGCGCCAGCCATCCTCGAAGGTGGGGTCGTCACCCGTTGTCCGCTCGGTAAGCACCGCCCCGGGGGAGATAGCGTTTACCGTAATTGCATACTGGGAAAGCTCTCCCACGAGCCCTTTCGCCAGCATACGCAGTGCAGCCTTAGTCATTCCGTAGGGAACCAAATAAGGATGAGACTGATGCCCCGTAACGGAGGACATGAAAAGCATCCGTCCTCCCGTACTCTGCGTCTTCATACGCAGCGCCGCTGCTTGAGCTAGAAAGAACGACCCTTGCAGGTTTAAACTCACCAGCTTCTGGAACTTCTCCACTGAATAGTCGAGAAAGGCTCCGTAGGTCGTGATTCCTGCATTCGCAATTGCGATATGAATCGAGCCAAATCGTTCAACGGCATGGCCTATGAGCGAAGACGCGAACTTTGGATCGCTGGCATCGCCTCCCACCGCCTGACAAACCCCTCCTTCACTTCGGATCTTTTCTGCGGCACTTTCCGCTACCAGTTCATCCAGATCATTGAGGATCACCTGAGCACCCTCAAGCGCCAGAGAACGACAAATCTCGAATCCAATCCCGATCCCTGCACCGGTTACGACTGCAACTTTTCCCTTAAATTCAAGCTCTGACATGACATGCTATCCGTAGTTAAAAACGATCAGGGATCAAAAGGTTTCTTTGGGATAGGGTCGAATAGTTCCAATGGTCGGGCGGCTTATCCTTGAGCAGCCGACACTTTGGATGGTTCGACGACTGACTATGAATCGCCAGCCCGACCTTTAGACACTATCGACTATTTTCTTCCCTTTGATTCCGCATACCCTATTCCCATTGAGTATCTGATGTTGGGACGACTTGAAAAGCGGTGGCGAGAACCGGGTGGCTATCGGCAACTCCTAATCGTTGCGATCCCCCTGATTCTCAGCATGGGCTCGCATTCGATTCTCATCTTCGTCGATCGCGTCTTTCTTGCCCGTTATTCCGCAGATGCCCTTGCCGCTGCCCAGCCCGCGGGAATGCTCAATTTTTCCATTCTATGTTTCTTTCTTGGAGTCTCAATCTACACGTCGACCTTCGTGGCGCAATACACAGGAGCCAAAAAGCCCGAGAAAGTAGGACCCTCAGTATGGCAAGGAATCTACATCGCGTTCATTGGTGGTTTAACACTTCCCCTGTTCGCCCCGTTCGCTGATGAAATTTTCGCACTGATCGGCCACACCCCTGAAGTCCAGAAAAACGAGGCGACGTTCTTCAGTATCCTAACTTTTGGGGCATTTTTCTTTTTAGCCAATGGAGCATTTTCCTGCTTCTATTCTGGCCGGGGAAAGTCATGGACCATCGTTTGGATGAATCTGTCGATGACGATCATCAATATCGTCTTAGACTATGTTCTAATATTTGGAAAGTTCGGTTTTCCCGAGATGGGAATCGCCGGCGCCGCTATCGCCACCCTCGCTTCTTCAGCAACGATCATGTTTGCCTACGCAGCCCTCATTTGCTCGAAGCGGAACAACGAGAGATTCCAAACCAGAACCAACTGGCATTTCAACAAGCCGCTGTTTCAACGAATGATTCGCTTTGGGACGCCTTCAGGGGTCCACTTCTTTCTCGATGTCATGGGTTTTACGATTTTCGTGCTCATAATCGGTAGGATCGGGATTGTCGAGCTCGCTGCGAGCAACATAGTCCTGAACATCAATCTCCTTAGCCTCCTCCCCATGATAGGACTCGGAACCGCTACCAGTATTATGGTGGGACAATTTCAAGGAGCACAGAACAGCGGGCTTGCGGTCAAAACGACCTACTCCGCCCTACATATGGCCGTTATACATAGTTCGATAATGGCTACATTGTATTGGCTGATCCCCGACGTTCTCATTAGCCCTTTCATACATGAAGCCTCTGGTGGCAACCTTCCTCAACTAGAGGAAACGAGTATTAAGTTGCTGCGGTTTTTCATCGTTATCGTCTTTTTCGATTCACTGATCATAATGAGTGGAGGAGCACTCAAGGGATCAGGTGATACCAAATTTGTCATGACCACCCTCGCGGTCACTTCGATTTTCCTACTTGTTATTCCTTCGTATCTATTGATCGAAGTTTTCCAAAAGCCTGTTACGTACGCATGGATCAGCGTAGTTGCGAATCTCGGCATCGTGGGAGTCGTGTTCTTCCTGCGATTCCATTCCGGAAAGTGGCACAAGATCGAAGTGATTGAGCGGTAGGGAACGCAGATCGACTGACTAGGGCATTTTTTCGTTCGCAGGTCGTAAAAGGTAGGGCACGACGGCCCGGCGTGCCGTGGAAGCGGCTCAACAAACGCGACTCGCCGGACCGTCACCCCTACCTGCGACGCGAGAGGTTTCTCACCCACTCCCATGGATAAGCGACCGACTCGTCGAGAAATGCTCTAGGGATAGTCAGCCCTACCTTGATCACTAACGGTTAACTATCAAAAAAGGCCCCGCTTTCGCGGAGCCTTTTAAAAATCAATATTGATTGGCTTAAATTGGCCTAAACAAGCGGGACTAGCCAACCGCAATCTGCTTCATCGCTGTCATGTAGCCGCGCAAGGTGGCTCCAACTTTTTCGACGGGATGACTTCGGACTACCGTATTCACTTCTATGAGGCGCTGGTTGTCTACTTGATTGTCTAAAACGTCGAGTCCCTTTCCAATCACGTCAACATTAACCCCTTTCATGAAATCGCCCAGTAAAGGAACCGTGACATTCGAAAACAGGTAACAGCCGTACTCAGCCGTATCCGAAATTACCTTATTCATCTCGTAAAGCTTTTTCCGACCAATCAAGTTGGCGATTAGTGGGGTTTCGTGAAGTGACTCGTAATAGGCCGATTCCGCTTTGATTCCCGCGTTCGTCATCGACTCGAAGGCCAATTCAACCCCCGCCCGAATCATCGCGACCATGAGGATACCTTTGTCGTAGTAATCCTGTTCTGATATATCAACATCAGTTGGATTCGACTTTTCGAACGCCGTCTCATTCGTAGCCTCCCGCCATGCGAGCAAGTCCTTGTCGTCGTTGTCCCAATCCGCCATCATACCTGACGAAAACGCGCCGGACATGATGTCCTCTTGGTGCTTGTCGAAAAGATCGCGCATAATGCCTTTCATTTGCTCAGACAATTCGAACGCTTTGATTTTCGCCGGATTGCTGAGACGGTCCATCATATTCGTGATGCCGCCATGCTTGAGCGATTCGCAAATGGTATCGAAGGCGTGCTGAACAAACTTGCTGGCCCAACCTTCGTCCATTCCTTGCTCGACCATTTTATCGAAGCAAAGAAGCGATCCCGCCTGGAGCAGACCACACAGGATCGTTTGCTCCCCCATCAGGTCGGACTTCACTTCTGCAATGAAACTGGATTCGAGACAGCCGGCACGATCTCCACCCGTTCCAGCGGCATACGCTTTCGCAATGTCCCAGCCCTCGCCATTGGGATCGTTCTCGGTGTGAACCGCCAAAAGAGTTGGGACTCCAAAACCGCGCTTATACTCCTCACGGACCTCAGTGCCTGGGCTTTTCGGAGCGACCATAACAACCGTCAGATCTTCACGAATTTCCGCACCCTCTTCTACGATGTTGAAACCATGACTGTATGATAAACATGCCCCCTGTTTCATGTGAGGCTGAACCGATGCTACTACTGCGGCGTGCTGCTTGTCAGGAGTCAGATTCAGGACCAAATCGGCTGTCGGAAGCAGCTCCTCGTAAGCGCCTGCCACAAATCCGTTTTCAGTCGCGTTCTTCCACGACTGGCGCTGCTGGGAAATCGCTTCGTCTCGCAGAGCATAGCTGACATCCAACCCAGAGTCCCGCAGGTTAAGGCCTTGGTTCAGACCCTGGGCGCCACAGCCCACAATCACGATCTTCTTCCCCTTCAACGCTTCCACGCCGTCGAACTCAGAGCGATCCATAAATCGGCACCGTCCGAGTTGTTCCAGTTTCTGAGCTAAAGTCAGAGTATTGAAATAGTTTTTTCTGCTCATCGCGAGGTCGTCTAAAAATTGAAAACGGGAACCCTATGCAGGTCGCGCGACACGCGTAAAGCGAATAAAAGCTTTCCTGAGAGCTCTTTTTAGCAATCACTTAATCGCGCATGATCCTGAAGATTCTTCACTACCGGACCCTCCAAATCGATCATTGGGAAATTCACTCTGGTGAAACTTGGTGCTTGCTTGGCGGAAACGCATCCGGAAAGGGCCTCCTCGCCACACTTCTCACAGGAAAAGAGAAACCGGAAAAGGGCGAAATCATCGACCTCCCTGCCCCAACTATATGGGCTTCGTTCGAACGTCAGCAGGAGATTTACGAACGGGAGCTTAAGAATGATGAAACCGACTATCTAGACCGGTTCGACCCCGGAACAACCAGTCTCGAGATGCTCCTGCAGTCGGGATGCTCTAATTCAGAGGCCCTCGAACTCTCGCACGAGATGCACATCGAAGAGATCTTGGAACGCGGTTACAAGCTTCTCTCTAGCGGAGAGGCTCGCAAGGTCCTCCTCCTAAAAGAGATCCTTTCCAGGCCAGAACTCCTAATCCTAGACGAGCCTTTCGAAGGCCTCGACGTTCAATCTCGCAGAGAGCTTATTGAGCTGACTCAAAAGCTCGTTGATTCGGGCCAGAAGCTGTTGTTTCTCGTCAACCGCATCGACGATATTCCAGTTTTCGCCACCCATCTCGGACTAATCCAAAGGGGTCAGCTTGTTGAATACGGGCCTAAAGAAAATGTCATCCAAAAGCCGGAATTCAAACAAATCGTTGAACTGGACCAATCATCCGTTCCCGAACTGCCACCCCCTCCGGTTGAGACTTCAAAATCATTTGATACTATAGTCCGCCTTCGTAATTGCTCGGTTAAGTACGAAAAAACGATTCAGTTCGACGGCTTCGACTGGGAATTGAAATCTGGAGAACACACTCTAATCACGGGACCAAACGGCGCGGGAAAATCCACCCTGCTCCAGCTCCTTTCGGGAGACCACCCTCAATGCTACCAGAACGATATCAATATTTTCGGCTATCAACGCGGTACTGGAGAGAGCATCTGGGACATCAAAAAGCACATCGGTATCGTATCGGCATCTCTCCATCGCGACTATCGTGCTCCAGGAAACACTCTTACCACGGTTGTATCCGGATTTTATGACAGTATCGGGCTGTATCAGCAAGCGACACCCACTGAAAGGCAGTTAGCCCTGAAATGGCTCGAAATCATGGGACTTAGCGATCAGGCAAACGTTTTCTTCCGACAACTTTCATGGGGCCAGCAGCGACTCGCCCTAATCGCCCGCGGACTGATAAAGCAGCCACCTTTGCTCATCCTGGATGAACCGACCCAAGGTCTAGACGATCTCAATCGGCACTTGGTACTCGCTTTTATAGAAAAGCTGGCCGGTTTGAAGAATACGACTCTTCTCTTCGTCAGCCATCGACAGGACGAACATCTGAGTCTTTTCAAGCAGCGGGTCGAGTTTTCGCCTTCAAACCGGGACGGAGTACAATTCGAGCTTGGTCTTATCCAAGACCGTAATACGTCGAACTAGTGCTCAAGCTGCGCCGAATTCGTAGAGATGGCCCGCTACCTTGAATTGCTATGACAGGGTGCACAGCATGGTGCAAGTCCCTCACATTTTTCCCCCTGCTCACCGAAACGTTCAGCAATCCTCGCAAGGCTTCGACCATTTCCAATTTAGGAAATGGCCCAATACAAAAGCAGTTCCTCCAAGCAGCGTCGCATAGGGCTCCAGAGAATGGTCAACAAATGGCCGGACCAGCAGAAAAATCGCTAATCCGATTACGCCCAGAAGAAAATGGCCTTTTTTCCCGTGCATCCGGAAGCCGTTTATGAACGTGAAACCCGCTAGAAGTGCGATCGCCGCAATCATTCCTGATTCGAACCCTTCGTGCCCTAAAAACTCGAAACCTAAAACGGACAAGGTACTCAAGAGTACCGGGGTCGCCAAGCAATGAATGGCGCAGGCCACTGACAAGCCCATGCCTGCCAGATCCAATTTCGCTACGTAACTCGCGGGAACAATCGTTTTCATACTTACTAAATATCTCTATAAAACCTGCCTTGATGCAAGTAGCTCGCGAAACTATGGCAAGTTATTTGCGATTAATTAATAGAATCTGCAAAAAGGGACGGTACCCAAGAGCAGTTTCGGAGGCATTCGTTGGGCAACCGGTTCCTTCTGGGCATCCTCGCTTTCCCTGTACCTCCTGCCCGACCTTGCAACAGATCACCGGAACCGTACGTTGTTTCGTCTATGAGATTCGCCTTTACCAAATTTACTGTCGCACTCACCGTTTTGAATATTCTTCCTATGACCTCACACCTAGCCGCTGACGATATTGCCGGAACCGATAAGATAACCCTAGGAGCGGGCTGCTTCTGGTGCACCGAAGCGGTCATGGAGCGCGTCGAGGGCGTCAAAAGCGCCGTTTCAGGCTACATGGGAGGGCACGTCGAGAACCCCACTTATCGACAGGTCGTTACGGGTGAAACCGGCCACGCCGAGGTTGCCCAGATCCATTTTGACCCAAAAGTGATTTCACTCGAAGAAGTCCTCGATATCTTCTGGCTCATGCACGACCCGACGACTCTTAACCGACAAGGAGCAGATGCGGGAACGCAGTACCGCTCAGCGATCTACTACCACAGCAACGAGCAGAAAAAAGTAGCTGAAAAGTCGATTGCCAAGCTCACCGAATCAGGAAAATTTGCCGACCCAATCGTCACCGAAGTCACCCAGGCAAGCATCTTTTATACGGCCGAAGATTATCATCAGGAGTACTACGAGCTCAATAAAAACGCGGGCTACTGCCGTTATGTCATCCATCCCAAGCTTAAAAAGCTAGGATTTGAGGACTAGATTGTCTTATTCGCCCGTAAAATAGGCCAGTCGGCGACTTACATTACCTCGCACGTTAGAGCGCCATTCCTTCGGAAAAATGCCTGGATTGATATTAAATTCGTATCCGGGCTGGCCATCTTGAAGCAAGGTCACCGTATTTAGAATGAGGTTCGCCTCCACTTCCGATTCCGCATTTTTCAACGACAAGTAAATTGCCTTTTGGGGTTTTACGGCACCGATCAAAGCGAGGAACTCAGCCGCTCTGACTCTAACCAGATTATCACCGTCATTCTTAACGAGATTTTTTGCGGTTTCGGAAAAGCTCGACGCTTCCTTGCCAAAAGAGCTGCAAACAATCGCTCCCCAGTACCGTACCCAAGGGTCATTCGATTTGAACGCTTTTGCGATCCCGCTTTTCGCTTTGGCAAAGGGAAGTAGACTCAAATTAGCCGTATCAACGAGCTTGCCGATCCGATCTTGATTTTCTCGCCCAAACTGGACTGGGTTCGACAAGGCCTCTGAAAGCATGGCGGGTTCCGGTAAAAAGCTGAGATCCGAGATTTCCTTGACCTGATTTGTTAGGCGCTGTCTCAAATCCCTCAATACGCTCGCAGATTTAGGATCGTCGGCCAGATTATTGGTCTCGTGCGGATCCTTTTCAATATCGTATAGAGCCTCTGCCTCACGTGGCTCAAAAAACTGACTTTGCACTGCGTTTAGTTCGCCCGCTTGGTACATCGCGTACCACTCTCTGTAGGCCAGCATCTTGTATCGGTAGTCGTTGAACAAGCCATCGAAATTGAAGGGCTGGTAATTGCGAATGTACTTGTATTTTCCTTTTCGAAAGGTCCTGACCAAATCGTACTTTTCATCGAAACGGTCCGCGTAGCCAAAGGCCTCGTCTCGGCGAATGAGGTCCCGAGCCGTAACCCCTTCTCCCAAAAAAGGCATCCCATCCATCGTCTCTGGCACATCCACACCTGCCAGATTCAGCACGGTCGGCCCAAAATCGATAAAGCTCACAAACCCGTCCACGCTTCTCCCTGCATTCACTGGCAGCAAGTGTCTCCATTTTTCGGGGGCATGGACAACAAGTGGCACGTTCAGGCCACTTTCGTAAGCGTAGCCCTTTCCACGCGGCAGCACCCCTCCATGGTCCCCATAATAGAAAACGATCGTATCATCGGCAACGCCGTCGTCCTTTAACCGAGCCAGGAATTCCCCCATTTGGGCATCCGTCTCGATGTGATGATCCTGAAATTTGGCGTAAGTGTAGCGGAAGACTGGCGTGTCCGGATGGTAAGGAAAAACTTTGATGCCGTGCGGATCGGTTTCGGTCGCGTTCTCCTCCATGAATTCTTCGGTGAAATGCAACTGCCCTTCATGCGTTCTCCCAAAGTTCTGCACATGAAAAAAAGGCTGCTCGGAATCCCGGTTTCGGTAGGTCGCTTTGTTGGACGACTCATCCCACATTCCTTTGTCGCTCAAATTGTAGTCTGTCTTACTGTTGTTAGTCGTGTAGTAGCCCGCTTCGCGCAGATAATGAGGAAACATCCGCAGACCTTCGGGCATCGGAGCCATGGCAGCTCGCCGGTGGTACTGAGCGGCGATTCGCGGCGCATAAGATCCCGTAATGAGCGTGCTCCGGGCAACTGAGCAAACCGGAGCATTTGAGAAGGCGTTCTGAAAAACGAGCCCGTTCTCCGCCAGCTTTTCAATGTTTGGCATCGCCGCCCCTCCCTCTTCGTAGAGGCGAAGCCAGTGCTTGGAGTTGTCCTCGGAAACCATCCAGACGATGTTGGGCCGGTCTGCCGCTATGGCAGCGGCGCCGACTAGAGAAATGATGCAAAGCGCTAGTCTCATAAGTTGTTTAAAAGTGGATTAATCGTGCAGGAACCAGTACGAATCCCGTGAAAGGGTTAAGACAGATATTGACCCTTCCAATTCGGCTTATCGCAAGACAAAAGTAATTGTCTTCAAGGAGGCTAAGGAGGCCGCCCAGATAAATGGGATTGCGATCCTTGCTCATCTCACGAGATATTCCCTCAACCAATCATGAGCAAACGATACAAGATCTCCCACCTCGCCGACATTGAAGCCGCTCCCTGTCCCTGCGGATTTTCCCGCCGTGCGTTCATGGACGATGACAACGAAATCGCATCCATCCACCTCGTTGACATTAAGAAGGATTCACAAACGCATTACCACAAGAAGCTAACCGAGATCTATCTGGTCCTCGAGGGCGAAGGCCAGATCGAGCTCGACGGGGAGCTGTTTCCCCTCAAGCCCATGACCGCCGTCCTCATCCGCCCCGGATGTAAACACCGTGCCGTAGGTGAAATGAAAATCGTCAACATCCCCATCCCCAAATTCGACCCCGAAGACGAGTGGTTCGACTGATTAAAGTTGTCAGTGCGATTGCTCTCCATGGGCCGCTCGCGCTCCACACACACCTAGTGCATCCACGCAAACTTGTACGATTCCGGCTTACTATCTCTCGCGAAACTCCCTGCGCTCGGCTTCCGGATTGTTGAGGTTTCCTCTCGTTTTCCATTCCGAAGGGGTATGCGCTTCAGCGAACAGCTTTTCGAAGGTAGAAACCAATTCAGGATTGCTCTTGGCGAGGTCATTCTCTTCCGCGATGTCGTTTGAAAGATCGTATACTTCAATCGGACCGGTCAACATGGGCCTTCTAACCGCTTTCCACTTATCCCTTCTTATGGCCTGTTTCGATCCTTGTTCATAGAATTCCCAATACAGGTACTCGTGACGTTTTTGCTGCCTAATCTTACCCAAAAGCGTGGGTAAGAAACTGATACCGTTCGTCGGAACTTCCAATGAATCCCCTGCGATATCTACAGCGGTCGCCATGAAGTCGACCGCTCCAGAAATAAGAGAAGTAGTGGATCCAGATTTAATTTTTCCGGGCCATTGCACGATCATCGGTACCCGTATTCCCCCGTCGTACAAGACTCGCTTAATCCCCGTCACGGGGCCATTCGCATCAAAAAACCTTGGATCATTTCCAGCTTCGCTGTGGGGACCGTTATCTGAGGTAAAGAAGATCACCGTATCTTCTATCAATCCATGTTTCTCAAGTCGCTCCACAACTTGGCCCACCATATAGTCTAAATAGGTAACCATGGCGGCCTGACCTTTGTTCTGCTTAGTCCAATCTTTGTCCTCGTAGATTCCATTGTCAGGTACTGAAGTCCCGTTTCCCGTTTCATTCCACGCCTCATTATTGGCATGCGGGAGCGTATAGGAAAGATAGAGGAAGAAGGGCTCATCTTTCTTTCGATCGATAAAACTAAGCGTCTCATCGACCATCAAAGCTGGGGTATAATCGATTTTTAAACTGGCTATTCCCTGACCCCATTCTCCCTCGTTCGGGACTTCGTTCCGCAAGGGTACACGATCCTCATTGCGAATGACAAAGGTCGGATAAAACAAGTGGGCGTGATGCTGATCCAGGTATCCATAAAAATAGTCGAAGCCCTGATTGGTAGGCATTCCCGACGTCCCTTCGTGGCCCAATCCCCACTTTCCGACCTGTCCGGTCGCATATCCTTCCGCTTTCAAAAGTTCTGCCACTGTGACATCCTCGGGACGCAAATTGTTCTTACCGTTCCCGCGAAGATAGCAATGGCCTGTATCGAGACCAGTCATCAGAACACAGCGAGAAGGAGCGCATACAGTCGAGCCGGCATAGAAATCAGTAAACCGCATCCCGTTCTCAGCGAGTCGATTAATATGTGGGGTCTGGATGAGCTTCTGACCATAGCAGCCCAAGTCACCATAGCCAAGGTCATCTGCCATGATGTAGATGATATTCGGTTTGTCCCGAGCCAGCAGCGGAACACAGAAAACTAACAATGCGGTGACAAATATAAGGCGATTTCCCATGGGTTTCAAAAAACCCGATCTCGGACAGAATGGAAAGATTGAATCGAACAAACTTCCCTAAAGCCGTTACCGTCCTCGCCTCAATCAGTCTGTGAAAGCACTAGAAGTGCTTCGAGCGACTTGAATTGGCGGGCCAACTCATCCGCCCCGGTAGAGCTATTTTGCACGATGCTATCGAACAGCTCTTGTTTGTCCTGCTTCAGCTCCTGAATTTTGTCCTCAATCGTTCCTTTTGCGATCATCCGATAGACAAAGACGGTGTTTTCCTGGCCGATTCGATGGACGCGATCAATCGCTTGATTCTCCACAGCAGGGTTCCACCATGGGTCCATCAGAAACACATAGTCCGCCGCGTTCAGAGTGATGCCAGAACCTCCTGCGCGCAGACTCACCAACATCGCTGCCGTGTCTTCGGTACTCTGAAATCCTTTGACCGGCGTTTCGCGATCTCGGGTCGAACCCGTCAATTCAAACAAGGGAAGCTCGGGAAAGGATTGAACGATCAAAGCCTTTATACGATCCAGAAATCGCACGAACTGACTAAAAATAACGACCTTATGACCGGTACCCAAAACCTCATTCAACTTCTCCAGCAGAACCATAAGCTTCCCGCTATCTTCTAACTTTGACTCCACCCATGGCAGCAATGATGGGTCACAACTTGCCTGCCGCAAACGGGTCAAAACGCTCAAGGCAGCAAAGCGTTGGCCCTTAAGCGCCTCCGAAAAATTGCTGCCTAATCGCTCCAGACCCGCAGCGCAGATGGCTGAGTATTCTTTTGCCTGGCGTTTCGTCACAGGGCAAAGCTGGTCGATCACTATTTTATCAGGCAGGTCGTGAGCAACTTGAGACTTCGTTCGGCGAAGCATGAAAGGAGCGATCTGCATTTTCAGCCGTGCCTTAAAAGGACCTGGATTAGCCTGTTGCCGCAATTCAAACTTGCTTCGACTCCCTAAAAGACCGGGCATTAAAAACTGGAAAGATGGCCAGATATCGAGCGGTTTGTTCTCAATCGGAGTACCCGATAAAGCTACTCGGTTCCGGGCCTTGATTCTGAGAGCGGCTCGCGTCACTTTGGCATCCGGGTTCTTGATAAACTGAGCCTCGTCAATTATCGCGTATTCAAATTCCTCTTCCACCAGGTGATCGATACGATTTCTCATCAACGCGAAGCTCGTCACAATCGCATCCCACCCAGTGCCTTCCTCAGAAACCAGCTTCCCCTTGTACCGTTTCGCTTTCAGTTCCGGGGCAAACTTTTCAAACTCGGATATCCAAACGGGAACGACACTCGCAGGGCAAACAATCAGCGCTTTTTTCCCCGCAGACAGTCTCTCCTTCACCAACGCGATCACCTGCAGCGTCTTTCCCAATCCCATCTCGTCCGCCAGTAAACAGTGGCAGCCATTCTCCAAGAGCCGATGCATCCATTGCACACCCTCTCTTTGATAAAGCCGAAGGCTATCCAGCCATTTTTCCCCATCATCGTTCGATTCCATTAGGGCGGTCCGCCACTTCAAAAGCTCCCCTTCTAGCTCGACGCTCGACTTCTCCTCAGGGAAGAGCGAGAATAGCTGGTAGGGCTCAAAGCCTTGAGGATTCTCCGACTCAAAATCTTCCCAGCGACTCAGGAGCTCACGCGAATCGCTGGAGAGCTTAACGATGCCCAGTTCGGGAATCAAGGCGGGCACTCCGTCCCCATCCATCAGCATGCGAGTCATCTCTTCGTTCAAATTCAGCTTGCCCGTATTTAAAACCCATTGGAGATCCAGTTTGCGGTCCTTTCTAAACTTAGCTTTAGCGGCCAACTTTAGCTCAGTTATTCCACTTCTAATGTTGGCTACATTCTCTCTTTCCTCGGTCAAGTAGGATCGCTTCCATGCTGGCCAAACTTTACCGACGAAATAGGGAATCTCCTGAAGGTTCCGCAGAAGGTATCCATTGAACTCCTCTGAATAAACAAAGTGGGACTTGCGAGCCCGTGCTGCCAGCGAGATAAGCCGTCCTCTCTCTTTACCTGTTTCAGCCTTGGGAGCGCCATCAACCCCACCCAATGCCGGAACCCTCCGACCGTCCTCAGATAACCAATACGCTTCACAAATCAAACCTTGAAAGTGAGTATCTAAAACCAGATGGAGCATTCTCTTCTCATGCTCCTCGCGCTTGCTTTGGTCCATCCCGTCGAGCGGTTCGGTGGTAATCTGACTACCAGTTCCCAAGGGGACACCATCTTCAAGATGAGACATTTCCTCATCCGCTATCAGCTCTTCAATTTCCAGAAAACCAGCTACCGCGATCGCATCAGCGAAAACCGAATCGGACGTAGAGGACCGAATCGAAAACTGTCCATCGACCCAGTCGACTACCGAGTAGTTTTCCAATTTTCCAATCTTGCAGGTCACAATCGCGTCCCCTTCTCCGACAGAAATCTCTCGGATCCGCCCTTTACGATACAACTTCCTTCCCCGTTTGAGGACGGCATCCGAGAATCGATCCTCCCAACGCCCATCAAGCCGCTCCCCCCACTGAGCGAGTGAGCACTTCGAGTACAATCGGTTTGCCCCTATCCACTGCATAAACTTTCCATAAAAAAGCGTTGTTCGAAGGCCGATCAACGCAATTCAGAACAAAATGCAGTTTCGCTAAGAACATTTTGATTAATCTAGAGTCGTTTCTTAATCGCCTAATGATGAAATTCTAAAATACTCCCGAAAACATGCTAACATCAATCCGAAGAGCCTTCCTATCCGGCGTAATACTCCTTGCCCCCCTGGGCATCACGTTTTTCGTCTTCAACTGGCTCGTCCTCAAGATTGGAGGCAGCTTCAAAGCGAAGGTTTTCTTCTTTCTCCCTCGAGAGATTCTCACCGATCCAAAACTCGAGTTGTTCTGGAATGTGACCGCTACTATCATGGTAGTCTTCCTCGTGACCCTCCTGGGCTTCCTATCCCGTTACTTCGTGGCCAAGTATCTGTGGTCTATCGGCGAGCGCCTGTTGCACACACTACCCGTCGTCAACACGGTCTACACCTCCGTTAAGCAGATCATCGAGACATTCAGCACACAAAATCGAGCGGTCTTTCAAAAGGTCGTATTGATTCAATTTCCCCGAGAAGGCGTCTACGCTATCGGCTTTCTCACGAGCAGTTCCAGAGGAGAGATCAGGAACCAGACCGACAAGCCTCTGAAAAACATCTTTATTCCCACGACTCCGAACCCTACGAGCGGATTTCTCGTGATGTTCCCGGAGGATCAAGTGAAAGAGCTAGACATGAGCGTTGGCGAAGGGATGAAGTTCATTATTTCCGGAGGAGCAGTCGTACCAGAATGGACGCATTCTCCGAGCATCGAGAGTGAAACCAAGTAGAGCCTCGCCGCATGGCCTCGCCCGAAATCTCAACATTCGCCATTTCACTGGGCAGCGAGCCAAGGGGAGACCGATACTTAGCCCACCGGCTTTACACCCAACAGCAAGGTCCCCTTACAGCTTTGGTCCGACGGTCAAGTAAGCCAGAACGACAATTCGCGATTGATCTGTTCGACGAGGGTGAGTTCCGAATCGAGCTCAAACCAGGCAGTTTTACCGGATTTCTCAAAGAGGCCCATATCTCCCGCAAACGGGGAAAACTAGCACTGAGATACGAGGCTTTCGAGATGGCCGCTCGCCTCGCAAACGTCTTACTCTCAAATCCGGTTTCAAGCGAGAGCATCGACGACTCCCTAGAGCTTCTGACAAGGGGTCTTGATTCCTGGGAGAACGGAATGAATCCGAAAGCGACCTACCTGAAATGCCTCTACCTTTACTGCCGGCAGGAGGGCTATCCCGTCAACGAGGAATGGGTTGCTCGACTACCCGATCCAAACCGCGCTTCCACGGTGAAAATCATTAACCTCCCGATTAAGGAACTAACGCCAAACGCGGCAGATTTGGGCACTATCGAAAGCCTCGAACACTATGTCGAGCATCATACCCATATCCGCATTCGCAACAAAATGGCCTAAGCTTGCCCAATCCCCTCGGCCTAGGCTTCCCTGAGAAAGGGATTTACTTTCTATTTCCAAAATAGAACAGGAGCCTTCTAACCTTCCCCCTGAAAACAATCCTTCCTTAAAGGCTGCTCCTCAGGAAGCCAAAGAATCCGTAGCTGTGAACAAAGATGCCCGAACGATGGCCCTACTCGCCCATATACTCGGCATCTTCACCTCATTCGTTGTACCCTTGATGATCTTCCTAATCAAAAAGGACGAAGACGCCTTCATCGCGGACAAATCGAAAGAAGCTCTGAATTTCCACATTGCAGTGATCATCGCTTACTTTGCACTCATCGTGATTTCTATCATCACGGTTGGATTTGGAGCCCTACTTTTCCCGGTTCTGGGATTGGGAGTTCTCATTTTAGGCATAATTGCAGGTATCAAAGCCCATGACCGCGTTGCCTACAGGTATCCCTTCACCATTAAACTGATCAAATAACCGGATCACTCGAACGCATTTGCAAAGGCGAGATCTCCGGGTTCCGCCTTTTTTCTTTCTGTGAGGTCCCAACTCAAGCGGTCTCGTAGGGCTGGCGCTCACACCATGCCACATCTGCCTCATCAAGGTAGGGCTGACTATCCCTAGTCAGCCGTTTTCCCAAACAAACGAATCCATTTAAATCCCTCCACCGAAGCAACCGAGCACCGCAAGCCGATCGCCTATCCTCGTCTCAGTTCCGACCCTTGAAAGAGTATTCGCGTTCTCCATACCTTCTTCGTTCGACAATAGATCTTACCGGTGTGGCTATCTAAAGACTCCGGGATCTCAATCTTGTGTAAATCAACGGTCGCATGGAATCCCCGCTCTGAAAAAATGTCTATAAGCATGGCCATGGCTAGCGGGCTATCCAAAATCGGGTTCTCTGAATTCACATGAGCGCTTCCCGAAATAGCATGATGCATAACGATTGGCATGATGTCCGCTTCAATAAAGCTGATCACCCGATGAAACTCCTCAGGATGCTCAAATTCGTAAATATCGAGCCGTTTCACGAGTTCCTGCCGGGCGTGTGAGACGATTTCACTAGCCAAAGGCAGTCGGCGGACACTGTCGTACGTGCACGGATCCAGCTCCAAGGAACTCTGGTATTGAAGCTCCTTTACGATATTTCGTCGCACCTCCGGCAGTGAGCCTTGGGCATTTATAAAATGGTAGTGGAATACTTCCCGCAGCGACTGGAGCGCGTCATAGGTACGCTCCTTGAAAACCTTGTAGCGACGCTGTGCTGCTTTGGGATCTGCGTCGGTTACTCGATACTCAAGTTTTTCTCCGATTCTCGTCCGATCCACTTCCTCATTGTGTATCAGAACCTCCCGACCTCGACTTAACTGCCTCTTGACGCTTTCCTTCTCGTCAATGAAAAGCATCATGATGTGAACGATCGGCTGACGAAAATTGTGGTGGTGCTTTGTGTTATCATAATAACTGCGCAACTGCAGCATTTTATGATAAAGCAGTTTCATGCACTCGACCTGAACCAGGGTTCGAGGAAATCCATCAAGAATACAGCCGTCCTGGTATTCCGGCTCCAGCATCTTCTCGAAAAGGATTTTGACCACCTCGGTATCGCCAACCAATTGCCCTGCCTCTTTGAGCTCACACATTTTGGGTGTATCCAACAACGAGCTCACCACAATGGGTCCACATGTTAAGTCGCGTGCCTCCATCATGAACGGTGTATTGGTTCCTTTACCCGCGCCGGGCGCGCCTCCTAAAAGAATCAGCTCCTTCGGAAAATGTAGATTCTCCTTGCCGTATTCAGCTTCCAGATCTGACCAAACCGAGTTAAAAATGATTTGGGCGTCCTTCACCTCCAAGTCCTGATGATTGGGCCCTGATTCTTTGGGATTCTTAACTTGATTTCCTTCGGTGTCGGCAGCTTTCATTTTCTTTCGCGAAGAGAAATCGCGGATTTATTAATTCAAAAAACTTTAAAACGCACCGATTAGCGGGAAATATCTCCCTGATTCAAGACTTTATGGTTTCGAGCTCCTAAAATATCGATTGCAATATCCATATCCTCAATACTCATTGCGAGTGCGGATCTCCCCAGAGGTCTGCTTAAGAAAGCGTAAATGTAGTGTATATTAATCTCGGTCTCCAATAACGCCTTCAGCACCAGTTCGACGTCGTGTTCACCGGCGATTTCAACTGCCAGAATTTGGCTCTCCGAGAAGGACACATTGTTTTGTTGTAACAGACGCTTCGCTTGGTCTGGATCGTCTACCACTACACGCACAATCGCACTGTCTGTCGTATCCAGGGTCGTAATTGCCAAGATATGAATCTCTGCTTGAGAGAATAAACAAGTCAAATCAGATAACTGCCCCACCTTGTTTTCCGTAAATATGGAGAACTGAACGACCGGATCTTGATTACTGACTTCGACAGATGACTGTTCCATGGAAATTTTAAGTTAAGGCACTGACTATAAGACCATTTAAAGAATCGACACTAAATACCCAAATATTGGCGAGAAATGGGGAAATGCAACTCAACCTATGCAAAAGTGCTTAGAAATGAGCTAAATATCGACCGACTGACCGCGCGTTCGCCTACCGGGCGAAGCAGCCGGACGCTTGGCTCTCGAAGCTGAAGTCCGCGTTTAGCCGATTCTCGAATGAATACCCAGAAATAGGATGCCATGAGATCGCCCGTCTACTGGAGCAGGAGGGCCCGATCATATCCGCAGCGACAACGGCTCGGAGTTCATCGAGCGCGGGCTACGCCACTGGCTTGCCGAGAATAGGATAAAGATGCTCTAAATAGAGCCGAAAGCCCTTGGCATAACGGATACGTGGAGAGCTTCGATACTGGCTTCCGAGAGGGATGCCGTAACCGAGATCAGCTTTACTCTCTTCGATCCACGCTGCGTCTAGCATATTTATTTGCTGTGACGCAGGGACCATTTTAGATCAAAGGCAATATATGTTTAGCGCTCGCTACAAATTTCTTGACAAATTGCTTGATGGGGCCGTTCCTTCGGTAAACGCCGAATACTTTGAAGAAAATATTATGAAGAAAATTCTGAGCCTATTTTTTATTTTAAATTGTTTTATTCTGCATGGAGACGATCACGATCCGGCAGCGAGTGAGGTTGACGAAAGAATGATATACGTTGTTCGCTACATCGAAGTAGCGAAAAGCGATGTAGTCGCCTACGAAGCTGCTTTGGCGGAAAAGACTCAGAGGTTCAATGTAGGGGAAGGAACTGACGAATGGTTCACCCACAAAATTTTGACTGGTCCTCGGACTGGTCAGTACGCTCGTTGGTTTGGTCCTGTACCATGGTCCGACTTGGATCGAACTGAGACGACTCACCGGGTAGGTGTCGGAACACCGGCAGATGCTGCTCGAATGAGCAATCCAGAAGTTGCTTTTTGGCAAAAGCATTTAACTCCTTTGGAGATAAATAGTGGGGAAACTGAAATCCTTGAGCAAGTTCCAGGTTCTGATTATCGTAATTTGGACATCGACCACCCTCGGTTCGGCTTCGCTCAAAGGTGGAAGATAAAACCTGGAATGGTGATAAGAAAAGAGGCTTATTTGCTTCAGTTCGCTAGAGTAATGAAGTCGAGCGGATTTTCGCTAAACGGGGAGGCTTCTCGTCTTGTTTCGGGGGGCGATTATATGATTTTCGAGTCTTGGATCGGATTTAATGAATGGGCTGAGATCGGAAAATTTAGGAGTAAAGGGTTTTCAGCCGTCTTCAACAAGGCTTTGGGAGAAGAGGGATTTGAAAAATTCCTTGCTGAATTCGCTTTGATCCATCAGGACAGCCCCACCGAGACCTCTGTTTGGGAATTTCTTCCCGCCCTAAGCAGTCGAGCTCATTAGTCCCACCTTAACACTGTGGCGACGCAGCTTCATTCTCACTAAGTTCTGCTAACTTAAATTTCCAGAGTTGGTCGGGCCTATCAACAACAGCTGAATTTCCTATCAACAAAGGATTGACCTATGTCCCCAAGATTCCTCGCCATTGTATGGTTTGCCGCAAACCTTTGGCCTTCTCTTGCTATCCATGCTGAAGATTGGCCGGGTTGGGGCGGACCTGCTGGCAATTTGGCAGCATTGGACAAACGGGTTATACCTGTTGAACAACAGTTCAAGCTAGAGGTTGCTTGGAAGGTCCCGCTGGGATCGGGTTATTCATGCGTATCCGTGTCCAACGGTGTGGCCGTCACTGGATTCTCGGATGACGCGTTCAATTACCTTGGGGCCTTCGATGCGAATACAGGGGCTCGACTTTGGGAATATCAGCTTGGCCCTGTGTACAAGGGGCACACTGGATCGCATGATGGGCCCATCGCGACGCCTCTTATTGTGGGCGACCGTATATACATTCTCGATACGTTTGGAACGCTCTTCGCTATACGTCTTCAAGATGGGCAGGAACTTTGGACGAGGGACCTGCCTGCGGAGTTCGACGCCTATGTCCCGCATTACGGTTTCGGTTCGTCTCCCGCGTATGTCGGCGAGGTACTGCTCGTGCAAACGGGAGGGCCTAATCGTCAAAGCGTCGCAGGTTTCGACATGGCAACAGGCAAGACCCTTTGGTCGATGGGGTCAGGCAGAGTCGAACAGCAAGCTCCCTTGGTCTGGGATGCTGCCGGCCAACGGCAATTACTGGCTATCGCCAACAATAGTCTTTGGGGTATAGAGCCCCTATCCGGCAAGCAATTGTGGCAATATGAATTCACCGGAACGAACAACCCGATCGGATCGCCGACAGCGACATTGACTCCTGGGTCTGGAAATCGGCTTCTTTTCAAAGATAGCTCATCCGCATCGCGATTGATAGAGCTCAGTGAAAAAGGAGGCGAATGGTCGATCGAGGACTTATGGACTACTCCTCATTTGAAGAATACTTACGTTCCCAGCATCTACTATGATGGGAACTTCTTTGGATACAATACGCGTACGCTTTGTTGCGTTGACGAGGAAACTGGCGATTTGGTTTGGCGCTCTCGGCCTCCAGGGGACGGATTTCCCATACTCGTCGATGGGCATCTTGTCATTATCACGAAGCAGGGAAAACTGAGTATCGCGCCGGCGACTTCAAAAGGTTACGAAGAGAAGGCGAGCATGCAATTGTTCGACGGTCTCGTTTGGTCGCCGCCTAGCTATGCGGATGGCAGTCTCTATCTGAGAAGCATGACCGAATTGGCGAGAGTCGATATTCAAGGTTCGACGGAGCCATCGATGGCTCTTTCCAAGGAGCTTGGAATCATCGCCAATTCGCGTTTCGAACGCTTCATTGCTAGTCTTGAGAAGTCTGATGATCGGAAGGCTTCCATCGACGATTTCATGGAATCCCAAAGCGAGTTTCCGATTATTGAAGATAAGGAGATAGTTCATTTCGTTTATCGCGGCACGGCTGACGACCTTGCGATTTCGACACCGATCATCGGCGAGCGCTTTGATCACCAGATGAATCGCGTGGCGGGTACGGATTTCTATTACTATTCGGCGAGACTGGAACCGGATGCCCGCGTCTCCTACCGGTTCAGCAAGGACTTTAGCCAGACAATCGTCGATCCGCTGAATGAATCCGGCTATGTTGAAATGCCTGATTTTGTTCGACCGAATCATCTTCGAGAACCGGATCCGAGTCGGCGTGGCCGGCTGGAGACGGTCTCGTTCGATTCGGAGGAATTGGGTAAGAAAATCGTGTTAGACGTCTATCTTCCTCACGGCTTTTCCAGTCAGCGCTTGTATCCAGTCGCCTATTTTAACCAATCTGGGATCGCTTTGAGAACCGGCATGATCGAACGTGCCCTAGACAATCTTATAGGTGAGAGTATAGAGCCCGTTGTTGTCGTTTTCATACCAACCTTGGGTACGAATCCTGTAACTAATTATGAAGAGTATGCCGGTATATTCAAAGATCGACATTCCAGGTTCGTGTTGAATGAGGTTATACCGGAAGTTGAAGGACGGTATTCGGTCAAGGACAGTCCGGATGAGAGGGCAATGATCGGCTCTATGTTTTCTGCGATCGCAACCATTCATACGGCGTTCAACTACCCAGGTTATTTCAATAAAATCGGTCTACATAATATGTGGTGGGATGAAGGCGTGGCTCGCGAATATACGCCCCAAATTCCGAATCCCGAATCGCGTTCGTTAGTCATATACAATGACTGGGCCACTTATGCTTATCGAAGTCCGAATGAGGGCACGGATGTCGTAGCCAGCGCCAGGCGGTTTGCCAATACTCTGAGGGGAAAAGGGTACGACTTTACGGGTGTCGAGCACCCTCAGGGCGACCAATGGGGTGACACTATTAATCGACTCGACAAACTGTTCGAGACGCTCTTCCCGATTCGTTAGGCGCGTCTCGCTCTCCGCCAACTTATCGGCTTCGGCGAGAAAGCGGCTGGTGTGGCATTGGCTACAGCTCTCGTGACACCGCGTTCGGGGCGTCCAGTATTCGCGAGCGCGTTTTATTTCCCAGGCTTACTCCGAGAGCCGAGTGTGCCGCTCGGCTCTACTAATTCCTATCAACTCCCACCGAATCAAATACGAACAATTAAACTTTCTATCATTAAATCACTCTTCAGCAATTCTAAAATTTATAGTTAAAGTCTTTAAAAATATGCCTATACTTTTGAGTCCAAATTGTTTCAATTCTTCATCTTGTTAGGCCTGTGATTCTTTTTTGTTTTTTTACCAACTTCACCATGAAATACTCCATTCTTCTTTTCCTCCTGTTAACCCTAGGTTCTTCGTTTTGTTTTAGCCAATCCGGGCGGGAAGCTTCATTCATTCAGTGGGTCCATAAAGAACCCCACGAAAGAGACCTCCCCGTCCCCGACTACTACCTACACAATACCTTCTTTTCCAAAGCAGCGGGACAGCAGGTGGGTTACTGCATCTACTTGCCTCCAAACTATGAGGCTGATTCTAGCAAACGTTATCCAGTCATCTATAACCTACATGGCAATGGCGGCAATGAATGGGATCGCGGACAAGAATGCACCGTTCTGCACGAAGGGATCTTAGCAGGAAAGTGGCCGCCGATGATCATGGTATTTCCGAACGGAGGAAAAACGACATTTTATAAGGATTCCTACGATGGGAAGCTACCCATTGAAACGATGTTCATCAAAGAACTGATCCCCTACATCGATAAAAACTACCGCACCATCGCTAGGCGGGAAGGCCGAGCCATTGAAGGGTTTTCGATGGGTGGTCGCGGTTCGACACGCTTGGTCATGAAACATCCGAACATGTTCTGTTCCTTATTCTGCCAAGCGGGAAACGTTCCGCATACTGCGGATGGGTATGCCCCTGACTCGCCTGATACCTATCCCAACTATTACCTAGGTCCCGACAAACAAGCTTACATCGACAACGATGCTTTCCTCCTGCTCGCAAAAAACCTGAAGGCAATCAAGCAGCTCCGGATTCTCATCGCCTGTGGTACCCAGGACGACACTCACATCGTTACCATCCGCGAATTTCATCAGGCCTTATTGGAACATGGCGTGGATCATAGCTACTGGGAGTTGGAGGGCTTGAAACACAGTCGAAAACAATTCATTAAGCTACTCTCCCCTCTTTTATACGACTACCATGTAGAGTCTTTTAGACGGGCAGGAAGTTTGGATTAGACGCGCGACTATAATATCGAAGCCATAGGAACCCCACCATATTCCCTCATAACCACCCCCCTTTTCACTCCCTCAAGCCAAAAGCAAATTTCTAGCAGTCACCAATGCTAGTATACATGGGTTTCTGGGAGGGGCATCACTACCCTTGTTAAGTTTAGGTGATACGACTTGGCTAAGGCCCGATGAATTACAGGGCCTTTTCGGGGATGTGTCCATTAATAGTTAGATTTGTAATTTTTTACCTGACTTATGGTAACAATAAGTTATGTCTTTTTGACATGTTACCTGAAGGTCCAGTTGTTGCATTCGTCCCTCAGGAGGTATTCAGCACGACTCAAAAATGTTTAAAACGACTCTATGAAGTTACCGAAGAGCCTTTTGACTTGGTGTGTATTGACGGGAATTCCGATAGCAAGACAAAGGCATTCCTAGAGGATTACTCTCAGGAGAAGGGTTTCACATTGCTTAGGAGTGAGCGCTATCTCCCCCCGAACCAAGCTCGCAATATGGCCTACGAGTGGGCTAAAGAAAATTCGGAAGGGGATTATATCGTATTTATCGATAATGACGCCTTGGTGTCCTCAGGTTGGCTTACTGCTATGGTTAATTGTGCGGATGAAACAGGCGCTGGCCTCGTTGGCCCTGCCTATTATGAGCATCTTCCTGAGTGCTCAAAGCTACACATGTATGGAGGGGAATGTGGTATTGAACGCGATGAGTCTGGCGAATTAACCCTTTTTGAGCGCCACGATTGCCAGCACAAAGACGAAGCAGGGTTGGAAACTCCGCTTGTCCGCAAGTCGACCGGTTTAATCGAGTTTCACGCAGTATTAGTGAGAATGGACTTACTCGCAAAAACTGGAGGCCTTGATCCGGCACTCTCGTGCTTTGCAGAACACGCCGACCTTTCTATGTTAGCCAAGCAACACGGCTATGAAATTTGGCTGGAGCCAGACTCTAAGGTGACGTATGTCCCGCCTAAGCGTTTGGAGCGAACAGACCGCGATTTTTTCTTCCTCCGTTGGAGTGAGGATTGGATGCAAGCAGATCAAAAGCATTTGATAGATAAGTGGGACTTGGAATATTTCCCGAACACTAAAGGTCGCGGCCTTCAATGGCTTCGGATTCATCGTGGGTTTGGATGCCAAAGTGTATCCAGAGTTCGCAAGATTTTTGGCAACAAAATTGGGCGATTCTATGAAAAAAGAATATTTAAACGCCTCGAACCGAAATGGAATCGCTATAAGTACGCCTCTCACAAATGGAAGTAGCTCAAACTAACATTCAACTTTATAATCAGCTCACTGCGAGTGAAGAAGGCGTCCCTGGATTTAAGAGACGTAAGAAGGGAACGGCTTTAAGCCGCCTTGTTAGACAGATCTCAAAAAAATAGTCTATGGATACTATAACGAAGGGCGAGGAGGGCGTCGCTGTGGTCATACCAGTCCATAATCGCCCCACGATTCTCCAAGAGACATTGGTGTATGTTATGAGGCAGACCTTGCTGCCTAATAAGTTGATCATAGTCGATGACGGGTCCTCTGACGATACCGCATCGCAAGCAGAGGACTGGTTAAAAGCTAACGCAGGCTCTGTCGACTGGATGTTAATTCGTAATTCACATTCTGGGGCCGCGATCGCACGAACCACTGGATTCAAGGAAATCGGTGATCTCCAATACGTAGCTTTTTTAGATTCAGATGATCATTGGCCCACTGATTTTCTAGAGCGATGTGTGGCTAATCTAGAGGCCAGCCCTGATGCTGTATTAGCGATTACTGAGCGCAAGTATCGCATTCTTGCGGATGAAATGCCTCAGTCCTCAGGTGGAGCCGAGATAGTGGCAAATCCAATTCCCTGGCTGTTCGAACATGGTGCGGGAATCACTTCTTGTTCACTTTTACGCACTAGCTCAGTCCGTAAGGTGGGTGGTTGGCCGATTAGACTGAGCGGCGAAGGCTCCGATGATAGCGAGTTCTTCTGTTTATTGTCATTGGAAGGGCCATGGGCTTTTGCCGAAGGAGAGCCAGTCCTCTTCCATATAGGGAATGCTGTGGAAAGGAATGAATCAGTTAACTTGAGTCGTAAATACGCTGATAGAGATTTGCGATGGGCTCGGAGTCACGAAGATATCTATCAAAAACTTCTGAAATTAGACCCTTCGCTGAAAACCACTAGATTGAAAAAATCATTGGCCGAACGCTGGTATCGAGCGGGTAAACACTGCCATAAGGTTCGTGATTGGTCTGAGGCTCGTTCTTGTTTTCGACGAGCGCTGTATTGGAATTCTCAAAAATGGATATATTGGAAGCGATTTTTGAAATCTGGATTCAAAGGATGATTCGCTAGACCGACGATCGCCGGCCGTTGAAATCGATCAATGATACCAATAAGGCCTCTTGATCCACACCAATCCACGGAATTTCTAACTTTGAAGTGCTAAACCAACCTTTAGCCTTCCCTTCGCATCGGATAGGAACAATTGAATTTCCTATCAACAATCAAATTCATTCTATTCCTCTAATTATATGATCTTCAAACACGCATCGATCCTCTTTTTTACCATTGTAGTTTGATCTCATGCAGTCGTGGCCGAGAAGCCTGTCCCTACCCATGCGGATGTTTCCTATGGCGCACACGATAAAAACGTATTCGATATTTGGATAACTCCATCAGACAACCCCACACCGCTGGTCATCTATATTCACGGCGGAGGCTTTCGCAAAGGAAACAAAAATACCATCACCGAAGACTCGTTGAAACAATTTCAAGAAGCCGGTCTATCACTCATCCGGGAACCGCTTAAGGTTTCTTTTAACCGACTGATTGAATGCTCCCGTGCGAACTCCGTAAATGTTCGCCAAGTCACTATTTAAAACGACAGATAATCCACGAACGGTGTAGATCTCAGGTTGTTGATCGGTCAGTGAAAGCTGAGAGGACTTCTACTTAGATCCCATAGCATTAGATTACTGCCTCGTACGGCTATCGCTCAAGCTCATGCTCTTCAAAAGGTTTCGGAGCGATAATCCAAAGGGATCTAACGAACGTGGTGACACCAACACAAAATCCCGGAAACACCAGCTTCAGGTTCTTTTAGAATCATGCACCCTGGGAACATGGACCCTTAAGATTTTAGCATTTTGAGTAAGCTTACAGATTGGTTGAGAGCAGAATACCAAACAACAAGGGCCTACCCCCTAAGGTCTCTCTAGGCGGTTTATTTCCGCGTAACATATACAAAGAAAGCTCCGGAGATAGGATCCCGGTAACTTCTTTCCAACCATGTATGAAGAAGGATGGGACCTTCTTCGAGCTGGAAAGTAAAGGTAGCCGACGTATCCGAAGGGTCTACCGTCGTTCTCTGCACTTCCCTGCCCAACTGAATGCGCACCTCTCCAACAGGCAATGCAACCCCCTCAACTCCCCACCTGACTCGATAATCCGCCATCGCTGGAAGGCCTTCAGTGAAAGATGCATTTACCTCCTTTGGCCAACGCCGTACTTCAAACTCGTATTCCCCCGCCTCGGCGACTTCCAGATTCCAATAACTATTTTTCCCTACACCGCGACGGACTTGCACTTGCTGGTCGACAAAGACGTCCAGCCATTCACAAGCAGAAAGCATCATGGGGTTCTCACGATCGCTTCCGATTATCACCGCTTGGGGCTCGTTCACGATGTCTTTCACATCGTTCCACCAACGATCTAAATGAGCCCGCATCTTAGCGGCCACGTCCGGATACTGATCGATGACGTTTGTCTGCTGCAGGGGGTCACTTTCCAAATCATAAAGCTCTCGATCCTGCAACATACGCCAGCGTTTCCACAACACAACTCCCCCTTCTCGGTGCATTTGAGACGGGGCATTCGGCGAAGGATATTCAAAGCCGAATGGGAGCCGACTATAGTTAATTACGATCATTCGATCCTCCGGTGGTAATTCGACTTGTCCTCGAAAAACTGGGGCCAGATTCACACCATCAAAGCGGGGCGAATTAGTGGGTTCGATATCACAGAGATCGAGCAAAGTAGGCAAAATGTCCTGAATCGTGGTAAGTCCCAGGATATCCCGCGATTGGCCTAGATTACCACCGGGCCAACGCAAAAAGAAAGGCACTCGATGGCCGCCCTCCCAAAGCTGGGCTTTTCTGCCACGCATGCCGGCCGGAAAATACCGGTCTCCAAAATTGGTGCCGTTGTCGGTTTGAAAAATGAGGATGGTATCTTCAGCCAAGCCTTCCTCTTCCAAAAAGTCCATCAAGCGACCCAAGTTGTTGTCGATATTCAGGATCATGCCAAAGAAACCGGCCAAGTCATCCCGCTTTACACCTGGAAATTGAGGCAAATCATGCCCCTCCATGGCAGCATATGCCGCTTTCAGCTCCTTCTCAGGCGCCCAAAATGGGCTGTGAGGAGCATTGGTGGGAATGTAAGCAAAAAAGGGTTCACCAGCATCGGACTGCCGCTTGATCCAATGCATGGCTTCTCGAAAGAAAGCGTCCGTGCAAAACCCGGGAACCTGCTTTCGCTTTCCATTCACCATAAAAGTGTCGTCAAAATAATCGTTATCCCAGAAATCTCCAGCGGAGTTGATGTGAGATGAGGGAAACCACAGGGTTTCATCGAAGCCACGGTCTTCAGGACGATAGGGATAATTGTCTCCAAGATGCCATTTTCCGAATATGCCCGTTTTGTAGCCCGCGTCCTGAAAGAAATTGGCCATAGTAGGCAGCTCTGCCCGAAGCAAAGTTCTCCCTGAGCTGACATTTATGGCCCCATTTTTGGCCGCATCCAAACCTGTCAATAATTGACCACGACTAGGCGTACACATCGGAGCTGCATGGTAGTCCGACAAACGAAAGCTTTGATCATGCAGTTTGTCCATGTGCGGTGTATTCAGAATAGGATTACCGTGCACCGACATTTCGCCGTAACCTTGATCGTCAGTCATCACATAGACGACATTGGGACGGCCATATACAACGCCCTCGATTAGCAGAATGGCGAGTAGAGAAAGGAAAAAGAAGCGCCTCATGAATTGATCTAAAATCTAAAAACTGAGACCTCGCCTAACAGGGTCAATCGTTTTCCAAAGCAATTTAACTTGAATCTAGCAGCCAAGCTTTAGTAATTCTTCGAGCTATGTCACGAAGCCGCCAGCTCATTCACTCTCAGACCCGACCAATCCAATGTATTCAACCACTCTCAATTTTAGTCGGTTTAATACTTCTTCTTGCGACACCACTCCTCAGCAATGAAAGCAAAGATACCGGTCAATGGGACCGGCTCTATACGATTCATGTGCTACGCCAGCTGGCCGACCCCGTATTGAATCCGCTGAGCAGGAATGAATTGCACCAGTCCGTGCCGAAACGGGATTGGGAGATTGAACAGAATAATTTTCAAAGCTCACCCTTGCAGGCCTTCGTTCGAGTGCTATCCGGTATTGGTCCTTGGTTGTCACTCGGCGCAGACGAAACAGAAGAAGGCCAGTTGCGAGCACAGTACATAGAACTTTCTCGGACTGGTATCATCAACGCGACAAGCCCAGAGGTGCCCGACTTCATGTTTGGAGAAGCAGCCCGTGATCGCATTGTTCATGCCCACAACTTAGCCTATCCACTCGTTGTAGCGAAAAAACAATTGTGGGAGCCCCTGAGCGAAAAAGAGAAAGGAAACGTAATCACAGCCCTAAAATCCCACCGCCCCTTTGAGGCATTTCCAGGCACCTGGTTGTGGTTCTCAGCCATCATCGAAGCCACGCTCTGGGAGCTGACCGGCGAATGTGAAATGCAGCATATCGAACGAGCTGTAGAAAGCTACATGAACTGGTACATTGGCGATGGTTACTACACCAATGGAGAAGTATTTAATTGGGATAACTACAACAGCTATGTCGCCCAGCCGCTCATGCTCGAAGTGCTGCGCATCTGCAAAGACCAGGGACACTCGTTGGGTGATAATTGGGACACAGTCAAAGCTCGCGCGTTCCGTTATGCCGAGGTGCTTGAGCATATGATTTCTCCCGAGGGCACCTTTCCAGTAATCGGTCGTTCCTCTGTTTACCGTTTTGCTTCATTGCAACACCTGGGGTACGTCGGAGCGCGAGTGGATTGGCCAGAGCTTCTTGATCCTGGCGCAACCCGCGCGGCCATGACCACGGTGATCAAACGCATGGTTGAGGCACCTGGGATGTTTGACGAAAACGGCTGGCTGCAACCCGGCTATGTTGGACACCAACCATCGGCCCGTGATAGCTACATTAATACCGGAGCACTTTATAACTGCACACTTGGCCTCGCTCACCTTGGCATGCCGGCCGACCACCCTTTCTGGACAGCTCCGAAGGCAAAGTGGTTTCAACAAAGCGTTTGGAGCGGAGAAGACGTAGCCAACCAAAGAGCCTACCGTGAATAGGCCTGATCGAGATCGAGTTAAACCCTCGTGGTCCTCTGGAAAAGGAATCGCGTTCACATTCTCAGCCCACTACAAAATCCCCACCTCTCGGCAAGCCAGCTGCGCAGCCCGCTCTCGATGAACTCCGAACCGTTGTCGCTGCGGAAGTGTTCGGGTGCTCCATGTCGCTCGAACCACGTGGACGGATAGGCATTCCCGAGCGTATTCGTCCAGTACGTTGAGCATGCGAAGCGTTCCGCCACCTATAGTAGTGTCTTGAACGAAGTCCCAAGTCCAGACGTGGTTGAGATGCGTCACCTTGGTAAAAATTCCGGTGGATCGGCCTCTACGTCTTCGTTTGGGCTTCTTTGCCGGAACTGCTAGGTCGAGGTCGCGACGCGGCCGCTGAACGTTTCGGGCCCCGACCAACCAGCCCTCCCGCTTCAGTAGACGGGCGATCTTCGGGTATCCCATTTCAGGAGATTGGTTCGAGACTTGGCGATCGGCAGACTTCGGCTTCGAGATACAAGCTTTTCGGCGATCTGCCGCTTCTACCAGGGGCTCAAACCTTTTTTACAGAGTCTCCTTTAAAAACTCTTTGCCCAGTATCTCGTCGGCGAGCATTCGCTTGAGCCTAGCGTTCTCCTTCTGAAACTCTTTGAGCTGTTTGGCCTGATCGACCTCCATCATGCCGAACTCCTTCTTCCAGCGGTGGAAGGTTTGCTCGCTGATCTGCTGCACGCGGCAAAAGTCCAGAATCGTCTTCTCGCTTTTCTCCGCTTTCTTCAGAACGCGGATTTTCTGTTCGGTTGTGTATCTTTTGCCTTTCATTGTATGGGTCCTTTCTAAAGGCCCAGACTAACTATTCAAGCGGCACAGTTCTCGTAATCTCGACCACAAAGATAAATTCTAGACTGAATAGCAAAAATGAATCTGATAAAAGTAATGTTATCTATCCTCGCTCCATTAGTTCTTTCAGTGGATGTGGCTTTCGCCCAGGAAATCGCCACCGTGATACACCATTTCGTCGAAAGAGAGCACATGGCGGAATATTTAAAGCGAGAACAATAATATTGGACGCCGATCGCTGAAAAAGCTATAGAGGAGGGGGTAGTTACTAGCTGGTTCCATAAGGTTTTGTAAACATATCGTAATAAGCGTTTTAAGATAAAATAAAACGTAGTAGGCCATCAAATACGTTCACTCGTCAGAACCTTTAGACTGAAATTATAGAAAACAGCAATAATAAGCTGATATATTACGTACCAAGGGGGTAGTTTGCTTGAAATCACTTTTTTGATTAATTTTAACCAATTTAGGGAGGTTAAATTAGGGCATCAACTCAGCCATCTTCTTATAATCACGCTTACAAATATCTTATCAAATAATTTTCCGTAAAAGAACTCTTTTAGGCATGAATCCTGCAATGGTGGCTACATGAATTATTCGTTAGGCCTCGATTTGTAATTTAATCTCAGATGAAGCCTGCAATCGCAAATGGCGGATGTAGTTCCCGCATTCACTACCTCGATAATCTAAGAGCTGTGGCAATGATGCTTGGAATCGTTATTCACGCGGGCGTTTTTTCTGCTACTCTCCCGAATGGTCCATGGAGGCTACATGAAAGTTCAGACAGTCTATTATCGTTAATGCAGCTAATTCATTCTTTCAGAATGCAGCTGTTCTTCCTGATTTCAGGATTTTTTTCTGCGATGGTAGTTGGAAAAATCGGCCTATTAAGCTATTTTGTTAGTCGTACGTATAGAATTATAATTCCACTGGTTTTATCGCTTATCTTCCTTGCACCCATCATTGCTGCATCTGAGACAATCGATTTAAGTTTTAAAAATGATGGTTTTCTTACTTATTACTTAGAGTTTTTGACAAATCCCTCTTACCTTATAAAAGGAGTTTGGCCTACAGGCGGATGGTTTTACCATTTTTGGTTTCTACAGTTTCTTGCTGTATACGTCCTTGTATTCTCTCTTTTTCGTATAAAGGGTCTCAACAAAATCATTTCAAAAAAAACCTGTCAGGTTTTAGGCTCTTTTTTTTGCACGCATTTTGGACTTTGGGTTTTGATCTTTTTTACCTACTTGGTTTTGCTCTTCGGACCACCTGGCATGCAGGTTCCGGGAGCGGGATTTTCAATCATTTCACTTCTTTATTTTGGTATATTTTTTTACTTTGGATCTATTGTATTTGAGAGGCCAAGGTACTTTGAAGATTCGACGAAAAAATTCACGATATATCTCATTCCACTGCTGCCGGCTTTTCTCTTCCTTTTTGAGCTCAGACCTCTGATTGAATCCACGATGGGACCCGAGTTTTTAGGCCAAAACTGGACAATATTTTCGTGGCAAATTCATTCTGGTAATGAAGGCAGTTGGAGTCATCCTATATTAGAGAATTTGTACAATGCGGGTAACTTTTATGTTTTTGATTTCTATTGGCATTCGTTTGCTGCATTGAGATCCTTCACATCCTGGATAGCGATTTTTTTATTTATATCATTGTTCATACGCTTTTTCAATAAGAAAGGTGATGTTTGGAGGTATGTTTCTGACTCATCTTACTGGGTTTATATTATTCATTTTCCAATTCAGCACTTTATGCATGTCTTTGTTTTCAGAGATTCAATAAGTTCTGCCCCGTTAGTTTTCCTTCTGCATATAGTTTGCTCATCTGGATTGAGCTTTCTTTCATATCACTATTTAGTGCGATCAAGCCTTGTAGGGGCTCTTTTGAATGGTAAAAAGCACAATCCTAAATCGATTAATTACGATTACTTAAGAACTTTGTTATTTTGTAAAACCTCGATAGCAATAAGTGGAACAGTTGCTCTAGCTTTTTGCATATTCATTGTATCGGAATTATCAAATAATTCGAAAATATTAAACTTGGGTTTGTTCAAGGATAAGATCGCAATGGAAGAGGCTATTAAAGCCGAACCGGGGATTAGCCGCTACAGTCGTAGGCCAGACGGGCGAAATCTTGCACACATGTATGCAACCAAAAACAATAATTTCTGGTTTCCGGAGAGAACTGACGTTATGAGTGTTCTCAAAATGATAGAGACTGACGGTACAAGTTTAAATTCTCTCGATGATTTCGGATGCACACCTCTTCATTATGCCGTGAGATCGGGTAATGTAGTTGTGGTAGAGAGCTTGTGCGAATTGGGTGTCGACCTTAATA
The DNA here is from genome assembly GCF_014529625.1 of Candidatus Pelagisphaera phototrophica. Taxonomy (GTDB): domain Bacteria; phylum Verrucomicrobiota; class Verrucomicrobiia; order Opitutales; family Opitutaceae; genus Pelagisphaera; species Pelagisphaera phototrophica. The sequence goes on from NZ_CP076039.1 coordinate 3,112,080, forward strand.
TTGCAAATCGGGTAACCACATCTACCCCTCTTCACTATGCGGCTTCCTCAGCAAATGATGAAATTATAAAAATATTGATCAGAAACGGTGCGGATGTTTCTAGGGTAAATAAGTACGGTAAAACGCCTCTAGAAAACTACACCAAATTCGCTACAAATCCCGATTCATTGATTCTGAAAAATTTGGGACCGCATTTTATACTTAGCAGCCATCTGAAAGAAATTTAAACCTTTTAAGTCATACAAAATAAAATTAAACACCGGATGGAGATCTTAAATTCAGCAACATTGGCTTTTATAAGAAACGCTTGAAATGTATCAGCTGCCGTCTTCCTGTTCTCATCCGACGCTCAAGAATTAAGCAATAGTAGGGAATCAGCTGTATTTCCGCCTCTTACGTCTGAGCAACAAGCAGCGAAGGAGGCCCTATTAGATTGGAAACAACTGTCCCCGGCCGCACCGAGCCCGAACATTATTATGCTATTCGCAGACGACTTAGGCTACGCGGATATTGAGTGCTACGGTTCCAACGATATTCCTACTCCGACCATCGACAGCCTTGCTGCTCAGGGCATGAAGTTCACCAACGCATATGTCACAGCAGGAACCTGCAGTCCATCTCGTGCCGCCCTCCTAACAGGACAGTACCAGTAGCTATTCCAAGCCACTTCCAAGGTTCTAAGCGTCTTCCTGCACCTCTCAAAGATGGATCATAAATGCTTTGATCAATTAGACCTCGTTCACCTTGGAACCAATTATCTCTGAGTCGCGTTCTTTCACTTTCCTCGAAGCGAATTATCTGGTTCCATTCCTCTTGGGTAACAGAATCATAATCAAATTGGAAATAAACCAGAGCACACAATTCAGAAAAGTCCTTGTCGGCAGCATAGGAGGCATGTTGGTCAATGCATTCCATAGTTCTCTCCTGTGTCATTTGCGAGAGAGCAATCGCTGAACTTTGCCTTAGCTCAATGATTAGGAAAACAAGACCAACTAGAACTGCGACGTTACTTAACACTGTAGACTGTGTTAGATTTAATAAAGCCACCAGCATTAATGGAGACATTTGCCTAGCACGAATTCCTGGAAAGAAGTGGTATTTTATTCGAACACAGTTGTCTACTGTACGTAAAACCAGTGCACCTCAGTAGAAAGTTGACGTCAATTGATTGATAGAATTTCCTATTATAAAATGTTATCAAACCAATTCTCGCATCAAATTGAAAAAACCGAGTTTCGTATCAAAATTGACCCGCAGAATATGCCGCTTTTTCCCTACTTCGCTTAGCTCAAAGTGTGTGAAAATTCTGTTATTTCCCCGAGATCTTAAATGGGAGGAGAAGTTACAGCGTCTAACTGGATACACATTTATTGATGTTGACGACGAAGATGATTTGATCGGCAGAAAATCTATCGAAGAAGTTTTTCTGATTCCACGCACTGATCAGTTCGCAGCACATCTTTCGCTCAATCAGAGAAGCTTTAGAGAAAATAATTACAAATTCGTAACTTCAGAATATAAACTCATAGATCAGCTAGCGAACAAAGTAAAATTTTCTAATCACGTTTTGCAATCTTACCTACCTAAAAAATACAACTTTGATGACGTCAAATACCCTTGTTATTTGAAATATGAATACGGCACTTATAGCGAGACAGTATGGAAAGTCAATAACTGTAGTGAATTAAGTAAAAAAACTAAAAATTTGATACTCGATAAAGACTACGTAATTCAAGAAGCGGTCCCTGGGAATAAGGAATATTCTACTTCATTCATTGTTGATAGAGGTAGTATTGTATTCAACGCTGGATATTTTCATAGTTATAGCACGGACTTATTTGTATGGCCGTATGATAAAGCCGATGCATTCGCTAGGTTTAAATTAAATAAAAATTCTTCACTTATTAAAATATTTCAAGAGTTTCTAACCGATTATCATGGCATAATAAATTGTAATTACAAAATTATAGGTGGAAAACCAAAAATACTCGAATTCAACCCTAGACTATCGGGCGATATTTTCCACATCACAAGGCGGGAGCTAAATTATATGATTAAGTTATATTGCAAAATTTCGACTGATTTTAACCCTGAAACCATGAATTTAAAACCAGTGCACTGACGCCCGTTGGCTCCCTGCTTACCCGCCCTGTTGAACCCAAAACGCAAAGACTTGCGACCCACCGCGCCTCATAGAACCCAGGGGGGTTGCGTAGGCATTCGTTGATGACCTAAAATTACAGTATGCGAGCTGATCTTGGCCCTTAATTGTCTGTTAGCGTTAGGTGGTGTCGGTGGGCATTGGCTCCCTGAAACCGCGTGACTGCAGCCTGTTATTTGGTATACCACGAGGAGTTGTAAGGCGTTTGTCGAGTATGGCAAATTAATACTTTTACTTCAGCTTGGGGAGTGATGGGTTGACCTTCACCTGTGAACCATTCTCTTTCAAAACGCCTAAAAATAGGTCAACCCTGCTGGATGAATTTTCTGTCGGCAAATAAAGTGCTGACATAAATCTTGCTCATAGGAGGCCCCTTTGCTTCACTATTTAGCATTTTCTTTTTTCTACACAACAATAACACAATTGTATTAACTTACAATTCAAGTTGCGTAACTAATATCTCTATTAACCATTAGCTTATAAATTATGAAAACCTGCATAGGCTTTCCCTTATTTATACTCTATGCTTTACTTGTGTAATACTAAAAATTGAAACAATCAAAAAAATTCCTCGAAGGATCATCATAATATGAGCAAATCTGAACCAGAAGTAGACTGGGCGGTATTTATTCCAGCTGTCATCATTGTTTTAGTCTGCACAATTCCACTAATGATTTTTCCTGAAAGTGCAGCACAAATCCTTACAGATAGTCGCAAATTTATAATGACTAATTTTTTGTGGCTATACCTTATCGTTGGCACAAGTGCTTTTCTCTTTTGTCTTTGGCTGGTCCTTGGGCCCTATGCTCACGTCAAATTAGGTGCACCATACGAGTCACCCGAATATTCAGATACGCAATGGGCAGCTATGATGTTTACCACAGCCATAGGTGCCAGCGTCATTGCATGGGGTTTCGCAGAACCAATCTTTTACTTGCAAACTCCACCTATGGGTATCCAGGTCGGATCAACTAAGTCTTTTGAGTGGGCTCACATGTATCCGCTGCTGCATTGGGGCATCATACCTTGGTCAATGTATGCACTACCGGCGGTGCCCATTGCATATATGCTTTATGTAAAACGCTACCCAGTGCTTCGTTTAAGCAGCGCCTGTGATGGTGCACTGCCAACGTATGGGCGTGATCAAATAAAAACAATTATCGATATTTTAATTGTCCTGGGTATTGTTGGAGGTGTGGCAACATCTCTTGGATTGGGGGTACCTTTGCTCTCCGCAATGCTGTCCACCTTATTCGATGTCCCCAATAATATGGTGATTAAGATGAGCATACTATCGCTATGGACTTTGTTGTTTGGCACTAGTGTATATCGAGGTTTAAAGTATGGGATTAAAACACTCGCTGACATCAATATTGTCATAGCCATTTTTGCTATTTTATTCGTCCTAATAGCAGGTCCAGGGGTATTCATTATGGACCTCACGGTTAATAGTATTGGATTAATGTTTAATAATTTTATCCGTACATCTACATGGACAGATCCCATTGGAAACGGTAGTTTTCCCGAGGATTGGACTGGATTTTACTGGGGGTGGTGGCTAGCTTATTCCGGGATGGTTGGGTTGTTCTTTGGCCGAATTTCTCGTGGCCGCACGATCCGTCAGTTAGTCTTGGGCGTGATCTGTTGGGGCTGCTTAGGTACCTGGCTATTCTTAGCAGTGATGGGCGGATATTCTCTTTATTTGGAAATCACTGGGACCCTTGCTGTCAAAGAAATTCTGAGCAATCAAGGAATGTCATTTGTTAACGCGTTGGTTATACAGAGTTTGCCTTTTGGTAAATTTGCTTTGTTTATATTTACCCTGTTATCAATAATTTTTTACGCAACTACTATAGATTCATCGGCCTACGTGCTCTCCAGTATCTCTGCTAAGAATCTCCGCAGTGATACCGAGCCAAAACGATGGAATCGCTTAGCTTGGGCTGTTTTACTAGCACTAATTACTGCCGGTGTTTTACAGTCTGGAGCTCTGGACACCGTTTTGTCAATTACCGTTCTTAGCTCTGTCCCGCTAATTCCCATATTGTTGATTCTGAGCATATCCTTGGTGCGCTGGCTGAACCAGGATTTTGGCTGATTTTGCTGAATGGTATGAAGCTCCTTCACACTCATTGCCCATTAGATACCGAGCCAGGATTCCCGCGTCAAACAGACTCTGGCTGGGGTGTTGTAGTCTTAATCATTCTTGGAGAAGTTTTTCTTTCCTAGTTTATTGATGATGACAATTTCAACAAGTGGCATTAAACACAAGAGGTATAGGTCCGCCATTTGACTCGTACGTTCTCGCACCTTGGCAAGAGTCGCCTCATACTTGAATGTTAGGAAATTCAATTTGGGTGTGACTGATGATCCGGAACGCAACCAATGAAGCCTTGTAGCCCAAACCAATCCAAGGAATTTCTAACTTGGTAGTGGCAAAACCAACCTTTAGCCTCCTCTCCGTGTCGTATAGAAACGATTGAATTTCCTATCAACAACGTTTAACACTTTATCCTTTCGCAGGAGATTTAATTTTTTCAATTTGATTCGGGGGGACTCTGCTGAAACCATGTTACCGGACTTTCGATACGCTTTTTTCTAAATCGATCACGACTGCAGTTTCCGTTGCTTACAAAAGAATTTATCTCGCTTCGTCTGACCATCGAGATAGACAAAAGTAGTTGCTATTTATCAGTGGTTGAAAACGCTTCATTTCTCCGGGGACATTGTAATAAGGCTAATGGCGAAAGACCTTGAAGGGACAAATTGCGAATGGGACAGCCAAATAAAAAAAATAAGGATCTACCGCTCCATCGCGGCAATGTTGATGACAAGAAACTCAAAATTAAGGAGCAAAAAGAAAGCTCTGTAGGTCTACGTGCTGTTGCCGAATCCTTCAGGCAACTCGGCAAGCACATGAGCGTGCCAAACGCTGTACGCACTACCTTGAGAGTCAATCAAACGCAAGGGTTTGATTGCACCGGTTGTGCTTGGCCGGATCCCGACGACGAACGCTCGGTAATTGCTGAATATTGTGAAAACGGGATAAAGGCACTCGCAGAAGAAGCAACGAAGCGTCGCGTTACCCCAGAGTTCTTTTCCCGAAACTCGGTATTGGAGCTAAGTCGGCTATCCGATTTTGAACTCGGAAAGTCAGGGCGAATAACTTCGCCTATGTACTTGTCGCCAGGAGGGACTCACTACGAAGAAATTTCTTGGGAAAATGCGTTTGAAAAAATTGCCTTTCACCTAAATTCGATTTCGCCAGATGAATCCATATTCTACACCTCGGGCCGCACGAGCAACGAAGCGGCATTTTTATACGGGCTTTTTGCAAGAGCTTACGGCACGAACAATCTTCCAGACTGTTCCAACATGTGCCACGAGTCAAGCGGCAAAGCTTTAAGTCAAACACTAGGACTTAGTAAAGGTTCGATTCGCCTGCGTGATTTCTATGAATCTGAGTTGGTTATCGTAATTGGACAGAATCCGGGAACCAATCACCCTCGGATGCTCTCGGCATTGGAACGTTGCAAGGAAAATGGCGGCAAGATCATATCTGTAAATCCCCTGCGTGAGGCAGGGTTGGTCCGGTATACCAATCCACAAAAGGCAATGCGCGTGCTTACTGGTGGCATACCGTTGTCTGATTTACATCTATCTATCCCAATCAATAGAGACTTGCCGCTGTTGAAAGCTTGGCTATTAATCCTCCTGGAAAAAGAGATGGCTGGCCAACCAGTGTTCGATCACGCGTTCATCAACGAATTTACCGATGGGATTGATACATTGGTGTCTCACTTGAATGGCGAAAATCTTGATAACTGCATTCGCGAATCAGGACTGCCAGAAGAACAGGTCCGTGAGGCCGCCGAGATGATTGCCGATCGGGACAAAATCATCATATGTTGGGCTATGGGTTTGACTCAGCAGGAAAATGGTGTCGCCACGATAAGAGAACTGGTCAATCTGCTGTTGCTGAAAGGGAGTGTTGGCATTGACGGCGGCGGAACTTGTCCGGTTCGGGGTCATAGTAACGTTCAAGGCGACCGAACGATGGGGATCTGGGAAAAAATGCCAGAGACTTATCACCAAAAATTGGAAACCGCTTTCGGAATTCATTCACCTCGAAAGCATGGATACGACACAGTGGACGCCATAAAAGCGATGCACGCGGGCAAAGCGAAAGTATTCTTCGCGATGGGCGGCAACTTTCTATCGGCAGCGCCGGATACCGATTTGACTGCGGCCGCCTTGAGAAATTGCCAATTGACAGTTCACGTGGCCACGAAACCCAACCGCTCTCATTTGATCCATGGGCTAGAGGCTCTGATATTGCCTTGCCTTGGGCGCACAGAAATTGATGTTCAGCAAACGGGTAAACAATTCATCAGTGTTGAAAACAGCATGGGTGTGGTTCATTCGTCTCAAGGAATCTTGAATCCCTTGTCCAAAAAACTAATGAGTGAGCCCGCAATTATTGCTGGTTTGGCGAAAACGGTATTCAAAAACAAAGGATCAAATGGCTCGGATATTGATTGGGATTGGTTAGCCGCTGATTATGACCGAATACGGAGTAAGATCGAAGAGGTCATTCCCGGTTTTCAAAACTACAATGAGCGGATTCGCAACGAGGCCGGCTTCGAGTTGCCAAATGGCCCACGTGTTAGAAAATTTGCAAATGCGGGTGGAAAAGCCCGCTTTACGGTAAATCCTATCCAAGAGTTCAAGTTGAAAGAAGGCCACTTTTGCTTGATGACTATTCGCTCTCACGATCAATACAACACAACGATTTACGGATTAAACGACCGATATCGAGGGATTGAACAAGGCCGAAAGGTAGTGTTCATGAATCGTGATGACGCGACGAAACTTGGACTTAACGCAAAAGCTCGAGTTAACATAGTTGCGATGCATGGTACTGAGCGCAAAGTCGTTTTTGATTTTAAAGTGGTCCCCTACGATATCCCCCAAGGTTGCTTGGCAGCTTATTTCCCGGAAGCCAACCCACTAGTATACATTCAATCTGTTGCCGCGGAGTCCAACACACCGGTCAGTAAAAAAGTGATCGTTTCGCTTGAACGGGTTAGCTAGCCTGAGAATGTAGCTAACTTGGTAGTGCAAAACCAACCTTTAGTCACCTTTTCGTAACAAATAGAAACAATTGAATTTACTATCAACAATCTCCCTCCGCTAGCTAACATTGCAACTGAAACCTTCCTTTTGAACGGTTCGCACAAGCATTTTTACGCAACAAGGGCGGGAGTCGGGAGAGGCGGCTGTATCGCAATTGATATTCATCAACTGCCCTCAGAAAAAATTGTAGCCTTAACGGCTCTTCTCCAAGTTTGATTCCATTATGAAAACAGAGTCATCGTTGGACTGGTCTTCCTTATCTTTGAGCTAAGACAAACCTCAAGTATCGCTCAGTCAGGGATCAGGCAGGATCGCAGTAACGCGATGATTGAGGAATTCAGCCAGATATACTCCGAAGATTCAGTGTTTCCTGTTCATATAGCTTTAATGGAAGGCGATTTTGAGGCTATCACTGGTCTAGAGAAGGAAAGACTGTTCTGGTTTGAGAGGGTAAGGTACCAACGATTTGAAGACGTATACTATCAGTGGGAAAAAGACCTGATTGACGTTAGTGCCTACCAAGAAAGCATGAACTATGCAGCGATTCGAAAAGATCTTTGGCGATGGCTCGACATACCAATGCCAAATCGGGCCATGAATGAAGCGGTAGACCAGCTGCAATCATCACCTAGTTTCACTCTTAAGCCATGGGCCATTCGATTCTCTGACTGGCTTAAATCAAAAGATGCCTAAAGTCTACTTGCTTAAAAAAATAAGCCCACAGGACTCTATCTGGAAGCATTATCCAGACAATGACCTTGTCCGCTGGGTCGGGGCAAACGAGGAAAAGGCTAGGAAAAACGCTGCTAGAGGATCTCTTTCAACTAACAAGGCCATGAGCATGTCTCCATGGCTCAACAAGGAGCAAACTTCTTGCGAGCTTGAGTACAACTCAGAGCAGGATGGTGTCGCTGGAGTGAGCGACTAGCGGAGTATCTTGGAGAGATTGCCCATTCAGCCTGATCCCCAACCTCGCCTTGCAGCAGCTAGAGCAACTACACCAACTAAAAAAAGAGCTGCTGTGGAACCTGTGTCGGGGACTCTCGTCGCGGTGGCCCAAGCCCAACTATCTACTGGAGTCCATGAGGGTGAATCAACCACATTACCTCCGTTATAGTAAGCCAGATCTACGCGATCGTAAAAGGCGTAGGCGAAGAATGGTCCAAATTGGGAACCGTAAACATTATTCGAACTACCGAATGAAGATCCGACCTTGCCAGTGAAAATACCAGCTAAGCCACTATTACCCCACCATACTTGGCTCTCTAGCTGACCTTGCAAAGAATTGAAAGACCCAGAAACCGTAGTGACCTCCCAATTGCCATCATTCGCCCCTTGCCCAGTGATATTTATGGACACCGCTTTGACCCCTGAAGCAGAACAGATGAAAACCAGTAAAGCGACCATGTGCCATACTCGAAATATTTTCGGTAATTTCATATAATTAATAAGCTAATAGTGTGTTTCTTTATACAATACTATGATTGCTTCCTATCACGCAACCTGATCGCTCTCTCAGGGTTTCTTTCGAAAAGTAATAACTACCTAAGGTTATCCCCAAAAAAGTGATGCCTACCCCAATCTCCGCCTTGCAGCAGCTAGTGAGATAACACTGGCTCCACCATACGTTTCTTGGCATTCGCCCCCATCCCAATTTATCGTTGAGTGGCCTGCAGATTACTGTTTCCTGTCATGTCAATGAGATTCGTAATCGATATTTCCAATGTAATCGGAATGAACAAACACAATAGCTTTTCGATATTGAAAAAGTTGAAAATAAAGAAAGCCTTTTCAATCGCTTTCTCAATTTTGGCTACACTATTCACGAACAACTCGCATGCGGCAAAAGTCGCCCGCGTATTCGTAGACTCTGAAGCTTCTTCAACCTATAACGAATATAAGGAATCGGAAAACGGAGAAACTTACGAAACCTACGTATTCATTAAAGGCAATTTCTACGGTGGTGATATCAGCGACAACAGTCTCAGAAATGTAACATTCGAGGAATTAGTGGGCACCATTGGTAATTCCATGAAACAGCGAAACTTCTACCCCTCAGCTTCCGCTGACCAAGGTGATTTACTGGTAGTGGTGCACTATGGTTTAATGAGTGTCCCCCAGGATTTGGGAGACCTCTTTCAGCTCGATATGGACGATCCTTATGGCGAACAGCCGTTCGATGAAGACGACGAAGAGGTTGACGAAAAGCAAATCGATGAGGATCCCTTCATCAATGATACCTATTTCAATGACCTAAAACGATTGAGCGAACTTAGCCACAACAACCAAGCAGGTATGAGCAATATCAAATTGGGGATCGGGCGTGCCTTGAACCGCAAGAATATCACAGCGGCTGAAGAATTTGATCTTCGTGCGGAACTAGAAGCCGAGCGTTACTTCATCATTCTGATGGCCTACGATTACAAAAAGCTTCGTAGCACAAAAAAACAAGAACTCCTCTGGACGACGCGTTTCAGCGTACCCTCGCTAGGCACAAACTTTGAAAATGCCTACCCCGCCCTCGCACGAGCTGCCAGTTCCTACTACGGATCGAGTTTGGATAAATACGCCACGACCAGCACCCATTTTGGGACTGGAAGCGTTGATATTCGGACGCTTGAAACTGTCGGAATCGAAGAAACCGAAGCAATTGAATTTCCTATAAACAAATAAGCTCCTTCAGTTAGCTTGGTGGTGTTGCCCTGCGAAACAGCTTTGGTGCTTGGTCGGTTCTTCGTTTGCTTTATTCATATACGGATGGAGCCCAAATTCCCCTGAACGGGCTTGGGTTTTTCTTGGACCATTTAGAAAATTCTAGCGCAAGCGTGGCCTGTTTAAAATCCTGCTGCTGGGTGGAAGCCTCAACCGCAGCTCTGAATTCGGGGTTGAATGCAGCAACTTTCAACCACTTCCAGAAGGGTAGTCTACTTGCCGCCATCGCAAGACTGAAATTGTAGGCGGAGTCATCGATAAGACCGTTATGGTACTGGAAAAAAACGTCTTCCAGTCTCACCATCCTAGCAGTTTCATAAAGTCTGATCTGATTCCAATCATCCTTCGACAGTGAATCAAAGTCCCCATCCTCGAGAGCTCTGTGAAGCATGCTGCTGAATTGCCGATTCTGAGCAAACAAAGCGTATTCATCAATGATGCTAAGTGTTCGCTCTTGTCGAATTTGAGATAGGGCTATGGTGGAATTTTGCCTCAGCTCTATAATCAAAAATATAAGGCCTGCGAGAACGGCTAAATTTCCGCAGGCTTTCGTGAGAGTCAGGATTATGTTCGGTTTCATGATGGGTCAATTAGTGTAGCTTTGTCTAAGGGCGACAAGAGCATTGCATCGGCCGAATCCATATTAGGCAATTTTACTTTGAGGGGCTTTCATCAGCTTCGCTGCTATTTTCGGCTTTAAGTTTTATTAATCTCCTGTTTAAAAAATCTAACTTAGTAGTGAAAAACCAACCTTTAGCCTCCCCTCCGTATCAAATAGGAACAATTGAATTTCCTATCAACAACCCTTCTTGTCTACCCCGGAGTTACTCGCCAAATCCCCAGGGATCTCCATAGTAACACACTCTTCCCAAAACCCATTTCCCATGAATCTCGATCGACGTACCTTCATCAAAGGAATCGGCGGAGTTCTCTCGCTCCCCTTGCTAGAATCCATGGCTGCCGGCGCATCGCCCACCGCAACCCCGACTCGCTTTCTCGTAGTCGGCAATCCCTTGGGCATGCATCCGGAACACTTCTTTCCCACCGAATTCGGAAAGAACGCCGCGCTTTCTCCCACTCTGAAATCGCTGGAGTGGCTGAAAGATCGCCTAACCGTCCTCTCCCATACCGACCACAACATGGTTAGCGGACACGGTCGCGAGATCGCCTTCCTCAACGGAGTCCTGCCCGCCAACTCAGGAGCCTTCCCCGAGAAGAACATATCCATCGATCAGCTCATCGCTCGCCAAACCGGCAATCAGGTACGCTTTCCCTACATCAACGCGGCGCTCGAACGCGGCATCCGAATGAGCTGGAATGCCAATGGCGTCGAGCTCGATCCTTTCACCGATCCGCAAAAGCTCTTCGATCACCTCTTCCTCAACCTCACTACCAAAGAGCGCAAGATTCGCCGCGAGCTCATCGAACGCAACGGTAGTATACTCGACGCCGTGGGCGGTCAGCTATCCAACTTGAAACGCAATTCCACGACCGCGGATAAGGAACGCTTGGATCTCTACGAAACCTCCGTGCGCGAACTCGAGGACGCCTTCTCCGACCGCAAGAACTGGATCGACAAGGAGAAGCCAACCTTCGACATCTCCGAGCACTTCAATGCCTACGAGGTGACCGTAGCCAACCGTTACAACGCGATCTTCGATATGATCGCCTACGCCTTCCAAACCGACCTCACACGTGTCGCCACAATCGGCTTTCCCAACGAACTCAGCTACACCGACGTCGCAGGCGTCACTCGCGGCTACCACGCCTGCACCCACAACGGCAAGAAACCGGAGGTGATCGCCGAACTCGTAGCCATCGAGTCCTTCCAAATCGCTCAACTTTCCCGCTGTCTCCAAAAACTGGACTCCATTAAGGAACCCAACGCCGAAGGCACCATGCTCGACAATACCGTCGTACTCTTCGGCAGCGGCATGGGCTACGGGGGCACCCACTCCAATCGCGATCTACCCATTCTCGTCGCCGGAGGCGGATTCAAGCATCGCGGCCACATCGATACCCGCAGCGCCGGGGGCAAAAACATGCCACTCTGCAATCTCTACAACACCATCCAGCAGCGCTTCGGCATCGAACGCAACAATTTCAACACGAGCTCTGGAACCTTCGACCTCGGATAGCCATGCTCCAACGAATCTCCCAATTCGGCAGGGGCTACCGAGCCGGTCCTCCCTACCCGCGCTTAATCCCCTTATCCCTCCTTCTCTCCATCGCGCTCTCCCTCCCCGCGCAGGCCAATCAGGAGCTCATGGAGCAGTATTGCGGCAAGTGCCACAATGACGACGAGATGAAGGGCGACTTCACCCTGACCGATCTTGGCGTCGCCCCGACGGACAATAATGCCTTCTTCTGGGAAGACAGTCTCGACTTCGTCACGCTCGCGGAAATGCCGCCGCCGGACAAGAGCGAACTATCCGATCCCGAACGCGCTCTCATCGTCGACTACCTCACGGAAAAAGTACGCGCCTACCACGAAGGCTCCAAAGAACTGAAACGTCCGCAGCCACGCCGCCTAAACAACCGCGAACTCGAAAACAGCGTTGCTGAGGTATTGCTCGTCGATCACGTCGGCACCCACCAACCAACCGCCAACCTGCTCGGCGATTCCCTTCACCATGGATTCGATACGCATGGCGAGTCGCTTGGTTTCAGTCAGTTCCACATGGAGCAGTACATCGAAGCCATGCGCAAGATCGTCGATGCCCATATTCTCTCTGGTCCCCGTCCAAAGACGCGCCGCATCGATGTTCCTTCAAGCCAGCTTAGGGTGACCAATATCAATCAGCGTCCCCGTCAGGAGCAGGCCAATCGAACGCCCGATAGTATCGAAATCCTGGATATACGCCTACATGCCTACTTCGACAATTTCCAGACGGTCGAGAAATCCGGTCGCTACCGCATCAAACTGCGAGCCATGGGCGTCGATCGCAACTACTACAACAGCGAAGCGACCGGCATTTACGAAGGCGATCCGATTACTCTTCGCGCGCATCTCGGCGACCGTCACCTCGACTTCTCCTTGCCCGACGGCGAAATCGGCGAAATCGAAATCGACGAGTGGCTCGCCGCTGGCACTAGGTTGCAAATCTCCTACCCCACCGACGGCCTCCGCCTGAACGGCAATGGAAATTTCAAATTCCAGTACCGCATCGCTCGCGATCACTTCTACCAAAACGATCGCGCCTTTTACGACAAAGTAGTCCGCGAAGAGGTCCCCTTCGCCAAGAACCGACAAGATGCTCCGGACCATTGGGTCCACTGGACGAAGTACTGGCGCGGTCCCCGACCCCGTCTTTTCAATGCCGAAGTCGAAGGCCCGCTCTACGAGAGCTGGCCCCCCAAGCGACAAGTCGCCTTGCTAGGAGAGAATCCCCAAGCGAAGCGCGCCACGGAGATCCTGCGCCCCATCGCGGAACGCGCTTGGCGACGCGAGGTCCGCGACAACGAACTCGACCCCATCGTATCGCTCGTCCAAGCCAACGCCCCGTCCATCGGCGACGTCGAAGCCTTAAAGGAAGGAATCGTCGCTATTCTTGTCTCCCCCTCTTTTCTACTTATCAACCCGGAAGAGAGCGCTCCTCCAGATCGCTTCGCGACTAAGTTCAGCTACTTCATCGAAAGCTCGCCGCCGAACGCCAACGCCCTGAAAGCCGCGCGGAATGGCGAATGGGATTCCTACTCCACCGTCCTCGCCGAAGTTCAAAGACGATTCGACAGCGGCGCCGCCGACGAATTTCTCGAACATTTTCCCTACTCTTGGCTGCAGCTCGACCGTATCAATTTCATGTCGCCCGACCCGGAGCATTTCCCGCTCTACGATAAGAAGCGGCTCAACGAAGACATGGTCAACGAAGCCCTAGCTTTCTTCCGCCATGCGATCGAAAACAACGCGCCGGTTCCCGAGCTCCTCACCGCAGACTATTCCTTCGTCAACGCGGACCTCGCCAAAGTGTATGGAATTTCCCACGACGTCGAGCGCGACTCCAAGCTTCGCAAATACACCTTCAAGGACGGTCGGCGCGGCGGCATCCTAGGCATGGGAGCCTTTCTTACCTTAACCGCCGACAGTCTCGGCACCTCGCCTATTCATCGAGCCATCTACGTGATGGAGAACCTCTTGGGCGTTCACCCGAATCCGCCTCCAGCCGACGTCGCGATCGAGGAGCCGGACGTCCGCCAGGCCAAAACGATCAAGGAAATCCTCGCTGCTCACGTCGAAGACGAAACCTGCGCCTCGTGCCACCGCAGTATCGACCCCTACGGCTACGCCTTCGAGAACTTCGATCCCGTCGGGGCCTGGCGCAAGGAATACACCATGCAGATGGAAGACCCACCCTCGCGGGCGGAGCTTAGAGAAATTCAAGCCGAAGATCTGCGTCGGGCCGCCCAAGGTCAACCTCCCCTCCCCAAGCCTTGGGAGAACGAGCCAATCGCCGTGGACTCCTCCGCCCAGTTTCGCAATGGCAGTGAATACAGCGACATCGTCGAGTATCGCGAGCTCATGAAGAGCGACTCCAACCGCGACCGCTTCGTCCGCTGCTTCATCGTTAAGCTGCTCGCCTACGCCAATGGCGAAGAATCGGAAAACTACTGGGAAATCGAAAAGATCCTCGAAAGGTCCGCCGAGCACGACTATCGGATCGTTGATACAATCGCTGCCGTCATCGACAGTCCTCTGTTTAGGGAAGTCGCGGCGAGCGAAAGAGAAATCGTAGCCGCTAGCAAGTAATCTCTAGCCGTCAAAAGCTATCCTCACTCCTCCAGTGGACTCTTTACAGGCATGCCCAGGCGATTCCTATCGCCCGATATTGGACTTCTCCGCATCGCGAATCGTTCGTTCCGCCGCATAGCGCAAGATGTAACCGTCCGACAGGTTTTGGTGTGCGACCTTTTTTACCGCTTCCACATAGACTTCATGGCTGGGATAACGCTCGCTAAGAGTTGCCGCATCAAAGGGTTCGTGGCTACCGTACAACCAGCAAAACTTGTAGCTCCCTGGATTCATGCCTGTGTTCTTCGCTGTGGGTACCGCATGAGACGCTAGGCGAATGCCTCCTAACGCGTTGCCCTGCTCGTCTCAGCCCAACACGAGTTTGGGCTTTATTTGCAGAATGACTAAGGGCTCTGCCGCTGGAGGGAGGGTGTTATCCCGCACCCAACGCTGCAGGTGTTCATAGGCCGCATTGAGCGTATCGCTAAAGGGGACTCTGCTAAAAGCGGGATAATCGCAATCAGGCGTTCGCGGTGTCACAACGCTAAACGGCTTGCCTAAGTGCAAATTACGAACTTTTCCATATTCCATTTCGAAGTGAATATCGACGTGCGAGGTGCCTGCGACCTCCCAGCAATGAAAGGTATCCGTATTGGGCTGACGGATCGCAGCCTGCCAGATCATATCCGATTCCGCCATGATCTTGAATACCTTTACCTCCAGATCATCCCGGATTTCAGCGCCTCCTCCATGGATCATGAAGCCATCGTAGACCGGATCCAGGGGATGCATATGGTTCACATAGGCCGCCAAGCGATTGGCCGACTGAGAATGCCCTGTGGCAATGACGAACTCTGCCAGTAAGCCGCCAAGAATGTCTGCCTGGTCGGGCTTCAAGGGCTTCCCAATACGATTGAAGGCTCGGCCTGCCGCAGAGAAAATATCAAACGAGAGGTCATCTTTCTCAACCTTGCCCCCATCGGTGACATCGAGGCTCCCATAGCGCTCCGGGCTCCAGTCTTTCATCGATTGGATCCCCATCCACTGTGCGGAAACGGCTACATAGGCATAGCCCTCGCGAACAAAGTGATCTCCCGACATCCACCAGTCGATGTCCTTGTCGGGTCCCGCTGTCACATTATTCCACTCCACGATAACGACCCCATTAAAGTTGGATGCGCTTCGGGGCCGCCTTACGATCAGGCGAGTACGATAGGGATGGCCCGAATCAATCATCGCTCCCGTTTTCTTTTTCGGTCGGGTATATCGATTAGCCAATCCTTCTATGAAGTACTCTTCCTCCAGATACCCATTCGCTTCCAGTTCGATGGCTGAGGCGCTGTAGATGGCATTTCGCGATGCACCTGGCTCATCGCCGGAGATAGGTCCGTCAATGGAGAAATCCGAGCGCGATTGGGAATAGGCTGATGTTAACAGAAGAGACAGCGTAACCACCGGCCATAAAAAAAACCTGCTAGACTTATTCATAATTCTAATTGTAAATTCCCTGCGTTGCCCCTTCGAGGGCATCGCTGGCCTCTCTTCGCAGATCGAACCCCGTTGAGATGGAATCGTCGAGTATAAGGTAAGGTTTTCGGTTGCCCTCGTACTCCGGCCACCTCGGCAGGTCCGGTCCATTTGGGTCTCCGTAATACGCAAAGCGTACCCAGTACTTCATGACCTTATCCGACAATACCTGATTTTCGGGAAACTCATCGGCGTTGTTTAAAGTATTGAAAACATAGCGCAACTCTATGGCATGCGGTGCTCCCATTCTCGGGTTCCTGCTACTCGGTTTGGCGAAGTCGTATTGAAACGCGGGAGAGGAAACCCGCTGCATTCCCTCTAGCAATTGACCGGCAGGATGGACGAACCAGGCATCCGTCACAAACTGGATGCCCGCTTGCTTTAGTTCATCTTGGCTTTCTCCCGGGTATTGAGCCAAGACCTTTTTGACGGATCGCCCGTAGAACGCTTCGAGCTTCGCTTCCAATTCAGCGCGCTGCGCAAAGCGAACGTAGTTCCGAAAATAGGCCCCTTCATCGCGAGTCGTCCCAATAATCACAGGCACGTTGGCTTGCTGACCCTTCGCGAAGACATGCGCCGGATGGTCCGGCAGGACCCATCCGTCAATCGTGGCTCTCGTTCGGTAGTAGCGAACCCTCTCGAGTATTTCAGATGGGCTCAACGATCTAAGCGCTTTAAGCGCGTCCGCGTTCGATCCCTTGACCTTGGGTTCCGCCCAATCCAACCCGAGTTGCTCCGCGGATGGCGTGTTGGAAACCGGCTCCTTTAGTTTGACGATATTAGGGCTCGCCAGCTCGTCGATGTATCCAAACATCCATGGGCTTTGAATAATCGCTTTGTGAAACAATCCTTTGGCCAGAGGAGAGGAGCAAAGGACCGCTACGCTCGTTCCTCCGGCTGACTCCCCGAAAATCGTAACGTTTTCGGGGTCCCCTCCAAAGGCCGCTATATTCCGCCGGGTCCATTCCAGAGCCGCTATCTGGTCGAGAAACCCGTAGTTGCCCGAAACTCCGCGAGAGGATTCCGTCGACAGCGCGGGATGAGCGAGAAACCCTAGGGCACCGAGACGATAGTTTATCGATACTAGGACGACACCGTTTTTCGCAAAGGCCGTTCCGTCGTAGGACTCCTTGTGCCCCCAACTTAGATTCAACCCGCCTCCGTGTATCCAAACCATAACGGGAAGCTTGGCAGATTCGTCCCCGCCTTTGGTTGTCCAGACGTTAAGGTAGAGGCAATCTTCGCTTTGCTCCTGCGTGGCGTTTCGGCCCGTTTTCTGGATACTCGCCGGTCCAAAGGTATCGCAAGTGCGAACGCCTTTCCAGGACTCGACGGCGTGCGGAGGACGCCATCTCAAGTCGCCAATAGGAGGTTTCGCATACGGTATGCCGCGATATACCTGCAGACCAGAGTCAGCATCCAATGCGATGCCGGAGATTTTCCCCGAGTCTACCTGAACGGGAGAAGCATGAACCAGTGCAGGATAACTAAAAGCGACTACGCAAAATAAAGAGCGGACGATTCTCATAACTGTATTGATTTATTTGGAATGGATGACCACCGATTTCATTTCAGTCATTTCTTCGATTGCGTATTTCGGGCCTTCCTTGCCCATTCCGCTTCCCTTCATCCCGCCATAGGGCATGGCATCGGTCCGCCATAACGGTCCCCAGTTGATATGAATATTGCCACTATCCACCTCCCGAGCGAAACGCATGGCAGCATCGATATCCTTCGTGAACAGGCCCGCGCTCAAACCGAATTCTGTATCATTCGCCAAACGAATGGCTTCGTCTATGCTCGAGACGCTCATCACCGATACCGCAGGGCCGAACAGCTCTTCGCGGCACACGCGCATATCGGGAGTCGCTACGTCGAGCAGCGTCGGCTGCATGAGAGCGCCATCCCTCTCCCCCCCGCATACCAATTGCGCTCCATCGCCCACAGCCTCCTGTATCCAACTTTCAACCCTAGAGGCGTCCGACTTCCGTACCATTGGGCCAATGCCCGTCTCTTCGAGCAACTGGTCCCCCACTTTTAGAGCCTCCACCTTGGGCTTCATCGTTTCGATGAGCGCTTCGCGAACGGACTCCATCACGATAAGTCTCTGGGCCGATATACATACCTGGCCCGCGTTGGTGTAAGCCGAGGAAACCGCCAGATTGGCGACTTCATCCAAATCCGCGTCGGGCAGAACGACCAGTGGGCAATTAGACCCCAACTCCATCGTCACTTTCTTGATTCCCGCGACGGCGCAAATGCGCTCGCCCACCTCCTTGCTCCCCGTAAAGGAGATCTTGCGAACGCGGGGGTCCGAGCAAATCTTCTCACCAATCAGGGAACCGCTCCCCGTCAAACAGGATATCCCCAGCGGAGGCAGGCCCGCTTCCAGCAGAATTTCAACTAACTTAAGGGACACCAATGGCGTATCGCTAGCCGGCTTCAGTATCACGGAATTGCCCGCCGCGATCGCTGGCCCGACCTTGTGGCAAACCAGATTAAGCGGAAAGTTGAACGGGGCGATCGCCGCGATTACCCCACAGGGAACACGCAAGGTGAACCCAAGCTTGTTCTTAACCCCTTTGCCGCCATCCAGCGGCAGCACCTCCCCCGAGAGTCGCTTCGCCTCCTCGCCGCTCAACTCGAGAGTTTGGGCTGAGCGATCGACCTCGAAAAGGGCCTCCGCCAACGGTTTTCCTTCCTCTAGGCTCAAAGTTCGAGCTATCTCATCCGCCCTTTGGCGGAGTAGAGCCGTAGCCCGACTGAGGATCTCGAATCGCTCGTAGCCCGTTAATGACTTCATATCCCCCGCGCCTCTTTGCGCCGATTCGATGGCCTCTTCCACATCCTGGGCCGTCGCCCGGGGGACCGTATCCACGATTTGCCCATCGAACGGATTGATTACCTCGATCGATTCATCTCCGCCTCGCCAGGCCCCTTTAGAGTAAAGTTTCATTGTCAGTACCTTCTTTTCGGCGTAACTATAATTTCATGACTTCCTCAATATCGGGACTCAACGAATCACTTTTCGAAGTCAAGGAAATCCCCACGAAAACCAGGGTAGACCCCATCAACGCGAGCGCTCCTCCAGAAACGCCGTAGGGGATGGAGAAACCGGCCATTTGAGCGATAACGAGTCCCCCATTGGCAGCGAGGCTGAAAACGATAGCTGCCAAGGCGGCTTTTCTAGATCCGCCACGCCAATTCAAGCCTAAGCCGATTACCGGGACCAACGCCGATGCGAAAACGCCCCAACCGAAGGCCCCTAATTGGCCAATCAGTTGAATGGGGGACTGCAGAGCGAAAACCGCCGCAAGAATAGCGAGAACCACAGTCGCGATACGGGCCCACATTAGCTCGCGCCGTATTGCGCTTCCGGTTAACGCTCTTGGAATGTCATGGGCGATCGCAGCCGCTCCAATATTTAGGAACCCATCCGCAGTGGACATGATAGCGGCAAACAATCCCGCGAATACGAGTCCGGCTAAAACGGGATGCGCATAGCTCTGCAGAAAGACCGCCGCGGCATCGTCTGCCCGAGCAAGCTCCGATTGGCCACCATTGAGAACGACGGACCGCATGAGCATTCCAATGCCGATCCACAGCAGTGCGGTGACCGTATAGCCTAGCAAGGTTATCGGAAGCGTTATTCTGGCGTCCTCGACTTTTCGGCTCATCATCATCTTCGTCACCACGTGCGGCTGCCCAGCCACGCCCAGTGTGAAAAGGAAAAACCAAGACAGGCACCCTAACATCCCGAGCGTACCCCACGGGCCGGCCGCCTCGGCATTGTCCTTGAGAATGACCTCCATCATTCCTCCCATTCCACCTTCTATCGCCCCTACCGCGCCCACGAATATAAGCACCGCCACGACCACCATCACGATCCCTTGAAAAAGGTCGGTGTAAACCGAAGCGATAATCCCCCCAGTCACACAGTAGAAGACCAGCACAGTGCAGGATACGACCACGCAGAATACAACCGAATCATGTCCCCAAACCCCATTAGAGGCGAAAATCTCCTGGAGCACGAAGGCCATCGCCCGAATCTGGGTCGCCAAATAGGCGATCACTCCGCACAAAATGGCGACCGCGACCAATCCTCGGACCTTGGGGCAGCGGTAACGGGCGGCGGCGATATCGGGCAGCGAGATGGAATTGCGAAGTTCGGCAAAGAGTCTTATACGCTTCGCTACGAGGAAAAATGCTAGCGCGAATCCGATCGGCGTGGTGACCAGTATCCAAAAAGAGCTTATGCCCATCCGATAGACGAGCCCGGGGCCGCCGACGAAGCCAAAGCCGCTCATTATACTTGAAAAGAGAGCGATTCCCGTGATCAGCACTCCCAAGTTGCGACTGGCCATGAAGAAATCGCTGGTATTCCGAGTCCGTTTCAAGGCCCAAAGCCCAATCGCTACGCAGAGGGCCATATAGGCAAGGACGCAGAGCAGAATAATCCGATTAGGATCCATTTTCGGGGCCTCCTTGGTAACGTTTCTTTATAGACTGGAAACGGCTAGCATCCTCGGGGGTGTAGATCCACTTGGCGTATTGGGTCGCGTAGAGAATCGCAAAAAGGGCGGAGATCGGCCACATACCAAACACAAGCCAAGCCGTCGGAAGCGGGAATCCCAAAATAAAGGGGGCGCCTTCGACGCCTTTGCCATAGGAAAGAATCAAAGCGAGATAGACCGCTAGGTACAAACCGCCGCTCGCCCCGATCAGCCATCGCCTAGGCCTGCCTGATGGCACGCATTGGCCGATGAGGAAGACAAACAATCCGATCTGTAGAGAGCCATATAGCCAGCCGCCCAACAATCGGCCTTCATGACGATCGGCATCGCCTCCTTGACTCATGGTTCCAAAATCGGGATGGACCACGCCACTCGCTGCTTCGGGCGGCTCAAGGAATAGGGCGATTGTCAGGGTAGCCAGAATGCAAAGAAGTAATAAAAATACGAATACGTAGGGTTTCATCAATTGAGGGAAGGTCGCGGGGGCTAGAACGAAGCCTCCAGAATTCGACGCAAGTCCGCTTCGGATGGGGATATGGGAGAAAGAGCCATCAACCGCTTCAGAGAGGCCGCTGTCGCCGCGAGCGCTGCAAGATCGTTCGGCGCAGCACCAACATCGCGAAGACATTCGGGAAGCCCCGCCTCTCGACGCAGACGAGTCACTTCCTCGATCGCTGCTTCCGACGAAGCGTCTGCTCCCAGCAACTCGCCGATTTTCGCCAGACGATCTCCCTTGGCGTTCGCCAGATAACGCATCACCTCAGGCAAAACGATCCCATTGCCCGCTCCGTGAGCGCATTTATAGCGTTCGCCTATCGGATACTCCAGTGCATGGGCCAGAGCCACGCCACAATTTGAAAATGCCAATCCACCCAATGTTGCCGCTAGAGACATACCCCCGCGGGCCTCCAAGTTTTTCGGATCGCGAACCGCATCCAAAAAGCGCTTACCGACCATATGAATGCATTTCTCGGCATAGAGATCGCCTAAAGGATTGTTCCCTTCATAGGGCAGCGTCCCTTTCTCCCCTGAAATCAAGGCAGAGTAATCATTAGCCAAATACGCTTCAATCGCATGAGTTAAGGTATCAATGCCACTCTCGGCCGTCAGCTTCCTCGGACAGGAGAGCGTCAGTTCGGGATCCACCACGGCGACCTGAGGACGCAGATAGTGGCTCAATGCCGCCTCCTTCTTCCCGTTATTGGAGTTTCGTATTACCGCAGAGTGGGAAGCCTCGCTGCCAGTGCCGGCAGTGGTCGGAACGCATATCAGAGGCCCCACGGGACCTGGAACCTCATCGAAGCCCAGCAATGCTTCCGGATTCCTGCCCGATGAAACTGCGGCACAAGTCAATTTGGCCAAATCCATATTGCTCCCGCCGCCGATCGCGATAGTCGTATCCGGGCCATACTCGCGAGCGATATCCGCGCATCGGGCAACGGTATCGGTCGATGGCTCGATTTCCCCTCCGGCGAAGACCTCGAATTCCATATTCAACGCCTGCCGCGCCCGATCCACGATGCCTAGCGACTCCAAAACAGGGTCCGTAATGACGAAAACCCTACGCCCGCCCACTTGGGAGACCGCTTTCCCTAGTTCGTTGAAGACTCCCGGACCGAACATTAGTCGCGGACTCGCATAGCTGCTCCAAAACGTCCGCATAGCTATATCGTTCGGCCTCCATCCACAACTAGTATCTGGCCTGTCGTCATGGCGGTACCCACAGCCAAGTAGGTTACGGTATCGGCAATGTCTCCAGGAGAAGATAGTCGAGGGATCGGAAAAGTGGAAACGCGATCCGAGATTTCCCCCTCGCTCATATCTTGACGCAGCCAGCGGCTGTCGATTGGTCCTGGGCAGACGGCGTTCACGCGGATTTTCGGAGCCAAGGCTCTAGCCAAGGATCTCGTCATCGTATTCAACGCCCCCTTGCTCGCGCAATAGGCGATCGAAGATCCGAATCCGGAAATCCCCGCCACCGAGGAAACATTGACCACCGCTGCTCCCTTTCGACCTTCGAGCAAGGGAACCGCCGCTCTCGTAACAAAGAAGGGACCTTTGGTGTTTACCGCCAGTATCGAATCCCATTGTGCCTCCGAGAGACCCTGAAGGTCGTCGTGTTTCACAAAAGCGGTCGCCCCTGCCGCGTTTACCAGGACATCGAGATGCCCAAAGGCTTTCTCCGTAGCGGCGAGCATCGCCACCACTTCGTCGTCACGGCTAACATCGCAACGCGACAGTAGCCCAGTCTTTCCTTCGGCTTCCACAAGTCGAACGGTTTCTTTCGCCTCCTCCTCGTCCGCCCCAGGAAAGTTCACTACCACATCGAACCCCATCGAAGAGAATTTCACCGCACAGGCCCTGCCCACGCCTGTCGCGGATCCCGTAACCAAAACAACCTTTCGCTCGGACTCGCTCATCTTGGACGTTCCAGTAACATAGCGACTCCCTGTCCTACACCTACGCACATGGAGCAAATCGCAAAGCGTCCATCAATCGCCGCCAGCTGCCTCGTTGCGGTCGTTATCAGGCGGGCGCCACTCATGCCCAATGGGTGACCGAGGGCGATTGCTCCCCCGTTCGGGTTCACGTGAGCGGCATCGTCCGGCAGCCCAAGCTCTCTCAGACAGGCGAGCGATTGCGAAGCGAACGCTTCATTAATTTCGATCGTATCGATGTCGGCCAGCGCGACTCCTGTTCGTTCGAGCAACTTCGAAATCGCAGGGGCCGGACCAATCCCCATAATTCGAGGCGGAACCCCCACCGCTACCGTAGCCACCACTCGAGCCAATGGCTCAAACCCATTTATGGAAACGGCATCGTCATTGGCGACCAGCAAAGCGCAGGCTCCGTCGTTGATCCCCGATGCATTCCCTGCGGTGATCGTTCCATCCGGCTTTACGAAAGGCTTGAGCCGGGCCAGGCCTTCCGCGCTTGTATCCGGACGCGGATGCTCGTCCGCATCGACCACGATCGGATCCCCTTTTCTTCTTGGAAGCGTCACCGAAACCAATTCCCCTTTGAAAAAGCCGCGCTCATTCCCCGCCTTTGCGCGGGCCTGGCTACGTAAGGCGAAGGCATCCTGATCTTCGCGAGATACACCGAATCGCTCCGCCACATTCTCTCCGGTTTCCGGCATGGAATCGATCCCGAAGCGGGTAGCCATATCGGGATGGGCGAATCGCCAACCCAAAGTCGTATCCACTAACTGGTTATATCGATGGAATGCTTGGGTCGACTTAAGCATCGCGAACGGGGCCCGCGACATCGACTCCACTCCTCCAGCTAGGCACATGCGGGCTTCACCTGCCTTGATTGCCCGAGCGGCAATCGATACCGCTTCCAAGCCAGACGCGCAAAGCCGATTTACCGTGACGGCGGGTACTCTTTCCGGGAGGCCAGCTAACAAGGCAA
Organism: Candidatus Pelagisphaera phototrophica; assembly: GCF_014529625.1. Lineage (GTDB taxonomy): Bacteria > Verrucomicrobiota > Verrucomicrobiia > Opitutales > Opitutaceae > Pelagisphaera > Pelagisphaera phototrophica. Next base: position 3,136,273 of record NZ_CP076039.1, read on the forward strand.
CCATGCGGGCAATATTCCGGTTGTCCTCTCCGGCTTGATTGGCGCAACCGAAAATAACATCGTTGACCTCGCCCCAGTCCACCCGATCGTGGCGCTCCATGATAGCCTTTAAGGTGACTACGCCTAAATCATCAGGGCGTGCCGATGCCAAAGCCCCTCCGTAGCGGCCAATTGGCGTTCGGATGGCATCGCATATCCAGGCATTTCTATTAGAATCGTCCATAGTCGCTCAGGTTTGCTTCGCTCTAGCTGCGTCCGTTCTTGCCAGAAGATCGCGCAAGGCCATTAATTCCGAGTCGCTCGGCGGCTCTATCTCGGTAACGGTATCCATAAAACGGATCTCCCAGCCAGTCGCTTGTTGAATTTGATCCTTGGTTACTCCCGGATACAGCTTGGCAACTACTAGTTCTCGCGTGTCATCTTCGGGAACCAATACGCCCAGGTCGGTTATGAGCGCCACAGGGCCGCCTTTAAGTCCCACCTTCTCGCGGGCGTCCCACCCATCCAAATAGCCCGCCGATGTAATGAAATCCACTCGTTCAACCAATGTTCGGGGGCTGTGCTTAATGATAATCAACGTTTCCTTGGCTAAGCTTGCGATTTCGGGAGCCCCACCCGCTCCCGGCAGGCGAACCTTTGGATTTCCATAGTCCCCGATGACCGTGCTATTGAGGTTGGCGAAACGGTCAACTTGGGCAGCTCCGAGAAAACCAACATCCACACGCCCGCCCTGCAACCAATAAGCGAATATTTCAGGCGTGGACACCACAGCATCCGCCGTATCGGCTAATTCCCCGTCGCCAATCGACAAGGGCAGCACACTCGGTTTGGCCCCGATCGTTCCCGATTCGTAAATGAGGACGATCTCCGGAGCATGTGTCAACCTGGCGAGGTTCGCCGCCATTGAAGGAATGCCGATCCCAACAAAACACGTGGACCCATTTCGCAATCGTCGCGATGCGGCGATTGTCATAATTTCCTCCGGAGTCGCTTCGCTCATGAGGCCATTCCCCCGCTCGAATCAACAGAATTCTCAACCTCCAAGACATTTGCTCTCATCCAGTTGGTGAAAGTATCGCGGTCCTTGGCGATCGTATCCCATTCGATATACGCCGCGTTGTCTCGTTCGTAGTAGCAGTGCGCATACGACGGGGATGCTCCCCCTGGAACTTCGCAAATCGCATTCACCACCCAAGAAGGGAGAACACAAGCATTGGGGACCGCCTCCAACTCGTCGACAATTTCTTCGACCGTTACAATGCAGGATCGTGCCGCAAGGGCCGCCTCCTTTTGCACCCCGATGATCCCCCAGAGCAACACGTTTCCCTTCCTATCCGCCTTTTGGGCATGAATGACAGTAACATCCGGATTGATCGCTGGAGTCGCCGCCAATCGCTCACCGGTAAAAGGGCAATCCAAAAAACGGATACTCGGATTCCGATCCGGCAAATCCGATCCCGTAAATCCGCGCAAAACTCCCAAAGGCAAACCCGACGCGCCCGCCGTGTACGCCGCAGCGACCGCCGCATGACTCCGCTCGTCCACCTCAATCGCGTTAGGCCATCCATTCTCGACCGCATCGCGGAAGCGATGCAACGAGCCCACTCCCGGATTCCCGCCCCAAGAGAAGATCGCCTTTCGGGCGCAGCCCATCCCAATCAGGCGATCGTAAATGAGATCCGGCGTCATGCGGACGAGCGTCAAATCCCTTACTCCTTGACGGATGATCTCATGCCCAGCCGCAAAGGGAATCAAGTGCGTGAACCCTTCCAAACACACGGTCAACCCACTTTCGACATGGGTCGCAATCGCATCCGATAGTGATGTGAAATGAGGCATTGCTAACTTGACTGATGTTCGATTATCGGACAATTGTCCGATTAATGAACAATTGATGGGTTTTCTTTGAAAGTCAACTTCCTATGCAGCACCTCAATCCAGCTCTTTTCCGGTCGGGCGACCCGAATTTCATGACCTCCCTGGCTAGAGGAATCGAAGTGCTCTCTTCCTTCCAAAACAGCGCCACCGGATTGAGGGCCCCGACTATCAGCAAGCGTACCGGCTTGTCCCGAGCGGTGGTAAGCCGTTGCTTGTACACCCTCTCTGAACTCGGTTATGTCCGGCAAGCGGATGACGGCTACTATCTGGAACCGAAAATTCTTTCCTTGAGCCAAACCTATTTTAAAGCGAATCCGCTGCTTTCGATTGCCCCGGAATATCTCAATCGGGTCAAGGAGCAGGCCGGAGAGTCCTGCTCGCTCGCGGTTCTCGATGGCAGCGATGTCGTCTACATCGCCCGCTCCGCCGCTAGGCGAGTTATGACCGTTTCGCTTGGAATCGGTAGTCGCCTGCCAGCCTATTGCACCTCTCTGGGCAGGGTTCTGTTCGCCGCGCTGCCGCCCTCGGAACAAAGGAAAGCACTAGAGAACTCTGATCGAGTCGCTCGCACGAAATATACGATTACCGACAGCGACGAGCTCATGAAAATCTTCGAATCAGCAAACCGGCAGGGATACGCGATCATAAACGAGGAACTGGAAATCGGTCTGCGCTCGCTGGCCACACCTGTGCGAGACCAGAACGGAGCGGTCGTCGCCGCTATGAATATTGGACTTCAAGCGCCACTGGTCAGCGAAGCGGAGATGCTGGAAACAATGCTTCCTGTATTGAGTGACGCGGCAAGCGAACTGAGCTCGCGCATTATCCTGTGATGCATGGCCCCTTGACGGAAAAATCATTTTCGCGAGTCTTGAGAATTCGTACCGCGTCCTTGCGGGCTGGTTGGCAGCCGCCTTCTTTGTCGCCATTTTTCTCGGCAACCTCTCCCAATGCATGAATCAGCTAGACGCGTTCGGAGATGGCCGGACTATCTATGGCACGGTCTATGCTACCTTCGCACTATGCTCAAACAAGCCCTATTCCTTGTTCTGTCTGTCGCAAGTGCGTCTATTTTAAGCGCTCAAGCACCAGAGCCTCCAAATGGGGAAAAAGTCTTTATCGCGGTAGTGGGAGGAACGACCTTCGGAACGCCAATTGAGTTTGCCAAGGGGCTAGCCGATGACGAAAGCTCATTCTCCTTTCATACCAGAGCAGGGCCGAGTCCAGTAGTCTATCGCAAGCGTTACAAAGGAGTTCCCTTCTACTACATACCAATCTACGGATTAATGGACAAGCCGGCGAGCGAGCCCGATGGCATATATCACGTACGGACGTGGACCGCTCTTTATGAATTGGGCGTTACCCATGCAATTAGCGGTGCCACCTCTGGCGGCATCAACCCTGACATGGATTTCGACGACATCGTCGTTATCGACGATTTTATCGAATGGCGAGCTGAGCGGCCCAATGATGTATTAGCTGCTTCAGGACACAGCCGCCCTGGAATCTTCCCCAATTTCGAAATTCCGCTCAGCCCTTCAATTCGAGCGCTCCTCATCGACGAGTCGAGGAAGCGCAAATCAAACACAGAGTACCAGGGAAACATCTACGAAACCGGTACCTTTGTGCAGTTCGCGCCCGGACGCTTTGAAAGTCCCGCCGAAATTAGAGCGATGCGAAAAATGGGCGGCGAACTAACTAGCATGAACCAAGCGACTTGCATCGTATACGCCCGTCAATTCGGGATCCGCTACGGATCGATTTGTTCGATATCGAACCCAGCCGTCGGAGTTCGCCCTTTCACTTTCGCTCAAATGCAAACAAGCGTCCAAACCATAGCCGCGTTCGCGATTCCAGTTGTGCTCGAAACCATAGCGCGGATCCCGGCGGAGGCAATGGGACCGGAGCCTAGTAGTACTGGCGACGCTTTCGAGGGAAACTACCTCGACCCAAACGGTGAAACCGAAAATGACTAAGCTGCCTAGCGAAGCACGAAGAATAAACCGGAGGGCCAACATAAACCGAGGTTGCGGACCCGATCTTCAACCGCCAGCTGGCTTGGCGAGACAACAGAAACTGGACAGTCGCACATGAATATGTCGGAAGTATCCGGTATCGAGACGGATCTGGCATTGGCTCGAGAAACCCTTGAATCCCATTTTGGAGAGGCCCCAAAAATAGGTTTGGTGTTGGGTTCTGGGCTTAGCAATTTGGTCGACTTTTTCGAGAACCCTAGAGAAGCTTCGTACAGCGAGCTTCCCGGGTTTATACCTTCAACCGTAGAGGGCCACAAGGGCGCACTCGTTGCGGGAAAGCTCGGAGGAGTTCCTGTCGTCGCAATGGCAGGCCGAAACCATCTCTACGAAGGGCATTCTGCTGCTGCAGTGGTCTTTCCGCTGCGGGCTCTGATCCATTGGGGCATCGATTCAGTCGTGATTACCAACGCGGCTGGCGGGATCTCCGCAAGTCTGGTAGAAGGCGACTTAATGCTAATTTCGGATCACCTTAATATGACGGGGCAAAATCCCTTAGTCGGTGAGAATGTGGATTCATTGGGTCCGCGTTTTCCAGATATGAGCTTAGCCTATGATCCTGAACTCCGAGGCAAAGCTAGGAGGATCGGTTTAACGGGCGGTTTGGATCTGAAGGAAGGGGTATACGCTAGTATGCTAGGACCTTCCTACGAGACACCAGCGGAAGTTGAGATGCTGGGCCGGATCGGGGCAGACGCTGTGGGGATGTCAACCGTTCCGGAAGTGATAGCCGCACGACACGCTGGGGCCAGAGTTCTGGGGCTTTCCTGCATCACAAACCTTGCGGCTGGAAAGTCCAAGGAAGTTCTTACCCATGATGATGTAAAGGATGTGGCCAATAGCGTAAAGGACCGCATGCAGTACCTAGTCAAAGAGCTGGTCAAAGCTATCTAGACCGGAACCAAAAGTTTAACCGATCTACCGCGAAAAACTAGGTAGCCACCATCAACTCGCAATCTTTTTTCCAAATACAAACAATATCCCTAGGGTCATTAGCGGAAAGAGGACGAAGAACAACCAGAGCGGCAATCCAAAGCCAATTGATAGATAGCCTAGAAAAGCGGATAGTGTCATCACCGTGAGAGAATAGACAACTTGGGTACTTACATGATCTATATGGTCACAACCTGAAGCAATGGAAGACAATACAGTTGTATCGCTGACTGGACTACAGTGATCTCCGAATATCGCTCCATCCAGTATGGCAGCAGACGTGAGCCAAAATAATAGATGCGAATCGCTATCGTATGCTCCCAGGCTGTACGCGAGGGGTAAAACCACTGGAATTAGTATTCCCATAGTGCCAAAACTAGTGCCCGTCGCAAAAGCCATGCCTGAGGCGATAAAAAACGTCAACAATGGCAGGGTCCAAACCGGAAGTCGATCGCCTAGAAGGGAAATCAAATACTCGTCTGTATTCAGTCCAGTTGTGCAGATCTCCTTCATGCTCCAAGCCATGATTAAAATAAAGGCCGCCATCCACAACGTGGGAATCGCTTGCCCATAAGCTTTTAATGCCTTTTTCGGAGCCAGCACCCTGCTGAACGCGGCCATCAATATCGCCAGTAGTCCACCGGTTATGGCAGCCAGTGCTAGAATCAGCATTGATCCTGCGTCTCCATAGGAGGGATTTGTGGCATATCCAAACGCCTCGCGCCAATCTGACATATCACCAAAAGAGAATTCTACACCGTCGCCAAGCATTCGATACCGGCCAAGCATTAGTATACCGAAAAAAATGGATAAGATTACCCATAGAATCGGAAAAACCGCATTGCGAGCCAAGTAACGCTGGCCGATCTCCGGTTCGAGGATTTTGTTGTTCTCTCTGACTATCAGTTGGGCACCCCCCCTAAGTACTTCGCCCGTCTCGTAAGCGCGTTTTTCCGCCTTGTACATGGGCCCAAAGTCCCGGTCGCTGATCGATGATATGACCAAGAATATCAATGTCCCCCAACAATAAAAGCGAAAGGGAACACTCTTGATAAATATCTCGTACCCGCCCTCCTCTAAGCCTAGCTCCCGCGACATTTGGGAAAATAGGAAAACCTCGAAGGCGATCCAGGTGGAAAGTATTGCCAATCCGGCAATAGGGGCGGTGGTTGAATCCACTAGATAAGCTAGTTTCTCTCGGGAAATCTTCCAGCGATCGGTCAGTTTCCTCATCGTGGAGCCAACCACAATCGTGTTCGAGTAGTCATCGAAAAATATGATGATACCTGAGAGTATCGTTGCCAACTTGGCACTACGGCGACCCCGGGCGACGACGACCAGCTTTTCCGCCATTCCGTGAATACCGCCACTTCGATAAATCACATGTATCATCCCCACCAGAGCGAAGAGGAAGACGAAGATGGAAATATTAAAACTATCAACGAGGTTCTTAATGACGAACGCGTTTATCGCGTTGGGCAGGACAACAAACGGGTTCCATCCGTAAGTCAGAAAGGCTCCGGTCAAAAAAGCGGCAGTGAGGGCCACCACCAAGTTGCGGAAAAACAGAGCAGCGGCGATAGCTACAATGGGCGGAAGGACGCTAAACCATTGGCCGTTAAGGTCCTGGCCCTCAAATGATCTCTGAGGCAGCAGATAAAATACAATACAGGCGAGCCCGACCGAAACTGCAAAGCCGATAAGTCGCTTGGGATTTCTCAAAAGAGTCAGAGAATGACGCATTGGCAGGTGGAAAACTCGAATCGCAGAAACCAACTTAGGCGATTGAACGTCCTGGACTTTGGAATTTAGGACAACTGAGCCTCGCTGATCTGATTGGGTCAATAGAAACTACGTTTGCCCTTCGAGCCATAAAAGTGGAATTTTCTTCTATACTTAAAGACAATCTAGATCCTATTTGCCTTAACATATAACCCCTACGCCTTTCCATTTAAGTTCCCTAAGTTATCAATCAGCCCGTCCAATTCCGTTTCTACGGCAAAGAGGTTCGCATCTTTCCAGGGCTCGAGCAAAACGAGAAGACGGTCCCAATACCCGTCAGTCGATCCCGCCACCGGTCGATTGTAGATGATTATGCTCTTACCTTTCATCATAGGGTTTTCCGCAGCTTTTAGTATAAGCAAGGCGAACATTTCTTGCACCGTTCCAGCCCCGCCAGGGAAAATGACGAACTTATCGGAGTTCTCGATCATGGCCTCCATCCTAGTGTAGATATCGGGAGTCAGCCAGAACGCGGAAAGCCCTTCCGGCAGCCCTTCCAGCTCTATAATATGCGGCACATTGGACCCCGCGACCCATCCCCCAGCTTCGGCAGCGCCCTTGACGACTTCTCCCATGACACCGGTTGTACCGGCTCCTGAAACGCATCCCAGCTTGTTTTCGGCGAGAAGCCTGCCCAATTCGTAGCCTTCGCTCAGATACGATGGATTCTCCATCGAAGCGGAACAGAAAATGCATACGTTCGCTCGATAATCTTCCGGTCTCGGATTGCTGAACGAATCGCTGTGATTGGTCGTCACCTTTTCCCTTCCGACATCGGGCAGCCCTTCCACCCGGACCCGATCTACGCACTTCAGCACTTCGCTGGGAGACTGGGCGATCAACAGAAATTGGCGATAATCTTGCCTAATGGCGCCGATTTCTTGCAGGTTGTCTAAAAGCTCGAGTAGCGGATCCCAGGAATCGTCCGTATTTAAAATCGAGGTCGCTTTGCCAAACAGATGCGGATCCAAGGTCTGGTAGCCTACGAATATGGATACGGCCTTAAACAAGTCTTCTAGAGATGCTCCTGGCATAAACACAAACGCATCGGACTCCTGTATCTTACGCTCGATGTTCGAAAGCGTTATCCTCTGATCTCCATTGGAATTATAAATATCCCACCCGTTGGCGAAAAGGGTGTACAACATCCGCGCTCTAGATTCGCGATTGGCGTCGCACTCGCCTTCGACCGTTCCTGATAATCTTACAATTGGCATATGTTCCTCAGCTATTCTCCCCCTCTAAATTGCAAGTCATTGCGAATTTGACTGCGACCAGTATGCCGGCCGCCGCTAAATACCCGAACGTCCACTCCCATGCCGGAGCAATGGATGTGGTGATGTCCCCATCCGTTATTTTAAAGGAATGAATGATACCTAGGGCCGATAGTCCAGCCGAAGCGACGATCCATCGAATCGCATTCGAAAAATGCCTTTCTATCAAGGCAACCATGAACCCGCAAAGCAGAATGGACGCATAGAGCCAACCTTGCTCCAAGGCAAAGACGCCCTCCGCAAACAGATTCCCTCTGTCCGTCAGATTCGCCAATAGCTCGGAGCTGTATGGTTGGCCCTCTTGGCCGAATCCCACTGTTCCCAATACGCGTTTTACGATCAATGCGCAAAATGCCCCAATGCCCGGAATCATTCCAACTATCACCGCTGGGGCGTGAGCGCGAGGGACTGCTTGAAAGGCCTGCGATCCAATCGTAATCCCGATCCAAATGAGAATCGCCATCCCCGCCTCGATGGGTACGTATTCCGAGAGAAAACCCAGCGATCCCGTAAGGCAAAGCGCAGCCATGAGAACCCCATTGATCAGGGAGTAGCCCGCCCGAGCACCAATCGCTTTCCAACCCGGATGCCCAATGTACAAAGTTGTCGGATACGGAGACCCCAGCGTTCCTGCAATGATTGTCCCCAGCCCATTAACGGCCAGCGACGACTTCGGCGGAAAGTCGTCTCCGGATGCGGCCGCCGACTCCAATGCCTGCATCGACCCAACTACATTGATCAATCCCATCGGTATAATGACCGCGGCGAAGGACGCCATCTGTCCGATCGATAGAAAGGCCTCGAAGCCGAAGAACCACGGCAAATGAAGCCCGAAGTCCAAACTGGACTCTGAAATCCCGCCAATTGGGCTTTTGAAGCCCAGCCAGTGACTGAGCCAAGCGATCAGTATGCCCACAGACAAAACGATTAAACCGCCTGGAATCCCAAAACGCACCCGATCGCTTCCATAATAGAAATACAAAGTGAGAAACAAGGTCGGCAAACCAATCAAAGGAAACTCGTACGCTCGAAACGCATAGTCCGCCGCGATAAAGAAAATTCCAACAACACCCAAAGCGCTGAGCAAAGCCGCTCGCGGGGCCACTCGGCGAATGAGAGGGACGAAATACGAACCGATCAGCTCGATTATGCCAGACCCCACGCAAGCGAGGATTCCCGCTATCCAAGCTAGATGATTCGCCTCTTCAGCACTCGCCCCATTGGTTAACGCAATCTGCTTGGCCGGCAGCATTACATAAAAAGTATAGAAGAAGATCGGTAGCAGATTTATTCCATATGGCAAAGCGCAAATATCGTCGCGTCCAAGACGTTTTGCGAGCGAGCGAGCTTGCCAAGCGTAGAATAGGTTGCCGAACAGAAGCCCCATGGCCATCCCTGGCAAAACTCGAGTTGCGATCAACTCGGTTGAAAATCCCAGTACGGACTGGGAAAGGCTAATGATAAGAAGGAAATTGATCAGGTTGTTCAGACCTAGTCCGAAAAAGCCGTCCCAATCTCCTTTCTCTATCCATTTCATCGGTTCTTTTCACCAGCAAAGTTCGGGCCAAATCTCCCAATCGCTCGATTTCGCAACGAGAGGTTCCACCGGCGCTCCATTAGCACCGAGGTCTCAGTGCGAACGCTCATTATTCGCATCCTAAGGACACTGAGCGCGGAACTTGCTTTAATGTGCGAAGTGAAACGTTTCGTAAGAGGAGACATCGATGGTTTCTTTGCCCTGGGCCTGGATAACTTGGTGATGCTCATCCTCATGAGCAACCTATGCCAAGGATTCCTAGGGTTCTCGCCAGAATTGTTCTTCGGAACGATCCTCCCCGCATCCGCCGTAGGACTTGCGATCGGCAACGTCTACTATTGGCGCCAAGCCCTCCGACTGGCGGAGCGCGAAAACCGTCACGATGTCTGCGCCCTTCCTTACGGAACAAGCATTCTCACCATTATTGCATTCGTTTTCCTGGCTATGTTCCCGGCCCAGCAAATGGCCCTCGCGGAAGGATTGAGCAAGGAGGAGGCCGACCTCGTCGCCTGGCGAGCGGGACTGCTGGCCTGCTTCGGTTCGGGTCTGATCGAATTCTTCGGATCGTTCATCGTGTACAAGCTCAGAGACTTTACTCCGCGGGCCGCGTTGCTTTCGACCCTAGCGGGTATCGGCTTCGCTTTTATCGCGCTCGACTTCGTATTTCGCAGCTACGCCTTTCCACTGATCGGACTTACCACGCTCGGGCTAACTATTATCGTGTATTATGGCGGCGTCCGCTTGAAATTCGGTCTGCCAGCAGGATTGGTCACTCTATTTCTCGGGACGGCGATCGCCTGGGGCCTTTTCTATGCGGGAGAGCCAAGCGTCGTTGCCAAGACGCCTTTTCAAACAAGCGCCTTGGGACTATACATCCCCCTACCGATCGTCGGCGATCTCTGGGCAGCTTTCGAAATGGCGCCGCGCCTCCTCCCCGTCCTCGCCCCGCTCGGCATCATACACCTCGTTCTTTCCTTGCAGATAATCGAATCGGCCGATGCCGCAGGCGATCGCTACCCTGCCAGGTCTTCGTTGGCTATGAATGGCTTAGGGACCGTCGGAGCGGCCCTTTTCGGCTCGCCGTTCCCAACATCCCTCTACATTGGCCACCCAGGGTGGAAAGCGCTCGGGGCGCGAGCCGGCTATTCAGTTTTGAATGCCCTATTCATCGGTGCAGTATGCTTGTCCGGTACCGCGAGCATACTCTTTTACTTCATTCCAATTGAAGCAGGCATGGCGATTCTCATTTGGATTGGCGTTTCAATGATGTCTCAGGCCTTTGAAGTTACCCAAAAAAAGCATGTACCGGCTGTAGTGTTTGGGATAATACCGGTTGTCGGTGCCTACGGGGCACTCATTCTAAAACACGGCCTCGCCACCGCAGGGACTGTGGCGCAGACCAGCTTTTTCAACGAAACCGTCTTGCGCGTTATGGAGAAAAGTCGAACGTTTTTCGGGACCGGAGCCTTCGCCATCGAGCAGGGCTATGTATACACTTCCCTCATCCTGTCCGCTGCCACAGTCTTTGTTATCGAAAAGAAATTCCATTATGCTGCGCTTTGGTTTTTAGCCGCCGCAATCGGATCCGCCACCGGGCTCATGCACCAGTACGAGCTCGCGTTCGCCGACTCCGTTTCCAAGCTGGATATCGATCTAAACCAATGGTTTTGGTCCTACTTAACGATATCCGCCCTCCTCTGGGCCACTCCTTTGATCACTACCGAAAAACAGCCCGAACACCTTTTATGAAACGCCAATCCCAACTGAACGCATTCCTCCAATCGCTCCCGAAAGCAGAGCACCACCTTCACATCGAGGGAGCTTGTCCTTGGGAAATCATGACGCAATCCGACCCTCAGCAGTTCGATACCCCTCCTCCATCCTGGTCCGAAGACTACCGTTTTAAGACCTTCGACGACTTCGAGCAGTTGATTTTCAAGTACGTCGTTCCGTGGATGACGAACCCCGAACGCTATGCCCAGACAGTCGAGGAACTCTTCAAGGTTCGCCGTGCCGAGAACACTCGTTACATGGAATTCAGCTTCGCCGGGATCGCTCTGGAATTCACCGGTCTCTCCGCTCGCGAAATCGCGAAATCCATCAAGGCAGTCGTGCCTGAAGATATAGAAGCACGGCTTTATATCGGTCTACATCATGGGGGATTCTCCAAAAATCAAGATCGCTATTTGAGCGAGATATTGGATACGCCGGAAATCGACGGAATCGATTTGCACGGCCCAGAGGAATTCCCCCTGCAGGATTGGTCGAAGGAGTTTTGGAAAGCAGCCAAATCCGCCGGAAAAGCACTCAAAGCTCACGCTGGAGAACTCTCGGGACCGAGCTCCGTCAGAGAAGCGATCGAGGACCTTGGGGTCACCAAAATTCAACATGGAATCAACGCGGTCAAAGACCCAGGCGTTCTCGATCTCGCCGTTCAATCCGGAGCTAGTTTCGACATCTGTCCAATCAGCAACGTAAAACTCCAAAACGTATCCCAGATGTCGGCCCATCCCCTTTTCGAAATCGAAGCCGCTGGTATTCCCTGCACCCTAAATACAGATGATCCGTTCATTTTCGGCAACACGTTGACTGATGACTACCTGGCCGTCGCCCAGGGTTTGAATGCCACGCCTGAACAACTCGCTCAGTTTGCCAGGAATAGCTTTACAACCGCTGACCTTCCGGATCACGCAAAGAAAGAGGCGATAGCGGAAATCGATACCCGGCTGCAAACCCATCTCGAGCGCTCCCACTAAATCGCGCCCCGGCTGGCAAAAGGCGTCTCAATCCCTTCAGCCGGAGGTCCAAGTAGACTCGCCGGTGCTTTCAGATTGCTCGCTGGCGAACGCAGCCACGTAGCCTCCAATCCCGGCTGATAGAACGCCTCCTATCAGTTGCCTCCCCAAAGACAGCCTACCAGTTAGAAACCAAATAGGTCGTTGTCTTGGCGGATGAGTAAGCGGCGATCGGACCGTAGGTCAGATAGTCGTCGCTTGGCGTCGCCTGGGCTAAGTTGCTTCCCGATCGCACTACTAGAAACGGCGTCCCAAAGTGTCCGCACACCAATGCGAAGGTTGCGGATTCCATTTCCATGATGTCCACATTCATCGATCGCAACACGTCGATACGACTTTGTGGCACTCCAAAAAAGTCCCCTGAAGTAACCCGACCAGGACCGATTTTCACGCTATAGCTTTCTCCATCTACTTCTACCGAGTGCTTCTCATAAGTCTCTATCAGTTTCAGGGCTTTAGCATGCATTTCAGAGGGTATCCCGAAATCGTTATCCAAGAGCGGAGCCTCATTGGGAACGGAAGGTGGCTGCAGGCCTGCCATAGTAATACCGGCCTCGCCCAAGCTTCCGTAGTCGTGGAGAAAAACGCTCGTTGGCAGAATAACGTCTCCCGTTCTGAGTTGGGGATTTATGCGAGCGCCGGTCCCTGTCATAAAGGCTGCATCCGGCTTGAACTCTTGCAGGAACAAAGCTGTTACCATTCCCGTGTAGGATTTTCCAACGCCGGTCAATGACACGACAACCAGATTTTCTCCCAGTCTCCCTTCAAAATATTCCAATCCAGCCAGCTCCCCTCTTTCGCGATCAGCCAAGGCCGCGATGATAGATTTGGTCTCCTGAGGCACCGCCCCAAGAACCAAATAAAGAGGCTCTCGATCGTCAGCTGCTAGCGTCGTCATGAAACCGAAAAAAAAGGATGCGATTAGCGAGGCGCGAATCATGACCGCCCTACAGCATTAGCCCTGCCAATGTGGCTAGATCTTGGCAAAAGGGATTCGATTGCAGACCCAACCAAGATCGGTCTCACTTGACCTATGCCCGACAATGCTCAACTGGACATATTCCAATTCGCCTTGCTAGTCTCTGATTATGACGAAGCTATCCACTACTACACCGAAGTTCTCGGATTCGACCTTATTGAGGATACCGATCTGGGCAGTGGCAAACGATGGGTGCGCGTCGCCCCCGCAGGATCCAGTTGCTCTTTGCTATTGGCAAAAGCTAAAAACGAGAATCAGGCCCGATACATCGGAAATCAGACTGGCGGACGGGTTTTCCTGTTTATGCGTACCGACGATTTTCAGAACGTCTATCGGAGCTACAGGAAAAAGAACGTACGCTTCGTGGAAGAACCTCGCGATGAAGCCTTCGGACAGGTCGTCGTGTTCGAAGATCTGTATGGAAACTTGTGGGACTTGATCGGGGAAAAGAAAACGTAAAGCCGTTTGCGCCTGCCGCGACTTTTCTTCTTCGGTTCGCCACTCTGCTCAAAAATCCACCCCAAGGGGCGGGGCAAAGCAAAAAAGGGCGCTCAATTTCGATCAACCTCCGCTGACGGCCGGCGTATCGAACTTGGCGCCGTTATAGCTAATGCGAGAGGAGATGCTACCTTTGCGGGAAAAAGATGGACTCATAATGCTGCGCGGTGCCTTGCTAAATCCCCTAAGCGACACCGAGTGCGAATACTATTTCGACGCGCTGATCGTCGCCCGTTCAGTGCATGGAGTTACGACCATAGAAGAGGTCGGAGAGGCCAGCGACATCGCTCAACAGCACGGCTGGCACCTAGAGGAGTTTCCGCAATCGGAAGGCGTTATTCTTCCCGCGTTCTACGACATCCATTTTCATTGGGTCCAAGACGATGTTCGCCACAAGCCGAAGACGTCGCTACTGGAATGGCTCGAAACGCACACGTTTCCCGAAGAAGCACGCTTTTCCGAATCCGCCTACTGCGAAACAAAGGCCGCCTACTTTTGGTCGCGCATCATCGCTACTGGTACGATTGGCGGACTGTGCTACAGTTCCATTCATTCCACCGCTTTGGAAGCCGCGATGCGCCACGCCCCTGACGGCTTTCGCATCGGAAATGTTCTCATGAACATGAGCTGCCCCGAATACCTGAAGCAATCGACGGAAGACGCGATTCAATCCATTCATGACGGAGCCAACGCCTACGAAAATCGCTACTGCGTCACCCCTCGCTTCGCTCCCACTACCAGTCCCGATCTCATGTCCGCGGGTGCCCGACTGGCAAAGGAAAACGGGTTGTTCATGCAGACCCATCTGTGCGAGACAAATGACGAAATAAAACACACACTCAATCTTTACAAAAATATTCCGGGTTTTGAAGACATTCACACCTACACTGAAATCTACGCTCGCTGTGATTTGCTTGGACCGAAAACCATAATGGGCCACTCTATACACTTTGAACAGGGTGAATGGTATATGCTTGCTAGATCTGACACCGCGATTGCAAGCTGTCCAACCTCTAACGCGCCCATAGAAGACTTGGGCCTTGGATCAGGCTTATTTGACTTTGAAAAAGCCGAAGCCGAGGGAATTCGCTGGGCACTTGGCTCTGATATTGGAGGCGGTCCCTATTTATGTATGTTCGATGTCATTGACTCTTTTGAACGGCAGAATCGTGCTGCCGGAAAAAACGGCAATCACCACATCAGAGCACTTTACAGATCCACCCTGGCCAGTGCAGGAATCCTCGGCTTCGGTGACCATCGAGGTAATTTATCTGTGGGCAAACGACTAGATTGTATCCAATGCACGGCAAAGCGGGGAATTGAGCCGGATGCAACCTCTGCGAGTGTGCTAAAAGCGGTTATAGGACAAGCTTCTGAACGAGGACGATTTGAGGAACTGGTTTTGTCGACTGTTGTCAATGGGGCAATTATCTATGAAGCCTCAAGGTAATCTAGACAGCGGATCGCTAATTACCCAGTCGTCTGGTAGGGATCAATACAACGGTTTCTGGGGAACAGCTTGTAGTGAACTAGTCCAAGGAAGAATGGTCCTAATGATAATTGTCGCCCGCTGCCGAAAAGGCTCGCCTGGAACTCCTGGTGCAAAGATGCTAATCCTAGAAGGAGGGAGAACTGTTGGCACCATAGGAGGTGGGATCATGGAGGCTCGGGCTCAAGAACGAGCAAGGACTGCATTTTTTTCCAGCAGTTACGAACCGAAGCTTGTCGAGGTGGATCATTTTCTAGGTTCAGAGCAATCGTCCGGCTTGGTTTGTGGTGGAGGGCAAACAAACATAATTGTACGGCTCTCCCCTAGCCAAGATCTGGATACAATAAGAAAATTTGTTTTAAATTTAATTTCAGACATGCCTTCAGTTATAGAGATCAGCCCTCAAGGCATCAAACTAACTGATCACGTTAGCTCTTCTTTTTTTCATCAAAGACTGATTCAAAAAGGAGATTGCTGGAAATTCGAATTAGGCTCAGTGAACCTCAAGCGTTGTGCAATCTACGGGGCTGGTCACTGTGGCCAAGCTCTTTCCAGACAATTAAATTGGTTAGGTTACAGTGTAAAGATTTTTGACGCCCGTCTTGAAAAGAGATTAGAGCTTTCTGCTTCGGGAATAGATTCATCAAATATAGGTCACCCGAACGAGACCCCGACCATAGTCCAATTTCCTCGTCATACCTCGGCAATCGTAATGACTCATACTTACCAAACCGATGTCGATGCTCTCGAGTTTGCTTTAAAGATGGACTTTCGTTTCATTGGCCTCATGGGTACTCCTCCAAAACTAAATCGTATTTACAAGACCCTTACAGGTAGGGGTTTTAATCGAGCCCAACTAACTAACATCACCTGCCCCGTGGGAATAGCTATCGGCAGTGATACACCCGAAGAGATAGCAGTCAGCGTCGCTGCACAAATTTTGCAAACGCAAAAAACCGGTAATGAATCTAGATAAACGAATTACATTCATCCTCAACAACGAAACAATATCAGCTGAAGTGGTCCCAAATCTTGTCGCCCTGGACTACCTTCGTCAGAATCGTTCTTTAACAGGCTCTAAAGAGGGTTGCAAAGAGGGAGATTGCGGAGCTTGTTCTGTAATTCTCGGAGAACATGTTGGAGACGGTCTTCGCTATAAAGCCGTTACGTCCTGTCTCCTGCCCATGGGAGAGCTTCACGGAAAGCACTTGGTTAGCATAGAAGGTATTAATCTTGATGATCTCTCTCCAATTCAGAGTGCAATGGTTGATTGCGGAGGAACTCAGTGCGGATATTGTACGCCAGGTTTTATCGTGGCCATGACCGCCGGTCTAATGGACGAATCAATTCCACTCGACGATTCTGGGGCCGACTATGCTATTTCAGGCAATCTTTGCCGATGTACAGGTTACCGCTCTATTAAAACGGCCGGTCGTACTGCCATCAAAGAACTCAAGTCCTTAATAGTAGATCGTCCAAGAATCGATGCGTTGTGCGAGTCCGGAGTTTTGCCAATTTATTTTCGAGGGATTCCATCGCGCCTCGGTGCCATTCCGCCTGTGCAAATCGATTCTACCTTCAAGGCTCCCTTCGTTGCAGGAGGTACGGATCTGTTCGTGCAGAGAGGCGAAGAGTTGCCAAAGCAGCGAGCATCGCTGCTCAACATGACACCGGTAAATCCCATCCGTAATGAAAATTCATACATTTTCATCGATGCGAAAGAATCATTCGAATCATTCGGTCGGAATCCAATCATAAAGAAATACATACCATCAATCACCGATTACAACGACGCTATCGCCAGTTGGCCAATCAGAGAACGAGCCACATTGGGAGGCAATATTTGCAATGCGTCACCAATCGCCGATATGACTACGCTGCTCTTGGCGATGAACTCAGAAATCCTGATAAGCGGCCCAGACTCCGAGTACTGGCTACCTTTGTCGAAATTCTATCTTGGATATAAGATGTTAGCGAAAACGCCGGAGGAGCGCGTGTTATCAATCCGTTTTCCTGAGCCAGAAAAAGGCACGTTCATAAACTGGGAGAAAGTATCCAAAAGACGAGTGCTGGACATAGCCACCGTCAACTCCGCAGCTAGGTTGCGAGTAGAAAATGGTCTAATCGCCTCTGCCACGCTTACGCTAGGGGGCGTAGCAGCAACTCCGCTAGTGCTTTCGGAT
The DNA here is from genome assembly GCF_014529625.1 of Candidatus Pelagisphaera phototrophica. Classification (GTDB taxonomy): domain Bacteria; phylum Verrucomicrobiota; class Verrucomicrobiia; order Opitutales; family Opitutaceae; genus Pelagisphaera; species Pelagisphaera phototrophica. The sequence continues at coordinate 3,153,654 of NZ_CP076039.1, forward strand.
GCATCTAAAAAGCTAGTCGGACTTCCGCTTACGGTCGAAGCCATCAAGCCGGTAATAGAATCTGCACAAAGTGAATTTGATCCAATAAGTGACGTTAGAGGAGACGAAACTTACAAACGACTGTTAGCTCGGCAACTTCTCTGGGTACACTTCCAAATGATGATGGACGAACAAATCGACCAGGGGGCCTTCGATGAAGCATTGCGATAGTGCGGGTGGAGCTTCAGATAACATGAAGAGCCCGGCCGTAACACGGGGGCCTTCAATGAAGCATTGCGATAGTACCCTTCACGTCAAAGGCCAGTCAAACTACGTTGATGATATCCCAGCCCCAGAGGGAATGCTCCACGGTGCGTTCCTCGGATCTCCGGTCGCGCATGGTTTTATCAAAAAGCTGGATACGTCTGCAGCGACGAAAACTCCAGGTGTCGTCTCAGTTTTTACTTATGATGACATTCCTGGAGACGGTATGTTAGGGCCAATAATCTCTGACGAGCCGCTTTTGGCGATCGAAGAGACGACTTTCCATGGCCAACCTATCGTTTTCATTGTCGCGGAATCAGTAGAAGCTGCTAGGGAGGGAGTGAAAGCCTGCAAACTAGAAATCGAAGAGCTTCATCCTATCCTTTGCCCTCGCGAGGCCTTTAAAAAAGGTGACATTCTTCAAGAGTTAAGGGTTTTCGAAAAAGGACGAGTGGACGATGCTTGGAAGAATTGCGAACACATCATATCAGGTAGCATCGACTTAGGAGGCCAAGAACACATGTACTTGGAAACTAACCGATCCCGGGCAATTCCCAGGGAAGACAATCAAATTCTCGTCTATTGTTCTACTCAAAGTCCGTCCGCGGTTCAAAAAGAAGTCGCCTCTGTTTTGGACTTACCCATGCACAAGGTGGAGGTCGATGTAAAGCGCTTGGGAGGTGGATTCGGCGGTAAAGAAGATCAGGCTACCCATTGGGCCTGTCACGCTGCTCTCGCTTGTCACCTACTCAAGCGACCTGTCCAAGTAGTTCTCAATAGAGCAGACGATATGCGGATGACTGGCAAACGCCACCCTTACAAGCAAGACTACAGGATTGGTTTGGATGCAGAAGGTAAAATACTTTCGTATGATGTTTTTCACTACCAAAACTCTGGAGCTTTCATGGACCTCTCCAATGCTATTCTGGAGCGGACCTGTCTTCACTCAACGAATGCCTACGCTATTCCAAATGTTAGAATTTCGGCAGTGCCGTGCCGAACGCATTTGCCATCAAATACCGCTTTTCGAGGATTCGGTGGGCCGCAGGGAATGTTTCCAATCGAAGTAGCGATTGATGAAGCCGCTAAAAAAATGGGGATACCTACCTGGAGACTCCAGGAAATCAACCTTGCGGGGAAGAACTACGTATTCCACTACGGGCAGGAGTTGGAAGATAATAGACTCAAGCGATGCTGGGATGAAGCAGCCATGGCATTCAATTTTAAGGAAACACAAAGTCGCGTCGAACACTTCAACTCGGAAAATCGGTTCAAAAAGAAAGGTTTTGCAGTTATGCCTGTTTGCTTCGGCATTAGCTTTACCAAAACCTTTCTCAACCAAGGCAGTAGTCTTGTTCACGTCTATACAGACGGGAGTGTCTCCGTAACCACCGGCGGTATCGAAATGGGTCAAGGAGTTAGTTCAAACATGATCGAAATATGCTCTCGGAGTTTTGGGATCCCAGCCTCACTTATCAAATCCAATAGCACTAACACTTCACGTATCGCGAATATCTCTCCGAGTGCCGCCAGCGCTACGACCGATCTAAACGGCAACGCTACCTTAATCGCTTGTAACAAAATAATCGATGGGATGAGAAAGGTAGCAGCTGAAAGTTTTGGTTGCGATCCATCCGCGATTTCTATCGAAAACGCCGAGGTTCTCAAGGACGGTCTTATTACAGGTCTAAGTTGGAGAGAACTCGTATCCAAGACTTACCTATCTCGAGTTCCATTGATGGCTCATGGTTTTTACACGCCTCCAAATATACACTTCGATGGAGTGAAGGGCCAAGGCCGCCCATTTCACTACTACACCTACGGAACTTGTATTATTGAGGCTACCGTAGACTGTCTTCGGGGCGTGTACACAATCGATTCCGCTCGCCTAACCCATGACCTTGGCAGAGGTATCATTCCGAGTGTAGACCTCGGGCAGGTAGAGGGTGGGCTCGCTCAGGGAGTCGGTTGGGTTACTATAGAGGAGCTAAAATTTTCTGACAAAGGTCGCCTCCTTTCTAATACTGTATCAACCTACAAATGCCCTGACGGCGACTTTCTACCCGACGATATCGACGTTCGCTTTCTCGAAAATACCGACAATCCTGGCGGACCGCTTGGGAGCAAAGCGGTGGGTGAGCCTCCGTTTATGTATGGAATAGCGGCCTTTTTTGCCGTTAAAAATGCCATTCATTCCTTTTCGCCTATCGAAAAAAAGGAAATCAAATGCCCATTGACTCCAGAGCAAACTCTAAAACTCTTGTACCCTAACTTTGCTTACAGCGAAGAAATCGCATGAGTCCTGAATTGATAGATTTTTTCAATATTGTTTTTCGCTACACCCACGTAGTCGCAGCAATAATGTGGATCGGTAACTCGCTCCTTTTTACATGGATGGAGATCAATCTTCTCAAACGAGACGGCGAAGACGGTCTAATAGGCTACCTCGATATGCTGCACGGAGGTGGCGTCTTCCATCTTCAAAAACGACAGTTGCGTCCAAATGCCATACCAAAGCCACTTCACTGGTTCTATTGGCAAAGCTACACAACCTGGCTTTCCGGTTTCGCTTTACTGGTGACCTACTTTTTCACTCGGGCGGATACGCTCATTCTTGATCCAGCAAAAACCGATCTGCCGGGATACGCGGGAATTCTCATTAGCTTGGGCGGAATATTCGGGGGGTGGTTTCTATTCGACCTCTATTGGCGTAGCCCCCTAAAGAACTACCTGACCGCCGGCGGTATCTTTTGGTTTTTTATGGTCGTCGCCTATACCACGGCTTTGGATACTGTTTTCAACGCTAGAGCAGTTTATCTCCAAGTTGGAATGACCTTGGGTTCATTTATGACGGCCAACGTATTTTTCCACATCATACCGAATCAAAAGAAAATAATGAAGGCTCTTCAAGAGGGTGAAGAGCACAGCCTCAATGTTGGCAAAGCAGCGAAGTTCAGGTCGTTGACGAATCACTACATAACATACCCTGTGATCTTCATGATGCTTAGTGCTCACTTCCCCATTCTTTATGGCTCTGAGCAAAATGTTCTCATACTCGCTCTCATCATCGCCGCTCTCATCATCGTCAAACTGATGATGAACCGGCGCAATAGCTTTAAGCCCTGGCTCGCCGTCCTTATTGGAACCTTCGTGGCTACCACCGCATCGATAGCAGCCATCCTATCGATACCTCAACCCTCAGCCTCTCGATTAAGTCCAGCAGCAGAAGGGGGCAAAGCGGTCTTCAGCCAGCTTGGCTGCGTAGCCTGCCACCAAGGGGCGAATATTTCGATAGCTCCCAATCTTTCTGGCATCTTCGGGAAGACGAGAGAGCTAGCCGACGAAACTGAGGTTTTGGTAGACGAGGCTTACCTGCGCGAGTCAATCCTCGCACCCAATGCCAAGATCGCTAAGGGTTATACTTCCGCTATGCCCATCTACGGAGCCATCGTGAATGAGGAACAAGTCAATCAGCTTATCGCCTACATCAAAGAGCACTGAATTTTCGCTATGCATATCGATCACTTACTCAAGCAAGTCAATCCTCCCCCACGCCTTATGATGGGGCCTGGTCCAGTAAATGCAGATCCCCGCGTCCAAAGAGCCATGGCTGCAGATCTGCTTGGCCAATACGATCCGGCGATGACGGAATACATGAATGAGGTGATGGCCCTATATCGCGAGATTTTCCAAGCCAACTACCACTGGACTTTCCTCATTGACGGCACGAGCCGAGCCGCGATCGAAAGCGCCCTCGTTTCCATTTTAGAACCTGGAGACAAAACGCTCGTGCCCGTATTTGGCCGATTCGGACACCTCCTCACGGAAATCGTATCCCGCTGCGGAGCGGAGGTAATCCCCCTGTATAAGGAATGGGGGCAGGTCTTCAATCCGGAGGAAATCGGAATCGCTCTCGATGAGCACAAGCCAAAGGTTCTCGCCATTTGCCAAGGCGATACCTCCACCACCATGCTCCAGCCGCTTGAAGAGATCGGGAAGCTTTGCACAGAACGCGGCGTTCTCAGCTACGTCGACGCAACGGCATCAATCGCTGGGAATCCACTCGATATCGAGGACTGGGAGATAGACATTTGCACCGCTGGACTGCAAAAATGCCTCGGCGGGCCTTCCGGATCTGGGCCCATCACGATCTCGGATCGAGCGGCCGAACTGATAAAACGCCGTTGGCACGTCGAAAAGGGCATCGAGCCCGCGGGCTTCGTTCCCGGAGAAGGCAGCCGGATCCAGTCGAATTACTTGGACCTGGCCATGATCATGGCCTACTGGTCTCCAGAACGGCTAAACCACCATACCGAAGCGACCAGCATGCTCTACTGCGCCCGCGAATGTGCTCGATGTGTTTTGGAAGAAGGACTCGAGAATGCGATATCCCGGCATGAGCTCGGAAGCCGGGCGGTGGTTGCCGGCCTAGATGCCCTCGGGTTGAAGCTCTTCGGGGACCAATCCAATAAGATGACGAATGTAACCGGAGTTTACATACCAAAGGAAGTCGATGGCGAAGCGGTCCGCCGCGATATGCTGCTGCATTTCGGAGTCGAAATCGGCACTTCGTTTGGCCCACTGCATGGCAAAATCTGGCGTGTCGGTGCCATGGGCTACAACGCTCGAAAGGACGCGGTTCTACGCGTCCTCAACGCTCTCGAATCCTGCCTCCGCCTCCATGGACGTCCCTCCCGAGGGGACGACCCGGCCCTGGCCGCCCTCGAAGTATTCGAAGAATGCCAAGAAGATCTCCCCGAAATCGAGATCTCCCCTCCAAGCAATAGCCACTAAGCCATGGACGATTCCCTCCTCATTGAAGAGATCAGCTTTCTTGTTCCCGCCATTTCGGATCAAACCGTTTTGGAAAACGCCTGGATCTGGATAGAAGACGGCTTCATTAAAGGACTGGGGACCAGAGAAATTCCCGAAGGCGCTTCCGCGGCCCCCAGACTTTCAGGCCGCCATAAAATCGCTACCCCCGGACTGGTCAACACGCACCATCATTTCTATCAAAATATGGCCCGGGCCTACACGCCCGGAAACAACCTACCTTTACTTCCCTGGCTGGAAGGGATGAACAAGCTTTGGAAGCATTTTCGGGAGGACGATCTTCAAGTCTGTACCCAACTCGGAATCGCGGAACTCATGTTGAGCGGGGCCACCACCATCGCCGATCACCATTATGTATTCACCGAGGGTTCCCAGGACATGACCCTCCACCAATTCAAAGCCGCTTCCGACATGGGGGTCCGCTTCCATGCCAGTCGCGGCTCCATGAACCGGAAATCCGACCTCATTTCCGACTGGGCCTTGCAGGACGAGGACACTATCCTGGCCGATACGGAATCGCTTATCCAATCGCAGCACGATGCCTCCCCCGGCAGCTATCGGCAAATTATCGTGGCTCCCTGCGCCGCCACTTCCTGTACGAAGTCCCTTCTCGAAGCCAGCGCCAGACTAGCCAAGAAATTCGGGGTCGGGCTGCATACGCATTGCGGCGAGACCGTCGCCGAGAACGAATTCTCGATCGAACAATTCGGCGCTCGTCCTCTAGCATACCTGCTCGACTGCGGTTGGGATTACGACAAAGCCTGGCTCGCCCACGGCATCCACTTCTCCGACGAAGAGCTGTCGCTGCTTTCTCATTACGGTATCGGGGTAGCCCACTGTCCCAATGCCAACATGCGACTTGGCTCTGGTATTTGCCGGGTACCCGAATTAATCGAGGACGGCGTTAAAGTCGGTATCGGAGTCGACGGCAGCGCCTCCAATGACTCCGGCCACATTCTCGGCGAACTCCGCCAAGCCATGTACCTCGCGCGAGTAAAATACGGCGCCCAAGCGATGAGCGCCTTGGATGCCATCGAACTCGGTTCCTGGAGAGCCGGCCAAATGATGGGACGCGATGATATTGGAGAGCTTTCCGTCGGTAAATGCGGCGATCTCGCCCTTTTCCCTGTCGAGGATCTCTACGCCAATGCCGCAGAGAATCCAGTAGACGCTCTTCTAATCTGCCACCCGCGCCAAGTTTCCGACCTCGTAGTTGGTGGCTCGGTACGCATCCAGGATGGGTCTTTTACCGACATTGATCTAGCGGAGCTCATGAACGAGCATAAAGAACGGGCCGAACGCGTCCGAAACTCGGCTTTCAAAAGATGAACGTCATCAAAATCGACGAATGCCTGGACTATCTTGCCCCGGACAACGCCATCGCCAAAGAGTTTCTTTCTCCACGGAACAGTTCCCTTCAACATCTGAGTATCGCTAGGATAACCATCCCCCCGCATACTTGCGTAGAGAAGCACTATCACCTGAAGAGCGAGGAAGTATATCAGATAATCGACGGCGAAGGGCTAATGCTCCTCGACGAAGCGACGCGCAAGGTCCTAGCGGGCGAAGTCGTTCCCATCGCCCCGGGATCTTGGCATTCCATCGAAAACCGGAGCGACCAGGATCTCATCATGATCGTGACCTGCTCTCCGCCTTGGACGCCTGGAGATCAGGTTTTCGAACCGTAACGAAGCATTTTGAAAACCGAGTTCACTTCCGGCCGATCGTTCGGCGTCATCCTCGTTCTTATTTCCGGCGCCTGCTGGGGATTTCATGGCGTACTCATCAAAAAGGCCTACGCGGTCGGCGCTTCCTTCCAGCAGGTATTCTTCGTCGAAACCCTCTTCGCCTCCATATTCTTCATATGCTTCGCCCGATCCTTCGGCCGAGAGCAAAGGCCGCGAACTCCCGGCCAATGGAGAGACCTCCTGCTTTGCGGCATCGCTAGCCTCGCTCTTGGCACCTTTCTCTTTCTGGCGTTCAGCCTCGGTCCCATCGCCATAGGAGCGACCTTGTTATTCCTCTATTTGCCCCAAGTTTACGGTTACACCGTTTTTCGCGGCGTCCAAAGCTTTAGCTATCTGAAAGCCCTCTCCATCGGCCTTCTTCTAATCGGGGCCGGCGCCACCACCAATATCCTCGGGGCGTTTGAAGGCAATGCGTTCGCAGGAGCCATTTTCGCGGGCCTCGCCGCCTCGGCCTGCTACGCGATCATCTTTCTCCTAACGCCCCGCCTCAGCTCCTTCACCAGCGCCACGTTTCGTTCCTTCGCGATCTCATTCACATGCTTCATCGGAAGCGGGGCCCTGCTCTTGGCATTCCCCTTTGTGAGAAACCAGCAACCTATAGACTGGCCCACGTTCCTCGGTCTGGCGCTGCTTCTCGGTTTTCTAGGGCAAACGCTTCCCGTCATCACCCTCATGAAGGGAATTCCTATTGTCGGCAGTAGCTTCGCCGGAGCCCTTGCCTCTATCGAGCTGCCCGTCGCCGTAATATCGTCGGCCATTTTCCTCGGGGAAACGATCACCTTCGTTCAGAGCGTTGGAGCCTCTCTCGTCTTCGTTGGAATCGTCCTTTTCAATCTTCCCGATCCCCTCTTTTCGCAAAAGCCCAGAATCTCCACCCCATGAACTCGCAAAATATCCCAATCGAGGAACTCAACCAATTATCCAAGAGCGAATGGATGTCCGTTATGGGACGGCTTTACGAACATTCGCCATGGGTTGCGGAGGCCGCGGTCAAAGCGCGTCCTTTTCCCAGCAAGAAGGCCCTGCAGGTGCGGTTCGAGAGTGTCCTCTTCGGAGCCGATGCCGCAGAGCAAACCCAGCTGATTGCCGCCCACCCGGACTTGGCAGCCAAAATGGACGAACTCGAGGCTCTCACCGACTTCTCGCAATCCGAGCAATCGCGGGCCGGATTCTCCGCGCTTCCGAAAGAGACTTTCGATACCCTCCGTCAACGCCTCTCCGTCTATCGGGAAATATTCGGGCACCCATTCATTCTTTGCATTTCGGATCACAAGGCCTCGGAGACGCTCCCCATTCTCGAACAACGGTTGCAAGCCTCGGCAAGGGCCGAGCGTCTCGCCTGCCTCGCCCAGATCGCCCGCATCGGCTGGCACCGGCTTCACTCAATCGTATCCTAATATTCTTTACAAATAATGAGCGGAAAACTCAGCACCCATATTCTCGACAATTACCATGGCCGACCCGCATCCGGAGTCGACATCGAGCTCTACCGCGACAACGGAGACGCGTACAGTCCGATAGGAAGGTTCCAAACGAACCAAGACGGCCGAACAGACGCCTTGCTGCTTGATAAGGACTCTCTTCTTACCGGGTCCTACCGCCTCGTCTTCAAAGTAGGTCCCTATTTCAGAAAGGAAGAAGTCGAGCTACCTAAGCCATCATTTCTGGAGAACGTTTCCATAGATGTGAATCTCCAAGCGGGCGAGAGCTACCATGTTCCCCTTCTTTGTACGCCCTGGAGCTATTCGACCTACCGCGGAAGCTGATGATCAAAGAAACCCATATCGAAAACATCCACCGGCGGCTTCTCGATCGCATTGAAATCCTCGGGGCGATCAGTTCTAGCAGCGAATGCCTAACCCGCGTATTCCTCTCCAAGGAGATGGATATCGCTTCGCGGCTCATCCAATCGTGGATGAAAACTGCCGGGCTCGTTTCCAACATCGACCCCTTCCAAAACGTTGTAGGATCCTGGCCTTCGAACACCGCCAGAGCGCCTTCCATCCACATTGGCTCTCATTACGACACGGTTGTGGACGCCGGCAAGTATGACGGCGCTTTGGGAGTCCTTCTTTCAATCGCCGCGATAGAGTTGCTTCAAGCGGAGGGATACACTCCCAACCGCCACATCAACGCTCTCGCTTTTTGCGACGAAGAAGGCGTCCGCTATCAAACGACTTTTCTCGGCAGTTCGCTGCTTTGCGGGACATTCGATCCTACGACCCTGGAAAAGATCGACTCCAATGGAATCGATATGCGAAGCACCTTGAAAGCCCGAGGCTTCGATTCCGACGGCATCGCAAAAACCGCTCCCATAATCCAAAAGGACGACGTATTCCTGGAAGCCCATATCGAGCAGGGACCCGTGCTAGAGGCTAACGGGCACGCCTTAGGCATCGTCACCGGCATAGCGGCTCAATCCCGTATCGGCATAACGGTGACGGGAAAAGCAGGCCACGCGGGAACCACTCCTCACGAACTTCGAAACGATGCTCTGACCTGCGCCGCAGAAATGGTTCTAGCAGTAGAGCGTTTCGCCGCGGAACGCCCCGCTGTTAAAGCTACCGTGGGAAAACTGGATGTTTCGCCAAACTCGAGCAACGCGATCCCCGGCAAAGTCTACTTTTCAATCGACTTCCGAGCGGCCCATCTTCGACGACTCAAAGCCCTCAAAATTGAACTCCTCGAAGAAATCGAGTCCATCGCGAAACGTCGATCGATTAAAATCGACAAACAAACTTTTCAAGAAACTTCCCATGCCGATTGCGATCCGGAAATAAGGAAGCTTCTTTCCAGAGCGGTCGCCGCCAACGCGAGCGCCGCAAGCGAGCTCTTCAGCGGAGCAGGCCACGATGCTATGAAAGTCGCTGAAACGTGTCGTATCGGCATGCTATTCGTTCGCTGCCGGGATGGGCTGAGTCATCACCCAGATGAATTCGTGGAATCTTCCGATATATTGGTCGCCCTTCGGACGCTCGCGGACATGATAAAACAGGTCGACCAAAACGCTTTTCCCGATTCCTAAGGATGCACGATCGCATTGTCCGCAATATTCGCCTACTGAGCCCTGAAGGCTGGCAAGCCGCCGACTTGGCGATCGATCAAGGGCGCTTCTCTGCGATTGGTAAAACGGACGAAGCGGGAAGGGAAATCATCGACGGAAGAGGCTCTCTTTGCTTTCCGGGAGGGGTCGATCTACACGTCCATTTTAACGAACCGGGCCGCACTCGCTGGGAAGGGTTTTCCACCGGTTCGCTCGCCGCGGCAGCAGGCGGCTGCACCTTTGCAGCCGAAATGCCTCTCAACAGCATTCCCTCCACGACGACCGTTCAGGCCCTCGAAGAAAAACTTCATTCCATCGGCGCCAAGTCCCACGTCGATTTCGCTCTTTGGGGCGGTCTCGTTCCAGGCAACTTGGAGTCCCTTCAGCCCTTGGCAGACGAGGGAGTCATCGCTTTCAAAGCGTTCATGTCTCCAAGCGGGACCGACGATTTCATTAACTCGGATATAGCGACTTTAAAAGAGGGCATGAAACGCATCGCTCCTACAGGTAAATTCCTCGCCCTCCACGCCGAAGATCCTGCGGTCCTGGACCCCGCGAACCGCAGACTTGCCCGACGCAGCAACGCCTTAGACTGGGAAGCTAGCCGACCGGTGGAAGCCGAGATAAGCGCTATCGAGATCGCCATCGAATTGGCGGGAGAAACCGGATGTCCCATCCACATCGTCCACGTTAGCTCTGCCCAAGCGCTCGCTCCGATAGCCCAAGCGAAAGCCAAAGGGGTCGATATCACCTGCGAAACCTGTCCGCACTACTTGCTTCTTTCGATCGAAGATGCCGAACGCATTGGTCCCGATGCGAAATGCGCTCCGCCGCTTCGCTATCGCAATTCCCTCGCCACGCTCTGGGAATGTCTCGCGGCAGGCGAAATCGATACCATCGGATCCGACCACTCGCCATGCCCGCCCGAAATGAAAGCAGGCCTAAGTTTCTTCGATTCCTGGGGCGGAATCAGTGGACTGCAACACGGACTGCCTCTCTTATGGCATCGCTGCGCAAACGACCCCAAAAGCCTTTTCCAACTGACTCGGCTGAGCACCCTCAATCCAGCCAAGAAAGTCGGGCTCGAAACAAAAGGCTCCCTAAAAATCGGGAAAGACGCCGACTTTATATTGGTCGATTCCAAGACGCCGCCGGAGAAAATCGAACTCCGAGACCTTCTCTACAAACACTCCGCTAGCGCCTACTGCGGAATGGAACAATCGCTTGCGGTTCGTCAGACTTGGCTGCGAGGCAATCCGATTTTCGAGAACGGAGCGCCCTCCGGCGATCCGACCGGAAAATTCTATCGTCTGCCGAGCGAATCGCCAGCCCCCCGATAGGAAAACCCCTTTACCAGAGCGAATGGCAGGCTTCCTGCTGGCATTCTACCCATGAATTCGCACATCCCAATTATCGATTTCAGCAGTATGCTTGGCGATTGCCTCACTGAACGCCAAGCTATCGCGGCCGAGGTAGATCGCAGTGCCAAGGAGGTCGGCTTCATGTATATAACCAACTGCGGTATCGCTCCTGAAACCGTATCGGCGGCCATGGAGACTGCCCGTCGCTTTTTCCAAAAAGAGCCTGCCGCCAAGAGTCTGTATCCATTCGACCAGGAGCTCAATTTCGGCTATCATGGCCTAGGCACAGAGGCTTTGGATCCAAACAAGCCGGCAGATCAGAAAGAAACCTTCACAATGCGCAACGTATTCAATCTTCAATCGCAAGAAAATCTCTGGCCGAGCCATCGCTTTCATCAGGTCGCGAGCGATTTTTTCGCTGACTGCCAACGTCTCGCCGATCGGCTGATGGGAGCCTTTGCGTTAGCTCTCGAGCTTCCGGAAGGCTATTTCACCAACAAGCATACCGGCATTCTGCAAACGCTCCGGCTTCTCCACTATCCGCCCGCAAAAGTGGAATCCGCAGGCCAGCTGGGCGCCGGAGCCCACACCGACTACGGCACCCTCACGCTTCTTTTCCAAGACAAATCGGGCGGCCTCGAAGTTCAAGATTCGACAGGAAACTGGATCCCCGCCCCGCCTGTCGACAATGCCGTCGTCATAAACACAGGCGACCTGCTCGCTCGCTGGACCAACGACGTCTACCGTTCTACTCCGCACAGGGTGCAAGTACGTCCCGCAGACGCCGCCAACGGCCGTTTGTCTATCGCATTCTTCTCCGATCCGGATCCCGAAGTCCTCGTTGAAACCTTGCCTTCGTGCGTGTCGGAGGAAAGCCCCTCGAACTATCCGCCCATTACTGCCAAAGATCACATCCTGGAGAAAATCGCTGCCACCAACTAATCCATACACCGTGGACGAAGCCATTCAGATACGCCTCCTCTATGCGGCAAACGAAGTTGCCGAGGAAGCCATCGCAAACGGGCATCACCCATTTGGGGCCATCCTCGTCGCTCCCGATTTCAAAACCATCCTTCTCCGCCAGGGAAACGTGGATAGCGTAAGACACGCGGAAACCGAACTCGCCCGCCGATCCGCTCGAGAGTATTCACCTGAATACCTCTGGGACTGCTGCCTAGTCACTACGTTGGAACCATGCGCCATGTGCTCGGGAACCATCTATTGGGCGAATATCGGCTCGGTCCTCTACGGAACGCCTGAAGCCGACCTCAAATCGCTCACCGGTTCCGATCCACGGAATCCCACTATGGATCTGCCTTGTCGCGACGTCTTCGCGGCCGGGCAAAAAAAGGTCCGCGTATGGGGTCCCCTACCCGCAATGAAAGACGCCCTGCTCGCACCGCATCAGCGCTTCTGGAGCCAGACGTAGAGCTAGGGAGCGGAGCAATGGTCGCTCTCCCCCCAACCAGGTCTACACGGTGCCCTTTTCCTCCGTCTCTTCCTCGATATCCCCTTTCGACGTCCAGTGACCCGTCACCCAGTATACGACTAGATATACGATGGGCGTATCGATTACCGCCACCAGAAGCTTCATCAAATAAGATCCGATAATCAGCTTGGGCAGTACATCATTGGGTATGATTCCATAGAAAGCGATCGCGCAGAATATAGTTGTATCCAATAACTGGGAGCCAAACGTAGAAACATTATTGCGCAGCCAAAGGTTCTTCTCTCCCGTCCTCTTCTTCACCCACTCGAACACGTAGATATCCCAAAGTTGGGCGGATAACGTGGCCAACAGCGATCCGAGAATGATCCTCGGCCCACCCTGGAAGAGGGCGACATAGGCATCGTTTAGAAGCCAACCTTCCGCCGGAGGAGCTTGCACAGCCAAAAACAGGAATGCCGTGCAGACAATGTACACGGCAGTTCCCATGTAGACCATCATTCGCGCCCGTTTGGCCCCCCAAATCTCAGCCGTCGCGTCGGTGCAAGGAAAGGTGAAAGCATGGGCGAAGGATCCGTAGCTGAATGCCAAGGTTCCTAGACCGAGCCAAGTGAGGTCTAATGGGACGAGCTTAACGGTGAGACATTGAAGCATGCCCCAAAAGCCCACATACGACCCGAAAAGTATCAGAAACTTCAGTTCCTTCGGATCGTCAGGCATGTTACTTGCTGAAATCCCTTTCTTCAATTATCGCTGTCAGCTCCGCGATACATTCGTCTTTCTTGGGAGATTCCCAATCAGCAACGAGAAAACCGTTCAAAGCGATTCGAGCCAATTCTTGTTCGCTGAAACCAATATCCTGATACAACGCATAATATTCTTCACTCAAATAATTTCCGAACATCAGGGTATCGTCCGAATTAATCGTACATGTGACCCCTGCATCGAACAGCTGCCGAATGGGATGGTCGGACATTGTCTTGATTCCCTCCACCGCCAACTTGAGATTGCTGATTGGACAAACATCTAAGGCAATACCTTCCTCAGCCAGGAAAGACACTAGCTCAGGATCCTCCACCGATCGGACCCCGTGCTGTATCCTGCTCGTTCCCAATTCGTCAATACAACGCTTCACGAAACTGGCGGGCATGAACTCTCCGGCATGGGCTTTGAGGAATTTCCCAGCCGCCCCTGCCGCTTTCCAGACTTCGGCAGTCCAAGGCTCTAGCGGATAATCCTCAGGTCCATGAAGATCGATTCCCCAAAGCTGATCCCAAGACAGGCAATCATCGATAATTTCCTTTCCTATGCCTTCATAGTCGTTGTGCCGCATGCCCATAACGACTCGAACTTCCAATCCTTCAGGAGCTGCTGACAGGACAGCATCTACCAATTCCGGTCCGGTCATCCCCCCCGAATAGAGCGAACCCACGTGAAAACTCGTTTCAACGTACTTGCAATTCTGGGAGGCGCAGTCGGCTAGCACTTTCTTCGCGCAATCGTGATAGGCCTCTGCACTTGTGAATACTCCTTCGCAAAAGTCCACATAGTAATCCATGAACTGGTAGAAGCTCTCGTAGCGAAATTCATCCGCCCACATGGGGGGGCCGTTCGGATACTTGCCCGGGAACGCCCGTTCGATCATCTCGAAAGGGCAAGAACCCTCTAAATGAATATGGGTTTCGGTTTTCGGTAGGCTCTGGACGAATTTCGACAGTTCTGGAGAAGGATCGTACATATCTTCCATAAAGCAGAAACCGAGCCGCATTCACCCGTCAGAGCTCTTTTCCTCGGCAGCTTTCCTCCGGCCAGCCCAGATTAACGACAAGGTGAATTTCCCGTCGCTCCAGAGCCCTCGCCAGGGCTTAACAAAGAGCTTCCGCGCTCAATTTCGAGCGGACCTTTGGAGGTCTGCTAAGCAGTCATTTCGCCACGAAGCCCATTGCCAAACATCCAGTTTCTCAGAGCGAGGGAAGCTTTGTCCGCTTTAGCATGAACTTCCGCAGATATGTCCAACGGTATTTCCTCGGGCTTTTGCAGCTCTACTATCGCCCGGTCTTCATAAATGATCTTCTTCTCCCATTCACGTAGTTGGTCTATAGGGACGTCGTGATCAAAATTGCGGTGAAACACGGCGATCAGCTGCGATTTGCGGGAGGACACCGGCGCTATGTTAAAATGAATGAGGTGCTCGCGCTCCTCTGGATAACTGATCACCGTTCGTGTGGAGAAGGGCAAAAACAAGGTTCTATGCATGTGCCGATCCAACTCGGAAGCGTCGGCGATAGGCGAGTCGTCTGGATTGGTCGCCTTGTAGTCGAATGCCATCGTCATCGTATAGTTGTCTTGAGAAAATTCGTATTCCGCTCCCATGGTGGCGCTTCCCTCTTGGCCAAAGCTGCTCCGGTGAACGAAGGAAAAATGGGCGTTGTCGATGAAGTTCTCTATCAGACGTCCGGCTGAACAGTCCCAAATCTCTGGGCCTAGCGTAAAGCGACGATAGGTGCTGTCCGACTCTTCAGGTTCCCAAACTGGAATTCGGTTAGCGGGTTTGCCGCTTAGGCATACCCAGATTATACCATACCGCTCCTCGTGCAAAACCGTTTGCAGGCGCAGCTTGCCCGGAATCTTCCATTCTGGATGGCTTGGTACCAGGACGCACTTGCCCGTAGCATCAAATCGATAGCCATGATAGGGGCAAACAATGCAGTCATCACGAACCCATCCGTTGGACAACGGAGCGCCGCGGTGAATACACAGATCTTTGGAAACCACGTATCCAAGACCTAGGCGGGCAATCACTAAATCGGTATCGAGTAGTCGGGCCTTTAAAGGCTGAGCCCCAATATCGGATTCCAAGGCGATGGGATACCAAAAGTTAGACAGGATATCCCAATCATTTCGACTAAAGGAGCATTCCCTGGGATATTCGAGGGTAGCACAATCTTGGGTGGGCTCATCTGCTTTCACTCCTGCCCCAGTAGCACGATCCGTTCCAACGCGGACAATATAGGGCTTACACCAGATTCCGCCGAAAAGATGGCGCGATTACGGCTTAAGAATGCTCCATGACCGACTTCCAAATCTGGGCATCCCTCTTTCTACTCCTATACTTGGGCTGGCTGCTTTATCTAACCGTTAAGGCTTTCAAAAGGCCCACGAAAGAGCTGGGAGACTTTTTCCTGGCCGGCAAGACGGTCGGCTTCATCCCCTCCCTTCTCACGTTCTGGGCCACTTACTTTAGCGCAGCTGGGCTCATTGGAGCGGCAGGCTACTACTACATTCACGGAGTGGGCAATTTCTACTTCGCTGTCCTCGGATACCTGATTCTAGCCATCGTGGCCGGTACCCTGGGCAAACGCTTATGGCGACTTTCGCGGAAGTATCCCGATACTCGATCGCCGATTCAGCTCTACCTCAAGGCATTCGACTCTCCCCTCCTCGAACTTCTATTTATCGCGGTCACCTTAGCCTGCATGGTGCCTTACCTCGCGGCTCAGATTACCGGATTCGCTCGCATGCTCGAAAGCTCGATAGGGCTGCCCTACATCCTTACCGCCGCGATCGCCCTCGTTATTATCTATATATATTCCGAGTCCGGCGGGCTCGCCAACATCATTAAAACGGATATTCTTCAGTCGACGCTCACCATCGTGGGTTGTATCTCGGTAGCGATTGTATTCGTAGGTCTGTTCTGGGCTTTCGACGGGTCGCAATTTGTGGCGGATGTCGATGCCGCCACCGATCCCTCTCTCTGGGGCTTGCCTGGGCCTAATGGCCTTTATTCCGCAACGAACATAGTCGGACTGGCTCTTCTCATTTCGCTCGGGGCGACACCGATGGCCCACAATGCCCAACGGTTTATGATCGTCAAAGAGGAGCGCTATCTGACCGCTATGATGTACATCTTCCCATTCATGGGCCTTATGCTGACCATGATCGCCGGAACGCTTGGATTAGGAGGGGCAGCAATCTTCCCTGGCCTTTCAAGCGGAGACCAGATTATCGGCGAAGTGATGGCTGCGGTCCCCGCGGTATTGGGAGCATTGACCCTTGTGGGAGTCATCTGCGCCACAATGTCGACGGCCGACTCTATTCTCCTGAGCATAGGCTTTATCGCAAGCGAGCATTGGTACCGGAAGAATAAGAACGTATCCGTTCGTGGCATACTTAAACTCAATCGATGGTTCACTCTTTCCATAGCGATCTTTGCCTTCGCGGCCAGCGTTAAGCCCGAACTCGTTGCGGAACTGGCTTTCAACGCCTTCGGTGGGATGCTGCAACTGGCCCCCACCATGTTCGCGGGACTCTATTTGCCCTCGATTGGAGCTCGATGGGCAGCGGCTAGCAGCGTCTCGGGACTGGCGGTCTTGCTCGCGGCTAAATTCGGTTGGCTCGCTCCGCTGGTTCCGAACGACTTTCCCGGCTATCTAGCAGGATTCATAGTCGCTTGCGGGCTAGTGGCGATTCCCGCGGTATTCAAATCCGGTAACCATTAGCCATACGTCTCGAGTTCCAAAATCCGCAACGACCCCTCTCTTAAAGCGGAGAGATTAACGCATTTCAGCGTAAAAACGGCGCCATTCATGCTTACATTTGAGCATGTTGTCAGTCGATTTCAGATCCGTTTTGATTATCTTGGCGATCGGCTTTTTGAAACCAGCCTTCTCAGTCGAGCCGACCATCGAAAACGTTATCTACGGCATGGATCATGGCGCCGCCTTGCTGATGGATGTCTACCAGCCCAAATCGCCGATCGGGGCCGGGGTCGTCTTTATCATGGGTACGGGTTTCACCGCGTATGGGGCATATGACGACCTACCCTTAAAGGAGCTCGATCTTTGGCTCATCGAAAACAATGTCTTCAGTGACTTTTATGGGGAAACGGAACAGCCGTTCGTTCCCCTCTTGGAAGCGGGCTTCACTGTGTTTTCCATCAATCATCGCCTAGGGCCGAAAAACCGTTTCCAGCGTCAGATAGCCGATTGTCAGCGAGCCATTCAGTTCATCCGGCATCATGCATCCGACTACGGCATTCATTCGAATTGGGTCGCCTCCATGGGCCATTCTTCGGGTGCGACGATGGCGACGTTCCTCGGCGTGGGCGACAACATCGCCAATCCGTCCGCCCTGGATCCAGTGAGCCGCCAATCCAGCCGCGCCCAAGCCGTAATCGCCGCTGCCGGCATACACGATCTATTGGCAGCTCTGGAGAAATCGCCCCGCAGCGCGTCGATGATGCAAAGCCTGACGGGTCGAGCGCTCACCTATCAGCCTCCTGGGCACCCGATTTTCGAGACCTATAAGCACGCTTCGACCACAAGCTACATCGACCCAGCCGACTCCCCCGTTTTTATCATTCATGGCGATGCAGACCCCGCAGTCGATCTATCACAATCCAAGATTCTACAAGCTACATTAAGCACCGCGGGCGTTCCCCATAAGCTTTTGGTTCTTCCAGGGGCCAACCATGCTGAAATCGGGACGATGACCGATCCGCTTCCATTCGAGCAAGCCGCCGGCTGGCTAATGGATCAGCTCAAGGATTTGGATTGGAAAACGGATGTCGATTCCCTGCCGTTAACCTCGAAGTCACCGCCCGATCTCCCGTAAGGGCATTCATTTGGTGCACGAATTGCTTTAGCTTGTCTATGCGAGAATCACAGTCTTCAACCCGAGCCGAGCCCCATCTGCTCTACCCGCATGACGCCACTATGCCGCCAGGCAAAGCGGCCATGGCGGCCCTCCAGCAAACGATCGCCATGTTCGTGGGCTGTATCACCCCGGCCCTTATCTTCTCAAGCGTCGTCGGCATCGACCCGGATACTAAATCCTACCTCATTTCCATATGCCTCCTCGCATCGGGTCTCGGCACGTTGTTGCAAGCCAAACGCTTCGGAATCGTCGGCTCGGGGCTCCTCTCTATCAACGGCACCAGTTTCGCTTACGTCGACCTTCTCCTTAGAGCGGGCAACGAAGGCGGACTCCCCCTCGCCTGCGGCATGGCCCTCGCCGCTGTGCCGCTTCAATTCGTCCTCGCGTTCTCGCTGCCCGCCCTCCGGTCGATCATATCGCCGCTCGTCGCCGGCATCGTTGTTCTTGCCATCGGCATTGATCTCATTCCCGTCTCTGGCTACTACATTGCAAAAGGCGTGGGCGAAACAACGACGTGGACAATCAGCACTAGCGTCGCTGCAACCGTCATCGGGCTTCTCATCGCCAGCCAAATCTCCAAGCGAAAAACGATACGTATGTACGCACCCATTATCGCAATCGCTGTCGGCTACGCGCTCTCCTCCTTTTTTGGAATCATCCATTGGCCCGATTGGAAAAGCAACAACTGGATCATGATTCCGACTCCTCTCGCCTACGGCTTGGCGTTCAAATGGGAACTGCTTATCCCTTTCGCCGTCATCTACATCGTCTCCTCCATTGAGGCTATCGGCGACTTGTCAGCCACGGCCAGTTTCTCAGGAATGAAGACCCGCGGTATAGAATTCTGGCAACGAATTCGAGGCGGCATTCTCTCCGATGCCATCACCAGTGCCTTCGCCTGCGTCTTCAACGGATTCCCAACCGCCACGTTTTCCCAAAACAACGGCGTAATACAACTTACCGGCGTCGGCAGTCGCCAAGTCGGCTTATACGTATCCGGAATCCTCATAGTCGCCGCACTTCTCCCACAGACCGGATTCCTATTCAGCGCGATGCCAAACCCAGTCCTCGGCGGCGTGACGCTTGTACTCTTCGGTATGATCGCCAGTGCAGGAGTGCGCATGATCCTGCAAGAGCCCCTTGATAGCGCGAACATGCTCGTCATAGCCGTCAGCCTAGGATTAGCCTTCAGCATCCCCTCTCAGGAGCATTTCGTGAAAGAGCTCCCAGAGTTTCTAGCCGCTATTCTCTCTTCCAAGGTAGCCACTGCCGGCCTGACGGCAATCGCGATGAACTGCTTGACGATTAAAACGATGAAATCGTAAATAAGTTTAAGCGACCGGAACTGCAGATTCTAGAGGTGGCTTAAATACTCGCCATACGCGTCCGACTTTCTTCACTCTTTTCACCAATACCGTTTCATTTTATGCCTATGCCGTCCCTCTTCAAAAGCCAAGGTTTCACGCTCGCTCTCGTCGGAGCGGTCGTCTTTGCAGTCATTCTGCCTGAACCGGGAGCCAAGGGCGGCTTGCTCAAAAGCGAATTCACCTCGAAAGCGCTAGTCGCCCTTACGTTCCTGATACAAGGCCTCTCCCTCCCTTCGCAGCAAATTCTTCGCAGCGCCGCAAAAGCAAAGCTCCACGCATACTGCCAATCGTGCAACTTCGTCCTAGCTCCCCTTTTAATGCTTGGCTTGCTCGCCGTAATCGGCACCTCACTACATGAGGGAATCTACATCGGCGCGATTTACCTATCGGTTCTTCCGGCAACAATCTCTTCCGCCATAATAATTACCGGCAACGCCGATGGCGACAGTTCAGCGGCTCTTTTTTCCACAACCTTATCGAACGTCCTCGGCGTATTCGTCACTCCGTTGCTTTGCTCTATTCTCTTGAACACCTCTGCAGGGGCTCAGATCAGCTCCCTTGGTCCGCTAATCGGCAAACTCTCGATGTTGGTGCTGCTCCCTCTAGCAGTGGGTCAGGTTCTTAGGGTCTTCGTTAGAGATTGGGCCACAAAGTCCAAAGGTCTCTTCAAGAAAATCAGCAATGGAGCCATCGTCTTCATAGTCTACGCAGCCTTTTGCAACAGTGTGCTCAACGGTATCTGGGGAGAAATCAGCACCGCTACCATCACGCTCACGTTCTTATTGGTTATCCTCTTTCTAGGGCTTTTCTCCACTAGCGTATGGTTTGCCGCGCCCCTCGCAGCGAAGGGCAAAGCCGAACGAATCGCCGCTTTCTTTTGCGGATCTCAAAAAACCTTGGCCGCGGGCGTTCCCATGGCTGCCATCATTTTCACGTCGCAAAATAATGGAGCGGCTCAAGTCGGTCTCATTCTTTTGCCCCTCATGTGCTACCACCCCCTTCAGCTTTTGCTCGCTGGGTTTCTCGCGCCCTTCTTAAGCAAAAAGTAACGATATCGAATCCCGCTTCCGAGGGTGTCGTTTCGATTCCCTCTCAACGCTCAATAGCCCCGGTTTCCGTAGAGCGTTTTCAGTATGATCGAAGGCTCCTTCGATCTCGCAAGCATAGAGCAGAGGCAAGGGGTCCGATGACGCTCGTCTTCCCCCGCCATTTGCAGGCCGACTATGCAAAAAAAGACCGCCTCCTCAGAGGCGGTCTTCATGAAAATCCGTTTTGACTTCCCTACTTAGAAGGACCGCTTCGCTGAAAACTCGAACCGGGTCGGCTGGCGGGCAAGGATTGATCCATTTCCATATCCAGAATTATTTACATCCCAATTTTCTTCGTCTGTCACGTTCAAGATAGATAGCCTATAATTCCAATCTTCCATTTCGTATGTGAGACCAATATCGATCTCATACTGGGAGCCTAAGTCCACAGTGTTCGCTTGCAGCACATATGGGCTCTCAGGGTCGTTCCAGTTGGGCACGGAAAACTCAAACCCATCGTACCCCGACTTGATGCCTGACCAGAAAAGAGCCCCTGCGGTAACGCCAAACCCATTGCTCCACTTGTAGCTTAGTAGTGCATTAAAGAGGTCGTCGGGAACTCCAGGCGCTTCAACTACTTCGCTACCAGGAGGTCCACGAAAAAGTGGCGACACATATACGCCACCCGTCTCTGCAGCTCTGTCTATCGTGTAGGGAGAGGCGAAAAATCCTGCAGTGCGCGTTGCATCCGACTTACTGTAGCCAAAGGTAGCGAAGAAGTTGCGATTCGGCTGATAATTGAATTCTATTTCAAAGACATCCACAAATACAGGGTCGATCGACCCATCCTGGTTTCGAGATGTGAATTCCCGATCAACGTAAGCTGTGCTGAGAAATAATGTTTCTTCTATCAGGCTGAATTTAGCCCCAATTTCTATCAATTCACTTTCAAGACTGTCTCCAAATGACTGAGGAACGAGACGCCCGCCAGTATCAGCATCGTATGTATCGCTGTAATTGTATGTTCCGTACAAAGATGTCTTTTCGTTGGGCTTGAAGAGTAAACTGATGTTGTAATTGTCCATCTCCGTGTTTTCATCGGCGACGAGATCCTCATCGGGACCAGCAACGCCAACAAAGCCTCCAAAGTCAAAGGTCTCGCCCCTCTTTAAAACTGGATCGCGGGACTCAGCACTCACGTAATCCCTGGTAAATCCCGCGAGAATGCTGAAGCTATCATTTATCCCATAGTCAAACTGCGCATAAGGACCCAAGATAAAAGATTTAGTTGCTCCCCCATCCCCATAATACCAATTGCTTAGTACGCCGCGCGAATCTTCGCCCGGGACCCAGCGGAAAGCGGCGTACCCTGCATCCGGAACACGGCGAGTATCGACGTCTCGCGTCATATCCCAAAAATTGACCGGCTCGTTGAAGTAGTGGTTAACCGCCCATACATCGTCATATCGCAGACGTAACCCCACGTTCATGTCCAAAGAAGACGTATTACCGAAGCTTTTGCTCGTACGGAACTCGGTGCGGTTGTCAAAAGCCCAGTTATCCCGTAGTAGCTCGGAATAGTGATAAGAGGAAAATGTCTGGCGATCTTTCCACGAAATAAAAGTTTTGTTCACGATTTGGAAATCCTCTTCAATGTCCCAAATATGATCCATTCCAAAGGTGACGAATCGACCAAACGAATCGTCCCCAGGTGCTGCTAGCTTCCATGAACGATCAACCGGAACTGTCGTTCCATCAACGGGGGAGAAAGTTCCCACTCCCGCGAAAAAACCGATCGTCGAAGCAGTTTCTCCTGGTATTCCGCCAGAAGATCCAATTGCCTCGCCATCATCCAAAAAATTCCCTTCGCCATCCGTGGGAGCGAAAAACACATCGAACGGACTGGCAAAGTATAAAGGGTTTGAGCCAAGACCTTGAGTATACGCTAAATACTCCGCATCAGTCTGCGAGTTGACTACGTAACGACCATTGTCGACTAAATCTTGAGAGACACGATTGATACCCCAATTTTCCGTGTAGTCCGCTTGGAAATACTCAAGATTCATTTCCATCCTGTACCTTTCACTGGGTTGATATGTGGCTGCGAAGTAGTACGCTTGCGAATTTTGTTTCCAAAGCTCCCAGAAGCCCCCCCACTCCTTGGCTTCAACAGATACACGGTAAGCGAATTTATCGTTTACCGGAGTGCTGTAATCCAAATTAACCGTATACTGGTCATATGATCCTATACTTACACCAATCTCGCCTCGTGCCTTATCAAAGAACGGCTTCTTCGTAATCAAATCAACATAGCCTCCAAGGTAGTTGGTGGTCCCATAGACGACTCCAGCTGGGCCCTTGACAATATTCACTGACTCAACCGCATTGAAATTGACGGGAAGGCCATTACCATTAATCGAACCTCCTCGCCGCATGCCGTTGACAAACAGGTCCGCTTCTTGGCCCCTTAGGTTAGGGGTCGATGGCGAACCGAAATTCGTTTTAGTGTAAGAGCTCGATGTCAGCTTAGAAAAGTCACGAACATCCTTAATCGATATCGCATCGAGCTGTTCGCGCGAAATAATAGTCACGTTTCTAGGCGTATCTAAGATACTCCGATCGGTACCGTAGACCGAGTTAAAAGGACGGGAGGTGGGCAAGATGTTCTCCTCTATCGGAATTTCTTCCGATATGAAGGCATCCAACTCTTCAGTTTCTTCTTGAGCGACTGAACTCGTCGCAAAGAAGACCGCTAGAAACAAGCTCAGCGAGAAGCTTGGAAGTTTGATTGTCGTTTTTATATTCATAGTTAGGTTGTAATTTTTGACCGACCTTCCATCCTGCATTTTCCGTGCCAGTAGCGTTCCCAAGTCACGGAAATATTGTTTAACGACTATCTTTATATTAAAAAAAAAATATGTATTACGAAACAGCGGGTATTTCGATTAATTTACCGATCCTAAAGTGCTCTAAAGAGGTTTTTAACCTTCATTTCCGGCACCAGAACCAACCCTTTATCGGTCAGCCGAATTTCGGGAATCACAGATAGAGGCAGAAGGTTGAAGCCCATGTACGGAAGCGAGCAGCCAACTGAGCTCCATGCTTCTTTTAGAGCAGTTGTCTGGGCGGCGACCTCAGTGCCTCTTTCATCCGAGAGCAATCCGGCTATTGGCAGTGGAACCTCCGCGATGATTTTTCCAGATTTTACAACGACCACCCCTCCTCTGAGCTCTTTTATCCGTCGAGCCACGATTTTCATATCCTCCGCAGATTCACCGGCGATAACAACATTGTGGGCATCGTGGCCTACGCTACTACCCACCGCCCCATCCGTAAGCCCGAAATTCTGCAACAGGCCATGGCCTATTCCCCCGGTCTTTCCGTATCGCTCGACGACGGACAAGTATACCAGATCGTTAGCGTCCATAAAAGCGTCCCAAGATTGGACCTCCGGTTCGAACTGGGCTGATTTGGAGAGAGTCACGATGCCAGGCAGCTCCGTTCGCACAATACTGACCGACGACTTGACGTCGGGAATTTGAGGCAGCAAATCTAGTTCGTCCTCATACCTAACTGTCTCGTATGCCTGCTTCGGGTACGAGTATCTCCCCTCGCTCAATTGCTTATCTAGCAACGGTGTCACTTTCCGGTCTTCCACCATCAATGCGCCCCCATACCACGTATTGATTACCGTTAAGTCATCGCCCAGCAGAGTGATGTCTGCTCGGCGCCCGTGCCCAAGAGCTCCCAATTCGCCATCCATCCCAAAACGCGTTGCCGGGTGCAAAGAACCCATGCTCCAAGCCTGTAACGGGCTCAAACCGGCCACGATCGCCTGCCGGGTTACCCAGTCGAGTCCGAATTCGAAAAGATCGTCGGCATCACGATCGTCCGTGCAGACGCAAACGCGCTTGGTCGACGCTCCCAGTTCCGTCACCGCCTTGATCGCTTCTGGCAAGCTGTGCCAAGGGGTGGCGGGCGGACCTCCTCTTAGGAAAACCCAAATTCCTGCCTCGAGAAAATCATCGGCTATGTCCCGATCGATCGCCTCGTGAGTATCCGTAACACCGCTGGCAGCGTAAGCCGCCACGAATTCCCGACCGTAAATGTGCCCACTAACTGGCTTTTCCCGCTTCAAGGATTCGCCGATGATTCCGTGAGACCGTGCATCGCCCATGCAAACCGGCACGAAATCCATTTTCTCACCCAAGGCCACAATCTCAGGCCATTTATCAAACAGAGCGGCCGCTTTGCTGGGGGTAAGATCGCCCCCGCAGGTTTCGAGGCTGTCATTCGTCGCGGGGATGGTAGAGGGCAAGGTCAGGAATATATTGAGAGGGGCTTGCCGAGCGTCTTCGAGCATCCATTCGATTCCCTCCACATCGCTCGCATTGCCTATCTCGTGGCTATCGCAAAACAAAGTCGTCGTTCCGTTTAGCAATGCTCCTTCCGCATAGGCGCAGGCCGTCATCATGCTGCTTTCGATATGAATATGGGGATCGACCAGTCCTGGGGCCAATATACCGCCTTTGACATCGTAGCGGGGCACTTCTTCAAAGGGACAGCTGCCCGCTTTGGCAACCGAGGCGATTCGGCCTTTCGTAATCCAGATCTCCCGATCGTCCAGCATTCGCTCGGTATAGACCGAAAGGATACGAGCACCGGTCAAAACGAGATCTGGAGCCAATCTCCCAGAAGCGACCTGGGACAAGTGAATTGTGGACTCGTGTAGCGGGGCTACGGAAAAACGATTGATTAAGTCAGGCATCTCGGAATCTAGTTATTACGCGGAAAATCATATAGTTAATCCGAGCTTGACACGCCCATAGTCGTAGGTGACTGCGTCGGTTGAGGCTGCCATCTCACGCCAGCCGTTTTCCAGGCATCTATCTGCGAACACACTTAGGTCTTCACTGTATTCGCTCAACAACTGCGCTTTCTCTTCCTCGTCCAGAAAACTGTGAACGAGACTGTTTTCTCCAAGAGAGATGAGCTCCTTCCACGACAAATTGTATCGGCTCACGGCGACGTAGTACTCATCCGTCATATTGGAGTGCCACATGCCCCTATCATCCGTATTAAGACAGACCGGAATTCCCTGTCGCAAGTATATAGGGAATGGGTGTTTATCAAGATCTGGCACATAACCCAGAAGCTCGTTGCTAATCAAGTTGATTTCCACCAGGAACTTCTCTCCCCGCATCACTTGCATCGTTTTCTCGTCCTGAAACAAATTTATGCCGTGTCCAATTCTGGTAGCTCCCAAACGAAGCGTATCAAAGATCTGGGTATCTCGCTTTTCCGCTTCTCCTGCGTGAATCGAAATACCTATCCCCGGGTACTTCCGCAACATTCGATCATAGACGTCCGTAAACCTAGCAGCGTATCCGCGATTGTCATCCTCCCGACCGGCCATGTTCAACCCTACCCAGAAATCGCGATGCTGGTCGATGAACTCGTAGAACCTCTCGACCTTCTCCTCCGCATCGTCTTCAAAACGTACAACAATGCCTTGGAAGCGAACGGTAACTCCTGTGGCCACCGCATCCGGCTGATTTAATCGTCGCTTGATAGCCGCATTGGCTTCTTCGGCAGATAGATCATTGCCTCGACCGTCTTTCCAACCCCACGGACCTGTCTGAATTTCCAAGTAGCGTACGCCCTCTGCAGCGAATCGCTTCATGTTTTCGACCAGCAATTCCGTCATCACATCGATGCTAGACAACAGCTCGTTAAGCCTGGGCCATATATACTCGAAAAACTCGTCCCGCCCCTCATATTCCTTATCCAAGACAACGGAGCCCAACCACTCTTCCCTCTCGTCTTGGTTCAGTTGGGACATGGCTTTGAAATCCAATTTGGCGGGGCCCGACAAGCTTCCATAGCTCGACTCGGAAATCGTCGTCCAAAACATTCGGTTTCTCGAGTCCCTATGCTCATTGGCATCCGTCTTGTAGTATCCAGAGACTTTGTACCTCGTGTAGAACTCTTGCCCTCCGTTTCGGCTTTTATCTGTCGCTACATCGAACCACATCTCCGGAAGCATCCCGCCGCCGAAATGGTGGTGGATATCACCGCCCTTCGGCAGGGCGTAGAGGAACCGGTATAGTTCCTCAGTGGAGGCGTTTCGCTTCAGATCTTCGAAAATCAGGCCGATCTTTTTCAAGGGAATCTTTGGAGCGAGGATCTCGCTCCCATGGGTCCGCTCGCCGAATTTCCCAGCCGAAGGATTCACAGGCTTAGCCTCCAGCGCATCGGAGCCGATCCCTAAGGCACTTCCCGCTAAGGCACCCGTAGCCAAGAATCCTCGACGGGTAATCCCGCTTTCATTGACGAAATTCTGTTTCATAAAAAAGCGTAGTAAATAACGAATACAATAGATATTGCGTAGCTCAAGACAGGGGCTTCTTTAGCTCTTCCGCTCAATAGCAGAATCAGCGAGTAAAGTGTTAGCCCGAGTCCAATCCCCTCCGTAATGCTAAAGGTTAGGGGAATCATCAGCATCGTAATGAACGCCGGTACGACTTCGCTCAAATCATCGAACTTCAATTCCTTCAAGCCCTGAGCCATAAAGGCACCCACCATAACCAGAGCCGGAGCGGTTGCCGCCGCCGGAACAATTAGAATAATCGGGGTAAAGATCAAGGCCACCAGAAAGCAGAGACCGGTCACAACCGAGGTGAGTCCCGTCCTTCCCCCCGATTCGATGCCCGCCGCTGATTCTATGTAGGAAGTGGTTGTCGAGGTACCGAACAAGGAACCGGCAACCGTGGCGACGGCATCAGCGGTCAAGGCTTTGCCCATCTTCGGCATCGAACCATCCTTCCGAACGAGATTAGCCCGTCTAGATAGGCCTACAAGAGTTCCGATACTATCGAACAAGTCCAGGAGCAAAAGCGTTATCAGAACATCCGCTATTTCAGGAAAGTGTTTTATCGGATACAGAATATCCAACTTCAAAAACGTTTCGGATATGCCAGAGGGCAAGGAAACGATTCCATCGGGAACTGAGGTCACCATTGCTCCTTGGCTGGGAATAATCAGGCCAATCAGAGTCAAGCCCAAGATAGTGATAAGCAACGCCCCGCTGACTTTCCTGATCGTCAGGAACGTCATAAATGCGAGTCCCCCCATAACCATCAAGGATGCCGGGGCCTTGAGGTCGCCAATCGATACAAGCGTCGCCTCGTGGGCGATGACAATCCCAACGCTTTTCAAGCCGATGAACGCAATGAAAAAACCGATTCCGCATTGAATCCCGATCTTAACCCCATTCGGTAGGGATTCGGCCAGCTTGCTGCGCAATCCGGTAACAGAGAGAATGAGGAAAATGATGCCATTCCAAAAGGTGAGGGCTAGCGCCGTCTGCCAAGGTAATCCGCTGCCAATGCAGATGACAAAAGCGAAGTAGCTGTTAGTCCCCATGCCTGGCGCTTGGGCAATGGGGTAATTCGTCATGACCGCCATCAGAAAGCAGCCCAGGGCGGCCGCGATGCCAGTGACCGTAATGAGTGCCGGAACCGGCATACCCGCGTTGCTCAGAATCGCAGGGTTCACCGCTAGAATGTAGGCCATGGCAGCAAACGTGGTTATTCCGGCAAGGAACTCCGTTCTTACCGTGGTATTCGCCGCTTTTAGACCGAATAGCTTTTCCAGCATAGAGGCCTTAAAGCAGCATCGGTGCCGATTTACGGACAACTTTCTTTTTTTTTAAAACGCCGCTCCCGACATTCGATTGGCACGGCTTGTGCCTTAAAGCCCAAATGCTTAAAATTCATCTGATTCTAGCGACGATTCTAATGGCGGCGAGCGCGCCCGCTTTCGCAGAGAAGCCTATACCCATAAAAGTCGTTGTACTTGCAATGTACGAAATGGGCGAAATTACGGGAGACCGCCCGGGAGAGCTGCAATTCTGGGCCGAGCGGGAGAGTCTAGACATCGTCCTGCCTTTTCCCATGGGCAGAACGGATCTGCTCATGAGCGAAGAAGGCCTTATGGTTGCCCTGACGGGAGGAGGCGTCACGCACGCGGCCACGACAATCACCGCTCTCGGCATGGACCCGCGTTTCGACTTTTCCAAAACCTACTGGATCATCGCAGGGATAGCGGGAGCCGACCCTGAAGATGCCTCTCTCGGCACTGCGGCTTGGGCGAAGTGGGTCGTCGATGGCGATCTTCTCTACGAACTGGACGCTCGAGAAATTCCCGAGGAATGGCCCTACGGCATGATACCGCTTGGCGGCTACGAGCCCAATCAGCTCGATACCGGTTGGACGGTAGACAACATCACGTTCGAATTGAACGAAGGGCTCGTCGAATGGGCCTATCAACTGACCAAAGATATGCCCGTTGACGACACCCCGGCTTTGAAGGAATTCCGGGAGCAGTTCGTCGGTTACCCCAACGCCATGACTCCCCCGCGGGTAATCATCGGGGATTCGTTGAGCTCTTCCACCTACTTTCATGGCGAGAAGCTCAATCAATGGGCCAATGACTGGATGAAACTGCACACCGACGGCCAAGCGGAATTTGTCATGTCCAACATGGAAGACAGCGGCACGCTTACCGCTCTCCGACGACTCGCCCAAGCAGGCAAAACCGATTTCGAGCGCGTTCTAGTCCTGAGAACGGCAAGCAATTATTCCATGCAGCCTAAGGACAAGGCCGCCTCTTGGAGTGCCACCGCTCCCTATCCAGAAGACGGTCGCCCTGCTCTAGAAGCGGCTTACAAACTCGGCAGCGTCGTCGCCCACCAACTGATCGAAGACTGGAACGAAACGTCTTATCGCATTCCAAAGGCCAAAGCGAGCAAGACCAAGATTAAAGCGGTCGTCGTCGCCATGTTCGAACTCGGCGAAGACGAGGGAGACCAGCCCGCCGAGTTCCAAAACTGGGTCGAACGCTACCCGCTCGATCAGAAGATCTCCTTTCCCCAGGGCTATCGAGATCTTCGCTACAACGATGAAGATGGCGTGCTAGGAATCGTCACTGGAATTGGAACCTACCGTTCCGCCGCGTCTATCATGGCGCTGGGAATGGATCCGCGCTTCGACCTGAGCGAAGCCTATTGGCTCGTTGCGGGAATCGCCGGCGTCGACCCCAACGACATGTCGCTGGGGTCAGCAGCTTGGGCCGAGTGGCTGATAGATGGAGACCTCTCTCATGAAATTGACATTCGGGAGGCCCCCGACGACTGGAAATACGGATACACGCCCATTCGGCACCCCGAATTTCCCTGGATAGAGCCTCTTCCCGAGGACAAAGGAGGGCTCCTCTACAAGCTAGATTCCGATCTAGTCGAATGGGCCTACCAGTTAACCAAAGACGTGAAAATCAAGGATAACGATGCCATGAAAATCCTACGAAAGAAATACATCGGCTATCCAAATGCTCAAAAACCGCCATTCGTGCTCAAAGGAGATCAACTGGCAGCGATGACTTTTTGGCATGGGGAAATAATGAATAATTGGGCCAATGATTGGGTCGACTACTGGACCGAAGGAGAAGGGGAATTCGTAACATCCGCCATGGAAGAGACCGGCACCCTCCAGTCCCTCACCTTCCTAGAAAACGCCGGGAAGGTCGATACGCAACGCGTTCTCGTCCTCCGGACCGGAAGCAATTTTTCCATGCCCCCGCCCGGCGTCAACGCGGCCGTCAATCTAAGCGGCGAAAAGAAGGGCGGATATTCCGCTTTCATTCCCTCCTTGGAAGCCGCCTACGACGTTGGCAGCAAAGCGGTACGCGAAATTGTTGCCAAGTGGGACACCTACCGAACCGAGCTTCCAAAGCCGGCAGAATAGAAGGCCAATAGCGGCAACTGAAAAAGGCTCCGCCGCTACCGCCCTGGCCTTCACCTGCGACAAATTAGCGTCTCCTGAAGGAGCCTCTCAAATCCGCCACTTGCGGCACGCCGTAATTGAAATTCAATCGGATATCCGGTGCCGACTTAAAGGCCAGATCGTAGTTGCTCACGATATTGGCCAAGACGATGGGCATATGGACACGAACGAGATTTATGCCCAGACAGATGTGAGTGCTTCCACCGAAAGTCCCTTGGGCCTTTTTCGAATAATCGTTCTCGAGCCACCTCTGTGGCTTGAATCGATAGGGCTCCTCATAGACCTCATCCAAAAAATGGGCGATTGTCTGCATGTGCAGCACCTTCGTTCCCTCCTCCAGCACGAAGCCTTTAAATTCGAATGGCTTAGCAACTACTCGCGACAAAACCGGGGCCGCAGGAAAGAGGCGCTCGATCTCGGCGATCGTAGCTTTTAGCACAGGAAAGCGCTTCATACCCTCCACGAATGAATCTGCGGAATAAGATTCCAATTCTCGGCGCATCACATCCAGCCAATCGCTATCGCTGAGAATATGCTGAAGGCCGCAATTCAAGAGCTTCGAAGTATTCCCATTTCCAGCCATGAGAAGGAGGTAGGCCTCGGAAACCAGCTCCTGCATATCAGGGGCTTCCCCCTCGATTGCCGTTCGCTCGACGACTTGGGAGAAATTGTCGTTTACCTCCTTCCCCGCAAGGCGCTCTTCAATTTCGTGTTTCAGGAAATCGAATACGATTCTTCTGTCCTCTACGAATAAGGGGTCAGCGTAAAAAGACGCTCGATCCTTATCCGACATTACAGTCGAGTTGATAAAGGTTTCCTCGAACCGGATGAAAGTGTCCACTTCCTCCGCACTCAACTCGGTCTTCAGCAAGGTAGACGCATTCGCCAAGGTCAGAGTGGTCATGAAAAACGAATGGAGAGAGCTCTCGGCCCCAGCCAATCGCTCGAGCTCGGACCGGACGATCCCGTCGATCGCAGGTATCCAGCGAGCGATGGCTCCCATTCCGAAACCCGGCTTAAGCTGCTTGCGCTTCGCACGGTGGACTTCTCCATCCAATTGGGTAACGTGCCGATCGCCCATGACCTCTCGAAACGGCTTAAGGGCTTCGTGGTAATTCCAAATATCGGGGTTCTTCCAAGCGGCGGCATTCGCCTCCAAACCGCCAATACAAACCCAGGGCTCGCCTCTGAACTCAACGCTGTAAATGGGTCCCAGCTTTTTGTAGGCTCCCAGATGATCGAACTGATCCAATCCGACAGGGGCTCCCTCCCCCTTCCCTGCGAAGTCAATTTCGTAGGAAGGCATGTTTTCGATCGCCCCGCTTTTCATCCTTTTGCCTAAAGCATAGAACGTGCCGCTTGCCCGCATATCAGCTCTTGACCTGAATCACTGAGGAGAAAGCGTCGCTAGATGGATTTACCTTCAAGACAAGGCCAAGTTGGCCCGATTCTTGCGTTTCCGCAAGCCTGTGCCATGGCAAAGCTAAATATATTTTCCCTCCTTCGGATTACCCTCATTATAGTATCCCTGGGCGGACTCGCCTCCCGCGCTGCTCCAAAACTGATTAACGGCCCGATGCCCGCGGCAAGTGCCATCAATGAAGTACTCGTTTGGGCCCAAACGTCCGAGCCGGCTACCGTTCACATCGAATATTGGCCGGAAGATGGCGACCCAAATCAGTCCTTCGTCTCGGCCCCCGTGGCAACCTCGCTGGAAACCGCAGGGGTAGCCAAGTTACGAGTTACGGAAGGAATTGAGCCAGGCCAACGCTATCGCTACCAGGTCTTTGTGGACGGCGTCCCTCAGGAATTGTATTTTCGACAGGGGCACAGAGCCGGAGAAGAAATTCCGATGACTTTCCAGGCGAAACCCCGCTGGCGTTTCGTCCCCGAAGAGGAGTCCTCTCACAGCATATTCGATTTTCGCATCGCCGCAGGAAGTTGTGCCTACATCAACGAAGAAGGCTACGATCGCGAAGGCGGAACACCCTACGGAGATGCCTATCGCATCTTCGAGTCGATTTACGAGACGCAGCCAGATCTGATGCTTTGGCTCGGGGACGCGGTGTACTACCGGGAAAACGACTTCGAGAATCGCTCCGGCATGATCCACCGTTGGACGCATGACCGCTCGATCCCGGAGCTGCGGGCCCTCTTAACAAGTGCCCACCACTTCGCGGTATGGGACGACCATGACTACGGGCCAAACGACATCGGCAGCTCCTATCCTCAAAAGAGCGTCGCCAAGGAAATCTTCGATCTATTTTGGGGAAATCCAAGTTCTGGGATGCCAGAAACACCCGGAATCTTTACCTATTTTAACTGGGGGGACGCGAACTTCTACTTACTGGACAATCGAAGTTATCTCACCACCTCCGTCTCCAAGCCGGAAGCCTTCGGCAAGCCCAAAAGCATGCTGGGACGAGATCAAGCGGACTGGCTTATTGAACATCTGGCCTGGGCCCAAAGCCAAATGTCGGACGATGGCAAAAGCTACCCCGCCCGCTTCAATATCATTTGCGTCGGCAATCAAGTCTTGAGCGAAGACAGCAACCCCCATCACTATCGGAACTTCCCGGATGAATGGAATTACCTGATCGACCGAATCGTCGAGGAGGGAATCGATGGCGTGATCTTTCTAACTGGCGATGTACACCATGGGGAAGTCAACCGAATGGAATACATCGGCCGAGGAAATCCTGGAGTTCCTGGAAAAGCCGGCAAACCAGGCGAGACCTACCTCTTTCACGAAATCACTTCATCTCCCTTGACCGCTGGAGCCTGGAGCGGTCCGGCAAAAAACGGCGCCCGCTACGATATATTCGACGAAGCGGAAGTAGACCGCGTCGGTCAACGCAACTTCGTCACGCTCGATTTCAAAGGTCCCCTCGACAATCGCCGATTAGAAATTCGCTATTTCGATTCCGATGGCAATTTGCTGAATCGGAAAGAAGGCGGAAGGATCGACGAAATAACCGATCGCTCCGTTCTATTCGCCAACGAGCTTAGATCGCCTAGGCGGGCGAACGGGCCAACCGATTGATTCGTATCTCAACCAGCTTATCCTGCAATGCGCCAATGAACGCCACTCGCTCAATAGCGGAATGGAAAGCCTTATCGGCCGAAAACCCAGAGAAATCCGCCGAGACCTATTGGTCCACTCTCCAGCAAATTCCCGAAGCCATTAGAACCAGCGTTTTCAGCTACATACCCGATCTACAGTATCTCAAGAAAGCCTTCTCTCGGTCAATATCCAGTTCCAATCGCCCGCTCTCTGGAGTTCCTTACCTGCTAAAGGACCTATTCGATTTCCCAAATACGCCCACGACAGCCTCATCTGCCTTTCTGGAGGAGGTCCGACCGGGGCCTCATGAAGAATCCGCTGCGTCCATCGACCTCCGACGGCAAGGAGCAGTCTTTGGAGGGAAAACGCAGTTAAACGAGTTCGCCTATGGTCTCTCTGGAGAAAATCTTCACTACGGAAACTGTCCCCACCCCTTCCGGTCCAAGGCCCTCTCTGGCGGATCTAGCAGTGGGTCTGCCTGGGGCGTAGCCAAAGGCATAGCCCCCATCGCATTTGGCACCGATACCGGGGGATCCATTCGCGTTCCCGCAGCCTGGTGCGGTCTTTTCGGCTTTCGCTTTAATCCAAATGCTTGGTCTAGAAATGGGTGCTTCCCACTAGCCTCCAGTTTCGACACTGCGGGTTGGTTTTGTGCCCGGGCCGAAGATTCAATAGCCTCCTTTTCCGCCCTAATAACTCCGAAAAGCGAAACGCGGACGCTCAAAGGGCTGGACCTTACCGATAGAGATAGGCTTAGACATTCCGACTTCGAAAACTGTTTATTGGATACGTTTTCAAAGCTTCGGGTCTCGAGCGACAAAACCTTTTCAGACGCTTTCGAGAACGCGTCCTATCGAGCAGCCCGACATTTTAGCGTGCTTCAAAGCAGCGAAGCACTCGAAGCCCACAAGGCCTGGATAGAAACGCGAAAGAATCAATACGACCCAGCGGTCTGGCAACGAATCGCCCGAGCAAAAGACTGGACGGACGAAGACCTCGTCGAGGCTCGCGCAGGCGAATCGAAAATCGAATCCTTTTTTCAAGCGGCGTTCCAGGAATACGACTTCATCACGCTTCCTGCCAGTTGGACCTCGGCCATTTCAGCTAGCGAGCACACGGATTCCTATCGCGGCGAGCTACTGAATCTGACCAGTCCAGGAAGCCTCGCCCGCCTTCCAATATTCACACTTCCCATATACGCCGAAAACAGAGCGTCCACCGGAATACAGATCCTTTACCGGGATCCGCTTTCAGATTTGCCCTTGCAGATCATCGAGGCTGCATCATGAGGCCCTCTGGAAAACCTTCACTTACCCAACTCGCTTTACTCTCTCGTTGGAGCAGGCAGAAAATCCTTTTTCAATCGAAAATAGCGTCGGGTAAATATCCTGTAATCGTCGTCGTAGGAGTATTCACCAACTGGCTAACTTTCAAGTCCAAGACAACAGAGCAGGTCACATAGGCTTGCTGGCGCGTCAGGCCAACGCGCTCCTGCAAGTATCGGATCGCTCTTCTCACTACATTTTTGCACAACTCTCGAGGGTCCTCGCCAGATTCGATGAACGCATGAATCGGCTTCGCACTATAGCGGGGCGATACCAATTCTCCCGGAGTAATCAAGTACGGAGATTCTAACGGAGCGTCTTTAATTAGCTCCACTCTCAAAGTCACCTTCATCGGAGCTTCCATCCCATTGATGCTCACTTCCCCATCGCCTTGAGCCGCATGGCAGTCGCCGGCACACAATCCTGCTCCTGGAACGAAAACCGGCAAATGCAGCGTCGATCCGGCCACCAAGTGCTTCACATCCATGTTGCCGCCGAAGGCGCCAGGAGGGCGAGTGCGAAACTCGCCCAGAGCTTCTCGTTGCACGCCGATGATGCCGCAAAATGGATTCAGGTCCAAAGTGAGGCCTGGCATGGAGCACGTTTGCGTCTCACCCAATTCCCAAATCTGCAGAAAGACTTCGTCGAACTCGGTATCCAGCAAGCCCAAACCCGGAATGATGCTCGTCCATGCCCAATGTTCGTGCTCGTAATCGATGATATCTATCTTGAGGCGATCGCCCTTGCCCGCTCCAGCTACCTCAATCGGCCCAGTGAGACCATGAACCCTCATCTTGTCGGCTTTTTCCCAATCGGTCGCGGTCGACTCCTTCGATAGCTGCCCGTCGCTGGCGTCATTCATTTCAATGGTCACCGTATCGCCAGACTGGATGCTGAGCCTTGGCTCGTAACTGCGGTCCCAGCGGTTGTACGTAATCGATTTGTCTAGATAGTGGTCAGCCATGTGCGGTATCAGTTTCCGACCTTCGCCCAATTTCAGAACGGCAAGGTCGCTCGAGGCTTAAATCAAGCAGTCGGTCGAATTCGTCAGCTGGAACGTAGCACCGCTTCCAGTCGACGGATATAGTCTTCGAGATATTCCTTCGGATCCAGGGCGTTGGCGCGCTTTAATCGCGAAACCGCGCTCGCGTAATCCCTTAACGTCACCTCAACGCGAGCTAAGGCGACGAGTCCTTTGGACTCGAACCCTTTTACTTTCGAAGCACGCTCGTATTGGATCATGGCGTTCTCCAAGTCCTCCTTGCTCCGATAGTAATCACCCAGGCCTATCAAGGCTTTCCCATTGAGCGGGTCTTGGGCGACGATGGACTCCAAGATGCGGGCCGCTTCATCAACCCGACCCAAGGCGATCGAGGCTTCAGCCTTTAGATTCAAAATCATCAATTCTTCCTCTGGGGATATCGTCGCTCCCCCAGACTCTATTTCGTCCACGAGTTCAATCGCTTCGCTGTAGGCACTACGAGCTCCCAGACCTTCTGCCATCCTGATAAGCTTGCTGGCTTCCAAGTCGGAGAAACCAGCCGCTTTTCTATAGCGCTCTACAGCCAGTTGCGGCAGGTCCTCGTTCAAAAGCAGGTCCCCCAGCAAGGCCAGGCTACGCGACGAGTCTTCATCCATTCTATCGAGTAGCTCCAAGTTGGCAATGGCCTTTCCGTACTCGCCCTTACCCATAAAAGCATTGGCTTGCATCATCCAGAAATTGGCATTAGAGGGGTTTTTCTCAATCATGTCATTAAGCATGCCAATCGCTTCTTGGACCATCCCAGTATCGAGTAGAGAATTTAGCTTCCCGAGCAACCAGTCGTTGCTCTCAGGCTGAAAAAGCAATGCCTGCCGGTAGGAATCCAAAGCGAACGAAGCATCACCCGTATTCAAAAAGCAATACCCGAGCAAACCGTAGAGCGTACCGTTGCCTCCACCTATTTCAATGGCTTCAACCAGCATGGGCTTAGCCTCAACGTAGTCTCCTTTTTGAACCAGAGCGTATCCGATATTCTGGTAGGCTCTGAAAAAGTTGGGGAAGCGTTCAATGGCTCTTCGGTAGTGCTCGATCGCTTTGTCCAGCTCACCTTCCTGCAAATACAAGCTTCCTATCGTGTAGATAATCGCCGCCGAGGTCTCGGGCGTAAGGGCCTCTTCCAGCAGGCGAATAGATTCGCTCGGATCCGTATTCATGAATTCCGCTACCGTCTCCAGAAGCTCCGCCTCCTCTGAAGTGATCTTCGGGTTGATCTCCATGTCGAAACCGTAGCTGCCAAGAAAACGCTTCTTGAATTCCGGGTTGCCCCATGAGTTTTCCGTTAGAGGATAAACCCCATCTGAGGCGCTGTGGACAATAGGCGTGGCGACCCAAAGGGCCCCGCACGCTATAGAAAGAAGTAGAACAGTATTTTTCATTTGAGCGTTTGAATCTAAAATCTGAATCCGATTGGAAAAATATAACGGGCTTTTACAGGATCCCCGTTTTTCTTGGGAGCCGTCCAAATCCATTGTTCGGCCGCTTCAATCGCGGGCCCCTCTAGGGCTGGGTCAGAGGATTCGACGATTTCAAGCACGGTGGTCGAACCTTTCTCGTCGATCATTACCTCGAGGCGTACGATTCCCGACCGTCGCTCCTTTTTAAATTGAATCGGCGGAATCATATTCACCCGCTTGATCGGATTGGGGCGTTCGTCCAGATCCTTAACGTCAAACAATTCCAGGTCCGCCAGGGCATTCGGCTGAGCCTCGAGCGAGCCAAAGCCTAGCCCCGCCGCTTGAGCATCTCCAATTCCTGGGTTCATCGCCATTTCCAGCTGAGCTAAATCGAGGGGCGGAGGCGGCTCTTGGAGTTCCGGCGGAGGCTCCTCCTGCTCCTCGGGCTCGGGAGGTTCCTCCATATCCGGCGGACTGGGAGGAGGCGGAGGCGATATATCGAACTCGCGATATTCGATCACTTCCTTGCCATCTCCCGAGAGCATTTGCGTAAAGGGAAGCAATACGTAAATCGCTAGGATCGTGACGATCGCGTAGACGATTGCTCTAATGAAACCGATTCCCCGTTTCCTTGGCTGGTAGCCATTGGAAAACCTCAATTCTCCTGGAGCCGCTTCACCCATCGAATCAATCAGTGGATACGTTTACCGACAAAGCCCCTGCCAGCTTCGCTTCATCGATAACGCGAATAAGCAATTCCGTCGTCACGGTCTTATCCGCCTGAACGATGACCGGCATCTTTTCCTTCTGAGACAATCGCTTGACGGTAGAACGTACGCCTGTCGGCCCGATTTCCCTGCCTCCGTACACGACTTTCCCATTAGCGGTTATCGCAATTAGGATACTGTTTTTTTCTAAATCTTGGGCAGAGGAAGCCTGGGGCTTATTCACCTCCACTCCAGTCTCCTCTACGAAAACCGTCGTAACGATAAAAAAGATCAACAGGATGAATACCATATCGATAAGAGGCGATATGTTGATTTCGTCGCTTCCCTCCTCAATAGCAGAAAATCTACGTTTCACACTCATAGCGATTCGGGCACCCCTTTCTTTTCGACGCGCTTTAGGGTCATGATCTCTACCTTCGTAAAGAAGGCATCCATCTGACTGCACTTCCTTTTGGCGATGCTTAAGAGAACGTATCCAGGTATCGCTAGCACGAGGCCGGTCTGGGTTGTTATCAAGGCCTCGGAAATCCCCCCCGCAACCATATCTACCGTATTGCCTGCGGAACTGGATGCCAAGCCCCCGAACGTGCTCAACATACCTGTCACGGTCCCCAAAAGTCCCGTCAGCGGGGCGGTTCCAATCAAAATGGACGCGAAAAGCAGTCTCCCATTCAAACGGCCGATATGCACGTTTCTAATTTCCGCCAAGCGGTCCCTTACGTCTTGCATCGAGCGGACTTCGTGCTGGGCGTATTGGAGAATATCGCCGACCGCTCCTTTCGCCTCGCTCGGCGAATCGATCCAGTGACCCCATTGATCAGGATCACTGTCAGAATAGTTATTGGCGTTCAAGTAGACCAGAATCTCGTATAGCGTGTAGTAGATAAGTGCCCCAAGAATCGCCAAAGGAATCATGAGAGCCCCTCCAGAGCTCCAAATACTGACGACCTCTTCTACGAATCCTGTCATTGCCTCAATTTCGAAGTGCTCAACTTAACTCGTCGATGCCTTGACCCCGTTGACGAAAGACATCGCAACCCTCTCCATACCGCCCATAATGCTCCTCGCTTTACGCGAGAGGAACGCGTGGAAAATCAGCGACGGAATTGCGACGACCAAGCCGAACTCCGTTGTGATCAAGGCCTCGGAAATACCGCCTGACAAGGACTTCGCATCCCCCGTGCCGAAAATCGTGATCAGCTTGAACGTGTTTATCATACCGGTCACCGTACCAAGCAGCCCAAGCAAGGGAGCGGTGGCAGCAGTCACCGCGATAATGGATAATAGGCGCTCGATCTTCGGTTGCGTGGATATCATCTTCTCGAGAAGTATCTCTTCCAGAAGCTCCTTTGGCTCGGCATGATTAGCTACTCCCACCACAATCATCGCGCCGGTAGGTCCAGGCATCCGATGCGCTTCATGCTTGGCTCCTGCGAGATCGCCGGAACGAATCATTTTGATTACCTTGCTCAAGGAATCCCCCGTCAGCCCTTTGTGGCCCATCAGTTCGAACAGCTTGTAAAAGGAAACCGCCAGCGACACGAACGCGAATCCCAGTATCGGAAAAACCCATACCCCTCCTTTGAGGATATGCTCGATCGCCGTCTCGTCGGTCGAAGCGATGGCGATGGCCTTTCCGAGCGTGGGATCCAAAGGCAGGGATCCTTCTCCACTGGAAGCGACCTCCGAAATCTCGACGCTCTCGCCCTCGATGGGCAAGGCACTCGCTTCACCAGACTTGGCCGCCAAGTTCAGTCCGCTCATGCTAGAACTCCCGCTGGAGAAGTAGGAGACAGGACCGAAAAGCACGAAAGAACCCGCTTCGAGAGAACCAGAGTCCACCACCGCTTCGCCTTCGAAAATCTGTCCGCCTATAATCGACTCGACACGGTCCATTCCCAGCTCGACCGCCGCAATCTGCCTAGAGATCACCGCCTCGTAAGACAGACTCGGGTCATCCACCGCCAATAGGGTTTCATCGATCGCATCCTGATAAAGCACCCTCTCTGCCGCATCCGCCCGAGACTCAATATTAGTCACGTATTCCGTCATCAGGCTGACAAGGTAATCCACCTCCTCCTTGCGCTGCTTGGTGTTGTTCTCCAAAGACGAGATGTCGAATCCCTTGGCATCCCTCGTTCGTGACACCTTCTCAAACGCTTGCCGCAATTCTCGAACCTCCAGACTCAGCCGATTCAAATCCTTGGATAGCGGCACTTTTTCGCTTGCAACCTTTTTTCGCAATTCAGCTAGTTCCCTAATCGAACTGTCGAGAGACGCCTCCAAGGAATCGACAGCCGATTCAAAGGCTCCCAATGAGGGAATGGCGAGAATAAACAGACAAGCTAAAAATGAAATTATACCTCTCATAAAAACACCAACCCTCACGTTACTTAATCTTTACTGGGAGCGTGACAAACTCCGCCTGAACTTCCCCCGCGTACACCGCAAACAGCGAGGAAATCTCTTTTCCACTTTCCGGAGTCTCCTCCCAAACCCAACCCTCGTCCGAAGGAACGCCAATCCCCACGTACGTGCCTTCTCGATTCATGAAAAAGGCCCCCGCGAGGCCAAAATACAGAATGTCTACTTCCGACTGCCCTGAATCCAGTTTCTGGATATCCGAAACGAGTTGCACTCCACTATTGAATTTGTCCGCTTGACTTAAAATCGCGATCACGCTTTGCAGGCGCTGGGAAACCGACAACCTAAAATCCTCCCCTTCTCTTGGAATTCGAGCGAAGAGCATGGAAACCTCCTCTTGCAAGGGAATGGGAAACTGCTTGTGCAGCGCGAGCACCCGCCCTTCGACGCTTTCAATCTTACTGCCGAGAACCTCGACTGCGGCCTTGTATTCGTCGCTCTCTTCTATAAGTCCCTTGCGCTTCTTATCCGACTCCGACAATCCCTCCTCGGCCATTTTAATCTTCTCGGTCAAACTTTCCTTTTCCGTTTCCAGCAAAGCGATCATATCCTTGATGATCACTCGGCCCGCTTCCCAGTCCGCCCTCTCCTCTGAAATGGTTTTTTCCACATCAACCCATTCACTCACTAGATTTCTAGCTTCGTCCAGGGTTTGGGCATTTAGAGCAGCGACTTGAATAAATCCGAATGAAAAAGCGGCTTTCAAGAGCCGCGACAACAGAGACCTATCGATATTCACAAAGAACCTCTTAGCGGGAAATGCGCCAAATCCAAATTCGGCACCGATTCTAAGCCTCGTGCCCTTGATGTGACAAAATTAGACCATCGACTGTTTTGCCGAGCAGCTCAAAATAGAACAAATAATCTACGCACAGAGGACCAATCCGGTAACTACTCCGAAAGAGGCGCGGTTGAGCGTCCAATAATAAATTTGGCAGTGCTAGTAAACCCGCGGTTTTTCACTTGAGACTCGGGGCTTAAGGGTTGGGGCAAGATAACTCAGAGCCGGCGCACTGGGTAACCCAAATCAGTCTATAAAATCCCGCCAATGGCGATTCGGACTAAATGACGGCTCCTTCAGGCCCAACGCTACCGCCACCCAAATCACTATCCACACCTAACAAGAGCGGTGAGACTTCTGTTTTAGTGCGACAGATGCTGCCAATGATTAAATTTCAGGACTGATTGCAGACCCTAACTTAGATTGACTTCCAACTATGTCGGATTGCTTGCATGGAACGCATCCCGTGAATGCCAGAGCATCACCCTTTTCCTTCAATTAAAGCGAAACTCATGGCCTTGTTACCGACACACATTGGCCCAAAAGCATATCTGGCTACAGTGGACCCTTGGGTGGCAAAGTTTACACGACTATCCCAAATTCCCGACCTGGCAAAGTCGTTGCTTTGGGTATTCCCAATTTACCTAATCCAAAAATTGACTGGCATACATCCTCTTCCCCAGAAAACAATATGACTGTGTTACGCGTTTTTCTCCGGTTGTGTTTTCAGCTTGGATATTCGGGCCAAGGATAAGGATATAAACGGATTGACCCTTTTCTCAATTGCCAAATCTAATGACTGACGCTCAGCCCGTGCATCGTATTCCCTTGGGTCCCCACCTAGTGGTCCTGCGGCAGAACCAGCCGTTTTCACTTGGCCTTTTCTGCTGATAATTGATCAATCGGCTAATGCCGTCAGGAAAAGTCTTCTGGATGGTGAGTGGATCAAGTAGCTTCCTGGAGAAAGAAGGTTGTGCAAGGAGCTGCGAGTGGGCCGGAATACCTTGCAAGCGGCTCTTGGCTGATCCTGAAAGAGAGCGTGCTGATCAATTCCTAAATGAAGGCACACGCAATCAATTTGTCGTCGACCACGCAGCTAGAAACTTTCTAGTGGAATAGTATTTAGGTAACGAATGATAGTGCAAAACCAACCTTTCCCCTGCCCTCCGAATCAAATCGGCACAATTAAATTTCTTTTCAACAATAAAAGCCCGTCAATCAATCTTCGATTTACCTAACGGGGCCCGTCAACCTCTTAGTATAAAGCTTGATCCCTCATGTCCTGGTGTGACACGCTCGCCGGAGCCGCTTCAAAACCGAATCTACACCTCAGCGAAACCTGCAGCCGTAGCATGATGCCTCCGCAATGGATAAGGCAGGACCAGAACACGCCAACCCCGGCGGCGAGCTCAAATCCAAACCCTAGAACAGCCAGCGCAAAAAGAAACTTAAACGCGATGTCCCCGCCGCCAACTAGCCATTCGACCGAACACACGCCAACCCTCGCCGCGCCCGACGAAATCGTATCGATCTACGGCGACCTCAAAGATGAAGCCGCAATCTAATCCACCACGGTCGACAACACCGAACGCCTCTTTGCAAAACTCAAGGCTATGGGCAATCTCGATAACACAATAATCATCTTTTCATTTGACCAAAGCAGCTATCGAGCAGATCGCAACGGCTGATTAGCCGGCAACGAAGGTTCGAATTTTCAAGGCGGTTTGCGATCTCGCGGCATCTTTTTCTGGCCAGACGGCACTCGTGGCGGCCGGATTAAAAGCACGCCATCGAGTGCGGTCGATCTGTTGCCCACCATCTGCGGATTGACAGGAATTGATAACCCTAAAGGCGTGCGTCTCGATGGCGCCGACCTGTCGCCCTTGCTGATTGACAAGAGAACGTTCGAACGCTCGCAACCCATGATCTGGCTTTCACCGTCATCGGGTCATCTCGCTACCTTGCGTGAAGATCATTTCGAAACCATGAATTAATCTGGCTAAAAACTGCCTGCAAATAATGCTGGAAAAAACGAATTGATTCAAGAGATGGCCAAATTGGTTGGCATCGATCCGTCAACGCCCAGCCTGCACCAACGCGTCACCAACACCAACTTCACCAGCGCCGAATACAATTGACTGAAGAGCGAGTTTGTTCGTATATAACCAATTCAGGAGTCATTGATTCCAATCATCAAAGTGGGAGGTTTAAGCCGGTTCGCCCTGTATGACTTAAGCACTGATCCGCTGCAAAAAAACGACATTTCCAAGCGACGTCCAAAAGTAACAAAGCGACTAAAGAAAAAGCTGCTCGCCCACGTCACTGAAGATGCAGCAAGCAAATAACATAAAACCTATCCTAACATTTTTATTTGTCCTGCTTCTCCAAATGAATCGCGCATACCCCGCTCTCACGCTTCTCGCCTTGTTACTCGCTCCCGGCCTGGCTCTCGGCACTGAAAAAACAAATATCATCCTGATCATGGCTGACGACATCGGATATGAATGCTATGGGGCCTATGGTGG
This sequence comes from Candidatus Pelagisphaera phototrophica, assembly GCF_014529625.1. Taxonomy (GTDB): domain Bacteria; phylum Verrucomicrobiota; class Verrucomicrobiia; order Opitutales; family Opitutaceae; genus Pelagisphaera; species Pelagisphaera phototrophica. The sequence goes on from NZ_CP076039.1 coordinate 3,197,504, forward strand.
AACTTCCTACAAAACCCCAGTGCTCGACAAGATGGCCGAACGAGGCATGCGTTTCAATCACGCCTACTCAAACCCCGTCTGCACGCCCAGCCGGGTGAAGATAATGACTGGTCTAAGCAATGTGCGGAATTACGCATCGTTTTCCGTCCTGAAAAAGACCGAAAAAACAATCGCCCACATGCTGCAAGACGCTGGCTACAAAACAGCCATCGCCGGTAAATGGCAGTTGTATGGAGCCGAGCACTACGAAGATGCGATCCGCGAAAAAGGATCACTCCCCCAAAACATGGGCTTCGACCGCCACTGCCTCTGGCAGGTTTACAAGTCGGGTAGCCGCTTCTGGGGGCCATCCATCACCATCGACGGCCAAGTCAAAAAGTTCGGTAACGACGTTTACGGACCAGACATGTATAGCCAGTTCCTCATCGATCGCATGAGGGAATACAAAGACGAGCCTTTCTTCCTTTATTATCCCATGGCGCTTGTCCACGATCCTTTCGTTCCCACGCCAGATAGCGTAAACCTCAACAGCAAAGACGAGCAGAAAAACTTCGGAGACATGGTCGCCTACATGGACAAGCTCATCGGTGAGATTGTCGACGAGACCGTAGAACTAGGCATCGCGGAACGAACGCTGATTTTAGTCACAGGTGACAACGGAACAAAAAGCTCAATAAAGTCCAACATGGGCGACAAAGTAATTGTCGGCGGCAAAGGCAAAACCACAGACGCTGGAACGCACGTCGCCCTCATCGCCTACCAACCCGGCACAATTTCGGCCGGCCAAGTCTCCAACGACCTCGTCGAGTTCACTGACTTCAAACCGACCCTTGCCGAGGCCATCGGCACCACGGCCCTGTCTCCCACCGACGGCCAAAGCTTTCTACCGCAACTGCACGGGAAGAAAGGAAATCCAAGAGAAACTATTTTCGTCTACAACTGGCCTCGGCCTGAAAAAGGGGCGCCCCGGATTTTTGTCCGCAACCAACGCTGGAAACTGTACGGCAATGGTAGGCTCGTCGACGTAAAGAATGACGTGCTGGAGCAAAAATCCCTCGAGGGTGCCGAGTACATCGTTATTCGCAAAAAACTGCAGGCCGCCTTGGACCAAATGCCATCCAAGGGCCAGTCGCTTTTTAGGTTTAATTAAAATTTGAACCCGAACCGTGTATCAAGATCTCGTGAATGAACTTGAATCGAATCTAACTGTACGAAGGCGAGCCGACTCCGGAGGCCATCCCATTCAGCAAGACGCTCGGCAAGCATTTCCAGAAGCCAATGGCGAGCTTCACCGAAAAGCAGCGGAACAGGTTCAATTACCCAGCACCAGGGGATGAATCTCGCTGATCCAGAAATAGTAAATCGCGGCCTGTCGTAACTCAAGACTCTCGAATATATCCATCACAATGAGAAGCCGTGCAAGTAAACAATATAGGAACAAATAACATGAAAGCCATCCTCAGATTTTTATGCGTCCTGCTGCTGGTTTGTCCCGGTTTTGCCGAAGATAAACAGCCAAACGTCATCACCCTACTCGTCGACGACTTAGGCTACCGCGACATCGGATGCTACGGGGGCCCCGTCAAGACCCCCGTTCTCGACAAATTGGCTGCCGATGGCATACGCTTCACCGACTTCCACTCCGGAGCCCCAGTCTGCTCCCCCTCGCGCGCAACCTTTCTTACCGGCCGCCATCACATTCGCACAGGGGTCTATTCCGTCATCAACGAATCGCTTCACCAAATGCATCTTCTCGAGAGCGAAACGACCCTTGCCGAAGTCCTCCGGGACACAGGCTATGCTACGGCTCACTTCGGCAAATGGCATCTGGGTATGCCCAACAACCATAGAGATACCCCTACGCCGAACGAGCACGGCTTCGAATACTGGTTCGGCCTCGTCAACGGCGCCCACCCCAACCACAAAGACCCTGTCAACTTTCTGCGCAACGGCAAAGCCGTCGGTCCCATGAAGGGCTACTCCTGCCAGATCGTCGTCGACGAGGCCATCGCTTGGCTCGACCCTTCGACGGGTTCGACCAGCTCACCACAGGCAGGCTCAGGGCAGGCCCACCGCGACCCCAATAAGCCCTTCTTCCTCAACCTTTGGTTTAACGAACCCCACGCCGTCATTGCCGCCCCAGACGAAATTGTATCCCAGTACGGTGCTCTCAACGATCCCGCCGCTATATACAACGGCACAATCGACAACACGGACCGTGCGATCGGGCGGCTCGTCGCTCATCTCGAAAAACGCGGCGAGCTCGACAACACCATCTTTCACTACTCCTCCGACAACGGCAGCTACCGCCAAGATCGGGTCGGCAACTTGCGAGGGAAAAAGGGCTCCCATTTCGAAGGCGGCCACCGCGTCCCTGGAATCTTCTATTGGAAAGAAAAAATCCCTGGCGGCCGCGTCGAGGATACGATTGCGGGAGCCATCGATCTCCTTCCCACAATCTGCGGACTTCTCGGCATCGACAAACCCGAGGGCATCCAACTCGACGGCTCCGATCTCGCGCCTCTGCTCACCCAGAGTGGCCCCTTCGAACGCCACCAGCCCCTCTTTTGGATGAACGGCTCAACCATGATGCTCCGCATGGGCAACTACACTCTCTCGGCCCCGCGTACATCCCAAATCCCCTTTGACCAGGCGAAGGCGAACCGCCTGATGCAACAGACGAAAAATGCGCTCGGAGACGGCCTCGAAAAAGAACTGGGAGGTCTGGACCTTCGCTCTCGCATGTTTAACGGGAGATTCTCCAATCGCGAAGCAGATCGACTCCGTAACGAATTCCGGGCCCTGTTCTATTTTAATGAAGCCATGATTCCTCTCATGAAAAAGGGAGGCGTCGATCGAGTTCAACTGTACGATCTCGCAAACGATTTGAGCCAAGAGCATGACATCGCGGCCCAAATGCCCGAGGTCGTTTCCCGGATGAAAAAGCAGGCCAACGCGATCTATGAAAGCGTTATGGCCGACGGTCCGGAATGGATCGCCGCGCAGGAAACAGCTCGGACGGCTCCTCCCAAACCTCGCAAAAAGCACAATGATCTCCTCGCCCGCATCGACAAGAACCCTCTTCCGAAGGGTTACCAAGGCAGCAGCCACCAACAATACGTCGAAAGCGTGATGAGCAAACTCAAATCCGATCAACGCGCCCGTGTCAGCGAGCTCTGGAGAGAAAAACGCAGTCGCGATCCCAACATGCCCAACGCCGGTGCGTCCTATGTCAAAATCCTCGCCCACGTCACCGGGGATGCAGGAAACCATTAACAAAGACGGAACAAATAACATGAAATCTATCCTCACATATTTATTTGTCCTGTTTCTGGTTTGCCCCATTTTTGCTAGAACCAAACAGCCCAACGTGGTGGTCCTACTGGCGGATGATTTGGGATCACAGGATCTCGGCTGTTATGGCGGGCCGGTCAAGACGCCGGTGCTCGATGAATTGGCGGCGAAGGGGGTTCGGTTCACCGACTTTCATGCTGGGGCGGCAGTCTGTTCGCCATCGCGGGCGACGCTCCTTACCGGGAGGCAGAATCTCCGCACCGGCATTTACGGTGTCTTACAGGATCACATGCACGACATGCATCTGCTGGAGAGTGAAGTAACTATCGCCGAAGTGTTGCAGCAAGCCGGATACGGAACTGCTCATTTTGGCAAATGGCACCTCGGCATAACCTCCGGTAAACGGAAAAAGCCTTCCCTCCAGGATCACGGTTTTGACTACTGGTTTGGCTTGTCCAATGGAGCAAATCCCAGTCACAGGAATCCCACAAACTTTATGCGTAACGCCAAGCGGGTAGGGCCGATGAAAGGTTACTCCTGCCAGATCATCGTGAGTGATGCGATCAACTGGCTGGAAACCAAGGAAAATCCCGAAGAGCCGTTCTTTATGAACATCTGGTTTAACGAGCCTCATGCCACACTCGCGGCACCCGACGAGATCACGTCGATCTATGGAGACCCCGAGGATGAAGCCGCCATTTACTCGGCCACGGTCGACAATACCGATCGTGCGATTGGCCGCCTCGTTGCCAAGCTCAAGGAAGCAGGCAAACTAGACAACACGTTGATCATCTATTCCTCCGACCACGGGAGCTACCGGGCCGATCGCAATGGCGGATTAACCGGCAAAAAGGGGTCAAATTTCCAAGGCGGTTTGCGTTCGCCCGGCATTTTCTTCTGGCCCGATGGCGTTCGCGGCGGCCGGATTGAAAGCACGCCATCGGGAGCGGTTGATCTGTTGCCTACCATCTGCGGCTTAGCTGGTGTTGATAAACCCAAGGGCGTGCACCTCGATGGCTCCGACCTGTCACCTTTACTGATTGAGAGAGGAACGTTTACGCGCTCTCAACCCATGTTCTGGCTTGCCCCCTCATCACGCCATCTAGCCACCCTACGGGAAGGCAATTACACGCTGATGGGCTACCGTAGTTACAAATTGCCTGAAAATCAGGTCAGGAAAAACGAATTGACGCAGGAGATGGCCAGGTTGGCGGGTATCGATCCGTCGACGCCCGACCTGGGTTCCCGCGTCAGCAACACAACCTTCACCAGCCCCGAATACAAGCGCCTGAAGAACGAGTTCGTTCGTTTAAGAACCTTCCAGGAAGCGTGGATCCCAGTGATCAAGGCAGGCGATTTTAGTCGTTTCACTCTGTATGACTTAAGCACTGATCCAATGCAAAAGAAGGACATTGCAAAACAGCGGCCCAAAGTCACGGCACGGCTGAAGCAGAAGTTACTGACACTTTACGAGGATGTCTTGGCAGATGCTCCGGATTGGTATCCCACAAAGAATATGTGACTCTTTTAGACGAAGAACGGCGGCACACCTTTTTTGAAGATCATAAAATGGATCACCAACAAAAGAACGTGAAACTTTCGACACGAACCAAGTCTACCCGATATCGAATCAGGATTCTACCGTAGGTCAAATCAGACCCGTTAAATTTCCTACCTGCAAATTTAGCCGAGCCGTACCGTACCTTTTAAATATATTCTGGAGATTGCGGGTTGTTTGAAATAATTTTCACTAACCACTGAGGAAGAAAAGCTTGGAACAATTTAATACGCATCCAAATACCTATTACATAAGATTAATGGACAACTTAAACAAAGCTCAAAACAAGAGATTGCAGTCATCAAACCCTCAACGAGTCAGCAACTTGCCAATGACAGACTTCCACTTTCCCAATGTAGTCTCCAATGCAGCTGAAACCTAAATCGTCCAATTCAATGGTGACTGCATCATTTTCAGCGGAAGAGATTGAGCCTAGGGTAGATATTTGCAGGAGCAAGAATGTGGGTGGTTTTGCACAAAGTTGAAATCTGTTCGATGATCTTTTTTTCTGCGGGAAGCGTGTTTTGTTTTTGGCTTCTGCTAGATGCTTGAGTATACATAGGTACCAAACAATCCTCGACAAAACTGTCTGGACATCTAGTTTAGAACCCAAGATCTCATCTCATTAAAAAACAAATGAAAAAGCTCTTGAAGACTTACTTTATATTCGTCCTTGTAATATTTACAGCAGGACTTTATCTACATTTCAACGAGGATCCGAATTGGGCCTTTGTTAACGAAAAAGGGTCTTGGGTTTTAAAGAAGGATAGCGAGACTTTCTTTATTAGAGGTGCAGTAATGCATCACAAAATCAGTCGTCCTGAGTTGTTTGAAAAAATTGGGGGTAACGCTGTTAGAGTCCAAGCAGATTTAGAGCTCATAAGCGAGGCATACGACAATGGCCTTTACTCGTTCGTCAACTTGCCAATTATGTATCAGCGTGATGGTATGGATTGGAGTTGCGAGAGTCAGGTTGAAGCACAGGAAAAGAAAATAATCGAAGTTGTAAAAAAACTTAAGGGACACCCTGGTGTTATGATGTGGTCGCTGGGTAATGAACACGGAATCATTCCATCCAATGATTACAAATATGACTCAAATACTTGGAAAAGCTTAGATAGAATATCTCGAAGTGTGAAGTCGATTGATCCAAGTCACCCGATAGGATTCTGCGTGGGGGGCAGCGATTCGGAAAAGCTTTCGGAAATCGCGGAGGACTGTGGAAACTTGGACTTTATTGGAATCAACACTTACGGCGGCCTAAAAGAAGCACTTTCGGAAGCGAAGAGTGTATGGAAAAAACCAATAGTTTGTACCGAATGGGGAATCAAAGGCTGGTGGGGGCAGGGATGGCAAGCACACTGGCTAGTGATTGAGGAGACAACGAGCTTTGAAAAAAGTAAGCTGATTGAGGAAAGATGTCGTGAATTGGAAGATGGGAAAGACTTGTGTGTAGGAGGCTTCGCGTTTTATTGGGGAGATAGGGCTGAACAAAGTACTACATGGTGGGGTTTACTCCACGATAACCTTTCAACAGACTCTGTTGGATCGCTTGCTAGTGTTTGGAATGGTGTTTATGCTGATAGATCACCGCTAAAATTAGATAGACCGGTAATCAAAGATCTCAATGGGATTGCTTTAAAAGAGGGAGAGCTATATGCTACGACTTGGGACGCGCCTGAAGATTTCCGTGCAAGGGAGCGACCTACTTTAGCTTTGGATGAAGGTCGCGTTTACGAGGCTTCTGTTTTTCTAGACGGTGTAGATCATGAAACGATTCTTAATTGGGAGATTCGCGAGGGTACTGGGGTGATGGTTTATTCGAATAGCAAGGATGAAATAAGACTACTAGAGGATCTTATCCTAACTCAAGAAGGATCCCGCATTACTTTCAAAGCTCCTAAAGATACCGGGGTATATAGGCTGTATGTTTTTGCTAAAAAGGGTGATGATCATATAGCCTATGCGAACGAGGTATTCACTGCCGGAAGGTTAGCTCATGAAGATCGGGAGCGCTTATCAGAGCCCTACGAGACGAATCCACCGGTTCTGTTGCCTTGTGATTGAGATCGAGAAGGTCTAATAGTGCTTCAAGTTATCCAACATTCAGGCTGGGAAAGGCCTCAAAGTTGTCTTTAGCATTCTCCCCTTTTGCCGCTCCCAGGATCTCTTCTCGAAAATTCCTTTCAACTCAACAAATCAACCTTTACCCTGCCCTCCGAATCAAATAGGAACAATTAAAGTTCCTATCTAGAATGAAAAATATACTAATTAACTACGCCCAAAATATATGGTATAACTCTCAGCGTATGTGCAGCAAGACCGGGATCAGTATTGGTGGTTTTGATGAAGCACTTGAGCATAGTCTAGAAGATATATCTCCGAGGTTTATAGACAAATATAAACATATACTACAACACCAACGAGGTGCTGGATACTGGCTATGGAAGCCTTACATTATATATAAAAACTTAATTAAATTAGATACTGATGATGTTTTATTCTATTCGGATTCCGGATCTATGTTTATTGGATCATTTAACGATTACATGTTTGATGTATGTCGAGACGACGAAAAGGGAGTCATCTTATTTAAAGATAATCATCTTCAAAAAGTATATACTAAGCGCGATTGTTTAATTCTTATGAATTGCGATTCCCCCGAATTCTTGGAAAATAAACAATTAGTTGCCGGGTTTCAATTAGTTAGAAGGACAGACTTTTCAGTTTATTTTTATAGGACACTAATGGAATGGGCACAAGATGAACGAATAATAACAGATATTCCGAATACTTGCGGTAAGCCCAATTACCCGGAATTTAATGATCATAGACATGAGCAGAGTATACTTACAAACTTACAGTTGTTACATGACATAACAACAAAGACTGACCCATCGCAATGGGGTAATGATCGAAGGGAAACCGGATATAAGCAATTGATTAACTGTCATCGTAAAAATTATGATAAGACAGATGATGAATATATTAGAGTGATGAATAATGAATAAAATAAAGTAGATTTATCTCCATAGCGAACAGGGAGTTTTAAAGATGGATTCAACTAACGGTTTGTAGGTTTTTACCTTATAAACCCTGACAAATATGAACAATTATATTTCCTATCAACGCCAGAATACAGAATTCCAATGCATACAATGGGCCACAAAAAAAACTCGGAGTTTTGGCAAACCGGTCAGGGCAAAAGCAAATAAAACTAGAGCTATAATGAGGTCTCTTTTTATATTTTTAATATCTTGACTCTTCTAACTGAAAAAACAGGAGCAGCCTATCTCAATCCCACCAAGGAGTAAAGCGATTTCCAAATCTTTCCATGATCTCTTCATGATTCTCTATAAATTCTGATATATCATTTGAATGAACTTTTTTTAAGGCAGTCCCCTTTCCTATGCTCTTCTCAATTGCTTTGTCGTCAGCATCTACATTTAGGATCTTGAAAATCCTCTTAAAAAATGCATGTTTGTTCTCAAGGAACTCCTCATACAGAATTGGGTATGCCTTGATTCCGTAACGTTTTAGCCTCTGAAGCTCCAAGAACTTATCACAAATTTTTTTACGCAATTGTCAAGAATAGAACTGAATCGTTCTGGATCAATATGAATCTTGCCAAGACTTTCTTTGGACACTTCCCCTTTAGCAAGGGCAAACTGCAAATGGTTTTTATTAATTCCGTCTCCTCCATGATATTTGGAAAGAGCCCAGCGAAAGACATCCTGCCTGACAACTGTAAAAACTATAATATTATATTCCTTTAGAAATTTATATAGCATCCGGTTTTTAAGTTTCCTTTCAATCTTAATCACCATATTTTTAATGCTGTTAACTGGTACATTCCTAAAAAATTTTAATACTGTCGCCATTCTTCTTTTTGTTCCGAAACGCATCTTAAAACCGACAGGTGCGGCAGTTTCAAATTCTACAAGTCGGCCGGTTGCACTTTTATTATATATATAGTTGAGCAACTCCTGGCTTGAAGGATTGTTGCTATAAATCAGTTCGAAACATTTCCTTAAACGCCTCAGGGATATTTCTCCACAACAATGACAATCAAAGGGTTCCCATCCCCCTAACCCATCTTGATGAATGATTGAGATGCCTTTGAAGTTATCCAAAATCTGTACCATCGCAGTTGATCCCACTTTTTCATCAAATTGTATAATAAAATTTTTCATATAACAATGAATTCCTTATCACTTATTTTCTTATAATTTTCTTTAAGGCTCTCTTAATTACAGGAGGGCATAATCTCCTCAAACCCGATCGATATGTCAAATCAACTTGAGACACACCCCAAGGGAATCGCTCAAAATCAGAAAATCCCAACAATTGAATTTCCTATACCCTGCCCATCCAAGCCAAGCTGGGGCGCCAGTTTTTGCTTCGGGCGGGATGGGACCCCGGTCGTTATCAGGATAGTTTGCGGCGGTATTACCATTTGATTTCCGGCATGGATGCCGCCATCAGCATGGTTCTTGCGAAGCTAGAAGAAGCCGGCGTTGCGGATAATAACCTCGTGATTTACACATCAGATAATGGATATCACTGTGGCGACCAAGTCCTGCAGGGGAAATGCTGTCTTATGATTCTTCCGCTCTGAACCCCTTGATAATTTATGATCCGCGCAGTCCATCCAGAGGCAAGCAACTGAAAAATACATCCGTGGTGGGCAACATTGATTTTGTGCTGACGATCCTTGACTTGGCCGGTCTTGAAGTGCCTAAATATTGTTATGTTTTGCACCTCTTCGCAGGCAAATTCCCTCATTCATCACCATAATTAGATCCGGGAAATTTCGTGTTACGAACGAGCGCCCCTCTGCTCCTCATTGAGAACCAGACTCCCAATTGCAAAAGCCACGTTCGACCCACGCGTTCTCCAATCTCTATGCGACACTCCCTTCTAACCATCGCCTTGATCCTTGCCCTCCCCGCTTTCTCGACCGACGAAAGACCGCTTCGACAAGCTCAGGACAAGCCGAACATCATCCTCATCATGACCGACGACATGGGCTTCGAATGCCTCGGGGTCAATGGCAGCGTATCCTACAAAACGCCCAACCTCGATCGCATGGCCCAGGAAGGGGTCCGCTTCACCCACTGCTATTCTCAGCCGATCTGCTCCCCGTCCCGCGTTCAGATCATGACCGGGATCTACAACAACCGGAACTATACGAAATGGGGTACCCTGCCCCAATCGGAAACGACCTTCGGGCATATCATGCAGGAGGCCGGCTACGCCACCGCCACCGCCGGAAAATGGCAGCTGAGCACCGAAGGGGTCACGGCCTCCAAGGCAGGCTTTGACGAGACCTGCATGTGGGCCTATGGATTCGACCTGGAAGGCTTCGAGCTAAAGCATCCCATCGGAGCAAAGAACAATTACTACTACAACCCCAAGCGCCCATCGGAACGCTATTACGCCATCGAGGACGATCGGCCCCATATGACCTCGCGCTACTGGAACCCCTGCGTCCTGCGCAACGGGGAGCTGGTTAAAACGAGCTACGTGGATTATGCGCCGGACATCTGCACGGATTTTCTGGTCGACTACATCGAACGCAAACAAGCGCAGCCCTTCTTCATCTACTACCCGATGATCCTCACCCACGGACCCAATGTCCCGACCCCGGATTCCGAAGGGATCGAACAGATGAGCAATGCTCAGAAACTGAAAGGCAACAAGGTCTACTTCAAGGACATGGTGGAATATGCCGACAAGCTCGTCGGACGCATTCTCGACCAACTCGAAGCCCTGGGACTGCGCGACAACACCCTCATCCTCTTCACGGGCGACAATGGAACCCAGCGCGGCACCCGAACTGAAACCGAGGATGGAATGATTATTGGCGGCAAAGGCAGCACTGCCAACGCTGGAACCCACGTCCCCCTTATCACCAGCTGGCGGGGCAGCGGCGTCATGGGTCAAGCCTGCGACGACTTGGTGGACTTCACCGACTTCCTCATGACCATCATTCATGCAGGCGGTGTTCCCCTTCCCCAGCACCTATCGCTGGACGGTCGCAGCTTCCTTCCTCAAATCGCCGGAAAGTCGTATCGGTCGGATGTATACAGAACTGAGAAACGCGACTGGGTATTCTGTCACTGGGACAAGAACCCCGCCAGCCCCATGGCCAACCCAAAATTCCCTCGAGCCAGGTTCGCGCGCAACGAACGATTTAAGCTCTACGACAATGGCCGCCTGTACGACCTGTCCACCGACCCCCTCGAACAACGCGTCCTTCCCGATAATCCGGAGCGGCAGTCCGTTCGAAACGAGCTCCAAGCCGTCTTGGATGCCATGCCCATGAAACCCGATTTCTACACCCAGGGCGGCGTCACCCGTGAAGACAATCTGGCCGCCCCCAAAGGTCAGGGTCCCAGTGAGGAAATCGAGGCCAACCCTAAGCTGATGGGTGAGTAAGGGATGCTACAAATAATTTGTCCGCAATCTGTCTAAAATCTAGCCTACTTTAATACAGTCTTTGTAAATCAAAGACTTACAAAGCATAATGGTGCCCTCGCCGGGATTCGAACCCGGATTACCGGCTTCGGAAACCGGTGCTCTATCCATTGAACTACGAGGACAACTCTTGGTGAAAGGCCGCGATTCTCAACCAACAGACTCCAAAGTCGAGTATGATTTTAGATATGAATCGCCTCGTTACCAGTGGCTGCAGCGGCTTCCGCCGACGCTTCACTCAAAGTGGGATGGGCATGAATGGTGTGGTGAATTTCGTCGATTGTGCCTTCCAACTCCATAGCTAGACAAAATTCGGCAATGAGCTCGGTCGCATCGTTACCAATTATGTGGGCCCCCAGAATTTCGCCCGTTTCCGGATCGCTAATCACCTTCACAAATCCATCCGAGGCATTGGCGGCAACCGCTTTGCCAGAGGCCACGAAAGGAAACTTTCCGACCTTGTAGTCGAGCCCCTTTTCCTTTGCCGCTTGCTCGGTGATGCCCGTGCTCGCTATCTGGGGAAGGCAATAAGTACACCCGGGGAAATTGGTAACGCGCTTCGGCTCGCTGTGGCCAAACATTCCATTAACCGCCTGAATAGCTTCGTAGGTCGCTACGTGAGCGAGCGTGGGCGGACCAATGATGTCGCCCGCCGCGAATATACCCTTAACGTTCGTCTCATACCTGCCATCGACTACGATAAAACCTCGGTCTAATTCCAGCTTAACGGACTCCGCCAAAGCTCCTTCGAGATTCGCTTGGATTCCTACCGCTTGAATTACTGATTCCACCTCAAGCTTCACGGGCTTGCCCTTTTTCACATAGTCGATGGTGACCGAGTTCTTACCGACCTTCGCTTCTTTGATTTCTATGTTAAGTTCACAATGGATCTTCTGCTTTTTAAATGAGCGCTCCAGCACCTTAGCCACTTCCTCGTCTTCGACCGGAACGAGTTGGGGCAAAATTTCGAGTATCGTTACCTCAGTTCCAAACGCATTGAGAAAATAGGCGAACTCTACCCCTATTGCACCCGATCCTATGATCGCCACGGATTTGGGCTGCTTTTTCATGACCAGTGCTTCGCGTGAGGTCATTACCCGCTCGCCTTGAATCGGAAGAAATGGCAGTACCTTGGCCCGGCAACCGGTCGCGATTAGGATGTTATCCGCTTTAAGGCTCTCCCCTTTTCGATCACCTTCCGTTAACGTAATCGCACCCGCCTCCGTCACTTGAGCGTTCGCTACGATGTAATCTACCTTGTTCTTCTTGAAGAGAAATTCGATTCCCTTAGCCATTTGATCAGCAACACCCCGAGAGCGCTCGATCACCTTGGCAAAGTCGTACTCTACCGATCCGACGGTTATTCCGAAGGTCTCCGCCTTCTGTAAACTCGCCATCAGCTCAGCGCTTTTCAGCAAAGCCTTGCTGGGAATACAGCCCCAGTTCAGGCAAGTACCTCCTGCCCGCTCCATTTCAACACAGGCCACTTTTTTGCCGAGTTGTCCTGCGCGTATCGCAGCTGCGTAGCCTCCCGGCCCTCCTCCAATGACAATGAGATCGTATTTTGCTTCTGACATATCCGAAATTAAGAAGACTAACCAAGTAGTTAACATCTAACATCATGTCTAGGACAATGATCAAACCAACGCAGGATTCGACGAGCCAGGGCGTGAAGGAAGAGCTGTCCTATCCTACTTCAGTTTGCCTAAATATCGATCACATCGTCGTCGCGACGAAGGGCGCGTCTTTCCGAGAATGTCTGCTTTCTCACTTTCGGGTCGAGAGAACCGTCTACTCGCCCATTCTGAGAAACCGCGACTCGTACTCGGTTTTGGGCTCCGTTGATCCAGGAATTAAAAAACAGATTTAGCACCGTAATTATCAATGCTCCGAGAAACGCATACCAAAAGCCGTCTACATAAAATCCATCCACAAGATAGGCGACGAAGGAGTACAACAGCGCATTGATGACCAGCAGTCCTATACCCATCGTCAGAACGACGAATGGCAATGCTAACAAGATAAGCAAAGGTCTCAGTACTGCCGAAAATAACGCCAGCCAGCAAACTGCGACGACTAGGGATTGATAGTCAACGTATTGAATACCCGGCAACATCCAACTGCCGAGAAGAACACCCATTGCGCTCACGAGAGCTCGTTTAAAAAAAACAGCCATAGCCATATTGAACCCACACAATCAATAGTGGGCCAAGTTCCATTGCCAGCCCTTTATTCTCTTTATCCTTCGTCCCAAATCACTTTTCGCCAATCCTCAACTGCCAATCGTTAATCCTTAAACAACCTTGCCCTAGTTCCTTCATTGTCCTGAATAACCCTCTTTTATGCGAATTGCTCTCATCCAGGACCATCTTCGTAATGGCGGAACCGAAAACCAGACCCTGCACATCGCAAACGGTCTGGCAAAAAGCGGCTTGGAGGCCCATGTGATCATCTTTCGTCAGGGAGGGGTCCTTGACGAAAAAGCGGCCTCATCTGATTTCACTCTCCACTTTCTCAATCAAGGGCTCCTGAAAACGGATTGGTTCGCGCCCGGTCTTGATTCACTTCTTCAATCGCTAAAAGCCGAAGCGATTATTCCGATGGGCCGCATGGCCAATTGTCACGCCGGCCTCCTTTCTAATCGGAAACGCCCCTATAAAGTCATTGCAACGTTTCGCACAGGCAAGAGCATCCCTTTCCTCCAGAGACGTGCCTTGCGGCTCGCCGACGGACTCATAGCCAACAGCCACGACGCGCTTGAGCGGATTAAGAGAGCCTACGGCATTAAGAACCCAAACTCGTCTGTAATCTACAATGGCTGTATTCGCGATAAGACTTCGCTCCAATCTGCTGCACCTCGATCTGTAGATAAACCCGTCCGGCTGATAAACGCGAGCATGTTCCGAACCGAGAAAAAACAAGTCAGGCTATTGAGAATCTGTAGCCAGTTACCTGCCCAGATCGACTGGCTTTTAACGCTGGCCGGTGATGGTCCACAACGGGATTTCTGTATCCGGGAGGCCGATCGGCTAGGAATCAAGAATCGAATCGAATTTCCCGGACTCCTTCCTAATCCAACCGATCTTTATCAATCCAGCCACATCGCAATTCACGCTTCATCCAAGGAGTCCCTCCCAAACTTTCTCGTTGAGGCCCAGAGCTTCGGCTTGCCCGTGGTCGCTTACAATGTTGATGGAGTCGGAGAAACCTTCGAGAACGGGAAATCCGGATTTTTAATCGACCACGGAAACCAGTCGCAATTCGTAGAAAAACTCCAGCTGTTGATCGAATCCGAGGACCTCAGACGACCAATGTCCCAGGCCGCACGGGAATATGCCCACCGCCATTTTACTCCTGAAGCGCAAATCAACGCCTACATCGATCTACTGAAGCAACTAATCTAATCTTTGCCCGCTATGAACGAATCGCTTCGTGCTCTTTGTAGGAATCACTATTTCAATGCCCAAAACGCTTTCAGATCTTAAGTCCATTCGCCTGCGAGGGGTTCGACAAAACAACCTCAAGAATATTGATGTCGATATTCCGCTGGGGAAATACATCGCCGTGACCGGTCTGAGCGGTGCGGGCAAGTCCTCGCTCGTTTTTGAAACACTCCATGCGGAGGGCCAACGTCGCTATGTTGAAACCTTCAGTGCCTACACGCGACAGTTTCTTGACCTACTCGAAAAACCCGACCTGGACGAAGCTGAGAACGTCCGTCCATCGATCGCGATCGAGCAGAAGAACACAATCAAAACCTCTCGTTCTACCGTGGGAACGATGACCGAGCTGACCGACTTTTTCAAAGTCTGGTTCAGCCATGTGGCGAACCTCTTCGATCCCGTAACCGGAGAGGAAATACAGGACGACAATCCGAAAACGATATGGGAAAAATCTCTGAAGCGATGGCCTTCGCAAGCTGTAGTCATTGCTTTCGAAATCCAGCGACCCGAAAAGCTCGATTGGGTGGAAATGTTCCTGAATGTCAAAGCCCAAGGGTATTCACGTTTCATAACCGAATCAGGAATCTTTCACCGAGTAGATGACAACAAAGCCATAAAAGCTCTTTCCTGTAAAAAGGACACGGTTGCCTACGTTGTCCAAGACCGGATGCGTTTAGAAACGAAGCACCTAGGACGTTTTCTTGAGGCCGCCGAAACCGCTCTCGAGTTCGGTCAAGGCGAACTTGTTCTCTTCAACAGTAAGCCAACGCTTCTCGATCGGTTTTCCAGTGGCCTGCATTCCACGAAAAGCGGGAAACGATTCCGCCCCGCTATTCCCGCTCTTTTCTCTTTCAACTCTCCCATTGGAGCCTGCCCAGAATGTAGAGGTTTTGGACGCGTCATAGAAATCGATTATCGTCTCGCCTTACCGGATAAAAAGCTGAGCATCTCCGAGGGGGTTGTTCGCCCGTTTGAAGGACAAGTATACGGAGAAAGCAAAAAGGACCTCGAACGGGCTTGTCGGCGCCTAAAAATATCCACCAAGACTCCCTTCAATCAACTCCCTAAGAAGCATCAGAACATAGTCATCAACGGCGAGCCTGACTTCCGGAAAAAGCGCGACTCCGAAGATTGGGACGGCAATTCTTGGTACGGGGTCAAAGGCTTCTTCGGCTGGCTGGAAAAGAAAACCTACAAGATGCATGTTCGCATCTTCCTCTCGCGTTTCCGAGCCTACATTAAATGTCCTCATTGCGACGGCACTCGCCTCCAACCCGAAGCCCTTTGCTGGCTTTGGAACAGCTACCGGCTTCCGGACCTCTACGAGCTTCCCATCAATCAACTGTACGAAATCGTATCCAATTACAAAGAGCCCACTCAGGCCACCATCAACCATCGTCAGTCAGACATCGCTTTAGAGGCTATTCTCTCGCGACTTCGGTACTTGAATCACGTAGGACTGGGATACCTCACCCTGAACCGCCCTGCCCGAACTCTAAGCGGAGGCGAGGTTGAAAGAGTGACGCTGACTTCCTGTTTGGGAACATCACTCGTAGATACACTTTTCGTTCTCGATGAGCCTTCCGTCGGCTTGCATGCCCGCGACATAGATCGACTCATCCAGATCGTTCGCACACTCACGGACTCGGGAAACACCGTGGTCGTCGTTGAGCATGACGACGCCATGATTCTCGCTGCTGACCACATTCTGGAGATCGGTCCCGAACCCGGAGCAAAGGGGGGTCACGTCGTATTCGAAGGTAACTCGGCAGAGCTGCTCACCTGTTCAGAGAGCATCACAGGCAACTATTTTTCAGGGGAGCGATCCATCGAAACACCGCACAATACTCGTGCCTTTAAATTATCTGGAAAAGGGAACGAGCCTCCGAGAATTCGGATCCGTGGCGCGAGTAAAAACAATATCCAAAATCTGGATGTGGATATTCCTCTAAACCGGTTTGTCTGTTTCAGTGGTGTATCCGGATCGGGAAAGAGCACACTCATGAACAATGTGCTCTATCAAACACTGCTATCCCAAAGAGGGAAGCTGGCTGAAGACCCCGCTTCTTTAAAGAGCCTCAAGTGCGGCATCGAGCCCAGTGAAATAGTCATGGTGGATCAAGCGCCGGTCAGTCGTACTCCTCGATCCAATCCCGCAGTCTTCGTAAACGCCTGGGACCAAATTCGCAAAATATTCGGAGACCTGCCTGAGGCGAAGGCTGAAGGCTACACGGCCTCAAGCTTTTCTTTCAATGCAGGAGACGGTCGGTGTGAACATTGCAGTGGGCTTGGATACGAGAAGGTTGAGATGCAGTTTCTCAGCGACGTATTCGTGCCCTGCCCTCATTGCAATGCCAAGCGCTTCAAGATTGGACTACTCGAAATTCGATTCCTGAACCACTCCATCGCCGACATACTGGATCTTACCATTTCCCAAGCGCTGTGCCTCTTTCAAGAGTACCCAAAATTATACGACAAGCTAGAAGCCCTAGAGCAAGTGGGATTGGGATACCTAAAAATGGGCCAGCCTCTAAACACCTTATCGGGTGGAGAGTCCCAGCGTCTTAAACTCGTTAAATACCTATCGGCTAAGAATACGGATAAAACGCTACAATCTTCAGAAAGTAGCTTCATATTGCTGGATGAGCCCACTACGGGACTTCACAAACACGATGTAAAGCGTCTCCTCGCAGTCCTTCAAAAAATCGTCGACCACGGTCACAGCCTGATCGTCATTGAACACAATTTGGATATATTAAAGTCCGCTGACTGGATCATCGAGCTCGGCCCAGAAGCAGGCTCCGATGGCGGCAAAATTGTGTTCCAGGGGACACCTTCCGATTGCGCAATTCAACGTAAAACGGAAACCGGAAAGTTTCTTAAGGATGAAGGTAGAGGGATTAAAGATAGATCTGGTCAAGAACTTCGTTTGGCCGCGGAAGACCCCAGCCCTTATAGAAATTCCAGTTCCGCCTTAACCATCACTGGAGCGCGGGAGCACAATCTCAAGAACCTCAATGTTTCGATTCCCCACTATCAGCTCTCTGTCGTTACTGGCGTTTCGGGCTCAGGCAAGTCCACGTTGGCATTCGATATTATCTTTGGTGAAGGACAGCGGCGATTTATGGAATCCATGTCACCCTACGCCCGCCAGTTTGTCGAACAACTGCCTCGGCCTGACTTGGATCAGCTTTCGGGAATCCAGCCAACTGTCGCGATCGAGCAAAGAGTCACCCGCGGGAGCCGTAAATCGACCGTCGCCACGATTACCGAAGTCGCCCAGTACCTCCGACTTCTCTACTCTCGATTGGGTATACCCCATAATCCGGATACGGGTGACGCGCTTGTCTCACAAACCCAGACACAGCTCTTGAAGCGCGTTCGCACGATGCTCCGTGCTTCGAATTCCAGCAAATTCAAACAATTGCTACTTTGCGCTCCGCTCGTACGAAATCGAAAGGGCCATCATCAACCCATAGCCAACTGGATTGCAGACCATGGCTACGATATGATGCGGGTCGATGGGTCGATTATCTTTACCAAGGATTTCAAAAAACTGGACCGTTATAAGGAGCACAACATCGAAGTGGTCATTACTGATCTCAAATCGATTTCAGGGTCTCCCTCTGAAATCTCAAATGCACTCAAGGAAGCGCTAAAACGGGGTCATGGCACTGCGTTGCTCTTGGATCAGGATGAGAATATCGTCTCCTGGCTTTCCACGCTTCGTATGGATCCGGCAACTGGCGTGGCCTTGCCAGAACTCGACCCGAAGGATTTTTCCTTCAACTCACACAAAGGCTGGTGCCCCACCTGTCGCGGACATGGTCGGATTTTTCCTTGGATGCGTGAGCGTCTCGAAGATGATGAACTTCTCGCAAAGTCTATCGGAGCTGATTCCAGCGAAGATGACGACAGCGACGGAATCACGATTTGCCCCGATTGCGACGGTCAGCGCTTAAACCGCACGAGTCGTAACGTCTTCCTCCCGCTGAAAGGTAATAGGAAAATATCACTTCCCATTCTTCTCGAACAAACACCGAAAGAACTCCTCAAAACTCTTAGCACGCTAAATCTCGACGAGCGGGGGCGTATTATTGCTCGCGACATTGTTGATCAGATCCAAGAGCGTCTCCAATTCATGGATAAAGTGGGTCTTGAGTACCTTTCCATGGATCGAGCGACCCAAACCCTTTCCGGAGGTGAGGCCCAACGTATCCGTCTAGCTGCGCAGCTAGGATCCAATCTGGCCGGGGTTCTTTACGTTCTTGATGAACCCAGCATTGGCCTTCACGCCCGTGACAGCGATCGACTGATTGAAACCCTCAAAGAACTTCGGGGAAAAGGGAACACCCTCATCGTTGTGGAGCACGATGACACCATGATGGAGCAAGCCAATTGCATAATCGATTTAGGCCCCGGAGCGGGAACCCAAGGGGGGGAACTCATCGCTGAAGGCACCCTATCACAACTAAAACGAAACAAGAACTCTCTCACCGGTAAATTCCTGAAAAACGGTATCTGTCATCCACTGAATGGCGCGTACCGCAAGATTCAAAAACCAATTTTGGGGAAAGCTAATTGGATTGAGCTAAAAGAGGCAAATTTCCGCAACCTTAAGAACCAGAACCTTAAACTTCCCCATCAACGACTCACAATGGTTTGCGGCGCATCGGGTGCGGGAAAGTCTTCGCTCGTAAGAGACCTGCTCGGTCAGGCCGCAGCCTACTCCATTAAATCGAAGAAAAAGACTGTCACGGGAAAGATGTTTGCCAAGAATGGGAAGGCGATTGAAGGCGAAGAAGGAAACGTTTTGTTTAGATCCCTATCCGGAGCCCACTCCTTTCGATCGGTCATCGAAGTTGACCAATCTCCGATCGGCAAAACCCCTCGATCTACTCCCGCTACCTATCTCGGTGTATTCGATACGATACGTCTCTTTTTCTCAAATTTGCCCGAGTCGAAAATGCGGGGATACAAACCCGGCCGTTTTTCTTTCAACACCCCCCACGGAAGATGCGACACTTGCTCGGGAGCTGGGCGTGTAAAACTCGAGATGAGCTTTATGCCTGACACTTATGTGATTTGCGATGATTGCAATGGTTCTCGCTATGGATCCGAACTTCTCGATCTCCATTGGAAAGGAAAAAACATCGCCGACGTATTGGCCATGACCTTTGAAGAAGCCGCCGACTTCTTCAGCTTCCACTCTCAACTGGGAGAGATTATGCAGCTCATGGTCGAAACCGGTCTCGGGTACCTAACTCTTGGGCAAAGCAGTCCTACACTATCCGGCGGGGAAGCCCAACGTTTGAAACTGGTTACCGAGCTAGCAAAAGGATTGCAAAACTACACTGAGAGAAGCCGTGGAATTCAAAGGACCAATTTGTACATACTGGAAGAACCCACCATTGGGCTCCATCTCAGTGACTGTGAAAAGCTGATACAACTTCTCCACAAACTCGTTAATGCGGGCCATACCGTTGTCGTTATCGAACATCACCTCGACCTGCTGGCAGAGGCTGACTACATCGTCGAAGTCGGTCCCGAGGGTGGGCCGAAGGGCGGGAAGATTCTATACCAAGGCGATCTGAAAGGGCTCATGACCTCCAAACGCAGCATAACAGCTGAGTACATGATACCTAAAATGCAGGACTGACGTTTGTGCCGGGGCGCGTATAAAAATCATTTTAAGACATCCCCGAGCCAGAATCGAAAAATCGAGACTAGGCGTCTCTTAGGAGCCCATACGCGCTAGATAAACAAATGATAGAAAACCCGTTCCCAGCCCAGCTGAAACCCATTTCCCGACTACAGAGGGACCTTGAGAACAACACGAGCGATATTAAGAATCTACCCTTGGATTTCCTGCAATCTTAGTATCCTTCTGAGGAACTCCCTACCTCGTAAATTCCACAGTATACGGCCTTTTATCAAAGGTTGATCCATCTCCCAAAACACGCGGGTCCCTATTCTCTCTTAATATTTTCAGAAGCCTCGTCCTTAACTCGTCACGCTTTGCCCCATATCTCGTTTCTGAGGCCAGATTGACGACTTGATCTGGGTCTTTCCTTAAATCGTACAGTTCTTCGCCGGGTCTTCTTCCAAATGCCAAATCGTAGTATCTCTCACCGTATTCAGTCTCTCCATTCAAGACAAGCCACGCTTTGGTTGGCCCCGCATCAATATCGGCAAAGGTCACGAAGGTGTTGTTGATAAGCATATCCTCAGAAAACTCAATTCCGTTTTTAGGCAGCAGAGGATCCCCTCCTGGATACCGGTCTGGCTTGAAGTTGCGAATGTAGAGAAAGTCGTCTGTTCGAATCGCGCGATGCGGATAAGGGAGATTCCCTTCTCGAGACATCCAGACGTGCCGTTCACGACCAGTAACCACGAAGTCGCGACTGGCATCAACGCGGCCCCCTTGCTCCGATTTCAATATGCCGACCAAGCTTTTTCCAGTCATCACATCAGGGATGTCTGTTTTTCCGGCTTCGAGAAAGGTTGGAGCTAAATCCATCAAATTCACAAAGTCAGTCACCGCTCGCCCCTTCGCTCCTTCACCCGGCCAACGAATTGCAAGAGACACGTGCGTTCCCGAATCGTATAGGTCCGTTTTCGAATGCGTAAAACCCGGTATTCCGTGATCACCACTCACTACGACGATCGTATTTTCCAGTTCACCCGCTGACGCGAGTCGATCAAGCAATACACCCAACGCAGTATCGAATGCCATCACCTCTCCCAAATAGTCCACCATGTCTTCGCGCACCGTATGCACGTCGGGCAGAAACGCGGGAAGCTTCTCTTTCAAATCATCGGGTTCCAATCCCCATAGTTTCTTCCCTGATCCACGTATCCATTTTCTATGGACATTAGTTGGACCAAACCAATAGCAAAACGGAGCATCCTCCGGCCTTGCATCCAGAAAACTCTCAAAATTCCCTAGCACCTCATCGTAAAGCTCCCTCTTGGCCTGCAACAAAGAAGCTCCTACCTCCATCAACCGGGTAGCCGTCTGAGAAAATTGATTGAAACGTACGCCAGCAGACTCGTACTCATATTCTCTCGCTCCATACGGAGCATCCCTAACCGATCCCGGCGACCATACCTTGTAAGTCTGCCCAATATGGTATCCCGAATCCCTTAGGAGCAATGGGAAGGAAGGTATCGAATCATCCCATACCGCTCCCTGCAAAATCGCCCCCTGGCCCGTGCGGAAAAAATACTGCCCCGACAACAGTGAACTCCGGCACGGCGTGCAAGAAGGCGAGTTCACAAACGCGTTCGTAAATAGAATTCCCTCGTTCGCAATTCGATCAAAGTTCATCGTCTTCACTACCGAGTTTGCTCCGGGTCGATCTTCTAAAGCCGCATAAGCGCTCGCATAGTGCCCCCAGTCGTCGGCGAAGGCGAATAGGATATTGGGACGCTCGTCCGAGAAAGCAACGGAGCTAAAGAGAAACGAGTAAAGAAAATGGGAAAAATGTTTCATAATGAGAAGCGATAATCGATCGTGCCATCCAATCACCTCAACCAAGATGCGTGTACTAATTTTTGGTCGCGCTCTTGTTATACTCTGCTTCAGTCAGCCAGGCAAGGTCATCCCAATAACCCGTGTCGTTTGACTGGGGACGACCTTTTGTCGTTCGACCACGACACACAATTTGCGTGATTTTCTTCTCCAATCGCTTGGCAATTTCGGGATTCCCATCAAACACATTCGATTCTTCACCGGGATCGCGAGCAAGATTGTACAATTCATAGCCCAATTTCTCATGCGGCATAATCAGCTTCCAACTTCCCTCCGTTATGGACAAGCGGCCTCCGATAGCGTGATTGAGCAATGGAAGTCTTTTGTGGGAGGAATTGGCTTTTCGCAGCACCGAGTAGAAACTCTGACTGTCTTCTCCTGCATAGCCCGGCAGTTTCGCTCCAATCATCTCTGCTACGGTGGAAAGAAGATCGATTTGACCGACCAGCCCATCCCAGGACCTTCCCGGTTCCTTGATCCCTCCGGGCCAGCGGACGAAGAAAGGGACACGATGACCACCTTCGTAAATGGAACGCTTTCCTTCTTTGTAGATTCCGCTACTATCGTGGCCGAACTCTTCAATTCTTTCGACCCAAGATCTCTCTGGACCATTGTCGCTGCTAAAGAAGATCATCGTATTCGCGTCCAGCCCTGACTTCTCAAGATAGTCCAATACGCGTCCTACATGGTGATCTGTTTCCACCATGAATTCGCCATACCCACCTGCATCGCCCTGTCCCCAGAATTCCGGCCGAGGCGCCACTGGATAGTGCGGAGACGTAAAGGGCAAATACAAGAAGAACGGCCTTCCCGCTTTGGCAGATTCTGCCTTTCCTGACATCCATTCAATGGATTTGTCGACAAATCGTTGCAGACACTCCGTATCTACAAAGTCGGGTGCGACTTCGATAGGCACTGCTCCGTGCAGGGCTTTCGCCTCCTTCGCCGTCTCGAAATACGGTGGCATGATCCGATAGTCCATGTGCCGATCATTCGGCTTCTTCGCCGTATACTGCGTCGGTGGTACTTTCGTGTACCGTCCTTCGATCCAGGCGAGGTATCCATAGTTCAAGGAAGCGGGTATTCCATAAAAATAGTCGAAACCTACATCTAGCGGCATGTCTTTGATCGGCTGGCTGAAATCGCGATTGCCCATCGTTCCCGGGATATCCATACCGAGATGCCATTTACCCACCATCGCAGTTTGGTAGCCGTTATCCTTCAGCAAGGACGCGAGTGTCATGCGATCATTCGAGATCAAAGCAGGGGTATCCGCTCCTTGAACACCCGTCTTTAGACGCGTACGCCAACTGTAGCGCCCTGTCAACAACCCATAGCGAGAGGGAGTACAAACTGTATCAGAAGAGTGACCATTGGTGAAGGAGACTCCCTCTTTCGCTAATCGATCTAGATTAGGGGTTGTGAATTTCGCGGCTGGATTAATAGCGCTGACATCGCCAAACCCCTGGTCGTCGGTATAGATGACAATAATGTTCGGCTGGTCCTTCGCCTGCATGAAAACGGTGAAAATGAGTGCGAATAGAATAAGAGCGGAAAATTTCATTTTTTTTGGGAACAAGTGGAGGATTGAGAATCTACTAGGTTAATCGAGGATCGCCCTGGAACGCTGAGTCACGGTTCGGCGTTCCCATATGATGAGTCTGAGTTTAGCGAGATTAAATTTATTGGTCGAAAATATGAGTAGCTGGTGGCCTTAAGAAAATATAGGGAACCAGTTATTCGGTCATTCGCGAAAGGCTACTCTTTGCTAGTCATTCGGATCCACCAAATTTCGCCAATCAGGATAGATAGGTCGATGCTCTGAGTCCAGTTGACCTTTCACAGTTGGAGCGGGAGGGGTTGCATCCAGAAACGCTTGAAGCTGCTGTCGAATCATCTCCGTTCGCTCACCCGCTTCCCCGATCGCGAGATCGTTTGCCTCTTTCAAATCATTCGGCACCTCATAGAATCTACCATCCCGGTACAGCTTAAACCTTTCGGTCCGAGCAAACTGAGCAGGTACTTTGTTCCAATAGGCCTGATAGTGAGTGAAAACCCAATCGCGTAGATTCCCCTTCTTACCTTTGAGCTGCGGTAAGAAACTTCGACCATCGATCGGGTCACGATCCCCTCTGGTCGCACCCGCTGCTTCTGCTAAGGTCGCGTAGAAGTCGGTAAAATCGACCAAGTCATCCAATTCCTTACCTTTAGACGTCTGCCCTTTCCAGTAAGCTACGAGGGGGACGTGGGTTCCCATATTCTTAGGACCACCTTTCCCTCCTTTGATCTCCATACCATTCCAGTTTGAAGTGATACCCACACCGGTTCCGTTGTCAGCGGTGAAAAGAATGATCGTATTTTCAGCGATCCCCAGCGACTCTGTTTTATCCGCAATTCTTCCGATAAGCTTGTCCATGTAGTTCACCATGGATACAAAGTGCTCTTTGTTTCGGGTCTTGTCCCACTCATTAGCGGTGTCTCTTGGAGCGTCGCCAATTGTGTCTGGTGTCGGGACAAAAGGGTCATGTACGAGAACCATAGGATAGTAGACAAAGAACGGATCATCTTTATTTCGCTCCATAAAGTCACACAGATAGTCCGTCATTAAATCAGGTCCATATTTGCCTGCGTTCTGCTCCTTCGTGATAAACTCCCCATTTGTCTCGATCGGGGGGTTCCAGAATCGCTCGCCACCCAGACCACCAGCCTTTCCCGTTGTCAGCTGCCAAAGATAAAATTCGTCAAAACCCGCTTTGGCGGGACGCATATTGTCGTCGTATCCCGGCAGGTTATTGTAGAGCCCATTCAACTGCCACTTCCCCACGATCGCGGTCTTATAACCGTTTTCCTGCATCAGATGACCGAAAGTCTTATCATTCGGATTTAGATATCCAAAGTGGGTGTAGTTTCGGAAGTTGTACTGACCTGTCATCAGTTTCACGCGTGACGGCGTGCAAATCGGGGTCGAAAAGCAGTTTTTAAAGCGTATCCCTTTCGACGCTAGCTCGTCGATTCTGGGGGTTAGATAGTCCTCTGCCCCATAGCAACCAATGGCCTCCCAACTCACATCGTCCGCCATGACGAGGACGACGTTGGGCTTGTCCTGAGCCTGTCGAATGGACTGGTCCTGAGCCGCAACCAAGGACTCGACCACAAATAGAGCACAAAATAGATAGGTGATGATTCGAGACATATTAAAAGGGTTAATTGATAATGAGTTCAAGGTCACCCATTTTTTTGAGTCTCCCTAATCATCCCAGAATCAGAACATAGTCGGATTACGAAGTTGCGGTAAGGCTGTTTATCCTTAAACAGCCGCCACTCGTCAACCTACTAGATCAAAATGCGGCTGACTAAAAATAGTCAGCCCTACCCGAAAGAGTACTCGTTTAGTTCTCCATTCCTACTACGATGGACTCGCTGTATTTGAACTCGCCCGTGAAGGCATCGTAGTACTTAAATATCACATGCGGATGAGGATAGGCAACCCAGCGCTCGCCGCCCCTTTGCAAGGGAGCGTTGAATACGTTGTTTACTTGCACCACGCAATAGTGAGCATGAGTCCGCTCGAGACGCGGCATGTCGGAATAGACATAGGTCGACCAGCGAATATCACATTCACGCGGCCCGTATTTGAACTTTCCATTCGCGGGACGACCTCCCTCATCGTCAGCAGGGACATGGTTAACCGAATTGCCCGGCCCAGAAGCGAACTCCCAAACATTGTTCAGCACCTTTATGGCAAAAGAATTGTGAAGGTCTCCCGTCAGCATAAAAAACTGTTTAGGGCTTTGATTTTCAAAGAATTCGATGAGACCCTCGCGTTCCTCAAGAAAGACGGTCCACGCATCATCTTTGGCAACGTCTAGATTTTTGTCCGTCCCTCCTCCACTTCCGACGTGGGGTATCATGAAGTCTACCGAAGAAGCCATGAAAAAGAAGTCCGCATCCGAGTTCTTAATGGTGTCCTTAAGCCAATTCAGTTGCTGCTTTCCCAAAATGGTCGCACCCTTTTTATCAGGATTCTTGACATCGTGCAAAGAGCGATGGGATCGCGTATCCAGCATGAAGAACTCGCAATTGGCTACCCGGAACGAGCCATAGGATCGGCGACCGACTGAGTACTTAGCTTCTCCATTCGCTCTTCCCGAAGGTGATATTCGGAGGCGATGAGCGTCCAACACTTCAACAATGTCGTACACCCCGGCATTCGGATCACCTGGTTGTGTATCGAGAAACATGTCACGCATGCCATCTGTCTCCTTCCCCCAATGCACATGGAGATTAGCATAGTTATTCAAATCCATATTCGAAAAATTTGCGTTTGGGTCGTACAATAGATCACTCCCCTCCTCCAGATGCGCTTTGCCGAACTTCGCCTGCTGAGTGTGCGCCACGGGATTTGCCCAACCAAGATAGTCAAACCAGGCCTTGACCGCGGTATCGCGAAAGACCGCCCGTCGATTCACGTATCCCGTTTCCCCCGTTCCATAGATGTCGTTTAAAAGCTCGTGATCGTCAAACGTGTAGAAGCTGGGCACATTGCTGTGCCATTCCATCATGTTTCTCCCACGATTCATGTAGGTCTTGTAATTCTCCCATACTCCGGCGACCGCCGGAGCCAAATCCACGATCTCCGGAACCTCATCTTCAGGATTTAGCCGCACCTGCGATTTCCAAGCGGACGCCGGAAAGTCTCTGTCCTCCTCATAGAGCCAGTCGCCATTGGCAATGGCGAAGTGAACTTTGTCCGTCACCTGATCATTAAGCGTATCATACAACGGCATACTAGGACCAAAACTGCTGACCCAGTTTTGGTTGATGCAGGAAGTGTACTCAAACTGGAAATTAAACAAGCCTTTCGGATTGTGCTCGGGATCCACATAGTCATTTGAGTCTGGAAGCGTTTTAAAAGAACCCGCTAGCCCTTTGTCGACCGTATAGTAGTAGAGCGTGTCTGGATAGAGATTGGTAAGTGTAATAATTGCCGTATTGTCATTCTCTATCTGCGATTCTACCAACTCTGAAACCATTAGCTGTTTCAATTTCTCCGTTCCGTAGCGAACTGACACCTCACCCGGCACATTGGTTCGCACCCAAATACTCATTGTCGTCGTACTCGGCCGGCCAAGTATTGGCCCATGAGTTACTTTTAAATCAATGTACGAATCTTCTGAGTAGACAGGCAGAATCGAGAAGATAACGAAAAAAACAGGGAGGAGGTATTTCATAGACCCCATTATTTACCTCATCAGGTCGAGGCCAAGCGAATACTTGCTACGAAACTCAATTGGTTGTACTTAATTTAATCAAGAAACGTAACTGGCGAACCCTGTTCGCTCTTCACGGAGCAACTCAAAACCGTCTATGCTGCTTTGGCTATAACAGGAAAGAATTGAATATCAAGATGGCACGCTACTAGACTGGAACAGCTTTACCACAATACATGAGTTCAGAAATGGGACACTTTCCCGATCTCAAGGGAATCGGGGATACATCTATCAACGGATTCGAATTCGACTCCGCGAGAAATCTCTGGCACACTTCGCGAAGAGGCTTATATCGGCCAGGTCCTAAACGAGGAAAAGCGAAGTTTTATTCGCTAGCTCAAGGAGCTCCAGAAAAATAAATTTTTCAAAAAAGCAATATCTATACCCAATAATAGGATACTTTTTTGGTAGCTTGAACGGACCCAACATTATTAACAAATTGGATATGCCCGTCGACGAGCCTTCTCCCAACCCTGCTATTACAGTAAACAAGGGTTCTCACGTTCTAATCGTCGATGAAAACGCGATAAACCAGGAAGTCCTCAAAGCCTTTTTGTCGAAGAATGGGTCCGAAGTCGACGAAGCCTTAAACGGGCAAGTAGCCGTTTCCATGTCCTTGGCTTCATACTAAGATCTGATATTCGTGGACTGTATGATACCTAAAACGGATAGCTATGAGGCAAGCAGAAACATTAGAACAAATATTCAAAATTCTAATACTGAAATACCCATTATCGCCCTGACCTCCAATGAGCTAAAAGGCGACCGAACAAAGTGACTTTAAGTAGGAATGGATGACTACCTAACAAAGCCCATCATGCCAGCCAGCCTTTCGGCCATCCCAGCAACATGGGCTTCAAAGGCTTCTGCCAGATAGTCGAGAATCCCGCCAATCACAATCTCTCGACAACCGCGTAATAGGCACTGACAAACTCACCCTCCCGCTTCCCCGTGATGAAGTTCCCGCGCAATTTAAAGTCTCCTGGCTGGAGATCCATCGTAAAGGTCACTTCTTCCGCGCCCTTCTTGACAGTCTTTTCCTCGTAATAGTCCGCTACATTCAGCGTCGCTCGGGTCGCGTTGATCGCCTTTCCAGGTGTTTCCCTAAAGGCAGTCAAGCCCGGAACAGGATCTCCTGGGGCGAGATCGTCATTTATTGCTCTGGGAAGCTCACGAGGCCAGCGACGGAGCGATATTTTGTAGATACCCGCTTCCTTTACCCGCACCGCCCAGTATCCAGAGCCCTCCTTTGCACCTCGAATGAATCCTTGATGCCAGGGCGAAAGAGCATTGTCAGTCAACCAATCGTGGGCCGTCAATTGTGTCGGATTGTCTGCCTTGTTTCCTAGTACCACTCTTTCATCAACCACAAATCCTGGTGAAATGCTGGCCCACCATCGATCATAAGCGTCACGCAATCGCTTGACCGTTTCAGGGTTCCTCTTGGCAACATCCGTTTTCTGCTCCGGATCGGATTCCACATCGTAGAGTTCCGTTCCATTGATCAAACGCCAACGGTCCGTCATAGTGGAAGATTTCCGCCACTTGATCGGATCACGAACACGCTGCGAATCCGTAATTATAATACGGTCCGGCCAACTGGTTGGGGTTTGGTAAATCAAAGGTACTAATGACCGCCCATCAAAGCTGTAGTCCATCGGGCCGTTCAATCCGCACAATTCGATCAAGGTTGGAAGAATGTCGATGTGAGCAGTGAGTCGCCCCACATCCCGGCCTTCTGTCAGATTGCCCGCGGGCCAATGCAGAAAAAAGGGAACTCGATGCCCCCCATCATACTCACTTCCCTTTTTACCCCGCATGCCACCGGAGAAGATATTTTCACCGCTAGCTGTACCATTGTCGGTTGTGAAAATAAATATCGTGTTTTCTGCCAAGCCCTTCTTATCGAGCCATTCGCGCATCGCCCCGACATTCTCGTCGATGTTGGCGATCATTCCAAAAAAAATCGCTTCCCGCTCCGACAGGCCTTTTTCCACATATGGCTTCCAGTATTTTTCCGGGCAATGAAAAGGGCTGTGTGGGGCATTCGTGCAAATATAGGCCATAAAGGGCTTATCTTTCTTAACACTTTCTTCGATAAAACGCTGCGCTTCCTGAAAGTAAACATCCGTACAGTAGCCTTTGTATTTCTGGGGTTTACCGTTGTGAAAGTAGGTGTCATCGAAATAAGAGTTATCCCAAAAATCAGGTGTTTGCCCAACTCCACCTCCGCCGTGGCGCACGACTTCAGAGAATCCACGATCTTCGGGACGATAAGGATAATTGTCTCCCAGGTGCCATTTGCCAAACATCCCAGTAGCGTATCCGTTATCCAGAAACACATCTCCAAAAGTCAATTCACCCACACGCAAAAAGGATCGACCCATAATCGTGTGCCAAGGGCCCGCTCGATTCGTATAGTGCCCGCTCATGAGGGCCCCTCTTGTTGGAGCGCAAGTGGGAGTCACGTGGTAGTCCGTCAGCCTAACCGACTCACCATAAAGCACATCCGTTGCTGGAGTTTCAAGAATGGGATTACCGTGAGCCGAGATATCTCCATAACCTTGGTCGTCTGTAATGACGAAAACGACATTGGGCTTGTCTGCGGCATAGGCAAACGCAACAAACGAAAACGCCACTAAAAAAGGGCTGAAGAAACGGGATAGCTTATTGAGGTGCATAGGATGAAATATTTCTTTGGGACGGATTAGTGCAAGGCATTAAAAATTCGCGGTCAATCGGGGACCACAAATACTGAAAACTCTCTCAATTGTTTGGTCGAACGCCTGGGCCAATCAACCTTAGACCAATTTATCTGTATTTGAGGTCTCGACCACGAGCTGATTCTAAGGCTAAGAACATCTGATTCGTCCAGGTGGCCTAGTAATCCTCACCTCTATTGCTAGCTTCGCACGATTCTTGCCACTCCTCGAGTTGCTTTCGCATTTCGGCCGCGATCGTTGCGTGCTCGTCGATAATATTTTTCGACTCACTGGGATCATTGTCCAAATCATAAAGCTCCCACTCCACTACAGGAGCCGTTCCATTATCGCTCTTAAGCCTTTTCTTTCCAGGATTGTGAACCAATTTGAAGCGATTGTCATTTAGGGTAGCCATTCCATGCCCTTGGAATCCAATCGGGAACAATCGCCGGGTAGCGTTTCCTTCAATGAGTGGAACGATGGACACACCATCATAAGGTCTACGCTTCTCTTCTGGCAGCGTGTACCCAAGCACATCCAATACAGTCGCGAAGTAGTCGCTCGTCACTGCAGAAACTGATGTCTCACTACCCTCCACAACTTTTTCTGGCCACTCCAGCAGGCCAGGAACACGAACCCCTCCTTCATAGAGCGAGCGTTTTCGCCCCCGAAACGGTTCTGCAGTTCCTTGAGAACGGCCCTTTTTACCGGGATTTCCTTCCGGCCCATTGTCCGCAGCGAACCAAAGCATGGTATCCTCCGCGACTCCCAATTCTCTCAGGGCATTTCGCAAACGCCCCATCTGACGATCCACGGCGGTGATGACTGCATAGTAGTGCTGGGTATTTTCATCTAAATCTGGATACATGGCCAAGAACTCTGGGCCGCCGACTACAGGCAAGTGAGGCGCATGAAACCAGATGACCGCGAAGAAGGGCTCATCCTCCTTAATCGCCTCTTCAATAAAAGGCAAAGCCTTGTCCATGACCATTCGTGCGGTGTCCCCCACCAATCCTTCAGTAGGACCATCCTCAATATTTCGTCCATTGTGGAAAAACAACACTCTTGGGTCTGTGATTCCGTTATGAGCATTCTTAGGGTCGTAGGGGTCCCAGGTCGAAACCGAGTACTCAGTGCTGAACCATTCGTCGAATCCGGACATACCCGGGGTCATGTAGTTCTTTTCCGGATTCCTTCCCTTCTTCCCAGAATAGTCCGGAGCCAAGGTCCCCAAATGCCATTTCCCAAAATGCCCTGTGGCATAGCCATGGTCTCTTAGAACTTCCGCCAATGTTATCTCATCTCGCTTCAAATGGCCCTGGTTCGCTGTGGGAATTCCATATCTATAGGGGTGCCTCCCCGTAAGCACAGAGCCTCGCGTCGGACTGCAAACCGGGGCGGCCGCATAGAAGCGTTCGAACCGCATTCCCGCCTTAGCCATCCGGTCGAGCTCTGGCGTAATGACCGTTTCATTACCATTGAACCCTACATCCCCCCAACCCAAGTCATCCGCCATGCAGAGAATAATATTCGGTTTTGCAGCGAATACTGGCACTGCGAGGATTGTGAAAAAAACAGATAGGACAACCTTCATACCTTCGCTATTTGATAGTTAAGAATTCCCCCTTAAGCCTTGATCTTTGAACTTTAGATGTCCGGTTCGTTCCAATCAGGTATTCCCCGATCCCGCTTCTGTTGTTCATAGCGCACCCATTGCGGTTGTTCTTTGGTGTATGGACGACCCTCGTTCACCATTAGCGGCAGAGTCTCCTCCCACCAAGCATCGTAGACGTACCTCAACTGAGCCACGACTTCTGAATACTGGCCTGAAACATCCTTCTTTTCGTAGGGATCGTTCGAAATATCATAGAGTTCTCTATTGTTTACGAATCGCCACCGCTCGGTCCGGACCGCGCAATCTGTAAACTTGCTCAAATTCGGATCCTCTCCCTTTTCCCAACGGCCCTTGTGGATGAACAAGTGCCTATCAGCCCAATCCGCGTTTGGATTATTCATTAGACGTATCATGTCTCTTCCGTCCAATTTTTGAATACCAGCAGGAATCGACGTTCCGGATAATGTGGCAAATGTTCGGAAAAGATCGACGTGTGCCGTGAGGGCCTTGATGTCTACGCCCTCCCCAAGCTTCCCTTTCCACCGCCAAAATGCCGGCACATGGGTTCCTCCCTCATAAGGAGAGCCTTTGCCCGTTTTAAATCCTGCCGTGAACAGGCTTACCTTCTCACCATTCAACGTGGCGGAGCGACCTGCTTGACCATTGTCGGTCATAAAGATGACCAGCGTATCTTCCCACAGGTCCCACTCATCGAGCTTATCCATAAGGATGCCAAAGTTGTCATCGATATTCTCAATCATCCCGTAGCGCCCCGCCGTGTTTTTATCGTAGCCCAAGTCGGTAAATCGCTTGGCATAACTTTCCGGAGCAATCATGGGACCGTGGGGCGCATTTGGCGTTATGTAAGCAAAGAATGGCTTACCCGTCTCATCCATCTCTCGAATCCATCCCAGTGCCGCTTTAAAGAAGATGTCCGTGCAGAAGCCTTTCGTCTGTACAATGGTGTCGTTGTGCAAAATTACATTATTGAAATAGCGGTCATCCTTATTGGGCGGAAAATCAGCGCAGCTTCCCTCGTAGGCTTGCCCAATTCCGCCTGCTCCGTGAATAAAGGTTTCCGTAAACCCACGATTATAAGGTTGATGGGCGTCTTCATCCCCTAGATGCCATTTCCCAAAAATCCCGGTTTCGTAGCCGTTCTGGCTTAACAGCTCTGGAATCGTCGTGCTCGAAAGTGCCATGATCTCCCGCTCCTTGATCGTGTGAGTAACACCGTTCTTAAACTCATGTCGCCCACTCATCATCGCCGCACGAGTAGGGGCACAGGTCGGGCTCACGTGAAACTCAGTGAAGCGCGTCGACAATCCATAAAAGCGATCGAGGTTCGGTGTGCGCAATACCGGATTCCCCAGGCAGCTCAAATCACCCATCCCCTGATCATCTGTCATCACGAGGATGATATTGGGGCGGGAATCCTTCAAACTTGCGGCTTGTAGCGCAGCTAAGGCGTACAGGGAAAAGATAATACTTAGTATTAATCTCATAGTTTCAATTATCCAGTTTAGACGCTTGCTCTACATCAATCTAGACTGACCGGTTTATACCCCCCTTTGGACTTGAAGTAGAGAAACAAGGCCAAGTAGGAAACAAAAAGGAATCCAGGAAGCATCGCTTGTCGGAAAAAGGCCCGCTTTTTGTTGGTATTGACGATCGCCCCTAATTTGGCGGCGTTCTCGCTGTCGAGAGCGTCCACCGCAGCCATATTCAAACTGGGGGTCTCGCCAAACATCCCTGAGCGGATCCCCCCATCAACAATCGCATGCAACGCCGGCTCTTGTTCCCTCAAGTCAGCATCGATTCCTTCGTCAAGAAAGAGCCCCATCAGAGGCGTACCCAATATTCCCATACCAAGGACCCCAACCGCTGAAACCCCATTCAAGGTCAGTGCACCGCCACGAGGAAACTGTTCTGACACCACTCCCAATGTTGTCGACCAGAGAAAGGTCTTTCCAAACGCGTACACAATCGCGGCAACTACCATTATCCCCGCCGGGGCCAATCCTAGGAACAGCAGACCCACAACCGCCAGACCGGCGCTTAGCACGAGAAGGCCAATCGGGGAAAACTTGTGAACGATAGGGCCGGCATAAAATCTCAGAATAGTCATGATGATAGAGACCATCACAAAAATCCAACCCGCGGCCTTCGGGAAATCGGCTTCCAGAAGTGAAGCCATCCATCCATCCGTGCCCAGCTCTGTTGTGGCAAGAAAGGGCATCGTAACGAGGATCAGCACGAACATCCAATTGCCAAGGGCTCCCGTAAAAAGGTAGGCCCCTATCGCTACTACCAATGCAATCACTAAAGTGATGCCCACAGAAATGGTTAGCGGTTCCGCCAGGAGCGTGTTCGCTACTTGAATAATACCCATCACAGTGAGCCACGCGATTATAAAGAATCCCACTGCTCCCACTTCCCTCAACATGTCACGGAAGCTCACGCCAGCGGCTACCCGTTCCTGCACGGGAAAACGGCGCTTCGCAATCATAGCCGCGTATATCAATACCGGAATGAGGCATACGCCGAACTTCACCGTTAGGCTCAATCCGCCTAGAAACAAAGCCGCCACAGCGCCTAAAGCGAGACCCGCAGGCCAGCCCGCATGCAATATATTTAGCCACTTCGACTTTTCCTTGTTGTAGATCGTCGCCACTATGGGGTTGATAAAGGCCTCAACGGTACCATTAGCGATTGCTACTAGAAAGGTACTCCAGTAAAGTCCCGAAGCGGACTTGTTGATGACCGCATATACGGTCCCTATTACTGCCAAGGTATGGGCCACTATGGCGAAGTAGGCAGTGGCCTTGTATCCAACTTTATCAATTACCAGACTGAAAAATATGATGCTAAAGGCAAATGGCCATAGACCGACTCCGAGGATCTGCCCAATTTCGGATTGGGTAAAGCCGAACTCGTTGACCAATTCACCGACGACTACCGTTCTTAGTCCAAAAAAGAAAGAGGTCGCGACTAGGGCAATAAAACAGGCAGAGAAGAGCTTCTTGTTCTCTATTTCGTCATTCATAAGGGGATAGCGGTTGAGTGAGGGGGAGGAGTATTTGGGAAAGAAGAACATCCTCTGCAAGGTCCAACTATTTTCAAGTGGAATTCCCAATAAAAATAGAACCGGCTTCTAGCCGATTAACCAACTCGAGGCAACAGGCAGGAGGCCTGTTACACTCTATTCTATTCACGCCCCTCCTCTTCGATTCCGTTCCCGAGCTTGGCGCTTCATTTCTACAAAATCAGGATCCTCCTCAGGAACCTCATATTGATCCCTCAAACGACCGAGTTCTTTCTCAAGCGATTTGACTATACTGGCATATTCAGGATTCGTATACACATTATTCAATTCGTTGTGATCTTTTTCGATGTCGAACAACTCCCACTCACCAGTCTGGTAATAATGGATAAGCTTTTGCTTTCCATTAGTAACGCCGTAATGCCGAGCCACACTGTGGCCACCCGGAAACTCGTAGTAGTGGTAGTAAAACGTGTCGCGCCAGTTCCTGGGCGTTTTTCCTTTCAAAATTGGCACGAGGCTTTCGCCCTGCATATCGCTCGGTATCGCTACTCCCGCCAACTCCAAAAAGGTTTCAGCAAAGTCCAAATTGGATACAATGTCACTGTTCACCGATCCCGCCTTCGTCTGCCCCGGCCAACGAACAAGCAACGGTGTCTTGAGCGACTCTTCATACATCCACCGCTTGTCAAACCAACCATGCTCACCTAGATACCAACCCTGATCCGAGGCGTAAATGACAACCGTATTTTCCGCCAAACCGGACTCATCCAAGTAATCAAGTACTTCTCCAATGCCGTCGTCCACGGATTTCACACAACGCAGATAGTCTTTTACGTAGCGCTGGTATTTCCACTGCATGATTTCCTTCTCAGACAAATTAGGCTTCGCCTTGAGGTAGGCCCCGTTCTTCGGTCCATAGGCGGCATTCCATTGAGCCAATTGCTCCGGGGTGAAATTCCGAGGTTGCGTCAACTTTAGATCCCTATCGTTGAGGTGGGCCTTGATCTCCATCGCCTGATTGTAGGCCGGTGAAGCGCGGG
This sequence comes from Candidatus Pelagisphaera phototrophica, assembly GCF_014529625.1. Lineage (GTDB taxonomy): Bacteria > Verrucomicrobiota > Verrucomicrobiia > Opitutales > Opitutaceae > Pelagisphaera > Pelagisphaera phototrophica. Next base: position 3,233,486 of record NZ_CP076039.1, read on the forward strand.
TCGCATAGTCGTCGTAGAGCGTTTCCGGTTCGGGGACCGTGACATCGTCCAACCAAGTTAAGTACTTAGGAGCGGGTTCCCAATTTCTATGCGGCGCCTTGTGCTGGTACATCAACATGAATGGCTTGTCCTCCTCGCGATCGTTCTTCAGCCAATCGAGCGTCTTTTCCGTGATTATCTCCGTAGTGTATCCCGTATGTTCACGGGTTACCACTTTCCCATTCTCATCCGTCGTTTTCATAGGCGGATTGTAATAAGGTCCTTGTCCTACCAATACATCAAAGTAGTCGTATCCCTGCGGGGTTGATGCCAGGTGCCACTTGCCAACTACCGCGGTTTGGTAGCCTTCTTTTTGGAGAAGCTTGGGAAACGTCTGCTGGTCGCCATTAAAAACAATCCCATTTACCGCAAAACCATTGATGTGGCTGTACTTTCCCGTCTGAATCACCGCCCGACTGGGTCCACAAATGGCATTCGTCACATAGCAACGATTGAACATCATCCCTTCTTTCGCCAGTCGGTCCATGTTTGGCGTCGTAATACGCTCGGGGTCATACGCGCTCAATGCCTGTTGGCAGTGATCATCGGAGAATATAAAAACAATATTGGGACGATCGCCTGCAGTGCCAAAAGCCAGATCACTCGACAAGGCAGCGATAGTCGCAAAAATTAGACTCGTCAAACGAATCAAGGGATAGGGCCGATTACAGGACAGTGGGTTTATTTCTTTCATTTTTGGGATCTCGCAGATTTCGGGAAAACTAGATCTAGGTTTGACTCAGTGATTCCATTATTACCGTTTCAGATCAAGCTTTAGACGGCAAATCGCTCGATTACTCAAATCAGCATAATTTGGGACAAAATCGGACGAATTTAATTGACGGAAAACGTATTCCTAAACGAGGGCAAAAAGATAAGGTAAAAAGATTGGGGTAATTTTATTGATATCAATTGAAAGAAGCAGCTTAGAACTTACTTCTTCATTAGCCAAGGATAGAATTTCTAGTTGGTGAACCTCGGTTCCTTTTACATAATTGTGGATCAAGGAGAAAACGCATCACACTATTTAGCTCATTAGTGTCACTACGATGGCTACGGTCATCATTGCGGCGCCAGCCAAGCGCATCCCCATCACTTCACCGCCTAGATTCTGCTCTGTATTTTGAAACCAATGACCGATCAACCAGACTGCCAATACACTCCAAAGCCCTCGGGCACTGTAAATAACATTGATCGAAGTGGCATCTCCAAAAAGTGCGACCGAAGTGACCAGCGATATGGCCTGCAGCCCCATCAGGAGTGCCCCTCCCACGAGCCATGGCCAGGCCTTTTTAGGTATGGCCCGGATGGGTTCTTTAAAAAGCGGGATAAAGCCCAGTGACAGTCCCCCGCACATCCCCAGCATGATGGGAAGGAATCTCCCCGCTCCCCATGCAGGGGCCCACTTTTGCACCAGCACGTCAAACAAGGCGTAGGAAATTGCGGCCAGCAAGGCGATTAAAATGGTCCGACCCACTTGAGACGGCTCTCTGACGGAACCAACCGTTTCAATCGACTTCCGCCCAGGTCTAAAACTCAGCAATCCAATGGCAGCGAATGTCAGTACCGCCGACAGCCAAAGCTCCCAGGGAATTTCAATGCCCAGTACCAGAACACTCAACCAGGCCACGCTGATCGTCTTTACCCCCATCGTGGGTGTAGCGATGGAAACGTCCCCTTTCTCCAAGGCGAGAAAGGTTAGCACTTGGCCACTGAAGAAAGCTACCGCTACCAGGAGCGGCTGCCACAATAGAGAAAGCTCAATGGGGGGACCTCCCAGCGGCAGTAGGGCGAGGAAGATTATCGCAGTAACCATATTCACAACGAAACTGGTCCGCCAGATCCCGACCCGGAAGCTTGTCGCGCGCTTGAGCAGTAGCATCGCCACTACAAAAGTGACGCTACTAATAAGCGGGAATAGCAGGTAGAGTTTCATTGAGTCTCGTTTTGGATCGGAACGCAAAACCGGGTACAGCGACAATGAATTCCCTATCGCGCCATCCTATACTCAAGGCGAGAAGTCTTTTCACTGGCTCAGCCCCTAACCCAGCCGATCCCGAATCGAATCTGTGAACACAAATTTTCTATAGCCGATACGCTCTACGATTGGGCAGCAGAAATGCGTACTGGATTTAGGGATTGTGCTTCCACCCTCTATCCAATTATACCATTTTTTTTGACCCCCTCTTACCCACACCACTGTGAAACGACTGCTAGCCCTTATCACCCTAACAATCTCGTCTACTCAGCTTTTCGGAGCCAAACCTAATTTTGTCTTCATTTTCGCGGACGACATGGGCTGGACCGGAACCTCAGTAGAAATGATACCCGGAGACTCACGCACCAAAAGCGATTATTACCATACGCCCAACCTTGAGAAACTCGCTTCCATGGGAATGCGATTTTCCGCCAGTTATGCCCCTGCTGCCATGTGCACACCCAGCCGGGCGGCGGTATTGACCGGAAAGACCCCAGCTGAGATCCACATTACCTCACCAGAATCTGGTTTGGGATCACCCGCACACAAGATGCGACCTCCGAGACAGCTGCAAGAGTTTCCAGAATCAGAGACATCGATCGCCGAAGCACTGAAGCCGGCTGGATATGCGAGTGCCTACTTTGGCAAATGGCATCTAGGCGAAGGAAACCCGGGCCAACATGGATTCGATGTTCATGACGGCTCCACATCGAACGACACTCCTGCAAACTCGGGACCCGACAACCCCAAAGACATTTTTGGAATCAACGAGAGAGGCATCGCCTTCATGAGGGAAAATGTTGAAGCCAATCGGCCCTTCTACCTTCAGCTCTTTCACTACGCTGTCCATGGACCCACTGCCACCAAAGCGGAGTCCGAGACCCACTTCGGAGAGCTATCTAAAGGAGAGCGGCACAAAGACTCCGCTTTCGCCGGCATGACATGGGATCTCGACGTTAGCATTGGCTCCGTTATGGCGGAACTCGAAAGGCTCAACATCGCCGACAATACATACGTGATTTTCATGTCGGACAACGGCGGTCCCAGTAATCCGAGGTTTGGCCCCTTGAACAACGCCCCCCTCAACATGGGCAAAACAACTCTCTACGAGGGCGGCATTAGAGTTCCCTTCATTGTCAAAGGTCCCGGGATTTCTGCGAACAGCCACAGCAGAGAGTCAGTCACCGGTTGTGATCTTTTCCCAACTTTCTGTGAATGGGCCGGAGTGAAGGTAGCCCACAAAATAGAAGGGAAAAGCCTCGCATCGCTGCTCACCAGCAAGTCCCAATCAATCGATCGAGAAGGTGTCCCCTTGCTTTTCCATTTCCCACACTACTTCTATGGACCCAACGCTGTTCCCAGCACGGCTATCATCGCCGGAAACCTAAAGCTAATTAAATTTTGGGAATCCAACAGCTACAAGCTATTCAATCTAGATGAAGATCTCGGCGAGAAGAATGACCTCGCAGAAACGCATCCTGAGAAACTGAAAGAGCTCGTAGCTGTAATGAACAATCGCCTACGATCAGTGAACGCCCAACTTCCCATAGTCAACCCTGACTACGATCCTAACGCCCCTCTACCGGAACGGCCCGGTTCCCGATGGCGAGGACAAGGGACTAGACCTGGCGGAGGAAGACCCGGAGGGCCGGGGATTGCTAATTAGTCTATTCCGAATAGCCCATTGAAAGATGAACCTTCAACCAACTGCTTAGCTGAAGAGCACGCAGCAAAGGAGCGGTTCACACCGCGATTAACTGGATCCGAGATCGCGGTGTAAAACTGCTGCTACATTTGCGAAATCACTTTTACTGACTCGTACCCTTAGTATCGAGAGTTGGATCATTTCAAGCGAAGGTCTTCACCCACTGGGCCATGCCCTGATTGGCCTCGCGAATGAGATTGTTATTCTCCGTATCCGGCTCTTCTTGTTCGCCTAGCAGACCTCTAGCTCGCTGCCTGTTGCGTAAATAGGCTCCACACAGATGGGCACCCACTGCTCCTTTGTTCTTTTTCAATCCCTCGAGCATTTCCGAGTACCAAGTACCGCTATTCTCCTTGTACTTATCTGTTGGATATCGACCCGTATGATCATGTATCTCCACCCCCTGAGCACCATCGGCCCAGAGCACTGGCCGACCGGTCTTCATGTGCCATTCCGCTAGATGCGTTGCCGGGTCTTTGAAATCCTGAAAGGAAATGACATCAACTAAGCCTTCGGAGGCATTCACGACCTCCATTGGCAAGGGCATATTCGCCTCATAGCGGTCTCCCATGATTAAGTGATTAGGATCGTAGCGTTTGATCGCATCGTGGGCAACTTGATAATAGTGGCGGGCCAAGTCGTAGACCGCTTTCCTGCCCGCTTCGGATTTGAGCTTGTCCGGATCGAACATGGGCCCCCGCCATTTATTGTGAGGTCTGTTCCAAGTCCAAGTGGGACAATCCGAGTACCAGTAACCAATCAGATTGGGGTCATCACGAAAACGCGTGCAGTTGCTCCGAGCCACATAATCACACCAGTCCTCAAAAGCGGAACTTCGCAGATCGGCGTTTTTATGCCATGGGTTCCAGGAATGCGTTTCGATAAACGGCAGCATATGGAAGTACGGCATATTCAAGGCCTGATACTCCTCGTATGTCCAGTTCGCCGAATGGGCCTGCTGCTTCACGGTAACCTCTTGGACCCAGCCTACGGAATTGAAACCCCAATCCTTCAAATGCGGCACCACCCCTTCCTTAATCCAACGGATCTGGTCATTGCCGTACTTCTCTTTCCAAATGTGTTCATTCTCCGGATACCGCAGCGTAGCGGAATCGAAATGGTTTAGGGCGACTGAAAAAAACGGGTTTCCTTTTGGATCCTTAAAGAGCCATCGCCCTTTAACCTTTCCAAGAGTGAAGTAGGACTTTGACGAGGTTGCCGAAAAAATATTAGGGAATGAAGCCGCAGTGAATACACTAGCTGTCGCAGATTTAATAAAGGTCCTTCGATTAGTCATGTTCTTCGATTATTATGGAAAAGGAGCACACACTGGCTCAGTCCTACGACTGTGCCTCAATTTGCTAAAGGACTGAGCCAGTCCCTCCCTACCCTACGATTTTCTTGTCCGTAGATCGCAGCTTACGAGCACTCCTATACACTAATTGTGGCCGTCTTTGAAATTCTTCTTTGACGGCTTTGGGTATACACCGACTTGGTTTGCCCAAGCAAGCCATTGCTTGGAAAGCTGGGAAACCTTCTCGGGATGCGTTGCTGACAAATCGTTCGTTTCCGTCCGGTCATTTTCCAAGTCATACAGCTCCCATTTGCTCGCATCGGGTCCGTCGAAAACGGAAACTTTTGTACCCACGAGTTTCCAGTCGCCTTGAATCAAGGCTGCATTGTCTTCGTGTTCGAGATACAGAGGATCTTTTCGCTTAAGTGACTTGCCTTCAAAAATGGTTTCAAGTGAAACGCCGCTGAGCGGCGGTATCTTATTCCCTCTGTAGTTGCTCGGGTACTTCGCCTTTGCTAATGAAATGAAGGTTGGCATAAAGTCTGGAAGATAGGCCGCATCACCCACCATAGAACCGCCTTTCTTTATTCCTTTGGGCCAATGAGCAACAAGAGGTGTGGAGATTCCTCCTTCATGCGTATAGTGCTTAAACTTTTGAAAAGGAGTATTAGACGCATTCGCCCAATTTCCCCCATAACTAGGACCCGCTCCGTAGGTCGCTTCCCATTTCTCCAAATCGAACGGATCCGTTTTTCCGCCCAGCGTGCCCCCTTCGGCACAGCCACCATTGTCGGTCAGAAAGAGGATCAGTGTATTATCATATTGGTCGTTCTTTTTCAGGTGCTCGACGAGCTTTCCGATATTCTGATCCATTCGGTCAATCATGGCAGCGTAGAAAGCCATTCGCATGTCCATTTCCCGTTGCTTTTCTGTATTCAGAGAGTCCCACGCAACGTCATAGCGCTCCGACAATTTCCACTTCGGATCAATCAGCCCGATTTCAATTTGCCTTTTGAGCCGCTGCTCGCGGAGCTTATCCCATCCCATCATGTATTTACCCACATATTTCTGGACTTCCTCCTGATGGGCGTGGAGGGGCCAATGCGGCGAGGTATAGGCGAGGTACAGGAAAAATGGCCGGTCTTGTTCCGCTTTTTCTTCGGAGAGAAACTGTATCGCGTAGTCGGTGAAAGCGTCCGTCGTGTAAAAGCGTCGGTCGGTTGTACTCTTCGGATTCTCGATAGGCTCATTCCCTAAGAACATTCCGCGTGGGTGCTCCGGATAGAAAAAGTTCGTCGCGCCCGATAGACAGCCATAATACTTCTCAAAGCCCCGCTGTAGCGGGCGTAACTCATGCCTGTCCATCCCGAGATGCCACTTGCCACTCATCAATGTGGCGTAGCCTGCCGGCTTTAGAACCTCGGCAACCGTCACGCAGTCTTTGTTGAGGACCCCCCGGTAATTAGGAAAGTCGGGGCCCGCATCGTGATTAAGCGTTCCGGGAGGATTCGTCATATGGCCAATCCCAGTTTCATGGGGATGGAGCCCGGTCATCAACGAAGCGCGTGTGGGGCAACAGCGAGCACTGTTGTAGAACTGCTTGAAACGCAGGCCATTCTCGGCAAGAGCATCGATATTCGGCGTTTCAATCTCACCTCCGTAGCAACCGATATCCGAGTATCCCATGTCATCCGCGAGGATTACGATTATATTGGGGCGTTCGTCCGCTGTCAAATAAGGGAGACCGATGAGAGCAATTAAAAGAAGGGAGCAGATGAAATTGGACATGGTAAGCTTTGATGACCATGAATGGGGACTTTCGCAACGGGAATCCATCAACGATGACCTATCGGCTATCCACACAATTCTGAAAACGGCAAAAAACCAGAAAGTAGCCGCAGTTCAATAAACACAGCATACTCAGAAAACCTTTCCCTATCCAGCTATTACATTTAAAACTCCATTCGTGTAAGCGATTTTTTCATATACCTTGCTAGCCGTAATCTAGGCCAGCACGCAGGACAAGAGAAACCCGATGGATGCTACGGCTAGAATCCAACGTGGCACTTTCTGTTCACCAGAGAGTTGTGGACGGGTTCCCAAATAAAGTAAGGCCAGCGCTAGAACTTGAATTCCGAGAACCGTAAGCGCCTGAGCAAATGTGATCAAGTGCACGACGCTGCCCTCTCTTAGCAAGGAGGAGATGGCAACCCCCATTCCCACTACAAGAGCGAGAGTCGTTAGATGACGGGGAGTGGTATCGCTCAAATTCGACCCTTTTCCTATGGCGTCCGACATTACGGTACCTCCGATAATTGCGTTCACCAGGAAGGAACTTTTGGCCCATGCTAATATTCCAATGCAGAAAATCCCCTTGGCAAAGCTGCCAAACAACGGCTCCAACTGGCGGGCCACCTCCCCTACCGAAGAAAGGACGATCGCCGAAGGATGACCGTAGAACGTCCGCCACGCGGTCAGCAAAATGACCGCGGTTAACAGTCACAGTATTGAAATACTGACTACTGTATCGGCAACTCCTTTTTGAATATCGTGCAGGCCCCAACCTTTTTGTTTGACCAAGTAGGCATGGTAAAACGCGCCCACCACCGAGAACGTCGTACCAATCATCGCGAGCAACGGAAGCCATTCATGGCCGTCGTCGCTTATTAAAGGGACGTAGCTTCTAGGACTTGAGAAGACCACAATCATATTAGCCAAGAACGCCAGTATCATGATACCAACGAGGACCTTCATGATTCTTTCAACGAAACTGTAGAGATTTCTGAACGAATACAGGCAAAAGATGATAAGAAAATTTACCGCCATCAAGATGCCCGTCATCGCCCCGTCCCCTAGCGTATCGTCTCCCAGCATGGGCTCCAACCCTCCAATCAAAGCGATGTTATTGGATGACTGAAACAAGGCGACCAAGGTAAACAAGACACCCCCAACTAAAACGGATACGGGACGTCCCAATTGGTCGGCCAACTCCGTACACAGGCTTTTTTCATAAACCACGCCCAACCGTGCGGCGAGCGCGACCATGGCGATCCTCAGGGTACGACATCGATATCAGCGGTCCCCGACACAGGCTCCGCAGCAGCTCTTCTCGGAGTTGGGGTTGTGGCTCTTGCCTTTACTAGGCGCAGGCTGGGTTAAGAATAGCTTCAGAAGTCCTTTGAGGGACAATTTTCTCTGGGGGCACTTGATCCATATACATTACAGGGCGGTCTCCCCCGCGACCCCCTCCCCCTTGTCCATTTTCAGCGGGAGCAGTGGCTGCGAAAGCCTCCTATCATAGTGCTGACAAAAAGCTTTTGGTGGCAGCTATACGGCAGTTTGCGTTTATTTCATCGCTTAAACATAACCAAAAACTAATTATAAACTGCTTTATATCAGTATTTTATACAATATATAACGGGAATTTTATCTAATGAAACGGGATCATGCAATCAAGGAAACCGAACGCATCCGGTTAGTAAAAGGTTGATTACATAGATTTACCTATCCTATCTCCGAAACCAGTCCCTCAAGCCCCTTGGCGAAGTTCACCCAAACGACCCGCCCTTCTCCGGAATCATCCACATCCTGTCCCGCATGTATGGCCGCTTTGATGTGCGGCTCGATCGAGAGCCAACCATCGTAACCGGTCGCTTCGAGGTCTTTTAAAATCCGCTCTTGCACGGGATCCTCGTCCACATAACAGGTCACAAAGTCATCCCCGTTCTCTCCCGGCTTGGCGCACTTAATATGAACATGGGTAATCTGCTCACGGCATTTCTGGTAATAGTCCCAGGTCACTTCCGTGTTATTATCGTGCAAACTATTGTTTCCGGTGTCAAAAATCAGCTGGAGGGCCGGACTATTCACAACTTCCACCATATCCAGGAAGCCTTCAGGCGTCTCCCCATACCCACTACAATTCTCGTGCCCCAGAATAATTCCTTCGCCTTCCGCAATTTTCGCCAATTCCTTCAATCGTCTGACGGCTTCGATTCGCCACTCGCTTCGGCTCAAGGGATTGGATTCGGAATTGGGATAGGACATAATCCGCAGAAACTTCGTTCCCGCTTGACGCATACGAGGGGCCACGCGTTTCAATTCATCAATGTCTAAACTAAAATCCGAATCAATAGGTCTCGCCCAATTCCCAATCTGCCCGCCAAAGCCGACCACCTGAATCTGCTCTTTTTGCAAGCGGTCCCAGGTTCGCTTCCACTCTTCATCAGTGAAATCACAGATACTTTTTCCGTCAATCAGCCGCAGCTCGATGGCAGACCATCCGACTTCGCGAAGAGTCGATATTTGTCCGTCGAGAGAGCGTTCTGCTTCGTCGGTAAATCCAGTAAATCGAAAAGGCATGTTGGTGTTTTCTTTCTATTTGTTTGTTCAGGTAAGGCTGCTTGTCCTTAAGTAGCCGAAAAAGAAGAACGGAATCGTGGCTGCTTAAGGATAAGATGCCCCGCCATTGTTGTTGATTTATTTTTTTTAAACACAATCTCTACTTATTAGTGCGTCTTTAGTTCCGCTTCGTAAACGCGAACATTGTCAATGTAGGTATAACTTTTAAAACCTCCCGCCTGAAAGCCAAAATTGTTCTTCTTTTCGGACAACCCCACATGCTCCCCTCGGACTGTCTTCCCATCCACTGTCAGGCTCAATGTATTATCTACTAATTCGATTACCACATGATGCCATTTGCCCTCTTCAATCGATATCTCAGTTTCATTCATGGCAAAGGTCTTTTCATTCCATTCGCCCTTCAATGGATCCAAACCTTGGTCATGCTTCAACCTCACCATTTGCTCACGCTTTCCTTTCTCACGAATCTTAAAAACAGCCACACTGTCATAGCGTACCACGCACTTAGCAATATGGGCGAGGCCCCAATTGATGAGTAGTTGATGAAACCCGTCCCCCACCAGCTTCATATCGTATTCGTATATAACGTCCTTGTGATCCAAATAGATTTTGCGAAATGCCGTGTGCTTATCCGCCGCTAGTTGACGCCCCCGCAGGGCACCATCCACAATACTCCAATCACCCAATCCTACGGTAAACAATTCCGGGAGCTCAGATGAATCGAAGTTCTCTTCCAGGAGGAGCTTCCCCGGCTTTGCCCATGTTTGCTTGCCACCGGCGAAACTGGAAAACGCGCAAAGCATTAGGGACAGAAGATATAGCGAGGCTTTTTTGAGCATACCATAGGATCTAGTTGCGATTGATATTCGATGCGATTAAAAAGATTAATTTGTAATTTTCGCATCGATTCCCGAGGACTCCTCGTTTCCCAGATAGTCGGGGATCCTTCTAGTTCGAAATAGCGAAACAGCTAGAGGCTAACAAGAGATGGTGACGAATCCACTACTTGATCCCTATGACCATGGAGTCGGGACCCACCAAGTGCTCTACTCTCGCCTATTTGAAACCGACCTTCTTCATCCATGACAGGCAGTAAGCTCCAGTGTAGTAAAAACCGCCAAATGTTTCGATCAGGAATCGATCGTATCAACCGGATCATTTCGCAGCTCGAATCGAGGGACCGGGTCACCTATCTCGACATCACTTCTGCACTGCTGGAACCCGACGAGTCTTTGTCCAAAGAGGTTATGCCCGACTTCCGCCGCCTATCGGAAGATGACTATCCTCGGTGGGCAAAAGCGATTTTACCTTGGATTTCTGAGCAATTGGCAAGCCCATAGATTTAAAAACAGATAGACCTCCTCAATTAAGAGGATCAGCCATTCGGCCTTTGAACCAGGTAAACTCGGACTTCAAGGTCATCAGGGTTCCCTCATGCCTTGGGTCACTGGCCAAGTCATTGATTTCCATGGGATCCGTATCCAAATTATAAAGACGATAGGTATCTATTCTAGGGTAGTAAATCATCTTAAAACCCCTAGCGATAAACGCTCTCTGGCTATCCGGTTCATAAGCTCCGTATATGTAGTCATACTGCTCTTCCCGTTTCCCTTCAATCAAAGGAATTAGGCTCTTAAATTCCACATACTCTGGCTGCGGAATACTGGCAAGCTCCAGCGAGGTAGCCATGACATCCTGCAAATAGACTGGAGTATCAATCCTCTTTCCTTGAGGAATCTTCGGCCCCATCACAAGCAACGGCGTACGCAAGCTGTGCTCGTACATGTTTTGCTTCCCGATAAAACCATGGTGCCCCACAGCCAATCCATGATCTGCGGTGAAAAAGATATACGTATTGTCCGACTTGCCGCTTGCCTCCAACGCATCTAAAATTCGCCCAATCTGGTCATCCATATGGGTGATGATGGCATAGTATTCCCGACGGTGTACTTTGACTGCATATTCCGTACGTGGATACGGAGCCAGCACTTCGTCACGGATCTCTGCCGCATTGGCCCCTTTGGTGTAGGGATACTCCGAGGCAAAATTCTCAGGCACCTTGATTCGATCCAAAGGATATCGATCGAGATACTCTTGCGGTGCCTGCCTAGGATCATGCGGTGCATTGAAGGCGAGATACATAAAGAAGGGTTTATCGGAATCGCTGGTGATGTTCATGAAGTTTTCGGCGTTATCCGCCACAACTTCGCTCCAGTGTTTGCCGCCCGCCCAGAATCCTTCAAACTTAGGATCCGTCGGAGACCAGGGGTCCGGCTGTCCTTCAATCGGCCGATCATAAGCCTCTGGGTAGAAAACCGGCCCCGGCATTCCCGGACGTACATGGGAAACATGGTCAAAAATGGCTCCGGTATCGGCTTTCACATGCCACTTGCCGGTAAAAAACGTTTCGTAACCAGCATTGCGCATCAATTGAGACCACATCCGATCATTGCTTATTTCTTGGGCCAGATTCGGCTCTAGATCCCGAGCTCTCCAAAGGAAACGGCCCGTATTGATCATCGTTCGACTCGCGACGCAAATCGCTCCGTGCCAACCTCCCATATTGTAGGTGTGGGTAAACGCGGTTCCTTGATTGGCCAGTCGGTCGAGGTTGGGAGTATCAATGTCAGTATGCCCGAGAGCCCCTATCGTCTCATAGCACTGATCATCCGCAAAAATGAAAAGTATATTAGGTTTTTCGGCTGAGAGCGATGAGCCAACGACCAGCGCCACGAACAAAGTTAGTAGGGATTTCATTTTGGATACGCGAGGGACAAGTAGGTAATAACTTCCAATTGAGATTCAAGCAGCAGAATTCCAGCCCCTTCGCCACAATACAACTAAGAAATGGGATATCACCCACCCTGAGCAGATCAGAGATACTTGTAAAAGCTTAAATACCAATTCCACTGAATCTTCCATATTGAGCTTTCCAATAAATTTCCATAATCCTAAAACCAAGGTGCCCATAAAATTGCGACGTTTGAGCGATTCGTTTGCACGTGAATTCCCTATCAAGACAAACTCTGCCAATAATTATCCGCTAATCGAGCCTCAGCTTCCCACCCGCTTGAGCGCTCTCGTAAATCTGTGTTACTTTTAGGAGATCGCTTCCCTCAACATCTCGGAATAACAAGGGCCGTGGGGCGAGCGAACCCAAAATATCGGACACATCAAAAACATGGAGCACATTTAGAAAAGGGGGACTTTCAGCGAGCTTTCCAGCCTGCCGATTCAATTTAGTCTTGATTGCTCCCTTTTACGCCTTTCTATGCATATGTAATTCCTGTCATCGGCACCTTGAGCATTCTCGTCGTGGGTGTCCTCGTTTCTCGATTTTTCGGGTCCCAGGCAAACTCGTATTCCTCTCATGAAACTTGAGGGTATCATTACTCCACTCATCACTCCTCTCCTTGGGAGGGATAGCTTGGATGTGGAAGGACTCGAGCGTTTGGTCGAACACATGGTTGCGGGCGGTATCCATGGACTGTTTGCGCTGGGCTCAACGGGTGAAGGACCGAATTTGAGCTATCGCCTACGAGCGGAACTGGTCCAACGTCTCTGTGAAATTGTGAAAGGTCGCGTACCGATTCTCGTATCGGTAACCGATACCGCTTTCGAAGAGTCACTGAAAATGTCACAAGTGGCTGCAGAAGCGGGCGCCGATGCCGTCGTTTTAGCGACACCCTACTACTTCCCCGCCGGCCAAACGGAACTTATCCAGTACGTCGAAAACATTGTAGCCGAACTCGCATTACCGACCGTGCTCTACAATATGCCGTCTCTCACGAAGGTGTGGTTCGAGGTGGAGACTCTAAAGTCGCTCGCCGGACAAGAGCGAATCCTCGGAGTTAAAGACAGCAGCGACGACCTAGAGTACTACTCGGAAGTATGCAGTCTCCGCTCCCTTAGATCCGATTGGTCCTTTCTCATCGGTCCAGAAGATAAGCTGATCCGGTCAATCTCCTTAGGTGGCAATGGTGGGGTCAATGGCGGAGCAAACCTCTTTCCACGCCTTTTCGTCGATGCTTACAACGCCGCCGTATCGAAAGACCAATTACGGAGTTCTCTACTTCAGAGAAAGATTGAAGCGTTGGGCCAAATCTACGCGATCGGCCACTATGCGTCCCGCTTCATTAAAGGCACCAAGTGCGCCGCCTCCTTACTGGGACTGTGTAACGACTTTATGGCGGAACCGTTTAACCGGTTTTACCCTGAAGATCGCACCAAAGTGGCGGCAATTCTAGAAAAGCTAAACCCGAATTCCAATGAGACAACCTAAACACATGCTTAAACTTGTCTCCTGCTGGCTGACGCTATCCGTGTCGCAAACAATCGCATCAGAAGTCATTTCTCAGGATGGGCTTCCTCCTCTGGCCAAACCTAGCGAGGGACCGATCCTACTCGCCGAGCAAATTTTTCCCATCGAACTCAAGCCAACTAAGGAATGTCATGCGTCGACTATTGTCGAAACACCAACGGGACTGGTCGCCGCCTAGTTCGCCGGAACGCGTGAGAAAGACCCTGACGTCGATCGCCCCGACGCGTCGGGGCTCCTACAAAAAATGGTCGTCACAAAAGTCTTCGCCGAAGCTACGCCCTTCAAGAGCGGTGCCCCTACAATTTTAGAGTCACGAAATAGTTTCCTAAATCCCCAGTTCCGCTTTCAGTTTTGCGAATCCCGCTGGGTCAAAAGGCGTACCGCCTTCGTTTTTCTGTTTGGGACCGGGAGTGCTGCGACCGTTGGCCACATAGGAGCTTAGGAGGCTGTAAAGCTCCCTAACCTTGTCCTTGTTTTCCTTAAACACGTTGTTCTTTTCCGAAGGATCCTTCGCGAGGTTAAACAATTGTATTGGCGGGAGATCCATCTTTTTCGTCTCAGCCGGAGTCGGCGAGCTCCAACCGCCGGAACCTGCACAAAGCAAAAGCTTCCAGTCTCCTTTGCGAATGGCAAACGATCCATTGATCGAATGATGAACCGTCCCCTCACGAACCTGGTCCTGCTCTCCTTTCAAAGCCCTGAGAAAGCTCACACTGTCTTCCGCGGCATTACTCGGAATTTTAGCTTTAGTTATATCCGCCATTGTCGCGAATAAATCAGTCAGGCAGATCGTCGTATCGGAGACTTTCCCTGCTTTTAATCCAGCTGGCCAATGCACGATGAAAGGTACGCGGTGCCCCGCCTCGTACGCGTCTGCCTTGTTTCCGCGGTAGATGCCTCCCGGCTTATGTCCCACCGCGTCGAGCTCATCGAATACGGCTCGAGGCGAACATCCGTTGTCGCTTGTGAAAATGAAGATGGTATTTTCAGCGACCCCGTTTTCCTCCAAAGCGTCCATTATTTGACCCGTGTGCCAGTCTACCTGCTGCACGAAATCGCCATAGTAGTTCGTCCCGCTTCGTCCCTTAAATTTTTCGATGGGCAGAATAGGCGTGTGAGGGCTAGGCAGCGGCAGATATAAAAAGAATGGCGCCCCGGTTTTGGCACGGTTCTCAATATATTGGATACCCCGCTCGATGAAATTTGGCGTCACCCCTTCATGGGCGAAATCAGAGGCCGTTGGCCCTTCCCGCCAAAAGCCTTTGTAATCTGCATTGACCGTCACCCGATTGGGTGGAGCCGTCACGCGGCCGTTTTCCACATAGACATAAGGTGCCATATCAAGAGATCCGCAGTGGCCATAATAGTAGTCGAAACCGATCGCGTCGGGACCGTTCAACACCGGTTTGCTATAATCGATAACCTCCCCGTTCTTCAAATCAAACCGGTCACTTGGAGTACCTTCTAAGAAATGGAAATCCCAACCGAGATGCCATTTTCCGATCATGGCGGTGTGATAGCCCTTATCCTGCAGCAGATCCCCTACGGTGTAGCGATTGGTATCAATTAAGTGTGTGGACGATCCGCCGAGAACCCCACGCTTTAACCGCGTCCGCCAGCTGTAGCGGCCGGTAACGATCCCGTACCGAGTCGGCGTGCAAACACCGGAGCCTGAATGGGCATCTGTAAACCGCATGCCTTGCGATGCGATGCGGTCCAAATGGGGCGTCTTAATTTTTGAATCCTCGTTATTGCAACTCAGGTCCCCCCAGCCTAAGTCATCCGCTAGAACATAAACCACGTTCGGTGTGGACGCATTCGCAAGGTGAATGGAGGAAAACGAAATAAAAAGAAACGAAAGTACTTTCAAACCCGGGGCCATTTCTACATAGAAGCCATTCTTCTTCTAATACCAAGATCAAAGTGTGCGAACGACCGTGCCGCGGATCGCGCTCAATCACCGCTGCCCTAGGATTACCAATGGCATATCGTAGGGAGGAATGGCCCGGCCCTTCCCACCTATTTACCAATCCTCGCGAAAGACGCCGAGAATCTCACTGCCTCCATAGCCAGTCGCGACACAAATCCGTCCATCCGGATACTGGATACGCGCTGGGTCGGAGCCCATAGCCATGCCCCCCCGTGGGAAAGGTGTGTAATTCCGAACTAATTCCCCGCTTAACAAGCTCATGGTTGTACACAATCGCGCTCGGGAAGTGCTTCTTGTCATCCTGCGTTTGCACGATGAAGACGGGAGGCGCATCTGCGTCGATTGTGAAATCCGGCGAAAGCTCGAAACCAGAAGTACCAATGTAAGCCGGATAAATCAACACAGTGAAATCAGGGCGACAGGAAACGGCATCCGCAGCATCCACTTTAGGATAATTTCGGGATCGCCAGTGATTGCTCAAGGAAGCGGAAAGGTGACCTCCCGCGGAAAATCCAAATACACCGATATTCTCCGGATCCAGATTCCAGTCCTCCGCATTACTTCGCATCAAACCGAGGGCTCGCTGCGCGTCTTGCAACGCTCCTTCGCGGTTTTTCGGCACGCGGTACTTCAAGACCGCAGCCGTGATTCCAATGGAATTCAACCACTCTGCAATTTCCTCCCCTTCTAAATTCCACGCCAAAATATTGTATGCACCACCTGGACACACCAGCACTCCCGCAGAGGGTCGACGACTACGGGCTTTATATACGGTGATACTCGGCTCAGCAACATTCGTAATTCGAACCACCGTTCCCCCTCGTCTCGGATTCCCCAACTCGCTTTTTTCGACTAGGCTCGCGTCATGTGGAGCCGGAACCCCTTTCGGCCAAAGTGTAACGACATTCGGTCTAGGTGCTTCTTTGGTCTTACCAAAGTGCCGATCAAATGATGGCTTGAGTCCATGAGCCCACAACCGATAGCCCTCCTTTTTTGGATGGAGAAGGTCGGGCATAATATTGCGGGGCAATGTCCCATCTTTCTCCAAGAAAAAATCGTTTATATCCAAAAACTCAGCACCTTTCTTAGCAGCGAGCACTGGAAGCTCCTTATTGATTTGCGCATTCACCATGCGAAGCGGGTCGTCCTTTGAAGCCCCTCTTGGAAATACAGCATGAACAATCAACTTGGTTTCCGGTAGTCTCGTATTTATTTCATCGATAATAGACTCGATTCCCTGAATGGTTTCGTAAGCAGGTTGGCCCTCACCCTGACCCGTGTTGTTGGTACCAATCATGAGTACCGTTACTTTGGGTGAAAGATTGTCCAACGCCCCATTCTGAAATCTCCAGAGCACGTGTTCGGTCCGATCTCCGCTGAAACCCAGATTGAATGCTCCATATTGAGCAAAGTTCTCCGCCCACAGGCCCGCATCCCAACCGTGCGTAATGGAGTCCCCAATAAACAGTAGTTCCAATTCGTCTCCCCGGTTTTTCGCTTCCTCCAGCTTTTCCTGGTGGCGAGTCTTCCACCAATCCTGATCCAGCCTCGACACGGGCGTCACAGCCAGCGGCCTTTCAGCAGTCGTCTGGCTCATCAAACATGGTCCCGAAAAAACGGCGGACCATAGAATCATAAATGTGAATAGAGTTGGGATCTTCATAGGGCTGAAAGCAACTGTTGTCGCAGAAGCTAGCAAGCAATGGGCTCGGGCGGCAATCCGATTAACCAATCAGGACTTCTTTTCTTCGCTCAGCCAGATACGCCACGTCCCTATCCGGCAAATCCCACGTGGGCAGCGAAACCGCCCGCATGCCGCAAAATCAGGTATTCGACACCACCTTGTTCGTAGACAAGAGCAACAACCTGTCGAAAAAGCTTTGGCACGGTGACGCACTCGCCGAACCCGACGTTTAGAATCGCCGACTCACTGAGATATTTACTACCGAAGCGGTTCGGTTTATCTTGGAAAAGAGAGCGACAGAGCATCCTCGAAAGAATCTCCTCCTGTGGTACGGCATGGGCAGTTGCGACGCCATCCTGGTCTGCAAGTGGAAGTTATTCCTCGACCGAGCGAACGCGCAGAGCGGACTGCGGATCGATCAAGAACTCACGACAAAACAGCAAAGCGCCTTGGCAAGGCTAGCCATTGGGCAAGGCCAATTGCTCTTTGATCTGGACGCCGACGTCGACTAACTGCTCTATCATAGCCATGCTCAACCCGAGCGGATTCACACCAAGCTGCAGTTGACTCGGGAACGCCAGGCTGAAACAACCGTCCGCCAACATAATCCCCCTCTGGCAGCGACCCAAGGCAAAGCAGTAACGGATCTTGGTCAAACCACCACGTACCTTACTTCATCGACTTATCCATTACAGGAGGCATCCTGCCTCAATCTGATGACAAGTTATTCATCAACCCCCTTCGGTTAGAAACTCCCGAATTGAATCGGCTGTTTCTCTACCATCCGCCTACCCGCTAATATTGTAACGACCAATTCCTTATTTCAATTTTGCCAGATATTACTGAGACAGCGCCCTAGAAATATTGGGAAACAAGACTTCGAAGATCCTTAAGAGTCAATTGCTTGGAGGGCTCTGAGCCATAGAAAGCGACTGGGTCCTATCCCTTCTGAGTCCCTGGCTTGCTATTACCGAAGAGACTTTTTATATCCTTAATTTTTGTAATGATTAGTTGGTTACTATTCTCGCTTCCGTCTCCGGAAAGCGTGATGGGTGTTCCAACATGATAAGCGAGATTAAAATCATGAAAGTCCCTGAACTCGATCTCGATGCGTACCGGCAACTTTCCTTCGATATCGATGTAGAAGACCTTCGCCTCGTCGAGGTTGTCGGACATGCGGAGCCGACCTTGAGCAGTGATGGAACCGCCCTGGCGCGTGACCCAACTATCAAAGGAACGTTCTTGAAATTCGGGAAAGTAGCCACCGTCGATTCCAGGAAGCGGGGTATCCGACGCGGAATAGGATTCCGCTTCAATCCCAAATAATTTCAGCAGGGAAAGGTGCAGGCTACTAAGTTCCTGGTTTTCTGAATACCGAACGTAGCGCCCCGTCTTGATACGTCCGCCTCCACCCCCCGCCAGAACGATTGGAATTCGTTGCGCAGTATGATTGTCGCTATGGCCCATCCCGGATCCGAAGAGTACCGCACTATGATCGAGAAGACTGCCGTTGTGGTCCTTGTAGGACTTGAGCTTTGTCAAGAGATAATCGAACTTCTCCATATGCCAAAGGCTGATCTTAAGCAAGGAATCCAGGTTTTTGCGGCTGAAATTTCGGAAAAAATGAGACAGGTAATGGTGCTGCTCTGGAATACCAAGAAAGTCGAATACCATGCGACTATTGCTGTTGCCCAACATATAGGTGATACAGCGGGTGGAGTCGGTCCAGAGGGCAAGAGCGATCAGGTCGATCATGGCCTCCACTTGCTCGTTTAGGTTCGCCCCGACGGGAGGCCGCTGGAGGCTCCCGAGGTCGATTCTCGGCTGGGCCTTTGCTTGCTCCATGTTCTGGATACGGCGTTCGGTTTCACGAACAACGGTCAAGTACTCATCCAATGTCTGGCGATCCTCGTAGCCCGATCTGCGAGAGAGAGCATTTGCATCGCCTTTGACTCGGTCCAGCAAGCTCGACATGGATTGCCGCTGGTCCGGATCGCTCATCGGATTGCGGAAAAGGCGATCGAAAACGAGTTGAGGATCGCTTTCGCGCGGAATGGCTCCTCCGTCTTTGTCGTAAGAAATGTAGCTGCAGCCGAATTGCCCGGTGAAAAGCCCTTCCGTGGTTAGTTCGAGAGATCGATGGGCCGTGTCCCCCCCAATCTTATCCGCTATAATCTGATCGACGGAAGCAGTATCCTTGTTCTCATGGTGACCGGCGAGAAAACGGCGAGTGGAATTGGCGTGAGACGAAAACCCAAAATCTCCCATGTTATCGAGAATGAGCAGATCGTCCTTGTGTTTGGCGAAGGGAGCCATGAGCGGCGACATTCGAAAATCGAATTCCGTCCCGCCATTGATATTCCATGAAGGCGGATGGACGCCGTTGGGTTTGAAGAGGGTTAGGAATCTGAGCGGCGGAGATTCCGTTGCCGAGCCTTTGGCCAATCCATTGCTCACCTTACCTTCCATCAAATTGAGGAAAGGAAGCGGCAACAAGGCTCCGGCAGTGCCTCGCAAGAAGGTGCGGCGGTCAATTTTCCAGCTTCTGCTCATGAATTAGTTTGGGGGCTAGGGGCAATAAAGGTTTCCCGGAAAGGCAGGCTGTGGGACACTTCTACGAAAAGATCGCGCCATGTTCCGTTCGTTTCGTCAATCTTCTTTGTAATCGCGTCTATGGTTGGGCGGTCGAAAGCCTCAAGTTTTCGGCAGAGAGCGTAGGCCAAGGTTCGCTCGACTGCGTTCCGAATGATGTCGCGTCGCTTGCTCCCGAGAAGAATGGACTTCAATTCATCGAAATTTTGAAATGCTTCCCCATCAGGGAGCTGACCGGAGGTGTCGATCCGATCGGGGTCGTCATCGTGTCCGGCTCTTCTCCTCGGAGGCTTATAGTTTAAAGCGAGCTTATAGGACCCCTCATCGTCGTACATCTGAAGAGCGAAACCGAGTGGATCGATCCGATCATGACAACGGGCGCAGGTTGAATCACTGCGATGGACTTCGAAACGTTCGCGAAAGCTGAAGTCGGCATTTGGAGCGGCGGCTTCGACCGGGGGAATGTCCGCGGGCGGCTCGCCGAGCCGTTCACCAAGAATACGTCGGAGCATCCAGGTGCCGCGGAGAATAGGACCTCGATTCATGGCCAGAATGCCAGGTATGGTAAGAATGCCGCCGCGCCCCTCAGGCGGATCCAGACTCATTCGCTGATTCGGAACTAGCTTTCGTTCGATACCCTTGGGCCTAACGTATTTTTCCAACTGATAATTGTTTTCGGGATAGAAGGAAGCGGTATTGTGACTAGCGAAGGCGACATTCGAGTCGATCAATTCGATCACAGGACGATTTTCGGTAAAAAGGTAGTTCAAAAAATCGAAGGGCTGACTGCGGAGTGCTTGTCGACTCAATACGTCGTCTCGTGCGTTATCTATGTCGGCGAGTCCGAGCCATTGGTGGCCGAAGCTCTCGGCCAGATTGCGAGCCCTAGGCGAGGCGAGCATGCGGTCCACCTGCTTTGCGATTTCGTCGGCATGTTCAAGGTCACCCCTCGCTGCCGCCTCAAATAGCTGCGTGTCCGGCATATCCTCCCAGAGGAAATACGAGAGACGTTCCGCAAGTTCGTAGGAGTCGACAAGTTGTTGTTTTCCAGGCGTAGCTTCGATCAGGAGACCTCGGTAGAGGAAAGATGGTGAGACGAGAAGAGCCTTCATTTCGTCCCGTGTGGCGCTGAGGAGCTCCCCTCCCTTCAATCCCATCAGAGAGGCGAGCATTCGTTCTAGCTCCTTCCGAGCTATAGGACGGCGGAGAGCCCGAGGGGCGAAGGAGCGAAGCAGGGATTCCGCTTGAGCTGGGGTGAGTTCGATGGATTCGGAATAATGGGGAAGCGGCTGACCGACAAGAGTCTCGAGCGCGTCGCTCCGCTCTTTGGAGAAGAGTTCCTGAAGGGCCCGATCTGCCATGTAGGCATACTGCTCCCAGATGAAACTCGATAAGCGAGCATCGCTGGTGTCGTTGACGAATTCGCTCGGCCCAGGAGGATCGGTGGGCAGGAGTTTGATAACGAGGGATTTTTCGACTAAGGTTTGCTCGGCGGCGATGATCTGGTTTTCGAGTTCAAATCCGAAGAGAGAGCGTAGGGTGTTGCGGTATTCGTTTGCTGAGAGACGGCGGGCTTGAAAGGTTCCCGGGCGGGCTTCCACTGAGTTAACGAATCGTTCCTCGTACCAATCGAGAATCTGCTGGGTTTCGGTGGGATCCGGGCGATTATCCTCTTCCTTAGGCGGCATTTCCTTGTAGGCGAGCACATCTGCTACCGTTTCCCAAAGCTCGAATCTCGAATCGATATCTTGGGAACGGACTATTTCCGTAAAGTCCACCTCACCTTTGACCTTCTCGCCTCCGTGGCAATTGATGCAGTACTGCTCGAGCAAGGGCTGGATTTGGGTATCGAATACTCCGTCTTCCGTCGGCCTACCCTCCAACCCTCCAGCGGCGACAAGCGCAGTAAAGAGGGCAGAAGCGAATCTGGTTCGGGTAATAATCATCGAGGGGTCCCTATTCTTAAAGATCGAAACGCGATGACGGACAAGGAAAGATTCTAGATAAAAATGTGGATCGCGGCCGGCCCAACGGATTCTGACGTATTTAACCGTCTCTTCGGTTATGTCGAATGGCGCGAAAGGTAACGGCTTTGCCTCTCAACTGAAGGGGCAAGTACATCCTCTACGGAAAGAAATCCGCACCGGGAATTACCTGCAACTCATCGACTCTCTGCTTAATTTCAAGTTAGCAGGCCATCTCCGGGCACCCAATCGATAGATAAAAGCATTGGGCGCTCGGAGATCGCCCGCTACCAATGCATGCAACGAACCCACCGACAGGTTGTGGTCTGAGACAACAGGTTGGAAGCCTGCCCTACCAAAAAAAGAGCGACCTAAGCAGGTCGCCCTTTAAAAAATTCAATCTATTCGACTAAACGGTCGCCCGTCCTTAGAAAGAACCACGAATACCCGCAACGAAGCGACGGCCAACGGTAGCGTACGAGGTCGTGAAAAGACCCGGGTTATTTCCAACGTACTTTTCGTCGTCTGGCGAATCGGTTAGGTTATCACCTTCAATAAAGAGGCGAATATCGTTGTCCTTGGTTAGCCGATACTGCACTGACATATCCACATTCTCCCGTTCTACATCAAAGGTTATATCCGAAATCGCGGCCGTTGAAGCCGTCACCTGCAATTCGGAAATATAGTTGTAAGACGCGCGAACGCTGAGACGCTGCCATTCGTAAATGACCTGCATATTGTAGATTTCTTTCGCCTGGTTTCTCAAGCTTGGAATGAACTCGAAGTCAGTTACGACAAAATTGCCATTTTCAAGTTCATCCGTGTCAAAGATAGGATCGGTTTGATCGCCCACAATGTACGAGTAGTTCGGAACCAGCTTAAACCCACCGAGCCACCTCACATCTGGAAGCAGATCGGCAAAACTAAAGTAACCGCTTACCTCGAAACCTTCGATGTGGCGCTTCGAGGCGTTTGACCAGAATTTGGTATCCGCTCGGACCATTTCCGTGCCTTGGCTAGGATCTTCAGCATCCACTAGCACCTCGATATCTCTCGTATAAATATCCTCTTGCAGAAAATCTTCGAGATCCTTCGAAAAGAGCGAAACAGAAATGGTATTCGCGTTACGCGGCCCGAAATAATACTCCCAAGCTAGGTCGATATTTTCAGACGTTTGTTCCCGCAGATTGGGATTTCCCAAGTCAAATTCATCGTCGCGCCTAGTCAGATTAAGAACACCTGCGGCTTGCAGTTGGCGATTCGCTTCCCCGAGATTAAAGGGTACCAATTCGCGGTAATCGGGACGAGTAAGCGAATTTCCATAGGCAAAACGGAGTACGTGCCCGGTCTCACCAACACGGTAGGTTCCGACCACACTAGGCAACAGATTGTCGTAGCTGCTTTTCGCGTTAATGTCGTCGACGATATCCCCAAACGAAAAGCTGCCGCTTGGCCCCGTGAAACCGATATCTTCTACGCCGTCCTGAATGAGCTGTCCGAGATTTGCTTTATCCGTATCCGCTATTCCCGGAAAGGCATCGGCATCGACATTGAAGTTAGAAGGTTTCCAAGTGGTGTCCAAGCTCGTTTCTTCGTAACGAACACCGGCAACCAAGGTAAAGTCTCCCCAGCGTTTGGTCCCCTGAACATAAGCTGCGAAAATATCTTCGTTGAGTTCGCCCGTATCGGCAGCATCGCGAAGGTCGGAACGATCGAATTTCCAGTTGTCCGGATTAGCCGCGAGATCTTGGAAGAAAAAGTCGTACATCGGATCGGCGGTCACAAATGCTCCGGCAGTATCTGCATACTTCCCGTCAAAGAGCGTGACATTTCCGGCGTCACTCGCTGCTGCAAATTGTCCGATCGGAAAAACGCGGCGAGCGCCTGCAGAGGCAGCGGTGAAGATCTCGTTCGTTTTGTTGTCCCGATGTGCCTTGCGCAGTCTCAGGCCCGACTTAATGGAGAAGTCTTCATCGATATCGTGATCATACTCCACGTTGAACAACTGAACATCTTCATGGACGTCTTCCAAAAGGAAACGAGCTCCTCCATCGGAGTTGTATCGGTTCAGGTCAGAAAATACATTTACCTTGTTGTTCAATGGGACATGCCCTCTATCCGATGTAACTTCGAAAATCGAAAACTCAGGTAGCGGTGTTACGCCATCGGTTATCCTAGCTCTCAGGAAGCTTTTTCCGGAACCGTCGCGATCTCCATCTCTGAAGCGGTCTTCGAACCGCCACTGACGGCGGTAACGAAGGGAGTCGTCTGTAGAGAAAAGTGCGCGATATTCAAGGGAACCATTCTCCAGTTGGGTCTCTCCGCCAAAATCGAACGTGTAGGTATCTCCGCTTCGATTGTCGCCAGTAACTATTCGTGATATACGCCCGTCAGCGGATCCCTCAAAGTTCGGCGTTACGATCAAATTGCCACTAGCGTCCACATCATTGATGAAATTATCGCCTGCGCTCCCTAAGACGGGATCGTCATCGTCCTCTTCAAACGTTCCCAGGGCGTTGCCCACGTCGTCCAAGAACCAGAAGGTGCGGGAAACCGCACGCTCCAGTCGGTCAACACGAAACGCGAACGAGTCGCGATCGTCATTAAACTTTTGATATAAGGGACGGAAGTAGAGAGACGTACTGTCGGAAACCTTCAAATCGAAGCTCAAATCTAGAGTGAGGTTATCGTTTGTTCTGCGAACTTCATTCGGGTCGAACCGATTCCAAATCGGATTGCTAGCATCTTGGCTTTCGTTTAGCGAAATTTGATTCGGATCTGCTCCGGACAAGCGACCCGCATTGGTCAAAAAGCGATTCTGGGTCGACCATCCAACCTGATCTTCGTCCACGTAGTTAAAATTAACCAGCACGCCCAAATTGTCTTCCCCACCAAAGGCACTGAAAATATTCGAATTGATGATATTCGCTCCATAACCCGACTTATCGCCTTGGTCGCGGTAGCGTGTCGAGAGCTTGTAGGTGGTTAGATTGTCGCCCCGATCAAAGGCGTTAGCCGTAATTACGTTCACGTAGCCGCCAATCGAATCGCCCGGATGCTCTGCAGTGAGACTCTTGATTACCTCTACACCCGCAACCATTTCAGAAGGGATTTGGGTTACGTCGAAATTACGGGAGCCTAGCTGCGCATTGGCCTGAGCAGCACCGTTAATACGGATGGAGTTGTACTGCCCTTCCGCACCACGGACGGTCACGGAGCCTCCATCGACCACATTGATGCCCGCCAAACGGGAAAGCGCTTCCCCTAGATTTGTATCTGGCAGATTTCCTAGCGCATCGCCGCTCAGATAAGTTCCAATGATATCGGAATCTCGCTGCTTTTTAACCGATGATTCCTGAGTAGAACTAAACACCTCCAGCTTTTCCAGCACGTAAGTGGGTTCATCATCCTGGGCATAAATGCTGTTCGCACCTCCTAGGAGGGCCATTGAAAGCAATCCGTTGAACACCTTGCGAGCCAACCTTGGTTTTTCCTGTATTTTCGAATTCATAGTAATGGTTTTATTTTTTTGTAGTTTAGTTTCTGAAAGCGATTCTTCAATTACCTCATTTCCTGCTACGCTGTTCGGATCGGTAATCTTTCGTTTGATAAAATAGGCGCCACTCTCCTCGTCCCGAAGGCTCGTTAAATCCGTATTTTCGAGGATCAACGCGAATACTTCGTCCGGAGCATACCGCCCCTTGATCTTAGGGGCACGGATCCCGACCAAAAGATCGGAAGGGTAGATGATCTGCAATCGGGATTGCTTGGCGAATTCTTGAAGAGATTCCGAGGACTCTCCAGCGGGCAAATTGATCTTCAGCTTTTTCTCGGATGCGTAGGCAACGGGATTCTGACACACCAACAAATACCCCACAGCGAAAGCCGGGAGGACCAATCGTTTTAAGAATGGATAAATGCCTAAGGGCATAGGGTATTAGTAGTCGGTCGGGGTTTGAAAAGGTCACGGCAAGAAAATCCTTGCTGCTTAGATGCACGGACAATCAGTTTCCGCTAAAAGAATAACGAAGTTTTTCTAAAAAATTTTCCTCGATCCGAGAAATCTAGTTCTTGTACGACTTTAGTCAACGGCCTTACTCAGTAGGATCTCAGAGCCACCGCGCATTCTCGCATCCACTCCATAACCATTTTTGAGAACAGAAACGAAACCTTCGACATTACTTGAAAGAAACGTCCCTGTAAACCGCTCGGAAGCCAAATCAGGATCCACGATGGTAAGCTGGGTGTCATTCAGCCGATTCAATTCATCAATAATCTCAGCCAGGGGTTTCGCCGCGAAGGTCATGGCCCCGTGCTGCCAAGCGAGAACGCGCTGTATCTCCGCTTTCGAGAGCACTGCCACTTGAGGAACCCCTAAGTGCGAAGAAAACGAGATGATTGCCCGCTCGTGTGCTTCAAGACGGGGCGTTTCGTTAAGTTCGGGTGATACACCGTCAACTGCAGACGATGCCACCTCCACAATCCCTTCGGCAACGAGAACTTCCACAGCGTCTTCATCCAATCTCACATTGAACGCGGTCCCGACCGCACTCACGTCTACTCCGTGAACCTCTACCACGAAGGGCCGACTAGCGTCTTTGGCCACAATGAAGAAGGCCTCACCCTTTTCCATTCGAACGCGACGCTCTGAAGCCGTGAAATTCATCGTCACTTCAGCTCCCTCTTTCAATTTGATGGTGGAGCCGTCCTCAAGCTGGTTGCGAATCTCTGGCTTTGCCTCGGCAATCGCTTCGGAAACCAAATCGGCGGAGCGGGACGATCCTTCCTGAAAGATGACGAAGGCAAACGCCAACGTAGCGGCCGCAGCCATAGCTCCCCAAAGTACTCGGCCCAATCGGAGTTTCGGTTTGGGAGCGAGCAGATCTGGATTAGGCCGCGAACTGTGCTCCGGTCCCCAAGCAGAAAGATGATCCAATCGCTTCCAGTCTTGCCGTTGGCGGCTTAGTAAATCCGCGTGAATCGGATCCGCACCGATCCAATCAAACAACTCGTCCTGCTCTTGCGCGGACAATCCGCGATCCAATCGCCATGCCCAAGCGGCCGCTTCATTTCCGGCTTCCCGGCGATTCTTTTCGGATCTGTAAGATTGGGTCATCGTGAAAACTCGGTGCGACTCTCCACCCGGTCAAAAAAATCGGTCAATTTGCGCATACCAATGGTTCCTTGCGAATCCACCGTGTGCACGGAGATACCCAGCTCATTGGCGATGTCCTTTTGGGACATACCATAGATCTTCCGCAGCGTGAGGATCTGGCGGCAGCGTGTTGGCAAAGACTGTATGGCTTCGGTCAAAAGTTCGAGTTCCTCCGAGCGAGAAATGGCCTGACCTACTTCCTCGCTCTCATCCAAGACGCCCAATACATCGATATCCGCCAAAGAAATTTCTCCTCGAGAGGTTTGTTTGCGAATTTTTCCCAAGGCCAAATTGCGGGCCGTCGCGAAAAGAAACGCTTTCGGAGAACCAATTTCCGTCGTTTTTTGAGCTTTCAGTACGCGAGCGTAAGCTTCCTGAATGATATCGTCTAAATCTCTTTCATTAGAGAAACGACTCCGCAACCACGCACGCAGCATGGGTTCGTGCGGCTCTAGGTCGGTGGTAAACCAATCCGATTGCTCTGAATATCCAGGAGGCATAATTCGCTAACGTAATGACAATAGCACAAGAAAGAACGTTTTTATAGTCTCTCCAATTACCAAGTCCATCTCTTTTATGATCGAGGGCGAACCGCAGTACTCCAATTGCACCCTTTCGTATTCCAACTAAATACCGAGGAACTCATTGCATCGATAAACTGAAATACCGCGCTACGGTTGTGAGTATCGAATATTTTCCGCATCCCACTCTCGCTAGTTACCCCGTTTAGCCCGCTAATTCTTCGAGAGCTTTGCGGGTCTTTGCGTTCGTCGTATAGGGATCGTTGTGACGCTTGCCGTAGGCTTCAATTTCCTTCGCAAGATCGCGAGCGGTCTCACGTTGCTTTTCGTCATGGACGAAATTAGTGAGCTCGTCGGGGTCTTCATCGAGATCAAGCAGCCAAGGCTCATCCTTGTCCGAAAGAATCAGTTTGTGATGAGGCGTTACCGCCGCAACCCAACCATTCGTCGCCCCAATCACACCCGTGCTTCGCATAAAGGTTACGTCGCTCCAGCCTTTAGACGCTTTACCTGTAGTTAGAATTTGGGATGCGTCTCGACCTTCTTCATTGCCCGATGTTTTGATCCCCATCATGGAAAGGATCGTGGGCTGGAAATCGACCGTGTTTAGCACATTGTCGATCCGCCGAGCCGCTGCGATTTTTTTCGGATAACGGATGATAAAGGGTACTTTAGCCGAAGCCTCCAACGGGACGCCTTTGTTTTGCCGATGATGTTCCCCTCGAAGATCTCCATGATCGGCGGTAAAGATAACGATTGTATCATCAATAAGATTACGTTCACGCAACGTGCCAAGAATACGGCCCACATTGTCATCGATGCATTTCATCATACCCAAATAGGCCGCCATCTTGTAGTTGCATTTATCCGCTGGTTCCGCCCAGGAAGGCACATCCTTCGCCGACTTATCAAAGGTCCGAGGCATCTCGGAATCGCTGTCGTCGAGCATTGTGTCGTAAGGTGCCCGAACAGTATCCGGTCCATGTGGATCCGGTATCGCCAACATGTAGCAGAACGGCTTGCTCTTATGCTCCTCAATGAAATCGATGGCTTTGTTCGAAAGCCAGTCGGTCGCAAAAGACTCTTCGTCCGCGCCTTCTACGCTGTAGGTGGGCCTCCCTTTCCCATCACGCGCCTTTATCCGAGGTCTATTTTCCGTGTCTTCGAACTGCTTCCAATGACCCCGATTAAACATGTATCGATTGTCCTCGAAACCAAAATTTCGTTGGGGGTCCCACTGCGGCTTTCCATCTCCATCGAGATGCCACTTGCCTGCGTAACCGGTGGCATAGCCCGCGTCCCCCAGGAGATGCGCAAACGTTACGATCGAATCTTCAATCGGCAAATCGTTTTTGGGGACCCCGGTGTTTTGTGGGAAACGGCCGGAAATAAAAGAGGAGCGGGAGGGTGAGCAGACCGGGGTTGCCGCATAGAATTTCGTACAAAGCGTTCCCTCCGCCGCGAGGCTGTCAATATGCGGTGTGTCCACGACCATTTTTTTGCCCCACATGAAAGCTTGCTCCTCTGAGAGCGTATCACGGTAGCTGCCGATTGTCCGAAAATTGAGCTCATCGCACTGAATGATGAGGAGATTCGGTTTTTTGGAGGATTCACTCTCCGCAGAAATTAGGTTCGGTACCACTGCGGCACTGGCCGCCGCGGTGATAGAGGTTTTGACGAAGGTACGACGTTTCATTTTGGTGCTAGTTTATTGGAGCTTGTTACTTTCGGCAGGAATAGACAAAGGAAAGAAATCCGCTACCTCAATCGCGGTCAACGAATTTGAGTAACTTGAGACCAGTTACAGTACGGCTCAAACATGTTTCTGATCCATCTAAAAACGGGCGTTGCCTGATCAATCCCCTCCAACAATATAACCTCGCTATTGGGGTCAGCAACACCGCCTACAATGGCGAACCGGCTGATAAGATGATGGACATAGGGATTACTTCCAACATACACCACGAACAAGTATGGCTTCAATGGATATTCTGGATCAAATTGAATACCTACGAGCCTCCGCCTCCAATTTGTATTCACTTTTTAAGACAGATCAAGCAACGGGTGCCCACGAGCGACTCCATCTTCAACAATTCGAACATGTCCCGTTTGCTCGGCAACATAGACCAGACCATCCGGAGTGGTCGCTAACGCCGTACCCGCATTGATTCCTTCCGCGATTGTCTCCGTAGGAAATCCGGAAAAAACGGTGGCATCAAAGAAGGAAGAGGAAAAAGGAGACAGAAAAATGAAAAGACGAATTTCCTTCTCATATCAATTTCGAAACCAAGGCTGGCAGACGAAGGCATTTTCTGCAAGAACCGTACTACTTATAAGAATAAGTCGAATCGCGCTTGCCAATTAGGGAACCCTTCCGATTCACTCGTTACCTAAACAAAAAACATTACTATGCTACGACGAAATTTTCTTAAAACTGCCCTCGCTTCTTCATTAGCCTCATCAGCCGCCTTTCAAGCCATGGCCCTCGGAAAGAGCAACCACTATCGTAAGAACATTGGCATCCAACTCTACACCTTGCGAAATCAGATCGCGGAAGATCCCGTAGCCGCTCTGAAAGCAGTCGCGGACGCGGGCTACAAACAAGTCGAGCCCTACGGATTCCCCTATGCCAGTTCAATGACCGAAGCGGCCAAGGATTTTGGCCTCGCGGTCAATTCCTCCCATTTTGCCTGGGAATCCGTGACCAATCCGACCAAGGAAGGCGTCCCCCCATTCGCCAAGATTCTCGATGCCGCCAAGGAAACGGGTCTGTCCCACCTCGTCGTGCCCTACCTGCATGACCACGAAAGAGGGGGTCCCGACGCGTACAAGCGACTGGCTGAAAACTGTAATAGAGCGGCCGCCCAAGCAAAGAAAGTCGGCATTCAACTCGCCTACCATAATCACGCCTTTGAATTCGAGCCGGTTGAAGGCACTACGGGCTATCAAGTTCTGATGGACGAGTTTTCACCCGAAATGCAATTTGAAGTCGATGTCTTCTGGGTGGAGGTTGGAGGAGTAGACCCGGTTAAACTCATTAAAAAACTGAAAGGTCGCGTCTCCCAACTGCACTTAAAGGATCTCAAAAAAGGGATGGATCTTCCTGAATTCGGTAGCGTACCCAAAGACGCGTTTCAGGAGCTCGGTGAAGGGATCATCCCCATGGAGCCGATCATCCAAGCCGCTCAGAAAGCGGGAGTCGCCCATTGCCACGTCGAGCAGGACCAGTCTCCCGACCCAATCGCCAGTATTAACCAGAGTATCAAGCACCTGGCTACTTTGTAAAATCAGGTAGGGAAAGACTGCCAGGCGATCCACATCGGTCGAAAATTGCCCCAACCAATCGGAGGACCGGGCCAATCTCCCCTCTACCTAATGTGGATCGAAAAATACGGCACAGGGCAAACGCCGGCCCTACACGAGTCAACCCCGGATCATCCTTGCACCTTTACCCTGAGTTCGCCCTCATCGACTCAATTTCGACGATTGTGCCCTCTTCGCTCTGGAAATCAATACGCATGGCTTTCACCATTCCCGCTTCCGGGATACGGAACTTAGCATCCTTATAGGATTTTCCAGGTAGCACTGTCACCGGTCCAGCCATTTTCCGCATGACTCCGTCGCCGCTATTCAATGATAGCCAAACGAGCGTCGGTTTGGAAACACTCATAGCCACCGAAAACAGGCCTCCTTGCCTAGCTAAATCGGCATTCAAGCCACTTCGAACCAGTGAACCCTGCCCTCGGGGCAAATCAAAATCGAGATAACCTTTGAATCCGGCAATATTTGAGATCCCAGGATTAGGGAGCCAGCCTTCTGTCTGCCATCCCCCGCAATCGAAGGTAAAGAGGAGTTTACCATCCATGGGATCGCGTTCGTTGTAGCCTTCCCAGTCATCTGATAACCCATCTCCGTCACTATCCTTGCGCAGATGTTCGTATTCAGGATTCACTTTCTTCCACTTTGCCGGACCTTCGTCTTGGAAGGCGATTTCCTCATCCGGCTCTTCGGAGGCTCCCAAGTCCCCTTTTTCTAGCCACTCATCAAGCATGAACCGATGCGCTTCAAGCTCTTTAGCATACTTCGGGTCATTCGCTAGATTGTACAACTGGTAAGGGTCCTTGCTAATATCATACAACTCCTCGGGACGTCGCTCCCCAAAATAGATCTCGGTTAACTTCGACGAAAGTTTACCCGTATTGTAGAGCTCGTGCAAATTTTGTGTATAGGGCTGCTGATCCCGGTACTGGGGTTGCAGCAGAATACGATCGAGCTTGTAGTTCCGGGTGTAGCGAAAGCGGTCCGTGCGAATAGTCCGCACCCGGTCGATCGTGTGATCCAAGCGATCCTTCGCTGCCGCAACAAATGCTCTAGGAGAGAAATCCTCGCCAAACAAATCCTGTCCTTCGTACCAATCGGGTCGGTCCAGCCCAGCCCAGGCGAGTGTGGTAGCGGAAAGATCCAAAATATCCACAAGATCATCCCGTACTTGCTTTTTCGGTACAAATCGCTTCGGACCACGCACAATGAATGGCACATGCAGCCCTCCTTCCGTCGGCATCTGCTTGTGGCGGACCAGCTGGTTGGCGCCGTGATCCGAAACGTAGACCACGATCGTGTTTTCCCAGAGCCCATTTTCCTTCAGCCCTGCGAGAACGTTTCCAATAAAGTCGTCATCCTTTCGAATCGAATCATAGTGCTCGGCAACCACTTCTCGATAAAGCTGGTTTTGAGGATAGTCGGGCGGCACGGTCACCGACGCAGGATCGGTTTTGCGCTCGGCTGGAAACTTCGAAACGTTGTTCTTCCCCCCTGCCGTTTGGATCTGTCCATAAAAGGGCTGGTTTGCTTTGAGTGAATCCCAAGGAACCGGTTCCCGGGTTTTCTGCTGCAGCGAATAGGACGCTTTTTGATCCCAAATGAAATTGTAGTCGTCCTTACCCAAATTAAACGTGAAATAACCACCCTCTTTCATTATTTCCGGGAGCAATTTCAAATGGCTTGGGTACTCTATCTTTCGCGGTCCGCGGGACGACCGGTGCTCATGAGCACCAAAACGAATTTGGTTCTGACCGGTCATCACCGCCGATCGACAAGCCGAGCAAACCGGAGCCGGTACATAAGCCCGAGAAAACCGGATGCCTTGCGCCGCCAATGAGTCGATGTGCGGCGTGTGCCCCTCGTTCACTTGGTGCCCGTAACACCCCATCCACGGAGAGGTGTCTTCCGCGAAAATCCAGAGGATATTCGGTTTTTCTGCGCCAAATGAAATCGGGAGTAGCGGCAGAAAGGAAAGTAACAAAGCGAAGCCGAGGAATTTCATACTTTGATTTACGCAGCTTTCCGTAATTTCGACAACGATAGATTTTGTTAACAGGATACGCCTGCTCCGGTCCTATAAAGCAGCAACATAGGGAGATTGCCTCATCCGTAGGAGCCCTGGCAACTCGGGGCGATGTTCATGAACTGGAAACGCCCCGACAAATCGTAGCTCCTACCAGGTAAATACCGTCGACGCGAACTCGCCGTTTCACGTAAGCGAAGGTTAATCTAGCAACTGTCCCAACACTTTCGCTACTTCCTCGCCCTGGGCTCGGATGCCTTCCGAATTGAAATGCACGTTTCCCGGCCGAGTCCACCATTCCGAATGGTGAGGCTTTGTGAACGAATATAAGTCGTTTACGACGATTTCAGGATGGCTTTTGAGCACCTTCAAAGCCACCTCATTGTACCTTGCCGCATCGCCCGAATGGCGACCCGGTTCGCCATCCGGCACCGGAGTGGTCAGGGCAAACACCAGCTGAGCGTTTGGGTGGTGATGGCTCAAATAGGAAATGATTCCCATTAAGTTGCTTTCATATTCATCTAGAGTAGACACTTGCTTGCCGTTAACCTTATTGAGTTTGGAACGGTTAACGACATACTTCAAATCGTGAAGCCCCACATTGACCTGAATAATGTCCCACTCATGGGTCCAGTGGCCGTCGATCTTTGGGTTCTGCATGGTAGAATGGAGAGTTTCCATTTTCGAAACAAACGATGACGAGTCGCCCCCATTCACGTGCAGCCGATAAACATTAGCTTTACCCTCAAGCAACTCCCTTAACAACGGCGTGTAGGCGATCGATATTGAATCGCCATAGATAAGGACATTCGGAAGCGAAGCCTTGTTTTCCACGAAATGGAAAGCTCCGTTCTTGTCGTCCGCCTTCTTCCGCAAAGCGATCCCATACCAGGCCTCTTCCGCTGTTCCACCAAAGACGGTGGACGCCAAAAGAAACGGTGTAACCAGAGAAACGATTTTTGTCATTCTGCCTAAGTGCTGTAAATCGCGAAGACGTTCAACCCTATTTACCGACTTCGATTCAGATGTGGTTCGCCTCCAAGCTTGAGGCAAAGCCATCCGCTACCGCAAGGGTCACCAAACCGCTGCGACCTTCTTCAGAGGACAAACCCAATCTCCTCTAGTTGAACAGATTCCATCCCACTGGCCGATTCGAACCGGGAACACTTCAATCAAATTAAAGGATAAAGAGCCGTCCTAACGGGGAAAAACCTCGTAATATAGGATTCATTCATCTGATTCAGTGACCTCATTCGAAATCCATGCCCTTTAAAGCAAACCTTCTAGAATTCACCATTCGCCCCATGAAACCGGAGGAGGCTTCTGAGGTCGCTTCACTCATCTTCTCGTCTACCAACCATTGGTATGAATCAAACGGACAAGGGAAGATATTTTCGGGGAGGCCGGAACATTGTTCGGTATTCACTGAAGTGTATGAGGACCTTGACCCAAGCTGCTGCTATATCGCGGTTTCCGAAGTAGATCAGTCGATTCTTGGCTCCTGCTTCTATCACCCTCGAGAAACCCACATTTCTCTGGGGATCATGAATACAAGACCCGACGCTGGAAGTAGAGGGGTCGCCAAGGCCCTTCTCGCCGAGATCGTAACCGAAGCTCGATTTAAGGGACTCCCAACTCGGCTCGTTTCCAGCGCGTTTAATCTCGATTCCTTCTCCCTTTATACACGCCAAGGGTTCGCTCCCTACCAGATCTTTCAAGACATGGTCGTGGAGGTTCCCTGCAACGGGGTTGCCACAAGCACCATACCGGGAATCAACGTTAGGGCAGGAACATCCGAAGACGCAGTCCGCATCGACGCGCTCGAACGCTCTATCTGGCAGACATCAAGGATCAAGGACTGGGAGTACATCGCAGAAAACCATCAGAGAATCTGGAGTCTAACGGTAGCAGAGAATGACGGAGGCACGTTGGTGGGAGCGCTCGCATCCATAAATCACCCCGGAGCCGAACTGATCGGTCCAGGAATTGCGGTCAATGAATATGTCGCCAAACTGATGATACAACGCGAACTCAATCAACATAGGGGCGGAAAACCAATTGTTATCATTCCTTCCGACAAGCCAGCCCTCGTTTCATCCATGTACGAAATGGGGGCTCGCAACTGCGAGCTTCATGTCGCCCAGTGCCTTGGAGAACCTCCGAAAATAAGTGGCATCGTTATGCCTACATTCCTGCCGGAAACCGGATAGAATAGGACTTGAAAATCCACTTTCCCAAAGTGGACCTATCCAAAAAAGTTCATAGAGGCACGCCAATCGATAGCGGTGAGGTCCTCACCAAGCCTTCCCACACAATTCTTTCTTGCGGCTCGAACGACAACCAATTGCAATACGGCGTAATGCTAGAGGCGAAAACGCTCAACGAACACGGCAAAGCCAATTCGTGTCAGCCTCCATTTTTTTGGAAAAACGGAAGCCCAGGAATCGGCGTACCCATCCCCCTTGTCGAACAGTGCTTCAGTTGTCCGGCCGGACACGTTCAACTCTGGTAGTGCACCAAAACTATAATCGTGACCTCTGCTAGTCATCAACCAAAAACCACATTGAGTTCAACTGCAAATATTCGACAATCTATAGATAAGTGACAGGCAGGATGCCTGTTCTACATTTTCTAGACCGACCATTAACAAAGATCAACCAAGCTCCTTGCCTTGTCTATACCTTTAAACCCATCTCTTCAACCTCAGCAACTCCATGCACCTCCTCACGCTTCTTCTCGCCATCTTTGCCCTCGCATCAATCGGACAGTCCGAATCTCGGCCCAATATTCTCTGGATAGTGTTCGAGGACATTAGTCGCGACCTCAGGTGTTACGGGGATAAGTATTCAATTTCACCCCATATTGATGCTCTCGCCAAAGAGGGTATCCTTTACACGCGAGCTTGGTCCAACGCAGGCATGTGCGCCCCCGCCCGAGCCACACTCATCACTGGCATGTACCCGCCTTCTACCGGGGCCCAGAACATGCGCTCGGAAGTCACCCTGCCCCCGCATATTCAAGGCTATCCAGATTACCTCCGCGAAGCAGGTTACTTTTGCTCCAACCATGTGAAGCATGACTACAATTGGGTCGCGCCCAAAACGATGTGGGACAGCAACGACGCCGATTGGAAAACGAAAAGCTGGGAGCTTCGGAATCCTGGGCAGCCGTTCTTCACCGTCATCAATATCACCGACACTCACAGCTCACAGCTTTATTACCGCGGAGAGGAACGCTACCAAAAGCGGCTCGAAGTCCTGAGCAAAAAGGAGATGCACGACCCTAAGAGAGTCCGCGTGCCCCCTTACTATCCAGACACTATGGGCGTCCGGAAAGACCTCGCTCGCTACTACGACAATATCACGTACGCTGACAAATTAGTAGGGGACGTTCTAACCAAGCTAGAAGCAGACGGACTCGCTGACGACACCATCGTATTCTTCTACTCGGATCACGGTCGGGGCATGCCCCGCAGCAAAGGATGGCTTTTCCAGTCTTCCTTGCGTGTGCCTCTCATCCTACGCTTCCCCGAAAAGTACGCCCATCTAGCCCCGAGCAAGCCGGGGAGTGAATCCAACCGGATGGTCAGCTTCGTGGACTTTGCTCCCACGGTGCTTAGTCTCGCCGGCGTCACTATCCCCGAGCACATGCAGGGTAAAGCGTTCCTAGGAGAGCAAGAAGCGGCGCCCCGAGAACTCGCTTTCGCCTACCGGGATCGAATGGACGAGCGCATCGATCTCATCCGTGCCGTCTGGGATGGTCGCTACAAATACATCCGAAATTTCCGTCCCCACCTTCCCTGGTTTCACCACCAGACCCGCAACTACCCGCACAAGCAAAACTCCTACCAGATTTTGCACACCTATTGGAAAGACGGACTATTGAATCCATCCCAATCTGTATACATGACTCAAACACGGCCAAGGGAGCAGCTCTTTGACACCAAGGCCGACCCCCACGAGTTGACCAATCTCGCCGAATGCAAAGAACACGAGGAAATACTAAAGTGGATGCGGGGGCGATTATCCGACTGGCAAAGGGACATTCTCGACCTCGGTTTTATGCCCGAGAATCAGTGGTGGAACCGATTTGGCGTCGATGGCAATCATCTGGACCGACACACTCTGGTCCGGGAAAACTCAGAATTCTATCCTTACAACGATATCAAACAGGCCGCCAATCTCGTCGGTACAGGTAAAGAATCGCTTTCAAAGCAAATCGAACTCCTGAGTCACTACGATCCCGCCGTCCGTCACTGGGCGATCGAAGGCATCATCGCTCAAAAAGAGGATGGTCGGCCGGCTCTACCCGCGCTTCGAAAAGTCCTTAACGACGATGTATCCGGAAATCGGATTGCTGCCGCTCAGGCCTTATGTGCCCTTGGCGAAACCAGAGGAAATCTGCAACGGCTCGTCGACGCGCTCTACACGGATAAGCCCATCTTAGCCCTGCCGGCCGCCAACGCCCTCGACCACCTAGGAGAAATAGCTCGACCGGTATTTCCACAAATAGAAAATTACCTCGGAGTGGTGCCCGATCAGTCCATCCTCGGCTGGCAGTTCCCCTACCGCCTCCTCGAAATGACGATGGATAAATTCTAGTCGCCTAATTCTGACTTAAGGTGTTCTGACTTTTTTTGCTCAGCTTGAACAGAAAGGGCTCGAAGCTGGAGGAATCGCTGTGCAGCCCACCGTTTTTGCGGCAGAAGTCTAAGAAGTAGCGGTGCTATTTTAGGCAAGTGGGAATTTTGATTGTTAGGCACAGAATCCTGGTTCAGACTCTTAGGAAGCTGCCGTTCTACGTCGCTGGAAATATCGAGTATCGGGAGCTATTGCATTTTCTCACAACGTTCATTCTGGTGACCTTATCACATTGAACATGAGTACTATATTAAGTATAATTAAATAGTTCGCGATTGATCTACACCAAGATACTAGGATCCTTTAGGAAAATTTTATCATAGCTTGTTCGTCGAGAAACAGGATGAGCAAACGGAACCCGCAATCGTAATAGGCGCTTAAGGAACTTGGAGAGATAATCCGATGTTGCTCGTTCGATCCCCGAGAGGGGGAAGGGGTCCCACAAAAATGATTCCCAACGAGAACGGGCAGTTACCTTATTCGATCAGGCAATTGAAGAATTGGTTAGCAGATAAAAATGCGATTACCTTGCGTTCTTCTCGGCCCAAGCGGCGTCCACTTCCTCTTTGGTCTTCCCAATCGCATTGCGGTGACGGTATATGGAATCGAGCTCGGTTTGGATTCCGTTATCGCCTTGGGAGTTCATCCACTGCTGGAGTTTACCTTTAAGCTTTCGGATCGTCCCCCTATATTCAGGATTCTCCGCAAGATTGTTCATCTCAAGCGGATCCATTTGGCAATCAAACAATTCCAGTTCGGGGCGATGTTGGTAGCGACGAACAAATTCCCGGGCATGACTGTCTCCCGATTTGGCTTTTTCGACCATCGACTGAAACGCTGGAGTACGAGTTAATGCATTCGTGTATTTCGCTTCTGGATTCAAATTCCATACCAGCCGAAATCGGTCGTCACGAACCGTACGGATGGGATACAAATCCGCCCCATTAATTATGCCTCTCGTCGTCACCTCCCCATACACGTAGTCCTTATGATGATTCGTTTTTCCTCTCAGCAGGGAGATCATGCTCTTCCCATCCAGTGACTTCGCTGGCTTACCGCCAGCTGCTTGAATAAACGTGGGCAGCACATCAGTATACTCCACCAACGCATCAGTCGTTGTTCTCGGTGAAACCATCCCCGGCCAGCGAACAATCATCGCGGATTGCAGACCGCTCCCGTAGCACGTCCACTTCGCAAAAGGGAAGGCGTTCCCCTGCTCAGAAACGACCATGACAAGCGTGTTATCGCGAAGACCATGCTTGTCCAGCAGATTCAATATTTCCCCGACTTGAGAATCGTAGTAAGTTATCTCAGCGAGATAGTTGCTGAAATCCTCCCGCATGCGAGGCGTATCCACAATATAGGGCGGAAGAATTACCTTGTCTGGCGGATAGAGCGAAGCGTCTCCCTTGTTCCAGGGCGAATGCGGTTCATTCGAGGTCGCAAATAGACAGAAATTCTTACTGCTGCCACGAGACTCCGACATGAGTTTATCGATGGCATTCATGTCCGGATTGTTTTTCACCCCACTGTACTCGAAAGAAAACACCTCCTTTGGTGTGATATGAGTCTTTCCTGAAAGAGCCACACGGTAGCCGAGTTCACCGAGGTAATGAACCACGCTCTTCGTGCCCAGATTAGCGAATGTGTGATTCGGATACGCACCCGAATTAAAGGGATACAGTCCGGTGTAGATATTGTGGCGCGTGGGTGAACACATCGAAGCAGCCTGAAAACACCGCTCAAACTTCATTCCTTCCGTAGCCAGGTGGTCGATGTGGGGCGTGTGAGCCTGGCCTCCATAACAACCAATGTCCCGATAGGTTAGGTCATCAGCTATTATGAAAACAAAATTGGGTTTGGCATGGCAAACGGTAACTGCGAGAGTCGAGAGAAACAGGAGACGCTTCATGATTGTATCATGAAAGACATTAGACACCTCCGGCAATGCAAAATAGCACAAGGCAGTGCAGCAAGAATTTCAACGTTTGCGAGTGATCTACGAAAAACCATCCGCTCGACCGAACCAAAAAGGTCTACAATGACGCCACGCGTCTTAAGGATGAACTTACCTTGGCACAAAAAATCGCGGGAGAGAACCTAATCTCAACCGCGACCTGAAGGTTTTTGGAATTGGCGAATTAGCCTCTGCTACTAGTTCGTGATATCAAACGTGGTGCTGCCTCCTCTGATCGGGAGGTAGAGCTCGTACCACTTCTTTTGGGCGGCACTGCCAGCATAATCCTTCAGCGCTTGCTCGGATGCAAATTCCATCACGAACGCGTGGGACTTGTCTCCTTGCACCTTAATGGAGCGGATCCAGACTCGGGTACAACCCTCGTACTCTTTAGCGATGGTCTTAACCCCGTCGAGAGCCGCCTTAATTTGGTCATCGGTCGCATCTGCTTTCCAAGATACGGTAACGACATGGATCACCGAATGGGGTGTCGCTGGGTTCTTGTGGTGAGCAGCAGTTGCTGAGAGAGCGCCAAACGCAACAAATGCGGCACCTAGTAGGATCATTACGATTTTTTTCATTAGTCAGTTTATTTGGTTATCGAATAAAGAGATCTGCCCTAAGGACAGTACAGGTTGATTTAAGTTCGGAACGCTACCGAAGCGCAAGCAGTTTAGAGCAAGGGGCGACAACTAACATTCAATCCTTCAACGCTCATCCAAACCGTAAGAATGCGAAAAAATCCGCATTTTTATTGGGCTGACTGGTCTACTCCCGTAATTCGTCACCTAGTTTTCGTAAAACAGAGCGAGCTGAGCTTCGGCAGCCTTGGCTTTGACGCTCATGCGAAGGAGTTAACCGCAGGATCATCTTTAGGCCTCGATTCCCAGACGGCAGGGATCGCGACGCCAACTCCCACGAGAGCACCCAAGCAACGGGTTGCGAAGTACCAGTCGGTCTCTGACTTGCGGCATCCACTCCCTTCTCCACTATCCTCCATATGGAACGTAGACATTTTCTTCGCTCAGGAATGGTAGTTAGCGCAACAATTGGATCCTGAAGGTTGTATCCCCAAAGTCAGGACTTTCTCCGGACGGTTTGTTCTCTGAACGAAGACAAAATCATTCAATCTTCGCCAACACATAGGTGAGCAATTCGATCTTTCCAATCGCATGTCTGAAAAAGTACTGGAGCTGATGAATAACTTGGCAGCCCGGTGAGAGGATACAAATGCCCAGTTTTCCCTTTCAATCCAAATATGGATTGAGCCCAATCGATCTGGAACCCAGATCTCTCCGACTAATTAAAAACAGTCAGAGGAGATACCTCACTTATCGCTAACCGGAACCAAGCGGTGCAAGGCACCACTATTTGGACTCCTCGTATTCAGAGCGACATAGATCAGTCCATCAGGACCGGTTGCTACGTCACGAACGCGCCCTTGCTTCTTGAGGATCGTCTCGACGTGCACAACTTTCTTATCCTGAATAACGATGCGCTGTACTTCCTCTGCCGACATGCCCGTTGCTAGCAAATTGTATTTCCAGCCGGGAAATGCGTCACCTTCATAAAAGTCGATCCCAGCAGTCGCGATCGACGGCAGCCAGTAATAGACCGGTTGTTCCATGCCTTCCATGCGGGTCTTGTCTGTCCATGGCGTACCGTCATAGTTCATACCATAGGTGATAACGGGCCAACCATAATTGATGCTCGGACGAATCAAGTTAATCTCATCGCCCCCCCGCGGTCCATGCTCGGTTTCCCAAATGTCACCCGTAAGTGGATGCATATCTAAACCTTGTGGGTTACGATTTCCGTATGTCCAGATCGATTTGTACGCTCCCACCGTACTAAAGAAAGGATTGTCTCTCGGAACACGGCCATCGTCGTGTATCCGATGAATCTTACCATGAGGAACGGTAATATCCTGAGCCGGGTCCCCTTCCTGGCGGTCTCCGATTCCGAAGAACAGGTATCCATCCTTGAATACAAAGCGAGACCCGTAGTGGCCACCTTTGGTCGTGTGAAATTTTGGCGGTACCTTGAAGATGTCCTCTTGGTCCACCCATTTGTTGTTCTTGATACGGCCTCGCACGACCGCAGTCATGGATGCAGTTTTCCCACTCACCTTGGCTCCCGCGTCCTCACTATAGGACAAATAAATCCAGCCATTGCTCTTGTAGCCAGGGTGAGGCGCCACTTCCAGAAGCCCGCCTTGCCCCACGGCCAACACCTCCGGTGTGCCCTTGATTTGGCGCTTAACACCATTCTTGACTTTCCAGAGTACACCATTGCGCTGGGTCAACAACATCGATTCTTCCGGCAGGAAGGCGATCGACCAAAGAATGTCGTCAAGCTCGAGAACCTTTTCCAACTTGAATTTGTGATATTGCGTGGTGAAGATCCCGTCCTTAGGCATAAACTTTTTCAGGAGGTCTGTCGTCTCCGCCAAGTACTTCTGCTCACGCATAAAAATAATGAGACTGCGGATCTGCTCCTCTGAAAGCACACCTTTCCAGGGGACCATACCCAGTTCGGGAAGCCCTTCCCGAATCACTTTGGCGATTTCGTCGTCCGACCCGCCCCACTTCCAAACGTCGTCGATCAAGGAACTTCCTTGCCCTCCTTCGCCATTTTGTCCGTGACACTGGGCACAGTATTGAGTGTAAAGCTCTTTACTACCCCCCGTTCCGATTCTGTTTTGAGCAAAAGACTGAAAATAAAGTGCTAATGCTGAAATAAGGAGAAAGAATGTAGATTTCATAAGCAAGTTCGGTTAAAGAACATGTACTGCAAGTGAGAGATGGTGGATAGTCGCTACTTTGATATTTTCAAGTTAGCATAGTGAGCTACTGTCGAGCCTTCAAACCAGAGCGCAACCGCTCCCCTGCCGTCAACGCCTGATTTGGCATCACTGACTGTCAATGGGGGCTGCTCATTTCCATGAAAGTAGAGTCGGGCTTTATCCCCCGCGACCACGATCTTAATTCCGGTCCAGGTCGCGGGCTGGAGATCGACGTAGGTTTCTTATTTGCTGGGCGTTTCCTAACGCAATTTGTACCACGGATGCTCCGGGTGAGAAATGTACTGGGCGGAATGGTTGCGGCGTTCCTGGTCCCCAGCACGGCCGTTGGTCGGGTGCAGGTAAAAAGAGTCATAGGTTTTCATGTCCGGCTATAAACGGAAGGCCACTCCGACGAACACACGGGCGCCTCCTTAAGATCCGGGAGCGGGCTCGCCCGCGACTTCGAGTTCGATCGTTACATTCTGAAAATCTTCGTCCACCACAATGAGATGACTGATGCGATCCGCCTCGCCCACTGCTGGACCGGTGCGTCCACTAGTAGCTTGTCGCTGGGGAGCCTCTGCAATTTTCTTCTGTGCTTCTTCTGTTTTCCTAGCTTTACGCGCTTTCTGCCACTTATACTTAACCACTTTGATGGCTGCATCATGCGCGTTCAATTCGTCTACAGAAGTTAGGTCTACGGTTTTCGATACTGCGGAGAGTGGAAGAATCGCCGATGAGGTAAGCAAAAGACAAAAGAATCTTAGGGGCGATTTCGTTGATGAATAGGGCTTACGAATTCTTCGACTCAATTTAAATTTAAGCCTAACGAAATCAGATATCGGTTTTTATTTCTCGGGAGAGGCGCAAATAACGCGAGAGAAACAATCCAATGAAAAGTCTCATCTTATCGCTATCTAATAGGTCCCCATCGGCCCTCAAGAATCTGCCAAAATACGTCGACCCTACTGCGACGCGTCCACTATTAAATTGCACTCTTGCAAACTCTAGCAAAGACTACACGTCTGGATTTCCTGTAGGGAACACCTACGATCGCCCCAAAACAACTATGAATCGAAATGCCCAAATTCTCGGAATCCTTTTGTCACTTTTACTAGGGATTGGCTCCCTGTCCATTTCCGCAGCGAACACACCCGGCATCGAAGGCATCAAAATCGGCAAGGACGATTGGCCCTGGTGGCGAGGAACGAACCGAAATGGCCACGCAAATGCCCAAGAGGTTCCCATTAAGTGGAGTGAGAATCAAAATATTGTCTGGAGAGCAGAAATTCCCGGACGGGGCCACGCCTCCCCCGTCGTCATCGGCGAGAGAATCTTCATCGCGACAGCTGATGAGGACTCGCAAACACAGCATATCATTTGCCTAGACAAGGCAACCGGCCAGACCCGCTGGTCCGCACAGATTCACCAAGGGGGATGGAAAGGACGTATTCACGATCGCAATACTCAAGCTTCTTCCACGGTCGCCAGTGACGGGAAAAGCGTAT
This sequence comes from Candidatus Pelagisphaera phototrophica, assembly GCF_014529625.1. Taxonomy (GTDB): domain Bacteria; phylum Verrucomicrobiota; class Verrucomicrobiia; order Opitutales; family Opitutaceae; genus Pelagisphaera; species Pelagisphaera phototrophica. The sequence goes on from NZ_CP076039.1 coordinate 3,277,265, forward strand.
TTGCTACGTTTATGCACGATAGCCACATTTGGCTCACTTCACTCAATTTGAAAGGCGAGATCCAATGGCAGAAGAAGGCAAGTGACTTCGTTTCCCATTGGGGCTACTCCACATCGCCCGCTATTTACAAGAGTTTCGTGATTGTCGGGTCCGACCACAAAGAGGGAGGCAATTTGACGGCATTTGATCGACGAACGGGTGAGCTCGTCTGGAACGTGGAGCGTCCCGCCATCCCGAATTACGCCTCCCCTGTTATCTACAATCTGAATGGAAGGGACCAGTTGGTATTGCCCGGTTGCGACTTGATGGCGAGTTATGACCCTGCGACCGGCCAGGAAATCTGGTCCATTCCGGCCACGACTCGAGAAACTGTTGGCAGCGTGGTCACCGATGGGAAACACGTATTTGCTAGCGGTGGGTTCCCAAAGAACGAAACCAGCTGCATAACCGCGGACGGATCCAATACAATAGTATGGAAAAGTCCAATACGAGTTTATGCACCGTCCATGATTATCGTCGATGGCTATCTCTATGCCATGACTGACAAGGGTCTCGCTCACTGTTGGAGCGCGTCAACCGGAGATCTCATGTGGCGAGAAAAGGTGGGAGGCGACTTCAGCGCGTCTCCCACTTTGATAAACGGCAATCTTTTCGTCCCGAGCGAGCAGGGAAAGATGATTGTATTCAAGGCGAATCCAGAGAAGTTCGAACTTCTAGCCGAGAATCAATTGGGTGACGAATCCTGGTCCTCACTAGCCATCAGCAAGGATCGTCTCTACTTAAGAGTCGCCCACATCGAAGACGAATGTCGTTCCGAAGCTCTCTATTGCATCGCCGAGTCCAATTAGGCTCAAATCGTATCTCCAGAAAGCAACGATTCCAACAAAACTCCCTCCACGACTCTTCTGCTCACAATTCTCGGAGGTGCCCTTATTGATATTATCTGGTTCGGCGCTTAAATATTCTAAACGATAGGACGCGATTCGCATCTTTCAGTCGCACTGGCGGCTGTAGCAATTGCACCATTTTTATCGTTACTTTGGATTCAAAATGCCGACTTCCAAGGGCGATTGATGAATTCATTCTGCGACAGGGGAGCTGTATATACGAAAAATATCTTTTACTGGGATAACCAGTTCGTGATGCTAAGATCTCGAGTGGGGCAAACTACTCGAGTTCGAACGATAGCGATCTAGACGCTTTTTCAAATCGAACACCTCGGTGGGCTTGGCCAAAACACGCCCGTTTTCCATAAACGCCCAGCCTGGTCTGGCTAATCCAAAGTGATACGTGAACCCCGCATCCAATGCACTGTACTGGGCGGGTTGATCCCAATTAATATTTCCCGGGGTTACCTTTTCCGATGGATTTTTCAGTGGCCACTCATTCCCGAGATGCCATTTTCCAATCGCCGCCGTGGAGTAGCCTCGAGATTTCAGTATGCCCGACAACGTAAGCCGCCTTCGCTCGATAAGTGGGGGAGACGCCCCGTTCAGAACGCCTTTTATTAAGGCCGATCGCCACGCATAGCGACCCGTCAATAGGGCGTATCGAGTCGGCGAGCATACACCCGACGGACTGTGGGCATCGCTGAAATTGATACCTTCCGGGGCCAAGCGGTCCAAATGCGGCGTCGGAATTTTGGAATCAGGATTGTTGCATGACAAATCCCCTTGTCCCAGATCGTCGGCGAGAATCATAATAATATTGGGACGTTTGGGATCGGCAGCGTTCAACCCATGGCAAATCCCAAGAAGGGACAATAGTAAGAAATGAGTCTTTAGGTAGCGGACAATCTCCGAGTGCCCATCCGAAAAATACCTTTGGGTGCCCGGAGATCGCCCGCTACCCATTGCCAATTCATCTATCAGCCTAATATATATGTTCCCCCTTTTTGGCCGCTGCATGAGCTTCACGCGTATCGAGCGGAGTCCCGGGATCGTTCTGTTCGTGCATCCAGTGATCAAGCTCGCGGCTCAAAGTGGCCTTGATTTTTGAGTACCTGGGATCACCAACCAAATCCACCATTTCGTACGGGTCTTCCGAAGTTCGATAGAGTTGTTCCGCGGGGCGCTTCATGTATCGTTTCACAATGCGTTCAGCTTCCCCCGTTTGGCCGCTTTCAAAAACCCATGTACTCCAGTAAGGATTATTGAGGGCCCCATCCCCACGCGTACCCATGAGGTGTTTTTCGATGTAGATATCATCCGGACTCAGATTCCGAATGTAGCGAAACTCCCCATTGGTAATCGTGCGGATTGGATACGCCGGACCTTCTGGGATATTGTTGTGGATCCCATAGGCAAAATCCCGGTGCGGTCTCGTCTCGTCTATGAGCGCTTCGCGAAAACTGGTTCCGTCGAATTCAAAATCGGCTGGATCGCCTCCCGCCAGATCCACCAGCGTCGGGGCGAAATCAGCATACTGCACGATAGCGTCCGTTCGCTTCCCAGACGGTACGCGTCCTGGCCAGCGAGCGATGAGAGCAGTATGGACTCCATTGTCCCAGTTTGTCCACTTGCAGCCGGGAAACTGAGATCCCTGTTCCGAAGTAAAAAGAACGAGCGTTTCCTTCGTTTTCCCTGTCGCCTTCAACGTATCCATTATCTCCCCGACCTGCTGATCCATGTAAGTGATCTCGGCCAGATAACGAGCAAAGGCGTCGCGGGTTACTTCCGTATCCACCAAATAAGGAGGCAGGTCTATTTGATCGTCCGGATACTGGGAACGGTCTCCCATAACCCAAGGTACATGGGGCTCAACGAGAGCGACCACAAGGCAGAAGGGTTCGTCGCCCTCCTTCGCCATAAAGCGCTTGATGGCACCGAGGTCATGGGCCTGAGTCGGGGCTCGCACACAACTGGGGTCAAAGCCTTCCACCTTTTCAAACGGAAAAGCGGACTTTGGGGTAACATGCACCTTCCCCGAAAGCCCCACCCGATAACCAAGCGAACCTAGATAGTGAGGGAGGCTCTTCGTGTCAGGCCGGCTTCCCGAGTGGTTCCAAGCCGCCCCATTGCGCATCGGATGCTGGCCTGAGTACATTTCGGATCGGCAAGGCTGGCACATCGCCTCGCTGAGATAAGCGTGATTGAAAAGGAGGCCCTCGCCGGCGAGCTGGTCGATGTGAGGCGTCTTCGCGTTTCGGCCTCCGTAGAGGGGAAGATCGTTGTGCGTGCAGTCGTCTGCGATCACGATCAAAACATTCGGCTGCTCGGCTGCATTGAGTAAAACGTCCGTTCCGGAAAGGGTCAGAATCGAGCACAGCACGCGAGTCGCTCGGGAAACTAGTCGGGTATTCATAAGTGTGGCGACGCTGAACGATTTACCATTCAGCCATCGGATGAGATACTCCCACAAACCCTTCTCAACTGGAAGTCTTTTCAAGCGCTCCAATAATATCAATTTCACCAACGATCGTTGATCGCTTTCATTTTTAGAATTCTACCCACCTTCTTAACTCTAATACATTAAACAATGGTTTGAGTTAAAGTAGGGCAGGCTTCAAGCCTGTTTACACAGGTAAGATGCCTATGCTAAGCTTGATTTTCAAACCGTTGCCCCGTTCGATTTATTTCATTGCGGCAAAACGACCTTCAAGGCACACATTGGACATGCCCGAAAAGGACGCGCTATGGATTTCCAATCACGCCGAACTTAAATTAACGGCGACTCCGGTCCTTTACCATTGCGAGCCGATCTGGAGCTGGAAAACCAGTTCCCTGTCCGGTCATGCCATTTGGGGCATTCTCGACGGGTCGGGCACACTGACGCACAACGGCGCAAGCTATAGTTTGAACCCAGGAATCTGCTTTCTTTTCAGTCCAAATGACCAAATCGAAGCAGAACAAAATCTACTCGATCCCCTTTCACTATTTGTGGCTCGATTCGAAATACTGAATACTGAAGGCGAGACCATGCCTGCACAAGAGCTCACGGTACCCACAGGTCCGATCCAAACATCCAACCCCACGACTCTCAAAGCGATAGCGAATCTGGCTCTTGCCTGGGACGCAGAGAACGATATTGAAAAACGAATACAGGACCACGCGCTACGCATGCTGCTACTCCTGATTGCGGATGCGTCGAGTGCATCTTATGATGAACGGATCGCCCAAGCCTCCTCACTTATCGATTCAGACCTCGCCAGAAAATGGACCCTGGAAGAGATTAGCTCCAAGTCCGGACTCTCGCCCTCACAGTTCAGTCGACTTTTCGCCAAGCACTTTGGAGAACCACCTATTCAGAACCTCATTCACCGCCGCATGAAAGAGGCCAAGCGACTGGTACTTGAAACCAGCTTCTCAATCGGAGAAATCTGTGCTGCAGTCGGCTACGAGAACCAAAGCTTTTTCGAGAGGCAATTTCTCAAGCATGTCGGGTTCGATGCCCAGGCGCTTAGACGCAATCGGGCTATTTGAGGTATTTTTCCTTCGTTTCAAGGTCGCGGGTGATCTCCGAGCACCCACAAAAAGTAGAACAGACATCCTGCCTGTATCGGTAAATAGATAACAGGCAGGATGCCTGTTCTACTTTTCGGAAATCGCCCGCTACCCGATTCTGGAAGTCGTTGACTGAGGGAAACGGCATCTTTGATGCCCAGTAAAGGAGTTGCCTACAAGTGGCCACAACCGTCTTGAACACTTGTTGAAGCGATTTTCCTCAGATGCTTATTTGACACTCTTAATTCGGATGCCTAAGCCCTTCGGTCGATGCAAAAAAGTGCAGTTCTGCTAGTAAATCTGGGATCCCCCGATTCAACTTCCGTCTCAGACGTTCGCTCCTACCTTAGGGAGTTTTTATCCGATGATCGGGTTCTAGACGCAGCAAAGCCGATCCAGCAGTTTGTTCTCAACTGCTTCATACTGCCTACTCGGCCCAAACGATCGGCCGAAGCCTACAAGAAAGTTTGGACGGATCATGGGTCTCCTTTGATCGTTACTAGCAAAAATGTACAAGCGTTACTCCAGGAGCGAATTGACGATCACGTCGAGTTGGCCATGCGCTACGGAGGTCCATCAATCCCTTCCGCCATCAGCAACCTGAAGGCAAAGGGAATCAATAAACTGCTTCTAGTCCCTCTCTACCCCCATTACGCCATGTCGAGTTATGAGACAGTCGTCGTTAGGGTCATGGAGGAAATCGCAGAGCAAATACCCGATATTGAAGTAGAGACGGTTCAACCCTTCTACAACGATCCAGACTACATCGAGGCGCTCTATCAATCTGCCAAACCCTACTTGGAAACCGAGTTTGACCATCTCTTGTTTTCCTACCACGGAATCCCCGCCCGTCACTTATCCAAAGCAGACTCTTCAAAAGGACACTGCCGGATCGTCAAAGACTGCTGCTCAACTTGCAGCCCTGCCCACGCAACTTGCTACAAAGCCCAAACCCTAGCGACCACCAACGCTTTCGTGGCTAGAGCGGGCCTCACGCCTGAACAGTACTCGGTCTCCTTCCAATCCAGACTGGGACGCGAACCCTGGCTAGAACCCTACACCGACTTTATCATCCCCCAGCTCGTGAAAACGGGGAAAAAACGAATACTTGTCATGACTCCCGCCTTTGTTTCGGACTGCCTCGAGACCCTCGAAGAGATAGCCATGGAGGGTAAAGAACAATTTCTGGAAGCTGGGGGTGAGTCGTTCATCGCCATCCCTTGCTTGAACGATCACCCTGCCTGGATTGACTTTCTGGCGAAACGGGCCAGAGCCTCCTCTACCGAATAGCGTAGGTTGTAAAGCGGGACTGGGCTAGCCCAGCCTACTACACAATGGAGTCTGCCACCCCTTGCCTACAGATACGACTGGACTGCGAGATCAATATTCTTCTCGCTAGCCACACGTCCTACATAGGTGAATACATAATCGTTTTCTTTCGCACCCCATTCAGATCTCAATTGAAAATCTCGTCGTTCAAGCTTATCGAGATCCGTGTTCACTCCCCTGGAAAGAGCTCTTGTATTCTTAAAGCCAAGGCTCTTCAGCTCGTTCGCCATCTGCTTGGTAGGTGCCAAAGTACAGCCACACGAATCATGGGCAATACGGAGAAACACCAAAATGAAATCACGAATCAACCCGATGTCGTAATGCCCCGTGTATTGGTGAAATTTCGTATGATACGTTGAGAAAGCGGGGATCCCCAAAATGCTAGCCGCCCACAAAGCAGTCAGACCTAGAGGACCTTCGGTAGCGACATGAATAATATCGGGAGGGTTGCGGCTCCATTCTCGCAGCAAGCGGTACGCGCTTGGCTGACCCATCCTCAATCCATCATACCCAGGCGATGGGATTCCCGCCACGAGGAGCTCGCTTAACCTACCCCCAAAAGATCGAGATGTTTACGTTCTCCCTTTTGATTCGGCCGTACTACTTGAACTTCGAATTCCTTGAGGCGCAACCCTTCCGCCAGGTGCCCCAATGTCATCAAAACCCCATTGAATTCGGGCGGAAAGGTTTCCGTCACGAGCACCAATTTCATTGGAAAAAGGAAATCTCGGAGGATCTACTGCGGGATCGGCGGCAATCCCAATGCAGCGGGATCGGGCCCTAGAACTTTTAACAGTTCCACTTCAAAAATAAGTGCCGAAGCCGGAGGGACACCAGGGTTTCCTTGTTCACCGTATCCGAGCTTGGCGGGTACGTACAGCTTCACCTTTCCCCCTTCACCGATCAACTGAAGCCCTTGGGTCCAACCTGGAATTACTGAATTCAAGACGAACTCCGAAGGCTCATTCCGCTGGTAAGAGCTGTCAAACTCAACCCCATCGAGAAAAGTACCCACATAGTGACAGCTCACCTTATCATTCTTCCCGGGCTTTCGATCACTTCCCTTTTCAATGATTTGAAAATAAAGACCCGTGGCAAGCGACTGGTAACCGGGTTGCCCGACAATGGAATCGAAAAACTCAAGCTCCTCTTCCCGGTTTCGTTTCATCTGGTCCTGCCGGACCATCTCTTCGCGCTCGGCAAAGTAGTTCTGCATCGGATCCAGAGACTTCGACAGATCTGTTGGAGGATCCTCGCGATTCACGTACCGTTTCATCCCTCTCGAAATGGCGTCTACTTCGGCATCCGTGATCTCAAGACCGCCTAGGTTAAACCTTTCCGAAAGGAGGAACCCCCAAGTCTCGAGAAGCTCCATCGAGGTGAATTCTGCAACCTCCTCCCGCAAAACCTCTTCAGGCGATTGACCTGTCAGACTAAAACTCGTGGAAAAGAATGCTAGGAAAGCGATTTGCTTCTTCATAAATGACGCGTTTTCAAAAAGATACCTCTCGTAAAGACGAATGGGCAGAAACCTTGTCAAGGAGCAGTACCCATACGTTGAAAAGCAAGAACTAGCGAAAAAAGGTGAATTGTAAACGACCAAAACTAAACGCGGCCACATGAGCAACGAAATCTTCTAGATCAGCGGCGCCGGCGTAATAACGACTGCCAAAGAGAGCAAGGGATCGAATTTACTCGAACTCACGATCACCTTTCGACTCAAGGATAAGGCAGAAATCGAGACCGCAAGAAGCCGACTGAAAAAGATCCATTTCAGCAAACGGAGCTCGCTTGCGCGCATTAGTCTGGAGATCATCGCAACCCGCCCCCAAAAGTGATTCGGGATCGTCTCATCCTCGACTGTGAGGCATTCCTATATGCCTCCTCGTCCCCTTGCACGCCATACTACAAAGAGCTGTTAAAGCCCGGGAGACATGGCGGATGCCAGCATGGATCGAGGACTATCTTCTGTTCTCTGAAGACCCAAACAGGATCATCGATTTCTACCAAAAGCGTTTGCAGGTACTGTAGCGAGAACAGGTTATAAGGTCCACTTACGAGGTCGCGATTGCTTCCAATATTACCGGCAGAATTGATGCCGGCATCTTTTCGTTGCATTCCCGTTTTTAGCGCTTTCTAAATCGTCTCTGAATGTCAGACCAATCCTCTCTCACCGTACTTGTCGTTGGCTCCGGCGGACGTGAACACACTCTCGTAAATGCTTGCGTAAACAGTCCGCTCGTAAAACGGACCCTCGCGGCGCCTGGGAACCCAGGTATGGCCGCGATTTGCGAATGCGAACCAGTCGCAGCTGACAACGTAGATGGGGTGGTCGGACTGGCAGAGAGTGAGAGCGTAGATTTTGTCATCGTCGGACCCGAGGTTCCGCTTTGCCTGGGGCTGGTCGACCGACTGAACGACAAGGGAATCCTAGCTTATGGCCCCAAAGCGGACGGCGCCCGATTTGAAGGCAGCAAGACCTACACCAAGGAGCTACTGCTCAAATACAAAATCCCAACTGGAGCCGCAGCCAATTTCACAGAATCCGAGGCCGCTATTCAATATCTAGATACCGCTAGCTTCCCTATTGTCATAAAGGCTGATGGGCTCGCAGCGGGTAAAGGTGTAGTCATCGCCGAGGATTTCGAAACTGCCAAAAAGGCTGTAGTCGACATGATTGACGGCGGCGCTTTTGGGGAAAGCGGTAAGTCAGTTCTTATCGAAGAGTGTCTTGTTGGTGAGGAAACATCAATCCACGCAATCGTATCCGGAAAAGACTACGTCATTCTACCTTCGAGCCAAGATCACAAGCAAGTTCACGAGGGTGACGTCGGCCCCAATACAGGGGGAATGGGCGCTTACTCTCCAGCCGATTTGATAGACGATGCGATGATGCAACGTATCGAAGCCGAAATCGTCAAGCCCAGTGTCGACGGGATTGCGGCTGAAGGGATAGACTTTCGCGGAACCCTTTTCATTGGTCTAATGATGACTGCTACTGGCCCCAAAGTGCTGGAGTATAACACCCGGTTTGGAGATCCTGAAACTCAAGTGTTGATCACTCGCCTGGAGACCGACCCAGTCAAAATCATGCTGGCGGCCGCAAAGGGCAAGCTGGGAGAGATCAACGTGAAAGTAAAAGACGAATACGCCATGGTTGTTGTCCTTGCCGCAGAGGGCTACCCCAATCGCTATCGGAAAGGCGACCCAATTTCTTTCCCGGATTCGATGGGAGACAACCAATTCATATTCCACGCGGGAACAAAGGCCGACGACGCTGGAAATATAGTTACAAACGGAGGCCGAGTTCTTGGAGTTACCGCTCTAGGAGCCAATCTTCCCGAGGCTCGCGACAAAGCCTACAAGCTATCCGATAGAGTTGACTACAAGTCCAAGTACTTGCGACGTGACATCGGAGCCAAAGAGCTAGCACGAACGGAATGATTCCTCCGCGAAGCGATTAGTACCTTATAAATCGGGATGCGGCAAACAGCCGCCACGATCGAGTGGCGAGACCTTACGGTTGCAGTTGGAACAGAAAGAATTCGTATTTTTTGACCGCACAAAATTTGTCCGCGTCAATCAATACTCTTTGCGACAGTGCTTTCTCGTACTTGCTGCGACCAAACCACTTAACAATCTTCCAGAGGAAAGGGTTCCGTTCGCGAAACTTCTCGGTCAAAATGTCCGCACCCAGCAAAATCTTTTCTGCCCAATCATCGGCAATTTCAAGGGTCTTGCGAATGTCCGGTGTTATATCCCTGCGAATGACAATTCCAAAGGCACTTTCTTCTGCCTTTTTCAGAAACTCATTATAGTCGTGCCCGCTCTTGGACAATTCACCCGCATTCTGATCTAGGACAAAATAGTCGCACACCATTAAATAGCCCTTTGGGTTCAAGGCCTGTTGAGCCACTTCAAATAACTTGTCCAGGGGAATATACTGGCAAGACTCACTCATAATAATGAGATCGTATCCACCTTCCAATTGCGAATCTTCGAATTTTGTGAAATGGAAGAGAGCTTCTACTTTTTCGGCAAAGACCTTTTTCTGATTGATGTCGGGTGAAAGCCCTTCGACCTCATACCCTTGAGCTTTCAAATGCAGGCAAAGTTCCCCCGTGCCACAACCGACATCAAGTACCCTGCGGGTTCCTTCAGGAATACTGTCGATCAGAAAATCTTCATAACGCTTCTGAGCTGCCTTGAGCGCTTCCATCGTCAGCTCGTCATCCGGCAACCACATTCCGTAATGGAGCCGCTCTAGGCCGAGGGCATCACGATAAAAGCGCAAGGCCCGATCATTTTTCGCTTTTTCAGTTGTTGGAGCTGAGGAACTCATAGTCGAGGGGTAAGGAAAACCGTTTTCGTTTGAGGTGATCGCAACCCAACTATCAGATAAAATATTGTAAAGAGAAAACGCTATCCCGCGATTCCTCGGTGTATACCCTTTTTCCAAGGCTCAACTGCAACATTACCGCTTGATTTCGACGCTCGGTCTTATTGCTATCGAGCCAAGAAATGGCAGAATCGAATTATACCGAATCGAGCATTAAATCCTTAAGCCCGCGTGAGCATATCCGGCTCAGGCCGGGAATGTACATCGGGAAACTGGGAAATGGAGCATCCGCTGACGATGGGATTTATGTTCTGCTGAAGGAAATCATCGACAACTCGATCGACGAGCATTCGAGCGGGCACGGAAAGCGAATCGACATAACGGTTGGCGATGAGGTAGTGGCGATCAGGGACTTTGGACGTGGAATCCCCCTCGGCAAAGTGGTAGACTGTGTTTCCAAGATCAATACAGGTGCCAAATACGATAGTGAAACTTTCCAAAAGAGCGTAGGACTGAACGGCGTCGGCACCAAAGCGGTCAATGCCTTGTCCAGCTATTTTCTCGCCGAGTCCTATCGGGACTCGAAAATGAAACAGGCGATCTTTTCCCAAGGCGAATTGGAATCCGAAAGTCGCCAAATCAAGACCGCCGATAAAGATGGCACCTACGTCGAGTTCACCCCCGACAAAGCGATATTCAAATCATTTGAGTATCATCTCGATTTCGTCGAGACAATGCTCTGGAACTACGCCTATCTGAACACGGGCTTGACCCTTTCCCTCAATGGAAAGACTTTTCGATCAGAGAACGGACTCAAGGATCTTCTCGAGAACAATCTCACCGGCGATATCCTTTATCCCATTATCCATCTCAAGGGAGAGGATATCGAGGTAGCCATGACGCATGGCACCCACTACGGCGAAGATTACTTTTCTTTCGTCAACGGGCAGCATACTACGATGGGAGGCACACACCAAGCCGCTTTCCGTGAAGCAATCGTCAAAACCATTCGAGAGTTCTTCAAAAAGGACTACGATGCTTCAGACATCCGGACATCGATCGTATCCTCGATATCGTTACGTGTGCAGGAACCCGTTTTCGAGAGCCAGACGAAGACCAAGTTAGGCTCCCAGAATATGGGTCCTAAGAGCCCAACGATTCGCAATTTCGTCAACAATTTCATTAAAAAGGAACTGGATCTCCATCTACACCAATTTCCAGAAACGGCTAAAGGGATTCAAGAAAAGATCGTAGCCAGCGAAAAGGAGCGGAAAGAACTTTCCGGGATTCGAAAGCTCGCCCGAGAAAAGGCCAAGAAGGTCAATCTTCACAACAAGAAGCTTCGGGACTGTCGGGCCCACTTTAACACCAAGCACAAACAGGCAAATGATTCGACCCTCTTTATTGTTGAGGGCGACTCTGCGGGGGGATCAATCACAAAGACGCGGGACGTCAATACTCAGGCAGTATTCAGTCTTAAAGGAAAACCGCTCAACGCCTTTGGACTAAGCAAAAAAATCGTCTATCAGAATGACGAGTTCAATTGCCTCCAAAGCGCTCTGGATATTGAAGATGGTCTCGATACCCTGCGTTACAACAAGGTTGTAATCGCCACGGATGCCGACGTTGATGGCATGCATATCCGTCTCCTGCTTCTCACCTTTTTTCTACAGTTCTTTCCCGACCTCGTCCGACAAGGGCACCTCTATATTCTTCAGACCCCCCTATTCCGAGTGCGAACTAAGAAGAAGACGGAATATTGCTATACTGAGGCACAAAAAAACCGTGCCGTGGAAAAGCTGGGGAAAGGGGTCGAGATTACTCGATTCAAAGGTCTTGGAGAAGCATCCCCAGAAGAATTCGCAACATTCATCGGCCCGAAGATCAAACTGGATCCCGTCACCATGAGTCAGCTCCACAACATTGACGAACTCCTCTCTTTTTACATGGGTAAGAACACTCCTGAGAGACAGGGATTCATAATAGAAAACCTTCAGGTCGAGAAAGACCTAATTGAAGGCACCTCTTAAACGATCCGGCATTCCAGAAAATGAGCCCTCGAAAAAAGAACAAAGGCAACCAGCAAGAGTCCTTCGATTTCGAAGAAAGCGAAGGTGAAAACGTGCCTGATAAAGAGAATCTAGGCGAGGCTGGTGATGGAAAAGCTCCTCTCGCCCAGTCTTACCAGAACTGGTTCCTTGAATACGCTTCTTACGTCATTCTTGACCGCGCAGTTCCTGCTCTCGAAGACGGGCTCAAACCTGTTCAGCGTCGAATTCTCCATGCACTTAAAGAGCTAGATGACGGCCGGTACAACAAAGTGGCAAACGTCATCGGGCACTCCATGCGGTACCACCCACATGGGGACTCAAGCATCTATTCTGCTATGGTGGGGATGGGCCAGCGGAATCTCTTAATTGATACACAAGGGAATTGGGGTAACACGCTAACGGGCGATGGAGCGGCCGCTGCCCGGTACATCGAAGCACGCCTCTCGCCCTTCGCGAGAGAAGTTGTCTTCAATCCCAAGACGACCGTTTGGCAAGCATCCTACGATGGGCGCAATAAGGAGCCCGTAAACTTGCCGGTCAAATTTCCCCTCCTTCTCGCCGAAGGATGCGAAGGCATTGCTGTCGGTCTAGCCTGCAAAATCCTGCCACATAATTTCATCGAAATTCTCGAAGCTTCCATCGCCTATCTCCAGAAAGAGGAATTCGAACTGTACCCGGATTTCGCTACCGGCGGAGTTATGGATGCGTCGAATTACAATGACGGAGTTCGTGGAGGCAGAATTCTGGTTAGGGCAGTCTTCGATATTCGGAGCAAATACCAGATCGCAATCACCGAGATTCCCTCCGGAGTCACAACATCATCGCTCATCGACTCGATTCTCTTAGCCAACAGCAAAGGGAAGGTGAAAATCAAGAAAATCGAAGACAACACCTCTGAAAACGCCGAGATTGTCATTACCCTTCCCACTGGTGCCGATGCGACCGCAACGATTGACGCCCTTTACGTGTTCTCTGACTGCCAAGTTTCAGTTTCGCCAAACTCATGTTCCATCGCGAATGACCAGCCCACATTCATCGGTGTCAGTGAAATCCTTAGGCAGTCAACTGATAGAATTAGAGGACTCCTTAAAAAGGAACTCGAGATCAAGCTAAGAGAACTCGAGGAGAAATGGCATTTCGATTCTCTCGAGCGTATTTTTATAGAGGAGCGAATCTACCGACGTATTGAAGAATGTGAGACCTGGGAGTCCGTTATCGAAGAGATTCACCTCGGCTTAGAGCCTTTCAAAAAGCTGCTTAAACGAGAGGTGACCGACGACGACGTTGCCCGTTTAACGGAAATTCGAATCAAGCGCATCTCGAAGTACAATTCGTTCAAGGCCAACGAAGTCATCAAAACGACGGAAAAGGAAATTCGAGCAACCAAGCGGTCCCTACGCAAACTCACTGAGTTCACTATTTCCTATCTTCAAGGACTCATCGACAAGTATGGCAAAGGGCGTGAGCGCCGCACGCGTATCGACAGCTTTGTCACAATCAAGGCCACAGAAGTGGCGCTTCCAACCGAGAAGCTCTACGTCAATCGGGAAGACGGCTTTATCGGAACTGGTCTCAAGAGAGATGAGTTCGTGGAAGAGTGCACTCAACTCGACAACATTATTTGCTTTTGTGGAGATGGCACTTTCCGCGTCTCACGGGTGGCCGAAAAAGTCTACATGGGACAAGACATTATCCATGTCGCCGTTTGGAGAAAAGGTGACGAAGAGACGATCTACGACATGGTCTATCGAGATGGATCTAGGGGTGATTCCTACGTGAAGCGATTCATGGTCAGCGGTGTCACCCGAGATAAAGTCTATGATTTGACCAAGGGGAACAAAGGATCGAAAGTCCACTATTTCAGAGCTAATTTGGATGGCGCCACGCGTCCGATCATCGTTCGACTTACGCAAACATCAAAAGCGCGTACTAAGGAATTCGAATACGATTTTGGAGAGCTTGCGATCAAAGGTCGCGGATCAAACGGGAATCGGCTGACCAAGTACGCGATCAAGTCAGTTCGCTCCCTTTTCGATACCGAAATGAAGCGTCGCTAGCGCGTTTATTGCTAACTCTCGCGGGACACAGCTATCCCTCGCTCTAACCCAAAATCAGTCGCTTTAAAAATATTTGCTCGATCAAGGCGAACTTCACCTTTCTTTAACTGTCATAAGACTAACGGGTTTGGCCGTTCTACCGATTAAAGATGTAGCCCACAAGCTCTCGCTCGGCAACTTCAGAAAGGAGGAACCATGACAACGTGCATAGACAAGCAACTAACAATCAAGGGCCTTGAATCCTACATCAAGGATCAGTTGGAGGACTCTCGCTACTCTGGAATCAGAGTAGATCCGATTCTAGACATCATACTACACTGTCAAAGACGACTAGCTAACGGCGACTATATGCCGCGTGTCGTTTCTGAAGCCATGGTCTGCCTCGACGAATACTTGCTCGACTATGCAGGTTTTGAAACCTGCATCCTTTAAAACATAGGGAAAGCTTAGACGTTTGCCTAGCGTCACCTGCGACACTCTAACCCCAGCTCAATTCCGACTGGTACTCGTTTAACCAGCGCTCGTGCAGTTTATATTGAGGGCATGCTTCACGTACTAACCTCCAAAACAAGTGCGAATGATTCATCTCCCGCAAATGCATGAGTTCGTGTATCACGATATAGTCTGACACTTCGGGAGGGGTCATCACAAGCCGCCAGTTTAGGGAAATACGGCCGCTTGAAGAACAGGAGCCCCAACGGGTTTTCTGATTGCGGATACTGACCCCTGAATACTTCAGGTTGAATTTTTTGGCAAAACTAGCGACTCGTTCAGGGAATTCCGCTTTAGCGAGCGATTGCAGCTTTTTTCCCAGCGGTCGCGCTAGATCGATATCTTCGTCTGCTATAAACAACCTTTCCTCGGAAAAACGTAAAACGGGACGCCCCCAATCCTTGGATACTTTCAACTCAACCCGTGAACCTCGAAACCAAATCCAGTCTCCATTCCGAAGGGGATTCCGTTCTTTTCGACTCGCGGCCAGCCGCTGCTGCTCTCTGAGCCATGCGGTATGCTCTCGGGCAAAAGCGACCGCCCCTTTCCGGCTTCCCCTCTTCGGAATCGTGACCACGATATTTCCCTCCCCATCAACCCTCGCAATATAGCGCTTCGCGTTGTGACGAGGCACTAGCAAAATCTCGTCCACCGCAATTGGCTGATTTAACTGAATAACCTCACCATCCATAGGAACTTCAACAGGATCTAGGCTCGACACATCTTAGGCAAGATCTAGGTTTCCCATTTGAAAAACTTACCTTTGTATCAAAGTACTATCGCTAAACATGAAGACCATTCTAACCCTATCCCTAAGTATCGCCGCCCTCTTAATTCTGGCAAGTTGCTCCAAACAACCTGCAGAGACAGCTTCCAGTACCGAGGACAACAGCGAGCTGGAGACCAGAGTTTCAGCACTTGAGACAACGGTCGACCTCATGCTCGACAACCCGGAAATCGCTAAAATCAAAAAGAAGTATCCGGACGCGTTGAGCACCGAATCTGGACTTCACTATACGGTTACCAAGGAGGGTACCGGCGATTCGACCCCAAAGGTGGGTGACTCTGTGACGGCCCATTACAAAGGCACTCTCCTGAACGGCGTCAAATTTGACAGCTCGTACGATCGAGGAGAGCCCTTTGTCTTTGAGGTGGGACTCGGGCGCGTGATTAAAGGCTGGGATGAGGCATTTTTGGCCATGAAAAAAGGGGAAAAGCGCACGCTGATTATCCCTTCAGATCTCGGGTACGGTCCACGTGGAGCCGGAGGTTCGATTCCCGCAAACGCCACGTTGCTGTTCGACGTGGAACTAATCGCCTTCGAGTAGATTTTTCTTTGAGGTAGAGGAGCCATCTCCCGACCCCCTGCAAATCATGGAAAGATAAAGAGGAGGGCTTTCCGCTCTCCCCTAACTTTCTTAGTCGGAGCAGCAACTGGCACCACCGCTCCCGCCACAGCAGCCACCCTGGTCCGCTTGGTGAACATGACCATGAGAAATTTCCTCTTCCGTTGCCGGCCTCTTCTCCACTACTTCCACATCGAAGAACAAGTCCTGTCCCGCCAAGGGATGATTTGCATCTAGCTTAACATCGTCGCCATCCACTTCAACCACTTGGACAATGGGAGCGTGTCGGTCGCCGCCGGCTTGAAAAAAGTCACCTAAATTTACCTCGTCAGCCGGAAGAGCCGCCTTGGAGACGACGTTTATCTGAGACTCATCGCGAAACCCGTAGCCCTTCTCCGGACGCACGATAACCTCGCTCGATTCCCCTTCCGACATATTTGCAAGGCTCTCCTCGAGTCCTTCGATAATCGCTCCTGATCCTTCGAGATACGACAATGGACTCTCCGGATTCGAACGGTCGAGCACCTCGCCCGCTTTGTTTTTTAAAGTATAGTGAAATCCGATCACGTTCTTAGACATCGCCGCGTTATCGAGGCTTTCTTCAGGAAACGCAATCTTCATGTAAACCAGAAGACTGATTCCGGGCTATCCAACGCGAAAAACGCGGTAGTCCCCAAACCCTAACCTCGCACTCGAGCAACGTTCTTACGCCAGCCCAACATCTTTGACTTCCGATCCTCGGAATTCGAAGCGGGTTCAAATCTACGACTCTCGGACCATCCTTCCTCTAGTTCCTTCTTCGATCCCCAGTAACTAACAGCCAATCCCGCCAAATAGGCAGCCCCTAGGGCCGTAGTTTCGGCAATCCGGGCACAGAGCACGGGAACGCCCAGCAAGTCAGCTTGGGTTTGCATCAGAATTCCATTTGCTGAGGCACCTCCGTCCGCCTGCAATGTTTCCAGCTTTCGACCGGAATCTTCTTCCATCGCCGATGCTACATCTGCCACCTGAAAGGCGATTCCCTCCAACGCCGCGCGGGCGATGTGAGCCCGTGAGGTTCCTCGAGTCAGGCCCATTATCGCCCCTCTCGCATGCGGATCCCAGTAAGGCGCTCCCAACCCCGAAAACGCGGGTATAATCGTAACGCCCCCAGAATCTTTCACCTCAGCGGCAAGCGACTCTACCTCGAGCGCTGAATCGATGATCCTGAGCTCATCACGCAACCATTGAATCAAGGCTCCTCCGATGAACACACTCCCCTCAAGCGCATACTCGGTCACACCTCCGATTCTCCAAGCAACTGTAGCGAGTAGCTTGTTCGCAGAATAAACTGGCTCTGTTCCCACATTCATTAGCAAAAAGCAGCCCGTTCCGTATGTATTCTTGACCATACCTGAACTGAAACAGACTTGCCCAAACAAGGCTGCCTGCTGATCTCCAGCGATTCCAGTAATAGGAATTGGCTGAGTCGTCACGCAGGAAGAAGACTCCGCTAAAGATCCACTCGAATCAACAATATCAGCTAAAGCGGAACGAGGAACTTGAAACAAATCCAGAAGCTCTTGGTCCCAGTCTAACGTCTCGAGATTCATTAATAACGTGCGACTGGCATTGGATACATCTGTGATATGGGCCTTTCCGCCTGAGAGATTCCAAATGAGCCAGGTATCAATTGTCCCAATCGCCAATTGAGCCGCCTTCGCTAATTCAATCGCTTCTGGGTTCTCCTCCATCAGCCATTTGATTTTGGTCGCGGAAAAATAGGGATCCAAAAGTAGCCCTGTCTTCTTCTGTATCCAAGATTCCCGATCATCTTGTTTCAGTTGATCGCAGTATTCAGCCGTGCGCCTATCCTGCCAAACGATAGCATTCGCTACTGGCTTGCCCGAACGCTTGTCCCATAAAACAATGGTTTCACGCTGGTTCGTAATTCCAATAGCTGCGACATCCGACCATGAGGCAGAAGCGGACGCCAACGCATCTTCCGCAGATTTAAGCTGAGTTTCCCAAATGACCAATGCATCATGCTCCACCCAACCGGGCTGGGGGAAAATCTGTTTAAACTCGTGTTGGCCGACACCGACAATTTTCGATTCTTTATCAAAAAGGATGGCACGAGAACTCGTGGTTCCTTGATCGAGAGACAGGATATAACTCACTCCTAAAACTTATGTGGTGCCTGCTAAGGATTCAAGAAGAGAGATTTAATTCATCAAGAAGCGTCTTGAATTGATTCCGATCAGACGACTCAGCCGGTTTTTCTCCTTTGTGTGTCAGGCTAAAAAGGTTGGACATGGATGACTGGCGGATACATTCCCTTTTCACATGCCGTTCGTGACCAACAACCGCAGAATTCCTCTCATCTACTGAGCCATGGGAGAACTAGTCACTTCGCAATTCAAGTTGGGAATCATAGCTGGTGGGCAGCTCGGAAAAATGCTCTCACTCGCGGCGAGCAATTGGGATGTTAAAACCTACATCCTCGATAAGGATCTTCATTGTCCTGCAGCACCCTGCAGTACAGAGGTCATTGCAGGAGACCCGCTGAACTTCGACGACGTCTATCAATTTGGCCAGCGGGTTGACATGGTAACCTACGAATTAGAGGCGATAAACACCGATGCTCTCAAAAAACTGGTTCTCGAGGGCCGGCCTGTGTTGCCCGAACCAGAAGCGCTTGAAGTTATACAGGACAAGGGGCTCCAGAAGTCGTTCTTTTCGGATCACGACATCCCCACTTCCAACTATACTCTATTTTCCAACAAGACCGAAATCGAAGCGGCAATTACCGCAGGGTCACTTTCGTTTCCATTCGTACAGAAATTGAGGAAGGGAGGGTACGATGGTCGGGGGGTTTCGATTATCAGTTCTCAGGCAGATCTCGAAAGGATTTTTGATGCTCCCTCCATCGTAGAAGACCCCGTGCCAATTCAATCGGAAATATCGGTTATCGCGGCCCGCAATCCGCACGGCGAGGTGAAATGTTTCCCCGTTGCGGAAATGGAGTTCAACGAACAAGCCAATCTGGTAGAACTGCTGGTTTGCCCGTCCACGATCGATTCGAGCATCCAGGATGAAGCGGTCGCCATCGCCTCTCACCTCATAGACTCGCTAAAACTGACAGGGCTGCTGGCTATAGAAATGTTTCTAGACACCAGCAATAAACTTTGGGTCAACGAAGTCGCTCCTCGTCCGCATAACAGTGGGCACCATACGATCGAAAGCATAGTCACCTCTCAATACGAACAGCTCCTTCGAGCCATCTTTGGATTTCCGCTGGGAAGTACCCACATAAAAATGCCCTCTGCCATGATTAATCTTCTTGGAGAACCCGGAGTGGAAGGTCCTGTAAAATACGAAGGACTCTCACAATGTATGGAAGAAGAGGGAGTAAAAGTTCACCTCTACGGGAAAAAGACGACAAAGCCCTTTCGAAAAATGGGCCACATAACGATCCTTGCCCCGACTCTGGAAGAGGCAAAAGCGAAAGCGAAATCCGTTAAAAGCAAACTGAAAGTAACATCATGGAAGAGCCACTAGTAAGCATCATAATGGGTTCAGACTCCGATCTGAATGTAATGCAACAGGCCGCAGATATTCTGGAATCCTTCGGGATACCCTTTGAAATGACGATAGTGTCCGCCCACCGAACCCCTGATAGGCTCTATTCGTATTCAAAGTCTGCCCACGAAAGGGGGATAAAAGTCATTATCGCTGGCGCTGGAGGAGCGGCTCACCTTCCGGGCATGGCCGCTGCAATTTCGCCGCTACCCGTTATCGGCGTGCCAGTAAAGTCTTCGAATTCTATCGATGGCTGGGATTCCGTACTCTCGATCCTACAAATGCCGGGTGGCGTTCCCGTAGCTACTGTAGCCCTCAACGGCGCGAAGAATGCGGGCCTTCTCGCGGTTCAAATCCTTTCCACTGCCAACGATACGCTCCGCGACCAATTCATTGAGTATAAAGAAGGCCTCAGCGCTGAAATTCATAGGAAATTGGAAAATCTCAAGAAACCGTAGCCCAGGCCAGTATCAGCGGCGAGGCTCGATGCTTCGTCAACGATTGCTTAAGATCGAGATAGGTCCAAAGCGGGGCAGTTCGGCCAAGAAATGCTGAACGGAGTTGGATGCTTGCCTTTTTTTGATGCATCAATTTTATTCGCATACGACAAATCTTAATGAGCTTATCTTATACCGTTAGAAATCCGATCATTCCTGTATTGCAGCCCACCAAGACATCTGGGTTGTCAGCGACCCAAACAAGATGCCTTTAAACCAATGCTATTAGCATTTATCGGCGCTGTCGCCTTCACAATAGGAGCATCGTTCTATTGCTCTTTGATGGAATCCCTCATTCTGAGCACAACCGTCGCCGAGATTGAAGGTTTAAAGAAAAGCAGACCTCGCAAGGGCGCAAAACTCGAGCACTTGAAGATCGACCTTCCAAATACGATCTCTGCAATTCTCACTCTCAATACAATCGCCAATACTGCAGGTACCGCGTTAGTGGGAGGACTCGCTGTCATAATGTGGGGAAATGCAGTCATCGGGATCATCACGGGGGCAATGACTTTGGGGGTTCTTATTTTTTCCGAGATCATTCCCAAGAATCTCGGGGTTGTCTACCGGACACAGCTTCATCCCTGGATCGTGGACTCGCTCGTCATATTGCGAATCTTGATGACGCCGATCACCTATATGACCAATGCGTCAATCAAACTAGTCGTAAAAGGCGACATCGAAACTGATCCAGACGCGGATGAGAAAGAGATCATTCTCTTAGCCGAAAAGGGTGCAAAGGAAGGAAGCCTCACCTCGGATGAGTCGGACATGGTCGCCAACGCCCTCAAACTTGACGAGGTGCAGGTGAGTGAAATCATGACTCCCCGAGTCGTGGTCACCGCTTTAGATAAGTCTCTTACCGTTGAGGAGGTATTCAAAAAGACCCCTCACTTGCACTTTGCCCGGATACCCGTTTTCGACGAAGAGCTCGACAACATCGTGGGTATCGTTCGGAGACGCGACCTACTCACGCAAATAGCAGACGACAACGACGACGTAAGACTTGTTGACATAATGGACGATGTTCGATTCGTACCCGAAACCGTAACCGCTTATTCCGCGTTACAGTCGATGCTGAAGTCTCACCAACAACTGCTGGCCGTGGTCGACGAGTTTGGATCACTCGCAGGAGTCGTCGCTATGGAGGATATAATGGAGTCCATTCTAGGCAGAGAGATTTTTGAAAAGGATGACGTCGCCATCGACATGCGCGAACTAGCACGGAATGAAAACAGTGAGGCCAACGATCCGCTCACTCATAAGGAATCCTAAATACACCTGTCATGGAGCTTTTAAGGGTCTTCGCCTATCACGTACATCAGCCTCGCCCCTTTCTGATACAGTTCACTGAGACTTTTGGGATTCGATACTATGGTCTAGCCTACATTCTCGGATTCCTCGTAGGGGCCTGGCTTTTGAGCCGATATTATAGAAAAGGCCTGTCACCCTACAACTCGGAACAACAAACTGATCTTTTTGTAGCACTCATCGTCGCAGTGGTTGCAGGCGGTAGGGTTGGGTATTTTCTTTTTTATACTCCGGAACTCATTTTGTCCGAACCTTGGAAAGTTTTTTTCGTTTGGGAGGGAGGTATGGCCAGCCATGGGGGTTTCACCGGAGTCGCAGTCGCTACGCTGTACATTGCCCGGAAACACAGGCAGTCGTTTTGGCTGACCGCGGATCTCGTCTGCTCCTTGGCGCCCGCTGGATTGCTTTTCGGGCGGATTGCAAACTACCTTAACGGCGAACTCTGGGGGAAGGTAACTGACGTTTCATGGGCTGTTCTTTTCTCAACTGCCCCCGACAGAGGTACTCTACCTCGCCATCCTTCTCAACTGTATGAGGCTGCCCTCGAGGGTCTTTTCATGCTGCTGTATTCCCAGTACCGTATCTGGAAAACCCCTACTCTAAAAAAGCATCCTGGATCGCTCGTAGGAGAATTCTTGCTGATCTACTCCATTTTACGTGTCGTTGGTGAGCAGTTTAGAGAGCCGGACGCCGCTCTCACGCTCGGCCTCAGCCGTGGGACCACCCTCTCAATTCTTATGGGTCTAGCGGGGCTTGTTATCGCTGTCAGCACCCGTGAGCGAACCAACGATTCGCGTAAACAATCCTCCTGAGAGGGCTTTCAAAATCCGAGCCACAAACGAAGCCCTAGATTCATCACCACGCAGGTGGCGAGGGAGGCTACAACATCGTCGATAACAACTCCAAATCCACCGTAGTAACGCTGCAGTTTCTTTATTCCTAGTGGTTTGAGAATATCGAAAAGCCGAAATACAAGAAACGTTCCCAAAAGAACAACAGCGCCGTGACCCTCGGCGATGAAAGGCTTGAGCCCAATAAAGCAGATTGGCATTGCGACCACTTCGTCTATGATCACTTCCCCTGGATCCACTTTCTTAAGTCGCTTCTCCGCCTCTCCACATATTCCAACCGCAAAGTAGCAGCTCGCCAACATGAGGAGGGCTCCAACAAAATGGTTTGTAGGGTAAAAGACCACCAGGTACAGCAAGACTCCCGCGGCAGAACCCCAAGTTCCAGGAGCCTTAAAGTCACCCAGACTCCCTAATGTTGCTACCCTGAGAACAACGTGCGTCGGCCAATAACGGGCCCATCTCGGATTCCGCATCATAAAGCCTATCTATCGCCTTCTAGAAATACGAGTTCACCATACTTCTTGAAGTAATTGGCACCCGAATACAGCGTCATGAATACGCATAGTCCAAAAAGTATCAACCCAATCCAATTCAGAGTTTCGGCAGTTTGCACCGCCCACCCACCAGTGCCAGAGCCAAAGTCTTTTCTAAAGACGGCCTCGAGCAAGAAGGCGCCTACCGCCAAAATTTGTGTAACCGTTTTTTGTTTACCTGAACTCTCAGCCGACACAACGACCCCTTTGGTTGCCGCCACTAAACGCATGCCCGTGATCATAAACTCTCGACCAAGGATTAAGAGAACAAGGAAAATATGCACTTGCCCAATATCCACCAGGGCAATCATCAAACCGAGCATCAGAATTTTGTCAGTCAACGCATCCATGAGAATACCAAAGTTCGACACGATCCCTTGCTTGCGAGCAACGTACCCATCTAGCCAATCAGTCAACCCAGCGATCACGAACATTACAAAAGCGCCGGTCGCCGCCCACATAAAGTCCTCCCGCATGAGCCACACAATCAGGAACATCAATGGGATCCGCGAAAGTGTTAGAATGTTAGGTAGATTCATTAAACCGCACTCAAAAGCTATCTATCGTCAAAGTAAAGCTTGAGAGACAGCGAATCCGGTAGATGTAAACATTTCGTTGCAAAAAACTTACCTATAGATTCCCATCGAGGCGGTTTATGAAAGTCTGCATTTACCCAGGTACCTTTGATCCCATTACACACGGCCATTTAGACGTTCTCGAGAGAGCGTGTCGCCTCTTTGACAGTGTGATCATTGCGATTGCCGAAAACCGTGACAAAAAGCCGTTTTTCACAGCGGAGGAACGTCTAAACCTTGTAAACCAAAACATAGAGCAATTCCCAAACGCCTCCGCTATGGTTTTTAGCGGTTTGCTTATCGATTTTGCCAAGGCTCAAAACGCATCTGTCATTATTCGCGGACTAAGAGCCGTATCCGATTTTGAATTTGAGTTTCAAATGGCAAACATGAACCGGCACCTCGGACCTGGAATCGAGACGATTCTAGTAATGACCAAAGAGGGCTATAACTACACCAGCTCTTCCTTGGTTAAGCAAGTGGCCGAGTACGGAGCAGACGTAAGCGAATTTGTTCCGAGTAATGTGGTCAAAGCCCTCAAGGCAAAGCTAGGATAGCATTTCGCAGGCTGGCAACGTCACCGCGGGACCAGAGCAACCGTCCGGCGAGAGGAATACCCGGAATGCCCTTCGTATCCTAATTGCATTTATACCCAATGAAGTCATGCCACCCAGTTGACGTGGGTTCGTTTTCGCTCGATCCGCTCGGACCGAAGGTGGATGGTCGTCGCGAACAATAAGTCGAGAACGTTTCTCAGTCAGTGAACCCATCCACGACTCGCTTTGATCGATGTTAAAATCATCCACGAAGGGACTATTGAGCTCAGTCTCCCAAACTGCTCAACCATCCAAGCCACCATTCAACAGGCCTCCCCTACCCAAAAGACAGCAACCGTATGGGGTAGCCAAGTCGTCGCCCAAGATGCAGGAGATGCGGTTTTTAAATGGCTAAGCCGATTCCTAAAAGAGGATGTTCGCCTCTTAGGAATCGATCGCAGCTACCAGAGGTTCACCAGGAATTCTGATATTGATCAAACGAGCTTGGCCGACGGCTACCCCCTCCTGATTATATCAGGACCCTCTATGGATGACTTAAACGAACGCCTCGACTTTCCTATCGGGATATCCCGTTTTCGTCCCAATATTGTTGTAGATGGCTGCGACCCCTTTGACGAGGACTGCTGGTCTCATATCAAAATCGGCGATTGCCTCCTTAGGGCTTCAGGTCCCCGCACCCGATGCGTGATCACGACACTCGACCCTCAGACTGGACAAGGCCATGGGAAAGAGCCACTCCACACTTTAGCTCAATATCCAAAGACAGAACAAGGTGTCATTTTCGGCCAAAACTTTACCAACGAGTCTAAATCGGGGCAAATTGAAATTGGTATGGAAACCCAGATTCTTTAGCTAGGAGTTATCCCCGGCAAGAATCGACATCATTTCATCGTATAGATGGGGATTGGTTGCCAGATTAGCGTATCCACGTATCTCAGGCAATTCATCCCTTTTGTTTTCGTCGAAAAAGCCATATTTGGCCCCCGCTTCAATCGCGATCAATTTCCCAGCACTCAGGTCCCAAGCTTTGAGATCCTCTTCGTAATAACCGTCGATACGACCACATGCTACCCAACAAAGGTCAAACGCGCAAGAACCGGACCTCCTTATGTCTCTACATCTTTTCCGTATATCTCCTAGTCTTGCGACCAACCGGTCAATTCCTCCCCACCCATGCGGAAATCCGGTCGCGACAAGAGAATTCTCAAGATGATCCGTATCACTCACGTGTATGCATTCATCGTTTAAGAACGCGCCATCATTCTTAATACTCACAAAAATCTCTCCAAGCGCGGGGCAATTCACAACCCCTACCTGAATCTGGCCCTTCATGCAAAACGCTATCGAAATGCAAAACTGAAAGTGACCTCGGGCATAACCGACGGTGCCGTCAATCGGATCGATAATCCAGGTTGGACTTAACAAGTTAGGGCGGGCCGCGGCTGCCCCTTCTGACTCTTCGGTCAAAAAGACGTGTTCGGGATAGGCTTCGCGAATCCCATCTCTAATCAAGTCATTCACTTCCAAGTCTGCAGATGTGACGAGTTCAACGCTTTGCTTATAGCTTTGCGTCAATCCACCATCGCGCATCTCCATAGCTCGATCACCGGCTTTGAGGGCGAGTTTTTTAGCGAAATCCCGTATCTCTCGTAAATACTCTTTCGTTGGAGGCGATTTTATCATGATGCCAATGTTGGAGCGACTAGGGTTTCCAATGAAACAGCGAACATGCGAGCGAATTCGCCCAAAGGAGTGCCACTCCTTTCGATTAACTCTGCTTTTCCTTACTAGACGACTTCTTGCTGGGTGGAAGCAGATTCAAGATTTCCTGCTGCTGCTGATCAAATATAGATAACGAAGACTAACTTCATTCTGTTTTGCATTCAGACACCGTTCTCCGCCCAAAGCTCCCTTTCGCAAGATTCTGACGCACAATCGCCTGAACCAACACTAAATGTTAGCACGCAGCTGTTCACCTTGGAGCAGCAAGACCTAGTATATCAATCTGTTCCTGTTGAGTGCTCACTCTGGTTCCTTGAAGTAAGATACATCATTTCAATGAGGGTACACGCATCATTCAATCAAACCAATAGCTTCGTTTCAAAGAACTACCAAATCGTACAAAAAAAGCGACTCCCTCATGGGAGTCGCTCGTAAATTGTCCTTAATCTGAGCGTTGATTACATCATGCCACCCATGCCACCCATACCGTGGTCATGACCACCGCCCGCTGGGGCCTCTTCCTTCTCAGGAATATCGGTAATCATACATTCGGTCGTGAGAAGCAGACCAGAGATCGACGCGGCGTTCTGCAGCGCGGAACGTGTCACCTTGGTAGGATCTACGACACCTGCCTTGAGCAGATCCTCGTATTTATCCGTGGCTACGTTGTATCCCATGTTACCTTCGCTCTCGTTGATCTCCTTAACGACAACGGATCCTTCCACTCCTGCATTTTGACAGAGTAAACGGATAGGTCCTGAAACTGCAGTCTTGATGATCTGGGCACCGATTTCCTCGTCACCTTTCAGATTCAGCTCATCGATCGCGTTCGCAGCACGAATGAGAGCAACCCCTCCGCCTGGAACGATACCTTCTTCAACCGCAGCACGAGTCGCATGTAGCGCGTCTTCAACACGAGCCTTCTTCTCCTTCATTTCAGGCTCTGTTGCAGCACCTACATTAATGACGGCAACCCCACCTGCAAGCTTAGCCAAACGCTCTTGAAGCTTCTCGCGATCGTAGTCTGAAGTGGTTTCGTCAATCTGGCGACGAATTTGCTTTACGCGACCTTGGATCTCGTTAGCCGCACCTCCGCCTTCGACCATAGTCGTGCTTTCCTTGTCGATCTTTACACTCTTAGCTTGTCCGAGGTCGCTGAGCTGAACGTTTTCGAGCTTAATACCCAAGTCTTCAGTAATGCAACGTCCACCTGTCAGAATTGCGATATCTTCGAGCATCGCTTTGCGGCGGTCACCAAAACCGGGAGCCTTTACCGCACAGACGTTCAACGTTCCGCGAATCTTGTTAACCACGAGAGCCGCAAGCGCTTCGCCTTCGATATCCTCAGCGATGAGGAGGAATGGCTTACCCGTCTTGGCAACTTCTTGAAGTAACGGAAGCAGGTCAGTCAATGCACTGATCTTCTTTTCGTGAATCAAAATGTACGCATCTTCTAAAGAAGCTTCCATCGACTCGTTGTCGGTCACGAAATAAGGAGAGAGGTAGCCCTTGTCGAACTGCATACCCTCAACCACATCGAGATTCGTCTCAATTGATTTTGCTTCCTCAACGGTGATTGTTCCGTCTTTGCCCACTTTGTCCATCGCGTCAGCGATGATGTCACCAATCGTCTCATCCCAGTTTGCAGAAACCGTAGCCACTTGCTTGACCTCTTCGCGCGACTCAACCGCCTTCGAGATATTGGACAGCTCCAGCACTGCTGCCTCGACTGCTTTGTCAATGCCACGTTTGAGGTAAATTGGATTCGATCCTGCCGTTACGTTTTTGAGTCCCGCACGGTAAATGCTTTCAGCCAAAACGGTAGCCGTTGTAGTACCGTCACCAGCTGCGTCAGAAGTCTTAGAAGCGACTTCGCGCACCATCTGGGCACCCATATTTTCGTAAGCATCAGGGAGTTCGATTTCCTTAGCTACTGTAACACCATCCTTAGTTACAGTAGGAGAACCGAATTTCTTGTCGATAACGACGTTGCGGCCTTTTGGCCCCAAGGTTACACTGACCGCTTTCGCCAGAGTTTCGACGCCCTTAAGGACGGCGTGACGAGCGGATTCATCAAATAGCAATTGTTTAGCCATTGTCTTTATTTTTTAGATACTATTGGTTAATTGGTTAGTTATTTTCTCTTAGGACTCAATGACTCCGAGGATATCATCTTCGCGAACCAAGAGGTAAGTTTCGCCGTCGATTTTGACTTCAGTTCCACCGTACTTGCTGGTGAGAACGCGATCGCCAACTTTCACGTTGAACGGGACTAGTTTACCGTCACCGTCTTTGGCTCCGGTGCCAAGGGCGATCACTTCCGCCTCCTGTGGCTTTTCTTTAGCAGAGTCCGGAATGATGATACCACCACGAACTTGCTCGTCTTCATCAACGTGCTTGATTAGCACGCGATCTCCTAGAGGTTTTACTTTTACTGATGTTGATGCGCTCATATTGAGTTGTTTCTTATGTTAGATTAGTTGTTTTAGATATATATATTTATCACAAGGAAACGAGTAACCGGTTCGGTTAATCGAACCCGCTACTCGAAATTCATTTTTGGCTACTTCTTCTCGTCGTCATCAACGACTTCGAAATCCGCGTCCACGACATCCGCTGGTTTTGGTTCGCCTTTCGGAGCCTCGCCACCTTCAGGAGGAGGACCACCCGCTGCGCCCGCCATGTCATTCATGTCAGGCATACCGCCTTCGGCTGCCGCCGCTTGATAGAGATCAGCGCCGAGCTTGCTCAAGTCTTCCAAAGCTTTCTTGATTTGGTCAGGATCTTCCGACTCGAGGGCTTTTTTCGCATCTGCGATTCCTGCTTCTATCGGGCCTTTCTTGTCGGCTGGCAACTTGTCCCCAGCCTCGCTCATTGTCTTTTCCATCTGGTAGATAGTGCTATCAAGCTGGTTCCGGTTTTCTACACGCTCCCTGAGGTTTTTGTCCTCTTCCGCATGAAGCTCCGCATCCTTGGTCATCTTTTCGATGTCGTCCTCCGAAAGTCCACCCGATCCTGTAATCGTGATGTGCTGGTCCTTACCGGTACCCTTGTCTTTCGCTGAAACATTTAGGATGCCATTCGCGTCGATATCAAAGGTAACTTCAACCTGAGGAGTACCACGAGGCGCTGGTGGGATTCCATCCAAGTGGAAAGTCCCCAAAACCTTGTTGTCGGTCGCCATGGGTCGTTCCCCTTGAAGCACCTTGATTTCAACCGAGGGCTGGTTATCTGCGTAAGTTGAAAATGTCTGAGATTTTTTAGCTGGGATCGTAGTGTTGCGTGGTATCATCGCAGTCGATACGCCTCCGGCAGTCTCAATTCCCAAAGTCAATGGAGTGACGTCAAGCAGCAAGACGTCGCGAACATCTCCCTTGAGAACCGCTCCCTGAATTCCTGCGCCAATAGCAACAACTTCGTCCGGGTTCACACCTTGGTGGGGTTTCTTTCCGGCAAGCTCTTCCGCTATTTCGACAACCTTTGGCATTCGGGTCATGCCACCCACGAGAACGAGCTCGTTGATCTCCGATGCCGAAAGATCCGCATCGCGCAAACAGTTTTGGAATGGCACCCGGCAGCGAGAAAACAAGTCATCCGTGATCTGCTCCAGTTTCGCTCGAGTCAATTGGATGTTGAGGTGCTTTGGTCCGGACGCATCTGCCGTGATAAAAGGTAGGTTTACATCGTAGGTGGTCGCAGATGACAGAGCGATCTTCGCCTTTTCACCTTCTTCTTTAAGGCGCTGTAGGGCCATCGGATCGCCTTTGAGGTCGATACCATTTTCTTTTTTAAATTCATCGACCATCCAGTCTATAATCGACTGATCCCAGTTGTCGCCGCCCAACATGGTATCGCCATTGGTCGCTTTCACTTCGAAAACGCCATCACCGATTTCCAGAATCGATACGTCAAAGGTACCTCCACCCAAGTCGAAGACCGAAATTTTCTCGTCGCTCTTCTTGTCGAGACCATAAGCCAGCGAGGCCGCGGTTGGTTCGTTGATGATACGGAGAACATCGAGACCCGCAATCTTGCCAGCGTCTTTAGTCGCCTGACGTTGACTATCATTAAAGTAGGCCGGGACCGTAATGACCGCTTCGGTCATCGACTCACCCAAATAGGCTTCTGCATCCGACTTAAGCTTCGCCAAAACGAAGGAAGCAATTTGCTCAGGAGCGAACTGCTCCGTCTTGTCGCCCACTTGACATTCGATAAAGGCGTCACCGTTGTCAGCCTCAACAATCTTAAAAGGAATACCCTCCGCTTCCGAAGCGACTTCAGCAAACTTACGGCCAATCAGCCGCTTTGCCGAAAATATTGTATTCTTTGGATTGGTAACTGCTTGGCGCTTTGCAGCTTGGCCGACTAGCCTTTCGCCAGCCTTTGTAAACGCAACGATCGAGGGAGTCGTGCGTGCACCTTCTGCATTCGGCACAACGACTGGCTCATCGCCATCCATAACTGCCATGCAAGAATTCGTAGTACCTAAATCGATTCCGAGTACGCGTCCCATTCATACCCCTTAGCAAAGCCCGTACCACTGCTCATTATTAAAACTTTAGACACTGTAAATCAGTAACTTATGACTCATATCCGTTATTCCCAACTCGACTGGATCCGCCTGCTTTCAGCCAAGATGTCTCACTTTGTGTCACACTTCCCCAGAACTGTGACACTTAGAATGGCACACAATTGCGGATAATCCGCTTCTAGCAGGTAAGATGCAGGCGCTTGCCAGCGAGTATCTTCACAACCTCTGTTAGAGGCTTGGTGTTGATTACATTGTCTTCCGTCAGCCAGCCTTTGCGCGCTACATTGACTCCTGACTCGACAAAGGCGAAGTGATCCGTCGAGTGGGCGTCGGGATTAATGCTAGTTAGAAGCCCCTTCTCTGCCGCTTTCCTCCAAAAGCGCCAGTCCATGTCGAGTCGATAGGGGTTCGCGTTTAATTCGATGACCACCCCATTCGCAATCGCAGCGTCAATTACCTTATGTGTATCTAACTTGTAAGCCTCTCGCTTCAGGAGAAGCCGCCCTGACAAGTGACCCAGCATCGTCGTTGCCGGATTTTCAATTGCTTTGATTATCCGCGCCGTCATCTCCGCTTCCGATTGAGAAAAAGAGGAATGAACCGAGGCCACAACGTAGTCCAACTTCATCAGTACCTCTGAGTCCAGGTCGAGGGAACCGTCCGGAAGGATATCGCATTCATTTCCCGAGAAAACGTGAGTGCTAAATTTGTTCGATGCATTGAGATCCTTGATACGGCTAATCTGGTTCAGAAGTCGCTCCTCATCCAATCCGTTTGCCTGAAAGCTCGCTTTCGAGTGATCCGCAACCCCCCAATACTCCCAACCAAGATCCTGAGCGGCAGAGGTCATTTCCTCAAGAGTCGCACTACCATCGCTGGCCGTCGTGTGATTATGAAACACGCCGCACAATTGTTCGACCTCCAAAAGCGGTGGAAAGCCTTTCCCCTCCGCCGCTTCAATTTCCCCCAAACCCTCTCTCAGCTCAGCAGGCACAAACTTCAAATCGAGGAGCATAAACAGATCCGATTCGCTTTCTGCCTCAAGACTGCCCTCGAAGGACTCAGCCTCAACCGGCTTCAACCCCCACTCGCTCAAACTGAGGCCGCGGGCGAGGGCTCTCTGCCGCATCTGGACGTTGTGATCCTTAGAACCCGTGAAATGATGCAAAGCGAAACAATATTGCTTAGACGGAACTACTCGGAGGTCTGCCTGCAGCCCACTCTCAAATCGCACACTCGCCTTCGTTTCCCCTTTTGCTGTAACTTCCTTAACATGGCTTTGGGAAACAAACCAATCCATAACGGGGCCCGGATTGGATGAGGCCACAATGAAATCCAAGTCACCAACGTGTTCACGCCTTCTTCGAAAACTACCGGCATGCGATGCCTTTTCCACATCTTCCAAAGCCAGCAATCCATCTAAGATCGGTGCTGTAATTTCCCGAGCGCGCCACCACAAGTGCCGTTTCCCATAGGCCTCCCGATTCTTGATACCTTCGACGATTTTATCCTGAGATTTCTTGCCAAATCCCTTCAGTTCCGCTACTCGATTATCGTCACAGGCCTTCTGCAGTTCTTCAATCGAGGAAACACCGATCGACTCGTTCAGGACCTTGATCTTTTTC
This sequence comes from Candidatus Pelagisphaera phototrophica, assembly GCF_014529625.1. Classification (GTDB taxonomy): domain Bacteria; phylum Verrucomicrobiota; class Verrucomicrobiia; order Opitutales; family Opitutaceae; genus Pelagisphaera; species Pelagisphaera phototrophica. The sequence goes on from NZ_CP076039.1 coordinate 3,309,084, forward strand.
GCGCCTAGCCCCGGTATCTCTAGCATGGATACTATACTTGGCTCGACTGAGGCCTTGAGCTTCTCGTAGAATTCGAGCTTCCCATCCGCGTGGAGCGTTTCTATTTTCTCGACCAACGCTTTACCAAAACCCTGAATGTCCGCTAGCTTGCCCTCAGCGATTAGCTCATCCAAGTCTTCTTCAAGCGTCTCCAACTTCCGCGCTCCATTAGAATAAGCACGAATTTTGAAAGGATTCTCACCCCTCAACTCCAACAAGGTAGAAATGTCGTTCAGCACATCTGCGATTTCCCTTTTTGTCATCCATCGACGTTAGTGGAGCACTTTAAAATAGCACGTTGAAAATTTCGAATTCATATCCCGAGTCAGGTAATGAACCACACCATCTTCTTCATTCGTTAACCTGCCTGAGTCGTTCCACAATAGAATCCAACAGGATTTTGCCTGCCTCGTTCCGCGGCAAAGCGCTTAGCCTTAACCAGGATTTCGGGAGCTTAACCTTGGGCAAATGTCTCGCCATGCGATCAAGAAATTCCTCCTCCCCCAAGTCCTTGTCCTTGGGCACGTACGCCACGCACAGTCTACTTCCCCATTCCGGGTCCTCAATACCAAACGCAACGACATCTTGAAGTAGATCCGATTCCCAAAAGGCTTTTTCGACTTCAATAAGACTAATATTCTCACCCCCAGAGATTATAACGCGATCCAGACGCCCATGAACGAGCAACTCGCCACTGGGTCCCATTGTTCCCAAATCATTGGTCAAGTATCTCTCACCAGTCTTTTCGTCTTCATTATAATAACCCAAGAACAAGGAAGCAGACTTGATTAGAATACGCCCGACTTCAGGTCTAGACTCGACCCGCTGGTCTAGGGGAATGATTCCTAGTTGAGCATGGGGCAGAGGAAAGCCCTGGCCCGACTTTCCCATTAAAAATGAATCTGGCATCAAGGTCGCCACCATAGACGCAGTCTCCGTCATCCCATAAGTTGGCGCCAAATGCAGCTTGTGGGTTCGACTCAATTCCAATAAGCCTTTCGAAATAGCTCCACCCCCTACAAAAATAGCTCGATAGTTTCTTAGAGCATCTATTCCTGACCCGCTCTTTAGCAATCGATGCAATTGCGTAGGCACTAGAGAGACAAAGCAGCCGCTCTTAGACTCTGCACTGAGCGATGAGTAACTCTTGTGGAAATTCGAAATCGATCCAAATACGATTTCCCCTCCGCTCACCATAACGCGAACTAATTGCATGAATCCACTCACGTGATACAATGGGAGAACACAATGGGTGCAAATGCGCTCCACTCCAAAGAAGTCTTGAAACGCTCTTACCGATGCTAACAGGGTTGCATCAGAATGGATAGCAAATCGGACCTTTCCTGAAGTTCCCCCAGTCGGAATCATCATTCGAAATCCACTCTCGAGATCATCGTTCCCCTTTTTATCGAATGTCTCCGTGATTACTTCAATAGTTCCATCGCTTCTATTACCGACGACCCACTGAGGGAGAGCAATTTTTCTAGCTATTTCATTCTCACTCTGACTCCAGCTTGGATTAAACAAAAAGAGGTCAGTTTCGCGACTAGCCAATGCGGAAAAAACCGCGCAAAACGTTTGTGGATCAGCAGTTTGCAAAGCCACGCTAAAACGACTTTCTTTCGCCTCCTCCCTCAATTTATTCACTAGGGAAATAGCTCCTTCCGAGACATCTTCCCATGTACCCAAAAACTGGGGTAAAGAGTGTTTGCTAAAGCTAAAATCTGCTAATTCTTCTATATTTGATTCCACAACTCTTCGAGTTCTTCCAATTCAGGGAATCCATTCGAATCCAAGCAAGGTCCGAGATCGATCGAAATTCCTTCATCCGCAAACAAACCACCTACTCCAAAACCCAAAGCCCTTTTGAGGGGGCCCGATTCGAGTGCAATTGACAAAGCGTGCGACATTCCAATTTTAGTTTCCAGTGAACTAGAAAAGACGAGCGAACTGGGATCTTCCGTTTTCAGTTCATCAACGAGCGATGCATAGGATCCCGCTAACGACGGTTTAACAACGAGCAAACCCGGCCAATGTTCGTCTTTCCAACGCTTTAAGTCATCCACCCGCACTACAGATTCGTCCAACGCGATGGTGGTGGGATAATCGTTTCCTAGCTTAAGCATCGTCAATTCCTCACCTTTCGACATCGGTTGCTCGAAGAATTCTACAGGTAAACCTTCCAAGCTTTCAAGCCACGTCCTGGTCAACTTCAAATTAAAGCCCCCATTCGCATCGAGTCGCAAACGAATAGAGCCCTCCGTCAATTCAACGATCTCCTCCAATGCCCGCCTCTCTAGGGTGAAGTCTTGCTTGCCTAATTTGAGCTTCAAGCACGAATAACCATCCCCTACTAGTTTTTCGATTCTCCCCCTATCTCCGATATCTGGCAAAAGTCCGGAAACTTCTATTCGTTCAGAGAACTCCGGCCAAAGCGGATCCCTCCCTATCATTGCTAGCGCTGCCTCCAGTCCGAATCGGACACAAGGATAGTCAATGACTTGATCCGAGACTTTCTCGTATTCAATTTCTCCCTCTAATTGAGAGCACACTGCCAAAGCTGAGACCAGCGATTCCGACCCAAACGACTCTATTGGAGCGATCTCCCCAAAACCAGTTTGCCCGTCCTTATCTCGCAACCGAATGAGAATCCCCGCCCGTTTCGGCAAAGAGTCCGTCGCCGTAGAGTATGGATCGGCAAATGATCTCCGGTATGCCTTGAACTCAAAATCAACCATGGGTTGCGACTCAATCCATCGGTTCGCTATTACGCCACCTTTTTTCTTTTAATGAACGCAAAATACTTGATTCCCCAATTCAGTCTCTCTAAGAGGGACTATGACCAGCCCGAGCAAAGAAATCTTTGACGAAAACCTTTTCTACAAAAGCGCCTCTGCGTTTTTCAACGAGCAAAAAGAAACCGCACTCACGTACGACGATATTTCACTCGCCACCAACTACAGTGAGGTTCTCCCAAGGGACACGAAATTAGAGACGAGCCTATCGGACCAAATCAAGCTAAACATCCCGATCATCTCATCTGACATGGACACGGTCACCGAATACCGGATGGCAATCGCTATGGCAACCAGCGGCGGCATGGGGATCATCCATTACAATATGCCTTATCGGGAACAAGTCTCTCAGGTAACAAGGGTCAAGTACCACATCAACGGTCTGCTTCCCAATCCCATAACGGTCCAGCCCGAGCAATACATCGGCGACGTAATCGAAATGATCGATGAAAAGGGCTACAAGTTTCGCACGTTTCCCGTCACCGAAAAGGACGGTAAGCTCGTTGGCCTACTTGGCAGCCGCGTTGTCAAAGCTCGGTACGGGCATATAAAAGTGGCTGAAGCCATGGATCCCGCCTCGACGGTGCTGACTCTTCATGAGAACGATATCAAGCCGAATCCTATCGATGTAGCCGACAAATTTTTCAGCAAACACCTTGGCATCAACAAGCTTCTCGTTGTCGACGATGCCCATCACCTAAAAGGGCTCGTTAGTATTTCAGACATCGAGCGGATCAATGCAGAAAAGCAGAGCGTTCTAAAGCCCGCCCGCGATTCGGACTTCCGCCTGTTGGTAGGCGCTGCGATTTCTACCGTCTGGAAAAAAGACGGCTCGCTAGACAAAGATGCCATCCTTGAGCACGTCACCAATCTCTGTAACGAAAGAGTGGATGCAGTCGCTGTCTCTGCAGCGCACGGCCACAGCACGGGCATCGGGCAAGTGGTCAAATTGCTGCGAAGCGAATTTCCAGATCTTACCATCATCGCCGGCAATGTAACCTCTGGTAGCGGCGTAGAGTACTTAGCCGACTGCGGCGCGGATGCGATCAAAGTCGGCCAAGGGCCAGGCTCCATTTGCACGACGCGAGTCGTGGCCGGCGTTGGCATTCCTCAACTCTCCGCCCTTTACAATGCTTCCCGGGGCGCAGAAAAGAAAGGCGTTCGTATAATCGCGGACGGGGGAATCACCAAGTCAGGCGATATCGTTAAAGCCATGACTCTTGCAGATTCGGTAATGCTCGGAGGACTCCTCGCCGGAAGCCCAGAGGCACCCGGGGAAATTATCGAGATAAACAACAAGCTCTATAAGGAATATCGAGGAATGGGTAGCCTGAGCGCGATGAAAAAAGGCTCAGCTGCTCGCTACGGACATCTCAAAAAAGACACAGCACGAAAACTGACCGCAGAAGGGGTTGAAGGAATGAAAGAGGTTCGCGGATCCGTGTTGAACATTTTGGCAGAGATGTCGGGAGGGCTTCAGGCTGGGATGGGTTACAATGGTGCCAAAAACCTAGAAGAACTAAGGGATAAAGCCCGCTTCGTTAGAATTAGTTCTGCCGGGATGAAGGAGTCCGCTCCGCATGATGTGATCGAGGTAGCAAAGCGCAGCTAGTTTGCCTCTCCCGCAAAGGGAGCGATTGACGCCCCTCTAAACTTCAACCGTTACTTGCGCCGATCTCAACTATTCAGATGTCGGATCGGCAAAGGCTGGAATCGAGTCAACATCGGTGGCACCTTATACCGTTTGGCGAGAGGAGAGGATTAAGGCACCTCCAAATCTAAAATCTACAATGGCACTCACAAAATTTAAGAGCAGATTAATAGCGGATTGCGGCATAAGCATGGGTGATGAAGGCAAGGGCCGCCTCATATCCGAAGTCATCGAAGAACTTCGCATCGACACAGGTGAATCGTCGCCCGTGGAGGTTGTCATCAAAATCAACGGGGGAGCCAATTCGGGACACACTGCTGGTGGATTGAAACTCAATCTTCTTCCCGCAGGGGTTGTCGACCAATCGGTGACGTTCCTGGCCATCGGAGCAGGAGTCGTCGCAGATCCTCGCAAGTTTTTGTGGGAATTAAAACCGGTCGACGCCAATGGCTACCGGGTCACAGAGCGACTGGTCATCGATGAGCGAACAATGGTTTCGGATCTCACTCATCGACTACTCGATCTCGCATGGGAATGGTACCGGGTGAATCTGATAAATGAAGAACCCCGCGGAAGCACAGGAAGAGGAATTACGCCATCCTACGTCGATGAAGTTAGCCAATTCCAAATTTTCTACTGCGACTTTCTTTGTGGAAAAGACCGCTATCATTCAAAGCTTTCCCAAAAGGCGTTGCGCGCTTGCTCGACAATACAGCATGTTTGCCAGGCATCGGAAGAAGCATGGAATGGATTCTTTGATTCGTTAACCCAAGCCGAGACTCGAGCAAATGCCGATGCGATTGAAGCAGGTCTGTTCGAGAAAAGGGAATTTGATTTTAGCCGCTTCAAGGGGAGCGCCCCCTTCACGCTCAATATGGATGAATTAATCAATGTCTACTGGGATGCCGGACAATCGCTGAAAGACAACATCGCAGACGTACGAGAGATAGTCAGAAAGGCCGAAGTGTCTGGGAAGTACGTCATCGGAGAATACGGCCAAGCTTACTGGCTCGATAAACGGCAAGGGTTTTCACCCAACGTCTCGGCCTCGCACACCTACGCTCCCGAGTTCTTTAACTCCGCCTGTATTCCCGTTCAACCGCTACATGTTTTTGGAGTGGCAAAAGCTTATGACACCAAAGTGGGCACCCACGTTTTCATCACACAAGTAGATGAGCCCCACCCCCTGTTCGACCGGCTAAAACGAATTGAATTCGGAACCTCAACGGGACGTCAACGAAAGGTGGGTTGGTACGATGCCGTGGAAAAAGCGGACACCTTGCGATACGGCGGATACGATGACCTCATGATCAACAAGATAGACGCTCTGGGTCATGACTCCAACTGGAAGGGCAACCTGAAGATCTGCATCGCCTACCAAGACGAAAACGGAAATCGCGTCAATAGAGTCCCGCGCGACGAGACTTTTAGAAGAACGCTCGTACCGGTCTATCAAGAATATGCTGGCTGGGATTCCGACATCTCGAAAGCTCGAACATTTGCGGAGCTGCCCACTGAAGCGAAGGCCTACGTCGCAGGGATGGTTCGAAGTGTACTCGACTCTGCCTTTTTGGGCCAAGATTGGCCCCCTTCTTTACCTAATCTCCGCTATTTAGGGGTCGGTCCGATGCCGAGCCAGATCATTAAAGATATTCCAGATACGGTTTCCCTGCTAAAACACGATCGACCGATAGCCGCCACAGTTTGAATCCGCAGGGATTAGAATTGTTGGTCGCAGCAGGTAATTCGCAGCAGACGATAAAGCGTCTCCAGCTTTGGCATGTCTTGACCGACCTTTAAGCCCTGCCGTAGGGGCTCTCCCCAGATCGCCTCCACTTCCACGCTTCTGCCGGCGAGAAAGTCTAACAAGCTTGACGGACTGTATTCACCCAACGACTTCGTAATTTCGAATTGTCGCTCAACAAGTTTACGATCGATGCTCAAACCCAAGGCGGAAGATGCTCCCAATAATTCTTCCATAAGACCTCTCGCCAATCGATTGAGTCCCTCGTCCGCAAGAATCAAATCAGTGGTAATTTTTCCCGCGACGATGGACAATCCATTGAATGGCACGATCCAGAGCAGCTTTTCCCATCGCATCTGGTCAATGTTGGGGGAAATCCGACAATTTAGTCGTGCCCTATTCAGCATTTCACCGATTGTCTTCAACTTACTTGAACTCGCCTTTCCCTCTTGTGAGAGGACGATGGACCCTAACAGGAAATTTTCCACAACACCTGGCTCTACTCTATTAAGGCAAATATAGCAGGTTCCGCAAAAGAGTGGATTGTCCGGGAAGTACTTTCTGAGAAACTCGATGTTCCCAAGCCCATTTTGCAGACTCAGAATCGCCGTCTCCGGTGCGAGAATGGGTCGAAGCAGTTCTGGCAGGAACCTGTTCGATACCGCTTTCACCGCCACAATCACTAGGTCCACCTTTCCGATATCCTGTGAGTTCCGATAAGCTTTTACATCGTTCAACTGAAAATGACTGTCACGAGCTCTAGTTCTGATTCCATTTCGCTGTACCGCGTCATAGTCACTTCGTAAAAGATAGCGTATGTCTTCACCCGCCTTTTGCAGTCGACTTCCATAATATAGCCCAACGGCCCCAGATCCCACGACCGCGATTCTCATCGATTCTAAAGACCCGTTTTCGTGGTCCATAACCCGTAAATACCTGCTACAAATCCCCTTTTGCTAGGTTTCTTCACAATTTCTCCAGCCCGTTGCTGATTTATAGGATATTCAGCACAAATCCGAAGGTATGGAAGCGATATTATGCCTAAATATGTAAAAAATCGGCCTTAACTCGCTTTTTGAGGCTAAATTTCAGAGGTCAAAGTACCAGAAAGAGAGATATATTCAAAATTAACAAGTCAGTGGTACAGTTCTTCTGTATCGAAACAGGTTCTTTCAATCTATTACTAATATATGACTTACAAACACTTACAAAATTCAAAATAAGTATCTGGCTCAATTCTCCAATCTCTGCTTCATCTTGATATTCTTCTGTCTCCAAATAGTCCAAATTTCTCCCTGAAAAACAGCGTCGCCCATCTCTGATTCTACTTTTTACAATTCTCAATCGGCTGCTTTGGCACAATCAGGTAACACCGATGCCACTAAACCCCTTGCTAGAGCGGAATTTACTTAGTTACTCTCGAGTTATTCACATCCAACCAGGAACACATGGAAACAAGGGCTTTTCAAAATCCGTCTGTCGCTATTTTCAGCAAAGTTCCTCATGGAAAGCTCAATATTCCCGTGTCAAGAGAGCAACACTTCTGGATATGGAAATAAAGATTGAATTGGTTTGCCAAGCCACTGTCACTGGCAAATGCAGATTCTCCCAACCCACGATCTGAATGGCAAATAACACTAGTTTACGCGATCTGCAGGCGGTTCTCTTTGATATGGACGGTACCCTTGTTGATCATTTCGAGACCATCTATCGCTGCTACAAGTATGCTGCAGAGAAACTGGGGAGACCAGCTCCGACCTATGATGCTGTTAAAAGAGCGGTTGGAGGTTCAATGCCCGTTACCATTCGCAGTTTCTTCGCCGACACTGAATTGGAAGCGGCCATGAAATTGTGGAAAGAAAAGTTCGACGAGATTCACCTGGAAGGAGTCGTTCTGCTACCAGGTGCGAGGGATCTGATTCAGGCCGTTAACCAGCACGACATTAAAGCTGCGGTGTTTACCAACAAGAGCGGAATACATACGAGGAATATAATCGAATCGCTCGGCTTGTCCGATTCGTTTTCATTAATTCTCGGAGCCCACGATACCCATTACAGAAAACCTGAGCCAGAACTATCGAGTATTGCTCTCGATCGCCTCGACGCAAAGCCCGAAAAGGCGATTTTGATCGGTGACTCGCCCTTTGATATTGAATCGGCTCATTGCATCGGGATGACAAGCTACTGCGTTTCAACCGGATCTCACTCCAGTCAAGAGTTAATCGATGCGGGAGCCGATAAAGTATTCGAGAGCTTGCAAGAAATTGCAGATAGTCACTTTAGTTAGTTTGTGTCTCAATCAACATCCAGTGAAACCCTCAAGGGTGTACTCGAGCGCATCAAGTATTCGAATGATGAAGACGGCTACTTGATTGCTAATCTTAGACCTGAAAACGCAAAGAACGCGGTCACGATCGTCGGCAAATTTCCAGGCGTGCAATGTGGCGAAACCTTAAAGGTTACAGGAGATTGGTCCCGGCACCCTGCCCATGGTCCTCAATTCAAAGCAACTCAGTTTGAATCCGAACTCCCGGCCAGCGTTTTTGGAATTCGCAAGTACCTTGGAAGCGGCCTAGTAAAGGGAATATCCAAAGGCCTAGCAGAGAGAATCGTAGACCGATTCGGTGAATCTACGCTCAAGGTTATTTCCGAAGAATCCGCCCGACTACAAGAGGTGGATGGGATTGGAAAACAAAGAGCTAGTTCAATTAAAGAAGCTTGGGACGAGCAGAGCCATATCAGGGACCTTTCCCTTTTCCTCACTCCTTATGGGGTATCGCCGTCTCAAATACTTAAGATCTATAACGAATTTGGTTTTGTTGCAGCCGATCAAATAAAGGAAAACCCATATAAGCTTGCTCGAGAAATTCGAGGTATTGGCTTCAAAACCTGCGATCGCATCGCTATCAATATGGGGATTGGCAACGACAGTCCGCAGCGCGTAGACGCGGGCTTAGAATTTGTCATGCAAGAGCTGCAAGACGAAGGCAACACTGCATTTCCAGAGAACGAACTCATCGAGACCGCAGTCGAGAAATTGGAAATTGACAAAGCGGTAGCCAAAGCAGGACTGGAACGTGTATTTACCAATCGTATACTTTCTAAATTTGAGCCCGAGGGCTTAACCACCTACTGGCAGCTTCCGTTCAATCATCGAGCTGAGGAACAAATTGCCCAATCCGTTATCCGTATTCAGAGCCAACCCAGCTGCCTTCCTCCTATCAAACGCCAGAAAGCAGTTGAGTGGGTGCAGGATAAAGCCGGTTTTGAATTTGGAGAACGCCAAGGGGAAGCCATATCCATGGTATTGTCTCACAAACTCTCAATATTAACCGGTGGACCTGGAACCGGAAAAACAACGATTCTTCGCGCTGTTGTAAGTATTCTCAAAGCAAAGAAGGTTCGGGTGCTTCTGGCTGCCCCTACCGGGCGAGCGGCCCAACGCTTGTCGGAAACGACGGGAGCTTTCGGACAAACCATCCATCGTTTATTAAAGTTCGACCCCGCGGAAGGTTCTTTTACGGTCAACGAGTCGAAACCACTCAGTGCCGACTTCGTAATCGTCGACGAGGCGTCCATGTTGGATACACGACTTGCCGCTAGCCTTTTCCAAGCCATTCAAACGGATAGCCATCTGGTTCTTGTCGGAGACATAGACCAGCTTCCCTCTGTCGGAGCGGGAAACGTGCTCAAAGACCTGATCGGTTCAAATCGAATTCCTGTGACTCGCCTAGATCAAGTTTTTCGGCAAGCTGAGCGGAGCAGTATCGTACATTACGCCCACGCTATCAACCAGGGGCAGGTTTCAATACCTGCAACTGTAGAATCCGCTCGCGATCTCGTGGAAAATAAAGACTTCCAGTTCTTAGCCGCTTCAAACCAATCAGAGTGCTCCGAGAAGATCCTCAAGGTATTCACCCACTTCGTCAGAGGTACGCTAGGCTTAGATCCCATAAACGACGCCCAGACTCTGGCCCCCATGCATAAAGGAGAAGCGGGAGTTGGGAATTTGAATACCCTCTTGCAAGCGTCCCTGAATTCCGAAACCGAGTCTATGCCTTTTGGTTTTTTAACGTACAAACGGGGTGACAAGGTCATTCAAACTCGAAACAACTACGACAAGAGCATATTCAACGGTGATATCGGAATCATCAGATCCATCGATGGAATTAATGGAATTGTAAAGGTAGACTTTGACGGCAATGTAGTGGACTACGAAAAGCCGGACCTCATCGATCTATCGCTCGCCTATGCAGTGAGTATCCATAAGTCTCAAGGCAGTGAATATCCTGTAGTTATTATTCCTTTACTAAAGGCTCACTTCATGATGCTTCAACGAAATCTAATCTATACAGCTATAACACGCGGAAAGAAAAAAGTCATAATCGTGGGGGACCCGGCAGCTTATGCCATGGCGACAAACAATGCGGATTCAAAGTCTCGAAGCACTAGACTAAAGGAGAGGCTCACCCTCTAGCCTATTTTTCATTTGGTAAGTCGTAAAGGTAGGGCACGACGACCCGACCTGCCGGTCAATCCGCTCAACAAACGCGGCTCGTCGTGCACTAACTGCGGTGCCAGAGCTTTCTCACCCACATACGCGCAGAGAAGCGACCGACTAATTGAAATTCTATACCGAACCAGACTTACTCAAGGTTTCTTGAGAATCAGCACCACATTAGAGCCTCCAAAACCGCTGCTATTGCTCAGCGCAATATTCGGGGCCACTGTCTCGGTCCTACGAATAACGTTCAACGCCTCAAACTTAGGATCCAAGTTTTTGATATGGGCGGAACCCGGAGTGAAGCCCTCTTTTATGGCAATGCTGACGAGAACTGTTTCCAGGGCACTGGCGAGACTGAGCCCATGTCCTGTAATCGCTTTTGTACTACTAATTCTTGGGCTTAAGCGCTTGGACGAAAATATGGCATCCAAAGCTTTCCCTTCGCTAGCGTCCCCAATAAGCGTTGAGGTTGCGTGGGCATTAACATAGTCAATCTCGCTTGCTGTGATCCCGGCCGTTCGGAGAGCGTTCTCAATCGCCCTAACCAAGCCTACGCCTCCAGGATGCGAGATTGCGACATTGTGGCCATCGCTTGCCTGTCCCCATCCGAGCAACTCTGCGTAAGGTTTGACGCCCCTACGCCCAACTTCGTCTTCACTTTCAAGAACAAGGACCGCTCCACCTCCAGCGCTAACAAAGCCATTTCGCTCTTGGTCAAACGGACAAGACGCCCTCTCGGGTTTACTCTCCAAAGACAACGCCCTCATACCGGTAAAAGGCACGACACTTTCGTAGTTTACGTCCTCACCCGCAGCAACAAACATTCGATTTTGCCTTCCAGAAGCGATGTCATCAAAGGCGTATCCCAGAGCGTGCCCAGAAGAGGCGCAGGCAGATGAAAACCCACACGAATTGCCCATAATCTTAAAGCAGGCGACCAGGTTGAAACTCAAGGTCCCGGAGATGGAAGAAACGATTCCTGTGGGAGAACAGCGCATGGGACCCACTTCCCGCATACGCTTCATGTTGTTGTAAACCATCCGCGTCGAACCCGCCGATGCCGTATAGATCCCAGTTTCGCTATTTGATACGTCTAAATCAGAAAGAGACGCATCTTCAATGGCCTGCTTCATTGCACAATAGACGTAGACACCATGCGGCGCTAGACCACGTAATTCTTCTCTCCGAATCTTATATCGATCGGGATAGGTCCAATCTTCAGAGTCTAACGAATCAACTTCAAATCCTTTTGGAGCCGAAATCAGTTTTACAGCGTTCCGCGGATCGTCTTCAAAAGGGGGATACACAGGAAATGAGCTAAATCCATGCTTAAGCTTTCTAAGATTTTCAGAGACAATCTCCACGTCATTGCCGATGCCACTGATTACCCCAACCCCTGTTATGAATACTCGCTTTAGTTCCATCCGTAAGTAGCCTCGCTTAATCTTCAGATCAAAAATAAAACAGGCCCAAGCGGCAATGAAGTCCAGACTTTAAACAAAGCCCTCTCATACGAGACAGCCAATCCGGTCTTCCAAAAAAACCGGGGTGGGGCAAAAGTCCCTTGGAACATTGGACTAACCTTTAATGGGTTCCGTTACTTGAGTAAGCGTTGCCGTTCAATTCTGATGACGGGGTAGCTCCATTGCCCGAGCCGTTTGCCGTTAGCTCCAAAGGCTTGAACGCCAAAGTAATTTCCTCTGCGACAACCGTTTTTTCCCCATTTACCGTAATTTGCCCCGAAAAAACCGCCAAGGGAGTTCTTGCCCGTTTCAATTTGACGCTTAGATCGAGTATGTCACCCGGTTTGCACACCCGATAGCAACGGACGCCGTCCGCTCCGGTAAAGTAAACTTCTGTAGAATCAATGGCAGACTGAATTTCTTCTGGAGCCTTCTTTAATAACGAAAAGACGGCGAGCTGTCCTAAAGACTCTAGCATTATGGAAGCAGGAAATACGGGGTTCCCTTTGAAGTGTCCCTCAAGAAATTGCTCTCGACCCGAAATTGTATACCGTCCAACCGCATCTCGATCTGACAAGTTTACCTGCTCCAAAAACAAAAAGGGCTCTTGCTGCGGCATCACTGCCGCCACCTGCTCGATCGAATAGAACTCACTCTTGCCTCCCTTTGAAATTCCCGTTAACTTCTCCTCTATGAACGATTTCAAATCACCAATCGATCTCAGATTCATCAGCTCGTCATTTTTGACCGATACACCAAGGGACTCTTCTACCATCATTATGGCTTCTATCATGGTCAACGAATCCATCCCCAAATCTTCCATAAATTGGATTGAATCGTCGCCGCTTCTGAGCTTACCCACGGCTTCAGGATCAAGAAATCGCTCCACGATCCCCAAAACGATCACAGGTACAAAGGCACTGTCTTTCGTGGTTCGGTAATTCAAAGCGGCCTCCAACGTAGCCGAAGAGCACCGTTTTAAAGTCTCCCTCAGCAACGCCTCGCTCCCGGAAGTTGGCGATCCTGCGATTTTTTCCCTAGTAATTGTCTGGTCTGACATTGTTAAGGATAGCAAAGGTCGCAGTGGCAGGTTTGTAAATCCTAAACATGGCTCTTTAAAATAGAAATTGGCCCAGCCATACCTTGCCTTGGGGTATTGGGCTCATACCGCACATGGAGGCAGTCCACCTGAGCTAGGGCCTACCAGCTAGACTGTTCTATTTAGGTCTTGTGAACCGCTTATCCCTTCAATTGCTTCCTTAATGGTTGTTCGAATCCGCCTCACTGGCCTATGAGTATCGCTTCCAGTCCTCCCATCCTTCTTATTTCACACGAGTTTTTCCCAAAAAGGGGTGGAATCGCTACATACTCTGAAGAAATCGCGCGAGGGGCTGCAAGCAACGGGCGAGAAATTGAAGTCTGGGCTCCGAAGTCTGAATCAATCGCCAACCACAACTTCCCGTTCCACGTAAGACAACTGGATTTAAAAGGATCGCAAGACTTGCTCTGCCAGTTAAAGCTCGCCCGAGAGTGGCAAAGAAACCGTGGAGCGATTAGAAACTCGATCGTCCATCTGACCGACCCTGGACCCATTCTAGCAACGCGCTACATCCAGTATTTCAGATCCTTGAAGCCCCACCGACTTGTACTCACCTTTCATGGTTCGGAAATCATCCGATTTGCAGGGAAGCCTTTCACTAAGGCACTGATAAACAAAATTATAAAGAGGTGCGACCGCATTCATGTATTGTCCAGATATTCGAGATCCCTTCTCGAGCGATACTTTCCCGAATCGATACCCAAAATACTTGTAATCCCCGGAGCCCTGAAGTCCGACTTTCGCGTCCCCGAAATTAAGGAAAGCAATATCACTGGCCCTCTCATCATACTAACAGTGGGTCGCCTCCATCCCCGAAAGGGGCAAGCTGATACCATAGATGCCCTCAAGAGGTTACCCGAATCGACACGTCAGATAATCGAATTCTGGGTCGTCGGTTCGGGAGGCAAATTCAGATATGGTGAAGAACTGAAGCACAAAGCAAAAGAAGCGGGATTCCGAGTTAAGTTTTTTGGCGACGTTTCCGGCGAGAAACTGCAAGAGCTTTATGCAAAAGCCGACATTTTCGCACTAAACAGCGTATATTTCCGGAAAAGCGTCGAGGGCTATGGTCTGGTCTACTTGGAAGCCGCTGCTTTCGGCCTTCCTATTGTTGCCCATCGCGTTGGGGGCGTTTCCGAAGCTGTATCCCATATGAATAACGGCATTCTGGTGAAACCGCATGATCAAGAAGCCTTAACAGAGGCCTTCAATCGATTGGTTCAAGATCCGGCTCTTCGGGAAAACATGGGAAATCACGGAAGGATTTGGTCACAACGCTTCAGTTGGAATCAAATTGCAAATGAGCTCTACAACGACATCGTTATGTAGGGCCAATTCCTAAATTCTCTAATACGCACGAAATAAAAACCCTATCCAATGATAACCAGTGTATCCACGATTGAAGTTCGCTACTCGGAAACCGATATGATGGGGATTGTATACCACGCAAGCTACCTACCCTGGCTTGAGCTTGGAAGAACGAACCTCTTGAAAGAAACTGGCGTTTCCTACTCATCGATCGAACAATCCGGTTTTTTCCTCCCCGTAGTCGAGATCCAAATGAAGTATCGGCGTCCCGCAAAGTATGACGATACCATCACAATAAAGACGACTATGAAAGAAAAGCCGTTCGCCAAAATCCGTCTAGACTACGAACTGTACAAAAACAACGAACTGATCGCTACTGGCTACAGCATTCACGCTTTCACAAATAAGTCAGGACAACCAATCAAGGCCCCGCGGCAATTTACAGAAGCTTTTAACCAGGCTTTTTAAGGATAACGGGCGAAGAGCCGAAACGGTCACTTGATTAAACCTTTATCAGCTGGTTAAAGCTAGCTTCTCTTCCCACCACGAATATTCCTCCAGCGTCGCTTCATCGTCTTCTGATCGCCGCGACTCGTCTAGAATCTTGCTAGCTCGCTCGCTAAAAAGGCGATATAAAGCCCACACGGCATGCGGCCTGACTATAGCCTCCTCACATTGAGCGAGCGACTGCAATGCCATCTTCACTCGATTTAGCCAGTCTGGATCATCTACTTCGCCCCATTCGTTCGGCTCGTGCAAATTCCCCGCGACAATACACGCATTCCTCAGAAGCCCTCTCAATTTCAGTCTCTTAATTGGAGTCTTTCTAAAAACTGTACGAAACATTTCCCTATCCATATTAAGGATATCCAGTAATCCCAGTTCCCCGATATCGTAGCGACTGCTCAACAAGAATTGTTTCCCGGACTTCGCAAATCGATTCCAGGGACAGACATCGAGACAAATGTCGCACCCGAATATTTGGCTCCCGATTCCAGAACGTATTTCTCTAGGAATGATACCCTTATTCTCGATCGTTTGATAGGAAATGCATCTATTGGCATCAAGCAATCCCGGCTCTACAATCGCATCGGTAGGACAGGAGTCTATGCAGCGCCGGCATTTCCCACACAGCAGCCCCATCTCAATATCGTGAGCAGATTCACTTTGTCGTTTCTTCAGAGGCTGATCTGGTTCTATTTCAAGTTTGGTGATTAATGTAGCAAGCAGAAGCCAATTACCATGCGTCTTGGATATCAGCATTCCATTCTTTCCTTGCCAGCCCATACCAGAAGCTGCCGCCCAACCTCTTTCCATCACAGGACCAGTATCAACATAGTAACGATAATCACTGGAACTAAGCTCGTAGCGCTCCTCCAGAAATACCCCCATTTTTTTCAATCCTTTCAAGACAGTGTCGTGATAATCATCATACAAACTATATTTTCCCCAACGCTTTTGACTCCGTGCTTCCAGCTCGGTCGGCAAGTAATTAACACCTAGCATAATCACAGAACATGCATCTTTTAGAACCAACTGCGGATCGAGGCGTTTCTCAATTGAGTTCTGCAGCCACTTCATGTCCGCGTGATACCCAAGCTCAATCCACTCCTCTAGCCGATTGGGAGCAATCGGGCTCAGATCGGTAAAGCGCACTTCATCAAAGCCAAGCTCCTCAAGTTCTCCCCTGAGACCTTCTTTCTCCACTTCTCCAATCATGAATCTGCTTTCCAGAATCGAGCTTCGCTTCGGTAAATACGAATAACGTGGGAAGCTATATCAGAGATAGTGCGTCCATCCGTCAGAACTTCAGTGCCCGCTTTTTTGTAGATCGGTTCACGTTCACTCAGTAGTTCACAAATTCTGGACATCGGATCCTCGACATTCAGCAAAGGGCGTTTCTTATTTCCCTTAATTCGTTCGTACACCGTCTCAGGCGAAGCTAGCAAGCAAACGACCGGACCCAGACTACGTATCTTCTTCAGCATTCCTTGCTGGGCGATGAGTCCCCCACCGCAAGACACGACACAAGACGCTTTCGGGTGGCCACTTTCAACGAAAGACTTTTCCAACTTACGAAAAAAAGCCTCACCCTCAGTATCGAAAATCTGTCTGATTTCCCGCCCCTCCTTTTCTTCGATCGCACGATCGCTATCAAGGAAGCGATACTTTAGACGCTCCGCAACCGACCTTCCAACCGCACTCTTACCGGTCCCCATAAATCCTACTAGGTATAAATTTGGTTTTGCTTGATTACGATTGCTTATCATGGGATTGCGCCAACTTTTCACGAAAGGCTTGTTTCTTTATATCACCTGGAAAGATAGTCTAGGCGATTTATTAAACGAAGAAACCCGTTATGGTCACCAATACAGGAGAATACGATTGCCTCATATTTGGAGGGGGGTTGGCAGGGTCTGTTCTCGCGTGGACCTTGATAGAGGAAGGTAAACGGCCCCTCCTCATTGGCAATACCGGAAAATCCCGATGCTCCCATGTGGCTGCAGGACTCATCAATCCGATCGGAGGCAAGCGGTTAAACCTAGTTTGGGAAGCAGAGAGACATATTCTCTATGCTCGAAATTTTTACCTCCGACTCCAATCGAAATTCGATCGCCAATATTACGCGGAACGAAGAATCGCCCGGATTTTTTCCGGCGACAAGGAGCAAAAGCTGTGGGATGCGAAGAAAAAAATAGTCGCGTACAAAAAATGGACCTCACCACTTACCAAAGAGGATATTCCAGATGCTTGTAGTACGAAAGAGCTTTTTGGATTTGCCATAAAAGGGGCTGGAATTGTTAAGATTTCAGAACTAATTGGAGACGTACACGAGGAGCTCGCTCAAAGAGACGCTATCGAAAATACTGACTTTGACTACCAGGATATCGGGTTTAAAAATGATCGTGTAACCTGGAGAAGTTCCAATGCTCCCATCGCTGTATTTACGGAAGGCCACCTCGCTACAGACAATCCTTGGTTTAAGTTCGTACCATACCGACCAGCCAAAGGAGTCATCGGCCGCATTAAGACCAATGTTCAGCTATCGGATACCATTATCATTCAAGGAAAGTTCCTCATTCCCAGGCAAGATGGATCAGCGATTGTTGGAGCTACATACAATTGGGAAGACAGGAGCGACGAACCCGACAGGAATGGAATAGCCGAAATCGAATCTTTCCTGAGAAAGCTCATGGGCAACCATTGGAGCTGGTTGGAGATTTTCGCTGGCGTACGACCTACAATTCCGGGGGCGATGCCGGCAGTTGGCCCACACCCAGAACAACGAAATTTATTTTCATTCAACGGATTCGGTAGTAAAGGTGCCACTCAAATTCCCATCCTCGCAGACGGACTTTATAGATTCATATGGGAAGGTAAGCCACTTCCTAAAGAGATCTTGCCCGCCCGATTCAAAAAAGAGCCAAATCCACTTTCCAAAAGGTGGATTGCAGTGGAGATCGCCCGTGATCGCGTAATGCGGCACCTTAAACCAGGTGACACTGCCATAGATGCAACAACAGGGAATGGTCACGACACACTCTGGCTTGCCCAATCAGTAGGTCCTAATGGAGATGTATATGCATTCGACATACAAGAGTGCGCGATCGATATTGCTAGAAAAAAAATCGACAATTTAAGTATCGAAACCCAAACTACATTTCTAAAGGCCTGCCATTCTCGAATGATGAGCCAACTACCCTTAAACATCAAGGCCAAGGCAATACTCTTCAACCTCGGCTACCTGCCCAAAGGAGACAAGTCAATCGTCACGAGAATTGACACCACCATTTCAGCCTTGGACCAGTCCCTTACGATTCTTCATCCCAATGGAATCATCAGTATCGTCATCTATCCTGGACATCAAGGTGGCACTTCAGAAGCTGACGGAATATTGAATTGGACCCAATCAATCGACGACAGCTCATATGAAACGGAATTCGTATCCAACCCCTCAGGAAATCCGAAATCCCCCCATCTCCTTTTTATTCAAAAACGTGCCTAGCCGTCCATTTCCTATTCAAACAGTTCTTTCTGATCTGTGTTCTTCACCAAATCTGGGTGAAAAGGAGCGTAGCGTTTCCTCCAGTCATCCATTTTTTTAATGTAGTACTTCGGATCATACGGAGCTGTTTCTACATCGAAAAACTCCACTGGATTAGCCCGTTGCCAGTCTGTGGTTTGACCTTTTTCCTTAGGAGAAATATAGTAGGATATACGATCTCCCATCCGAGCATTCTCTCCCAATTTCAACGCGACCTCCGCTGAAGCGCGCCTTGGTTTCCCTCCGGAATCGATCTTCTTTCTATACGCTTCTGGATTCTGGCTCAAAATCTCGGATTTCGCGAGACTCTTGACAGGGAAATCACTCTTTTCAATTTTGGACTCTATCTCAAGTGCGAGCGTTACTGGATCTTCCTCAGAAGCCCCTAGTAGAAAACGAATCAGCTTTTGCGTGAGTGATCTTAAGAAAGGCTCTACACCGCGAGATCTCATTGCCGAGCCTCGGATGATGACTTTGGCACCATCGTAAAGCGCGTAATTCTTCGCTTTGTAGCAAAACATCGCCTCGTAGCGACCGTCATATTCCAACTCTATTCCTTCAGGTAAAACTTCTTGCGCCTGGCGAAGCAACCTTCCCGGATCGTCAAAGTATTCATTCGCCTCGACGTAAATACCATCTGTATCCGCTTCCAGAGGAGAGCACCCTACTCCTTCAAAAAAGGTTATGAGAGACAGGAGGATCTCCCGACCTTTTGCCGTCACTTCAGCGGCAAGGTTCGCATCGCCAAACCGAGCTCCCGCAAAACCCAGATAGCCATAAAACGAGTTTATGAGAACCTTGAAGCTAGTCTGCCGCGCATTGTATTCTGATGCCAATACCGAATCCTTCGATTCCTGAGCCAGCTTTTTAAACTTCATTCGATACTCACGCAACTGTCGTAACATGGGAATAAAGACCCCCTCTGTGTCTGGCTCGGGATTACGGCCAATCAAAAGCAACAAACTAGGATAAAGAGAGGCGACATCGAAATGCAGCACTCGTTTGAAAACGCCATCCTTGAAACTCGCCGTATACCCTCCGGCAAATGTATGTGACTCGCTCGGGAATGGGCACGCTGCTTCCAAATGGAAGTACTTCTCCTGAAAAACGAGATCAACCTTACTTGCCGTACCCCTTAAACAAGCCTCCTGCAAGGTGGTGGGAAATGCTTTCGTTTGCTCGAAGTAAGTCGGGAGCAAACGGTCCGCGACCCCTTTGGTCTCCCTGAGATCGTCCCGCAAATAGCCCAAGAAACGATCACGATCATCCTCAAACATGTACTGAATATCTGAACCCTCAATGTAGACTCGATCTCCTCCATCATCAGGAGTCACTCCCATATATCGGGCTACGTCTTTCAGTCCGTACGACATCAGTTCTCTCTTTGTGATGTCATGTATTTGAATAAGGATAAACGTATCCACAACTTCTCGACCGGGAAGGTCGCAGCGCGGATAGTCAATCCAACGTTCCGCCACCCTTAATCTACTGTTTCTAAAAGCCGCCTTCTGCCCAAACCGACCCCATTGCATAGGGACCTTCAATTTCTGACACCTACGTCTCAGATACTCAAAATCGAATTTGAATATATTATGCCCCTCGACCACATCGGGATCCCAATCCTGGAACCGTTCGTTCAACTGGCACAACAAATTCCGTTCCGCCTCGTCCGTTCTTTCTGCAAGAACGAATGTTTCGAGTTTCTCCCCACATTGAACTCCAATCGCGAGTACCCGATCCTCTTTTCGTTTCGGATCACTGAAACCTCCCTTTTCTGAACAAGCAGTCTCGATATCCAGCTGCATTCGCCGCAATTCCAAAAACGGCATTTCTTCAAAAAGCCGTGTCTGATGGGAGAGCAAATACTGCTGCTCCAATTGACGTATCCAGTCTATGGAACCTGTTCGCCTCTTCTCTTTTACAAACTCGCGGTAATCCTCGATATCCTCGAACGCTACCAGATGATTATAAGCCGCGCTTCCGGACAACGAAGTAACGGACGCACCGACAACAAGATCGCCGAGGGCGTTATCCATCGCCCACACGAAAGGTGAGAATCCGACAATTTCCGTTTTTCGAGCTCCCTCTCCGTCATCCCAAGCAAGATGAGTCTGTCCTTCAGGACTAATCCAAACGCCGCAAAACGCAGGTCCTGAATCCCCAACCGACATCAGAAAGGTCGAAAGTAGACCATGAACACCGCTATTCCAACCGAGACTACTAGGCCTGCTTGAATGAAGGATTTCGACTTCTTGTACGCCATTCCACCTAGACCCGAGACAAACAGCCAAGCCAAAATCTTCACAATGACCCAACCTTGCCCGAAATTGTTATTGTGCAACTTCGCCATTAACCCAAAACCTCCGACAAAGGCGATCAGGGCAAGGATCCCCGTAACGATCGCCATGATCTTCTTCTTGTGCTTTTGCGGGTTCGCTGCAATCGCAAAAGTTAATCCAGTCAGAAGGATAATTGAAAAAACGTGTAAGAAATAATAGATCTTTGGATCCATACTACTACTAGTGGGTGTGTTTTCCGTGCGGTGGCAAACGTTAAAAATACCGGTTAATCGGCATTTTTTCTCTGAGCAGTTTTAGAAGAAAAAATCACGCGCCCCACCACAGTGCCGTACGCCAAAAGGCTCTCTGTCCTTGGTAAGTCCAAGTGGGCAACATCAGAACAAACTCTGCGGTCCGGTTTACGGCTGAGCATCCTTCATCCCTCACGTCTCCCGTCAAATTAAGGTCGGCAAAGAGCAGTTGATCAACGCCTCGAACACGGCCGGGCGCGTGAACCTTGGGAAACTAGGGAACCCACCTCCGTGGTCAATAGGAATGCCTGTAAATCTTTACTTTTCTTTCTTTTTTGACGCTGCCCATAGGTAATACACCCCACGATACAAGTATATGGAAATCAATAAGTTAACAATTACCACCCGTAATGTATAGCCAACCGCCATTTCCAATTCCGGCGACGGGACTACCAGAATAAGAAATCCAGCTATTCCAACCACGAAGTCCCAGAAGCGCTTAGGGGAATGCGTTGCCAACGCTGTTAACGCAAAGAACAGCCACGCAATGCCCACCACCAGAGAAGCCGTCATAAATCTATCTCCAGCCCCAATCGTTTCTCGATTAGACTTAATCAACCCGGCAACCAAAAGCAGAGCCTGATTAAAGAGGACAAAGCAGGAAACCAGTAAAACGGAAAGCTGCCATGAGGCGGGAAGAGCATCCTTCCCCATTGGGATCTTCGCAGCCAGCGCACATCCTGCAGAACAATGGCGATGTTCCAGTATTAGAGCAGCCCCGCAAATCAGGCAGACTTTTTTCTCTTTCGATCTCTCGGACTTCTCCTTCATGGGTCCATTCGCGAAATTATCAGCTCTTGCAGACTCGCAAATAAAACATAGGCTCCGTATCCACTTTCCTGTTCATTGGTTAACTCGGACAGTCTCAATTCACCACTCTCAAGTAGCTCATCATCTATACTCGCTAGGGTCGACTCCCGCAGCTTTAAACGGATTACGGTGCATCCTTTTAAAACCAAGTCCACATCTTCCTCATCGACAGTAGCTCTACCGGTTTCCATGAAATCGTCGTCAAAAAGTTCTGCTATCGCTGTAATGTCTTTTCTTTGAGAATTGAGAAGATCCCTCGACCAAAAGTCGGTCATGATTTCATCATCCCCCGGGGCCCCGTTTGGCGTTGCCAGTTCTTCTCCCAGTTCAAGCAAAAAACCTCGCACATACTGAACAATCGGGCGAATCGCATCGGCATCTATTCTAAATTCAAGCTGACGACTCATTCTTCTCCAGGATCGCGGTTAAATGCCATTCTTGCAATTGATACAAATAGGTTTCCGCCTTTTCCCGCTCCCCTGTCCAGACGACTGAACGGCCAAGCTCGTGCACTTCCATCATATGCGCTTCAGCATCACCACGGGACATTCCCAACACCTTTTTGAACACCATCGTTACATATGACATCAAGTTGACTGGATCATTTAAGACGATTACATTCCAAACACCCGATAGTTCCGTTGTACTATCAATGCTAGTTTCAGGGGCGAAGGAACCGCCACCACCAATGAGAGACACCATCTTTATGAAGAATTCTTCTCACGTATCGCTGAAGCCACTACTTCTACGACCTCATCAATCGCTACTTTCCGGATATCATCTTCAATTCTCCATTTCAATTCGACAATGCCTTCTTTCAATCCACGCCCGCCAATCGTGACCCTCAACGGAATCCCAATTAGATCGGCATCCTTAAATTTAACTCCCGGACGTTCGTCCCTATCGTCCACCAAAACATCGGCTCCTTCCGACTCGGCCGCGACACCAATCTTTTCCGCCAAGTCTGCAGCCTCTTCCATTCCTGGATCAAGGACCGTGATAACAACCTGATAAGGAGCCACACTCCAAGGCCAAACGATACCCCATTTATCGCGAGACTGCTCGATTACCGCCTGAACCGTCCTAGAAACACCAATACCATAACACCCCATGACGGCTGGCTTTGTTTGCTTTTCAGAATCATGGAATTTCGCACCCCAAGATTCGCTCTCACTAAATTTGGTCCCCAGCTTGAAAATGTGCCCCACCTCAATAGCCCGAGCGATTTTTAGCGGTTTCCCCGACTTGGGGCAGGGCTCGCCGGGTTTTACCTGGCGAAAGTCACCGAAGTTATCGATGTCCAAATCCCTCTCAACATTTACGTGCTTTAAGTGAAATCCATCTTTGTTCGCTCCCGTCACTCCATTGCCAATAAGACGGATCGCATCATCAGCGAATACTCCATCCAACTGATCGTGCTGCTTGATCGTCCCATTTACCACTCCAAGGCTTCCCGGCTTCGCACCCATGACTGATTCAATTTCATCTGGGGTTGCCGGCCGGACAAACTCATACCCTAAACTCCCAAGCTTAGATTCCTGCAAGTCGTCACAACCACGAATCACAATCGCGAACAATTTGTCGTCACCCACATAGAGCAGCGTTTTGTACTGCCTTGCTGCGGCAACCTTATAAGGCTCCTTGGCGAGAGCATTAATCGTAGTCGCTCCAGGAGTTTCAAATTCTACTACCTCCCCTTCAGGAGCTTCGACAGAAAGACCGTCCGGCACAATCCCACTCGTCGCCTTCTCTACATTGGCAGCGTATCCACTTTCCTCACAATAAACGACATCATCATCCCCCACTTCAGCCGGCACCATAAACTCGTGGGAAAATGCTCCACCCATGATACCCGTATCGGCTTCCACTGAGATGAATGTCAGTCCGCATCGAGCGAAGAACTTTTCGTAAGCCGCCGCCATTTGATGGTAGGTTTCCTCTGCCTTTTCATCACTCTCGTCGAAACTGTACCCGTCCTTCATGATGAATTCACGAGCTCGCATCAATCCGTAGCGAGGGCGAATTTCATTTCGGTACTTAGTCTGGATTTGATAGAATGTTTTACCCAAATCTCGATAACTTGAAATCTCCGATCCGATTAATGGAGTAATCACTTCTTCATGCGTCGGACCCAAAACGTATTGCGGGTCCTCAGAAATCTTCGCGTCAGCTCCAGCGCTGCTGACCGAGTACATCACTTCGCGAACCGCATTCCAGCGAGGCCCCGCCTTCCATTGCTCTGCGGGAAGTACCGCTGGCATAAGGAGTTCGATCGCCCCTGCAGCGTTCATTTCCTCGCGGCATATCTGCGAAACCTTATCCAAGACCCGCTTGCCGAGTGGAAGAAAAGCGTAGAGGCCCCCTCCAATCTTGCGAACCAAACCCGCACGTAGCAGCAACTTATGCGATTCGATCTCCGCTTCGGCAGGACTTTCTTTAAGCGTGGGAATGTAGGCTTTGCTCCAATATTGCATCTTTCAAAACCTACCAAATGACCCCGCGTATTTCGACGCGCAATGAAAAATGACCGCTATTTCAACCGATCGTGCTTTATCTCGGGCTCAATTAGGTTTGGCTAGCCCCCTAATGAATAACGAGAGCCAAACGCCAGACTCGAAAAGATCACCAGTCGATCGCAAGCCTTGGCCGATGTGGCCGATCGCAGTTTCGATTCTTTCATTCATGGTCTTTTACACTTGGTTCCAGTTCACCTTCCGCAAAACGGAAAAACCGTACGAGCCTAGCAGGGCGATGCAGGAAAGGGTCATACAAGCCGCAAAAAAGAATCTATACGACTGGTACAGCCTGGCCGTAACCCAAATTTCTCCCATTTCAATTTCAGGAAGCGCCACAATCATCCCCAAAGTCCGGGGAGAGCCATTGGAGAATGAACTACCCTCTCAGATCGTTTACTACCTTCCGAGAAAGCCGATTCTAATTCCCAAGACTACAGGATTGAATTCCGATTTGGCTTTTAGAACAGCCGAACCCCTTACCATCGCATTGGAAATGCCGGAAGCATTTGCCGATAGCCCACTCTTTCGTCTTACGGCGCTTTACAAGGAGGGGGATCTTATTCTCCTCGCGGAAATGCGGGTCGAAAATGAAGCGAGCCTAGCGCAATTAAGCTCCGAGGGGGGGCTGAAGACGCTCCATCTTTCAATAGACACACAACCGATCGCTACGGAAAAAATAGCCGTACAACTTTTCACTACAGAAAAAACCTATCACTGGCAGGTAGAGCAATTGAGAGAGGGTATCCCCCTTTCTTCCGAATCTTAAAAAGTGACGCCATTGGCCCAATCTTTCTTAGGCATTGTCATTATTGATTTCACTCTCATAACCAATGATATCTAAAAGGTCACTATCGGTGCTTATACGTCCTTAACCGATAGCGATTAACGTAACATGGAACAAAGAATATCCAATATCAACCCAACCGATTTGCGCGGCATTCTCAATTATGTCCCAAGATTCCTGGGACAAACCTTTGTTATCTCCTTAGACGGCGCAATTATCGACAATGACAATCTACCCAACCTCCTCCTAGACATAGCGGTTCTGCGAAGCTTGCAAATCAATGTCGTCATCGCGCACGGCATAAGCAAGCAACTGTCCAAGTTGTCTTCAAGTCGCGGCATCGCAATCACCAATGCAGATGGATCATCCGTAACTGACCAAGCCACATTGGATCTTGCTATTCGAGCATCGTCGCGAGCATCCCACCAGATATTGGAAGCCCTCACTCAATCAGGCTTGAAATGCGCTATCACCAATTCAGTACGATCGACTCCTATGGGAATCATCAAAGGGGTCGATTTTCAAAGAAGTGGAAAGGTGGACCGAATTGATGCTGAATTCCTCACACACCTAATATCAAAAAGCATCATACCCATTATTCAGCCGATTGGTTTCGATCGGAACGGACATACTTTTCGAATAAACAGTGACCTTCTCGCCATCGAGGTTGCTTTCGCCCTGAAGGCCACTAAAACGATTTTTATAACCGAAAGAGACGGTCTCGAAATAGAAAACGGGTTCGCGCGCCAACTTTCTGTAGACAGACTCGAGGCGAGCCTTGGAAGTAATTCTATCAAGGAGCCCTTTCTCAGTAAAGCGGAGCAAGCCCTTGCCGGAGTTAAGGGGGGCATCGCTCGTATCCACATTTTGAATGGCAATATTCACGATGGACTTATCCGTGAGGTCTTTTCCAATGAAGGCGTCGGAACACTAGTACACGGAAACGAGTATCAGCAGATCAGGCAAGCGACTCGATCCGACGTTCCCAGAATTTTCAATCTAACGAGCGGCTCTGTGGAAAAGGAAGAGCTCACTCGCCGCTCCATTGAGTCGATCGAAAAGGACATCAACAACTTCTATGTTTACGAGATCGATGGCAACTTAGTCGGATGCGTTCTCATAACTCGATTTGAGGAGGAATCTACCACCGCGGAAATAAACACTCTGTTCGTTCACCCCTTACACCAGCGGCAGGGTGTAGGCTCAAAACTTACGAGCTTCGCCTGCCTCAAACTTAAAGATCTCGGTGTCGAACGCGTATTGGCCCTCACAACGCAAAGCGTTGGCTTTTTCGAAACCGTTGATGGGTTCACCGAAACAAGTTCCGACATTCTACCGAAAGGTCGGCGAGTCCGCTACGATTCTCACAACCGTAATTCGAAGGTTTTCCTAAAAACCCTACAAACTCCATCTGAGAAACAGATGTAGATCTAGTCTAAATAGGAACTTCCTTCAGCCGCGTTCTTGATCCGGTGCAACTTTTCAAGCCCGCCTTGGTTCATTGGATCCAGCTCTTCGAGGAGATCCTCCAAGCACCTTTTCGGCCGAGCCGACCTTGAAGCGCATGAACCGATACTATGAATGGCATCACGACTCTGACCTCCTGAACATGAGGTCCCTCTTATCATCATTTGCATTTCCTGTGACGAGGCCCTCCCTTAACCGTCGGTGATTCTCCCATATTCTTAAGATACAAGGACTTTCTCCGATCTATTATTCAAACTCGTTTTGCGATTTCTCCAAATAGGGAGATAATCTCTCTATATTTCCGAAATCCACACCGCGCCAATTTAAGTGATTAGAATTTTTTCAGACCTCCACTGGGGACACAAGGCAAGCCGCGTCAAAGAGTTAGACGTGCTGGAAAGCCTCGTTTCCGGAGTAGACACTGTGATTTTTAACGGTGACACGGTTGAACAGAAATTCGAGGATTCACCTGCTCACGTTGATCATCCGCTACCTTCCATCGGGCGTTTAAAGGATAAAATTGAAAGCCTTGATTCGAAGGCCATCTTCCTCACTGGAAACCACGATCCGGAAGTCTCCCAGGCCCATTACTGCACAATCGACAATGGGTCCGTGCTGATCACCCACGGCGATGCCATATTTGACGCGATTGCTCCCTGGAGTGCAAACGCCAGAATACTCAAAAAGTTGGTCGAACAAGGGCTGGGAAAGTACCATGCAGATGGATCCAATCCTTTCTACGACCACCTTCAGGTGTTCAAGGAAGCTTCAATCAAAGAGCACGCCATTCTGAAGGACTACGATCCCACTGTCTGGGGAAAGATCGAAGTTTTCGTTCGTCAAGCCTGGCCCCCCAATCGGCCACTAAAAATTTTAGAATGCTGGGAAAACGCTCCGAAAAAGGCTACGGGTCTAATGACTCAATTCGGGATGTCACCCGATTTCCTGATAATCGGGCACACCCATAAGCCAGATATTTCGGTTATTGGCGGAACCACTGTCATTAATACCGGTGCTTTCCTTCCTTGGCCCGGTGCAACTGCCGTCGATATTGATTCAACGGGCATCACCGTTCGAAAAGTCATGCACCGAAAAGGAGAGTTTTCGCTCGGTGAAACCGTGAAGCGATTCAAAAAGGAGATTGATCTTCAATCGCTTGAAACACCCGTTCCCAAGAACAATAAAATTCGCTCTAGAGCCGATTCACAGGTATTTGCATAAGGACGTTCGCAAAAAGCAGCCTGATTAGGCACTCCCCTGACCTAGATCTCTCTCTATTAGAAGACCCGGATTGAGGTATTTCCCCAACCCCCATTAGGCATATCCGTTCATCTCCTATTTTAATTATGTGAAATAGCTCTCTAACAGTACATTTCAGGTGAGATAGAGCCGTATGGTAGGTAGTTCGCACAAATCGCATTCGCCAATTTAGACTCGACTACGTTCATGAGCCTAGAAATCCACTTCAAACAAGACTCAAACTTATCTCCTCAACACCTTTACCTTCAGGATGGGGAAAGCCTCCAGGTTTTTTCCGGAGAAATCTTCCAAATTCAAAACCCGCAGGTGGTCGCTCAACTAGTGCCACAAGCGAATGACCTCCAGGTGGTTTGCCAAGATGGTTCAAGCTACATACTGAAAAGCTTTCTCGACACTCTCTTCTCCCAAGAACCTGTGCTGGAGATAAAAGAGGGAACGAGTATCACCTGGCACGATTTCGTTCAGCAAACCGATGGTGTGGATTTGGCTGACCTACCGGATGACCAGTCCAGCCAAAGCCTCCGTTTCGCTCCTCTTCAAGTTATTACAATGACTTCTGAGTCCCAAAAATGGTCCCTGTCCCAATTCCCCCCAGAAAGTGGCGATAGGGCGAAAGATTCCGGTATCGTATCAAACGAGCCTTCCTTCGTTCCTCCAGCCACAGAAGAAGAATCCCAAGAAGACTCCAGAGCAAAGACTGCCCTAATCTCAAAAGATCCTCAACTGGATACCGGCATTGAGGGCGGAACTCCAGAGGCTAAAGATTCGAGAAATGCTGAGTCTAGCCCCGCGGGCTCGGACAATGTTAGTCCGATTCACTACACCACATCAACCTCCCACAATGGGATCGATATAGATATTCGCGATTTCATCCCTCAGCTGCGTGAGCAAAACCTATCGGATGATCTCACGATCACCGCAAAGGCAGTAGGAAGAGACCCAATTGAAATCGAAATCGACCCGGGGTCGGGCATTCTCCGACTTGCCGACGATATCTTCGAAGATGACAATCAAAAGAAGTTCATCATTTCCATTAAAGACAACGGAAATGAGACAGATACGGACATCACAGTAACGCAAACGAAAGACGGTGGTGGCGAAGCATTTCATCTCATACTAAGTCACAATCGAGTAACTGAAAATAACGAAGGGGCATTAATCGGGAAACTGGATACATATGACTCCGGTCAAGACCACACCTATGGGTACTCCATCGTCAGCGATAATTCAGGCGTTTTCGAAATCGTTGGAAACGTTCTCAAGCTAAAAGACGGCGTTAGCATAGACTACGAGGCTCAACCCGATCGGTATGCCCTTGCAATCGCGTCAATCGACGAGAACGGCAACCGAATCGAACAAACGATGTCTGTATGGCCCGAAGATGTGAACGAAGCAGCATCCGTTTCATCTGTAGGAGTTTCATCTCTAGAGGACGTCGCAGTAGCGTTCAATCCAGAAGATTTCGAAAACTCATTCGAGGACGGAGACAGCGACTACTTGGAGATGATCCGAATCGATTCCTTGCCAGATAACGGCGTCCTTTTGATTGAGGGCAAAAAGGTAACCAACGGTCAGTCAATCGATATCGATCAAGTTGAAGACCTCGAATTTCATCCTGATGAAAACTGGAATGGGGAATCCGAATTCACCTGGTCTGGCTTTGACGGTCAAAAGTGGTCAGGCGAAAGCTCTCCCGTGAAAATCGCGATCGACTACGGAGTAGGTGGAAAAGGTGGATCGGGTTCGGAAAAAGGCACTGGCTCAGGTTTCGGCGGAGGTGAGTTTGGCCTCTTTGACAGGGGAGACAGCGAAGATGCACTCGTTTTTGAAGGGAGTGGACTTGAGATCGATTTAACCTTTCTCAACAACGGAGCCATAACCAACATTGAGCGTCTTGATATATCTGGTGACGGAGACAATAATCTGAGACTCAGTGCCGAAGACGTTTTAGATATGACTAATGGAGACAATAAACTCTTCATAGATGGTAAATCCGGAGATAGTGTTGAAATGCCGGACAATTTCGTTAGCCGCGGCACTGAGAATGTCGATGGCGTGTACTACACCCACTTTTATAACGCAGGGGCTGACGCACATATATACGTCAACCATGAAATAAATGATCTAGGAACTTTCTAATTTTTATTTAGCTCGATCCTGCTATGAGAAAAATCGACTGCTACTCACTAGGTCCCTGATCCCAACAATCTCCTTTCGCAATTGCTATCCTCATTCAGCTTTGGAGAGGATTCCGGATGCTTATACTACGAGATGAGCAGTAGCGATCTATATAGAATATACACCAGTCGAGGAAACTATTTTGTACGCCTTACCCATGCGGGGACGCGATCTCAAGCGAACACAGATGCGGAAACCGATTTCCTCATATTCTGCAACTTCAATGGAGCATTGGTATCAACTCCAATTTGCAATATTGAAGGCGTCATTGTACAACAAAACTAAACTCCTGAGGAAGCCCGACCAGCAACAATCTTCCCGGAGATCGCTGGGAATTCCATTTCAAAGCAGCTTCCTAAACAATTGTAGAACTTCGGACGGCAAGTGGCCTTTCTTGCGAGATTATGAATCGATTTTAGCACTTTCTGAATCTGAAAAGTCGGCCCTGCCACTGCTTTACCAGATGCAACGGATATGAATGAAAGCGAGTGTTGCGAACGATTTATAGATTGGAGAAGTTCCTTTATCAACATGTCGTATTGCGGCCAGAGTGTTCGAAGACACAAAGCTTGGGCTAGAATTCTCTTCAAAATGGATGGATTTTAAAGCACCTCATCAATTTCGGTCTTAAAACTGAATCCAGTCCCATTCAAGGGAACGCTATTAACCTTGAGTTACGATCAGGTTTTTAATCACCTCTACACATGTCTCTCACCATTAATGGATTCAAAGTTGGAAAGGACGCGATTTTGCAGGAAGCACAACGCTTAACCGAGGAAGTAAATCTGCAATTTCCATGGTTGGATCCGATTGCCAGGAAACTCCAGGCTGAGGACATGGCTAAAGATCGGATTATCGAGCACCGACTTTTATTCGAAGAGTCCCGAAAACAAATCCAGGAACTCACTACAGATGAGGTTGAATCCGAGTTCAATCAGATCGCCAAAAAGCACGGGGGAGAAAAAGGTTTCCTAAAAAAATTCAGCATCAGCCGAAGTGATTTGCCCAATGTCAAGCTGGAGATCGCTGACGATGTCAGGTTTCAGCGTTACATGGATGCTCTAAACCAGCAGGCACCTTCTGTCTCTGACGAGGAAATTGCCGCCATATTCCAGCACAACGAGCAAAACTATCGAGCTGCCGATCAGTTCAAAGCATCTCACATCGTTTACCACACAAACAACGGACAGGATCGCAACGAAGCGAAGAAAAAGGCTCAGGACGCTCTCGTTCGATTACAATCTGGTGAAGCATTGGAGAAAATAGCCGACGAGGATTCCGACTGTCCCGGCCAAGGAGGAGATCTCGGTTGGTTCGCAGAGGGCTATATGGTTCAGGAGTTTGAAGATGTTTTAAACCAGCTCGAGATCGGGGCAACGAGCAAAGTTTTCGAGACGCCTTTCGGCTTTCACATCGCCAGACTGGATGACAAAAAGACGGGTGAACTTCAGTCGTTAGCAGTGGTAGGCCCTACGATCCGAAAGGAACTTGAAAAACAGAAACGAGACGCCTTTTTTCGAGAAACGATTGCGACATTAAAGAAATCCGCTGATATCCAGTACACTTAGCCAATCTGAGGGGACGCTTCCCTTGATTGTAACTACTTCTTACTGGTGATGTCATTCGCAGGAAAGGAATGCTAAACCCAATTGATTATCTCCTTTAAGATCGAATGTCTTCTTCGCTTCAATAGTTTGGCTGCTTTTGACTTATCAATAATCGGAGCGGAATCATACGTTGCTTTTCTGGCCTTAAAACAGCGACATTATTTTTAGCCGCATTCTTTGAATGCCCCTACTTTCCGAGGTCCAGATCAGCCACGATCTGGAGAGCTAGGATACTTGGATCGTGCCGGGTAATCCTCCGCAGTCAGACCCTATCGAAGAAATACAAGCAGATATAGAAGGGCTCCTCCCTGAAAGCGCCAACAATAGGTTTCTCAGCATCCAAATATCCTCGGAACCGTAAAACTTGCAGAGATCCGCGTTCTTTACAGAATCTAATTTTGGTAAGTTATTAAAAACTAGTATCTTATGAATTTTCAAGGAATCCAAAAATTTATTGAATTTCGAGTGAATAATCGACGCGATCCCAACGTCTTAATTGGCACAAAACAATTCGAATGGAAAGGACGTTGAACATGAAGAATATACTCATTATCCCGCTGATCGCTATACTGGTAGGTTCAATAACTGCCCCAAATGCAAAGGCTGACCGAGAGGGACGTGCCCTGATCGGAGGTCTCATCGGAGGCCTGATTATAGGATCGATATTAGATGACGACCATCATCATCGACGGACAACAGTCCACCACCGTTCCAGCCACCGATACGATAGTTGCGGATGCAACGGGCACCACGACTACATTTCAGTGAAAACATGGATCAATGGCCGCTGGTCGGTTCACTACGATAACTGTGGAAATAGACTTCGCGACTGGCATCCAGGTTACTATTCTTATACAAAAAGGCGGGTTTGGGTACCTCACAATAGAGGCTGTCACTACTACAATGGTCCAATTCATGGCCGCTATGACCATGACTATAGAAGTGATCGTCACCACGGAAGACGTTAGGGAAAAGGGAAACAGGTAAACCTCTTGGCTCCGGTCAAGAGGCTTGCCTCGTGTCGGGATTCATCCAATCATTGAACACAAGTCAAAATGGAATCTAAAATAACAGATCTCACCGAATCAGAAGCTCGATTGTTAATGAGTTGTCTGATGGATGGAGAGCTACCTGCGGATGATGCCGATCGACTCTATCAGTTTCTAGAGGCAAATCCAGATGCGATCGACTGGATGGAGTCCAATCACGCGATTGCAGATTCCAATAAAGGGTCTGAGTATGCTGAGTCTAACACTTCCTGGGGGAAAATTCAAACTGCAATTAGTAAAGATACCGGGGGGAAGATAGCCTCTTCGAAGTTAATTCAGTTCCCTGCATTATTTCGAGTTTTGGGAATCGCCGCAGCGATCGCCCTGGTAGCTTCTATCGTTTGGAAGAATTTACCTTCAACCCAGAAAGAAGTTACAGAGCGCTATGCCGCTAGCCAATCCGTGGTAGAATTTGTCGACACAGATATTCCGGATGTGAGCCCAGTAGTTTACACAGACGAGATATCAGGGTGGACCGTTGTCTGGGTTGCCGAAATGGATCCGATAGGCGACGAAACGGGATAAGTTCATTTTTCCTGAAAACAATAGACGAATACAGGGTGATTCGTCGTTTGCAAAATGTGCACAAGATTGCTCCAGCGATCACCGACCCAACTCTCCCATGAAATCTATGGGACCCCTCTTTCTATACACCTTTGTACTTGTAGTTGCTTCCCAAGGTCACGAGGAATCTGGACCCAGTGAAGCCCTTGTCTTCGACAAGCCAGCCGCTGTAGAAATGGCGATCCGATTTTAAATCGAAGAAGACTTATACCCCACTCTCAGTTCCTTTGAAATCCTCGATTTCGCATTTCTTAGCGATGAAACTGGATAACGGTGGGTGCTTGCAGCAGTCTGCAACAATGTTCAGGAGCCACGCATATTTACCGAATGGTTCTTTTGCATCCGGAGATGTATCGTGATCCTTAGAAACTAGCGACAAGAATCGAGGGTGGAAAATCCGAAACCATCATGATCCCGTTTGGGAAATCGAAAATGCCTCTGGACAAACTAATAAAACGTGGACTTTAACGCTGAGGACTACGGCCTCTATTGGGGGGCAGTATTGAAGTTCCCATTTTAACGGCTAATCCCTCAATCCGCTTTTCCAGCCGTGTGGCGCCCGTGGATGTCACCAAGGTTCCCCAAACGTATAAGCGCTCGAGTTGCTTTAGATTCGCGAGTTTCAGGAGTCCTCCGTCCGTTACTTTGGTATCACGTAAATTAAGCGTTCTGAGATTAACCATTTGAGAAACGAAATCCAAAGCACGATCATCCACCTCAGTCCTGCTAAGATCCAAATGTTCGATACTTGCCAGCTCTAAAAGCGAACTAAGATCTTCATTGGTAATTCTCGTTCTCGCTAAGGTCAGTTTTTTCAGGGATTGGCTCAAGGGTGCTAACGAAGTCAGTTCGAATTCACCCGGTCCCCGATCTGCATGGGTGTAGCTTACTTCAAACAGACTCGAATCATGATTAACGGTATCAATTAGCAGATCAGACGCTCGAAGGTTTTCAACAATCTCCAACGCATCACCCATAATCATATATTTTCGTGCCGAGTCTGGATCTGCCTCCGTAAATTTGGATTTGGCCCTGGGATTGGGGTCATGGACAAAATCTTCACCAAACGACGCACCCTCTTCTATCCATGCCTTCAGCAAATTTTGCTCTGGTTTGGACAGACCTTCTCCTTTTTGAGGCATGTAATCAGGGTCATCTTTAGGATAGGTTGTCAGGATAAAAAAAGAGCTTTCATTCGGTTCGCCTGGAACCAAAACAATACCTCCTTTTCCACCTGCCAGTATTCCCTCAGGATAATCAAGCCTGAGATCCCCTTTCACCTTTTCATCGTCGTGGCACCGATAGCACTTTTCTTCCAAAATAGGCTTTATTTGCCGGTCAAAATCAACCGCTGCATTCGCAGGAAAACCTAGCCAAACCAACGAATAGAAACACAAACGCAATTGAGCATTCATTTCTTCAAAGCGAGGGAGCACCTCAACCGAAAAGGCTCAAAATAGGTTTTCCTTTGTCCGCGACACGGAAAGGGCGACCACTAGATGAATAGACGGTTTTCTCCAGTGGTATCCCAAGAGCGTAGGCAATAGTTGCATTGAAATCAGGTACGTCGACCTTCTCGCCTTTCACAAATTTTCCCGTCGAATCCGTTTCCCCGTATACCTGGCCTCCTCGAACCCCTCCGCCCGCAAGCGCACAAGAGAAGGCAGTCGGAGAATGGTCTCGCCCATCGTTATCGTTTATTTTTGGAGTGCGACCAAACTCAGTAGCCAAAACAACCATGGTTTCCTCAAGCATCCCGCGGTTTTCCAGATCAGCTAAAAGGGTGCCCAGCGCCTGATCAAGAACTTGCCCATTTTCCGACACTCTCTCGAAATTATTGGTATGCGTATCCCACCCTCCCAAGGTGACCTCGACGAAACGAACATCGTGCTCTACGAGCCTTCTCGCCAAAAGACAGCCCTGGCCGAATGGATTCGTCCCATAAGCTTCGCGGATGTGCTTTAATTCCTGATCGAGTTCGAACGCTGCTAAATCACGGCTCTTCATCAACTTAATCGCATCGTCGTACATGTCGGTATACGCACGCGTTTTTTTCTGGTTATATTTCCGATGAAACTCCGAATCAAACGCGTTGGTCAGCATCACCGTATCTTCAAACTCCTTCTCAGTCGTTCCCTTGCGAATTTTACTATTTTGCAAACCCGCTTCGGGATTCCCAATTACCAAAGGTGCGAACTTTTGTTCAAAGAAGCCATTTCCCCCACCAGGATTAGGACTCCCTACATGGATCACACCAGGCAAATTCGGGTTACGAGGGCCATCCATTTTCACCAACCAAGAACCCATTCCCGGATGAACAATTGTTCCACGTTTTGTGTAACTTGAATGCATGAAGTATCTGCCTTCCTCATGTGCACCTTGGGTTGAGCTCAATGAACGGATAAGCGCTAGCTTATCCATCTGGCTAGCGATTGTAGGAAGATACTCACTTATTTGAATACCTGCCTCTTTGGTTCCAATCGCTTCAACAGGTCCTTTAACACTCCTATCTGACTTTGGATCTAGTGTATCCAAATGACTCATCCCTCCTGCCATGTACAAATAGATGACATTCTTCGCAGTTGACATACGCTCAAGTGTCGCACTGGCAAACGCACTCGATCTTACGGCAAGTGGCATGAGCCCCACTCCTAAAAATGCCTTTGCCGAATACGCTAGAAATTCTCTACGGTCCTGATCTGGAAACTTCTTTAGAATATCTTTCATCTTACCTCTTCTCTTTCTCTAAATCCAATAGACCATTAGACAGAGTCTATTGTATGAAACGAAACTCCTGGGTATTCACAAGAGCAGCCAATAGTTGCTGATAGCCGCGATTCCGCCCACTTGATTGAAACTGATCACCCATTAGCTCGTGCTCCCTCGCCGTTGGTAATCGAGAGAAAAAACTTCGGAATATAACGTCCATTCGAGCACGGCCGTTCGATTCTTTCCGTAGTTCCACATTCAGAGCAGAATTGGGTCTCATCAGCCAGTTTAGAGCTTCACCGTTAAGTAGCCTAAGTGCCTGCGAAATCGACGCTTCTTCCTCGGAACTTTCGATAATTTCCCGATCCGATTGACCGAATTGTCTTAGAAAGTGACCTGGAGGAGCGGGTGATACGACTTCTGAAGCGCGAACCATATTGGCGGGCACACCCCGCCAGCGCTGATCCCGTCTCATCTCTTTAAGTCGCTCGAAGTCTTCGTCGTCATTCGCGACAAAACCAGGACTCATCGAACCAGACTCCATCTGGTAGAACGCCTGAGTCATTTCGTTCGTGTCTTCGCCATTCAGCTTCGCCAACATAATCTCCGTCGCCTGGTTTTTCTGTGAACGAGTTTTTCGATACTCTTTACGAAGTTCGTTTTTCTCTTTTTCCGTAACAGCATTTTGGAGGTTTTTGCGGTAATTTTTTTCGTATTCAAGAAATCGAGCCTCAAGCTCTGTAAGATGTTTCGCTAAACCGTAAGCTGTCATACTATCTAACTTTTCAAGACGCTCCACCCGATCTTGCATCTGTTTTTCCCCATTTCGAGCTCTAAGGAGCTGAGGTTCTATCCCGATGCGCTCGTCTATGTCGACAACCGCCAGAGTTAGAATTGAGTCCCACAATTGCTCCGCCGTCATTCGACGAAGAATCGGACCTTGGAATTGATACATTTCGTCAGGTTGAGGAGATTCCGCTGAAACCTCGCTTTGATAAGTCCGTGTGTTAAAAACAACACTTAAGTAGCGCTTCATGTCGTATCCGCTATCAACCATTACGGATACCAAGTATCCCATAAGTTCGGGGTTCGAGGGAATCGTATCGTCTGTCAAATTGTCGACGGGTTCGATAAGTCCAGCGCCCATCGCTTTCTTCCACAGCCGATTCGCAATTACTTTCGTAAAACGAGGGTTTTCAGCTGATGTCAACCATTCTGCATAGACTTCTCTAGTATCGTCATTCTTCCCAATAATCGCCTCTTCTCCGAAGGGTGTCTTTGGCGCTATTTTCTGTTTCGGACGACCGTTACGATACTGGTAGTCGTCAGGCAATTTCAATTCCCGCTCAATTTCGGCAGCTTGTGCCGTCATCGGGAGCAACAAATCTCTAACCACTCTCCTTTGGGCACCCGAGGGTTGAGCCATTTTACGGGCTTCTTCTCTAGTGTATCCCTCTTTCAAGGACTTCTGCACCATGCCTCTTTGTATCTTTTGGAAGTCTTGAGAAAGAGGCACCTTACCATAGGGCAGCTGCGATTGCAGGCCAAATGTATAGGCCGCCATATGGTAGTACTCCTTTTGTGTCCATTTATCGAACGGATGATCGTGGCATTGTGCACATTGCATTCGTGTACCCAGAAATACTTGTGCCGTATTCGACATGTTGTCTAATGGCATTCCAGCATCCCTTAAATAATAACCAACCGCAGGGTCATCCCAGACGTATCCCTCAGATGTAATCAAGTCCCTGACAAATTTATCATAGGGCAAATTCTCGCGCAAACTGTCCTTAATCCATTCCTGGTACGATACCATGATGGTTCGACGCCCTCTGGACTTAACTCTCAAAATGTCAGCCCAGAAGTTGTAGTAGGAACTTACATAGCCTTCTGACTCCAATAGCTCATCTATGAGCTGAGCCCTTTTGTCTTCGTTTTCCGATTCAAGAAATTGGCTCAGTTCGGAAAAAGTTGGAATCCGACCAGCTATATCCAAGTAAATCCTCCGAGCGAATATGTCATCTGAAATAGGAGGGTTACGTTTAAGACCATTCGCTTCCAAGTTCGCTTCGACCAGACCATCGATTCGACTAATGGCTTGAAGCAATTCTTCCGAAAGGTGGTTGGCAGGACGGTCGAAAGGTTCAGCGAGTGAGAACCTCGACACGAATACAGTAGCCGCTACCAAAATAATTAAACAGGCAAATAGGTTACTTAATCTCATCGTCCTTGGGGTTAAACCGGTGAATCTGAAAATTGTCTGACTTGTGACCGCTATGACTATGTAACGATAACGGGACGTGACAAGTTTCGATTTTTCAACCACCCCAATTATGTCGCAGGGTTGCCCCCGGAATCAAATGCCCATCTCACCAATATCGGGTGCGAACTTCTAGTCACCCTGAGCAGTAGATCCCATCCAGAGCTCTTAAATCAGATTTCGCCGTAACTAGGCGATCTCGACTGGCTCCTGGCTCTTTACGAGATCATCTAGCTGCTTGAGTTGCTGTAAAAACAACCCCACCCTATCGAGTGGCAACGCACAAGGTCCGTCGCATTTAGCGCTATCAGGATCCGGATGGGTCTCTAAAAATAGACCTGCTATACCAATCGCCAATCCAGCTTTCGCCAATTCGAACCCCTGATTCCTTCGGCCACCTGCAGTTTCAGACTGTCCACCAGGAAATTGCAATGAGTGGGTGACGTCAAAAATAATTGGATACTCAAAATTTTTCATAACTCCGATTCCCAGCATATCCACAACCAGATTGTTGTATCCGAAACTACTGCCACGTTCGCACAGCATGATTTTGTCATTTCCCGCTTCCTCTATCTTGCGAGCGATGTGCCCCATCTCTCGAGGCGAGAGAAACTGCGCTTTCTTGACATTAATGATCGCACCCGTCTTCGCCATAGCCAACACGAGATCGGTCTGCCGACACAGAAACGCAGGAAGTTGTATGATGTCGCATACATCCGCAACGGGTTGTGCCTGATAGGACTCATGTACATCTGTAATCACAGGCACACCAAATGCCTCTTTTAAATCCGCCAGTATTTCCAGCCCTTTCTCGAGTCCGGGACCCCGATAACTATTGATTGAGGATCGATTCGCTTTGTCAAAGGACGCTTTGAAAACGTACGGAATTCCCAGATTCGAAGTAACTCTTTTTAGTTCGGAAGCAATTTCGAAGGCCAAATCCCTTGACTCCAGTACGTTCATTCCCGCCAAAAGCACGAATGGCTTTCCATTACCACAAGGAATTCCGGCAATATCAATCGTCTTACTCATTCACCCTTCTTTCACCTAGTAAGACTTCGTGCAAAATAAAAATCCTTCAGGTACGAGCGCGTTTAAAGAAAGGAGAAATACGCTCCATTTTTGTTGCTGTCATTTCTGTGATTTCTCTGGTTGAGTACCTCTCGAATTATGGACTTCCCAATAACAATATTCTCGATCCCCTTAAACGGGAGAGACATTAAGAAAGCAAATCCCTATGTCTAAACGCCGATTTTACTGGATAGATCTGGAAATGACAGGGCTGGATCCGGTTAACGACCTAATCCTTGAAGCTGCGGTCATTGTGACGAACAAGCAACTCGAGCCCGTATTCGAATGGGAGACCCCCGTTTTTCAGACTCCTGAGGTCCTCGAAAAAATGAACGACTGGTGCAAGCATCATCATGCCGTTAGCGGACTGATCGATCGTGTTCCGAACGGGATCACGGAAGCATCGCTCGACGAAAGGCTGTGCCAAATCACGAAAGCACATTTCAAGAAAAAGAACCCTGTTGTCATCTGTGGGAATTCGATTTCCCAAGACCGCAAATTTATTGATGCTTATCTGCCTCTTTTTGCTTCGAGACTTCACTATCGAATGCTCGATGTTTCCAGTTTCAAAATCGTATTCCGAGAAATGCTGGGAAGGGAGTTCAAGAAAAATAATACGCATCGCGCGCTAGACGACATCCGGGAGTCAATCGCCGAGCTCAAATATTACATGAGTTCCATCGACCCATCAGACTTGGCATTGATAAACAACGAACCCGAAGGACTCGTCACGGATTCGACGGAGGATTCGTAGCACTTCCCGTCGATTCCTTGCCGTAAAACTTGTTGATCTTCTGAGAAACGTCACGGTACCCGATATCGTTGGAGTAAATCGCTTTATACTGCTGAATGGCATCTTCCTGCCTGTCTAGGCGATCATAGCATTGAGCTAGCAAGTAAAGGACCTCCTTTTTCAATTCGTCGACCACTGTCAAACTTTCGGCAGGCTGCTTCAGCTGTTCCAACGCAAGATCAAATAGCTCCTTAGCCATAAAGCAGCGGCCGAGTAAGACCAATGACTTGATCCTCAAACTAGGGCTTCTTTGCGAAATCTGAAACTGCTGGATTGCGGCATCTATGTTGCCACTATCAAAAAGGTATTCCCCGTACTTGCACCGCTGACTGTAGTCGTTGGGAAACTGCTCTACCAGTTTACGGCTTTCTCCGAGCTTCAGCTCCAATAGCTCCGCCTCTAGAGCCTTTAGCTGCTCGTCGGAACCTCCATTTTCAGCTATTTCCCGTCTCAGGTCGAACAGTTCTCGCTCCACGCGATTCACTTTTAATTCGCTTCTAAGTTGGCGAAGTGGGGCATCTGCCTCCGCCTCGGGCAAAGCAAATGCTTTGTCGAGCCACTCCATCGCTTCTGAATATCGTTCCTGATTAATCAGCGACCTGACAAGCAACTTGTAACTATCTACCTGCTGCGGATCTTTTTGGATCGCTTCGATCAAATCCTCGGCACGTTCTTCGCTGCCACTCTCGTCGACCACGACTCGATTTGCTCTTTCAAGGGAGTCCGCTTGCTTTTTATTCTTCAGCTTTGAACGAAAGTCTTCTTCTTTATCCTCCCACTTTCCTTGATTAATCGAGTGCGCGACGGATGCCGATTTCACTAATTCCTGCACTGCGCTGCTCCCCGGTCTCAAACGCGTGAGTCCCTCCGCAATCCTTAACGCTTTCTCAGTCGATCCCGATTTTATAAGCGCTTCACACAGACGCTCCATTTTAACAATATTGTTGGGGTATTTTTCGCAAATTAGCTCCAAACAATAAGACTCCGTTTCATTCAAATCCAATGCCCTTGCTCCTCGAGCGATTAACGAAAGTGCTTTTGAACTGTACACGTTTCGATTGAGAACGTTTTCACCGATCGACATGGCCTTTCCAGGGTCCCTCTTCAGAATCAAATAGCCTCGGAACAAAACTAAATAACCAGTCAAACCAGCAAGCATAACACCCACTCCTTTGCCTTTGTTCGCATGTACCCTCCTCTGGGCTTTCCTCAATAGGCGCCGCACTTCCAAACAGCGTGGCTCTTCCTCGAGGAGCGAACAGCAAATCTCAATGGTGTACTCGAAATTTCCGCGAGTCATCGCAGTACGCGCGTTCTCAATCTTTTTGCGATCCCGATCGCTCAAATCGTATTCAAGTACTTCCGACATTCCATGCAATCAGCTCTCTAGCTGAGATCTTTACGAACCGCTTCTTCCAATTTCCCAATAGACTCGCTTGCTATTTCAATGGTCTTGGCTTCGACAAGCAATCTTATCTTTGGCTCCGTACCTGAATACCTAACTAGTAATCTCCCGTGATCTCCGAACATCTTCTCAAGATCCTGCATCGTTGCGCGGATATTCGGACACTCCTTCAGGGGCTTCTTTGAAGCTACTGCGATCGCTCTAGTTTCTTGCGGAAAAGCCCCATAAAAAGAGGTCAGACCTGCCAGCGAATCGCCTTTTTCCACTACTGTTCTAGCTACGCATAGTGCTGAAAACAAGCCATCACCTGTCATCGAAAAATCCCCGATTACAACGTGCCCAGACTCCTCTCCCCCCAAGGAAAATCCTTTCGCGATCATCAATCGGGAAACAAATTTATCCCCAATGTTCACTCTCTCAACCGAAATTCCATAATCGGACAAAGCAGAATCCAGCCCTAGATTGCTTTGCAGCGTAGTAACCAGCGTATCATCTCTTAGCTGCTTCAACTCTTTGAGGCGAATGGCTAACAGTCCCAAGACAGCTTCACCCGACAATTTCGCTCCCTGGTGATCAAACGCCGCCATCCGGTCTCCATCGCCGTCAAAGGAAAATCCCATATCGTACTGATTAACCGTATACATTTCAGCCATTGCCTGCGGGCACTCACTCCCAAATCCGTCATTTATATTTGATCCGTTAGGACTGCATCCCACCGTATCCACTTCGGCTCCTAAAGACTCAAAGACTCCGGTAGCAATTGAGCTCAAAGCCCCATTCGCACAGTCAAGGGCAATTCTCTTTCCCAAAAGAAGCCCCGGATCGAATGTGCTCCTCACCCGAGATACGTACCAGTCCGTCTTTTCCGTAAAACCATCTTCAATCGCAGGAAAATCCGTTTCTTTCGGGGTCGCCACCTCACCCACGCTACGGTCCAGACCCAACTCAAACGACTCCGAAGGCTTCGTTCCGTTGGATTGGAAAAACTTAATCCCATTATCCTTGCTCGGATTGTGGGAAGCGGTAACGGCGCAGCCGGCTAAGGCGTTTCCAAACTCCACCACCTTGGCGATCGCTGGAGTCGGCACCACACCAATCGACTCGATGGCACCCCCTTCCGACCTGAATCCAGCTCCCAATGCTGCTACAAGGTTCAGACCCGACGCTCGGGTATCCCTGCCTACAACCATGAGCGGAGCCTCAATTTCATACTGCTGCTTCAACAGCCGTGCCATGGCTACGCCCGCTCGAAAGGCAATGCCATCATTGAGACTAGGGCCACCGTACTCGCCGCGTATCCCATCCGTTCCAAAGTATTTTAGAGCCATTACGATTTATAGAATTCCTTCGCCTGTCCGATTTTCTTCCGGACGCTGCCACCTATCAACAGGTCCCGGGCTTCCTCGACTCCTTCCGCAATACTCGCGTAACGTCCCGTCACGAAAAAAGCCGCAGCAGCATTAACGACGACTGAATTCTCCAAGGCTTTAGGGGCCTTACCCTCCATCAGTCGATCCAATATCTGCATATTCTCTTCGACATCGCCGCCTTCAAGATCTTCCAGCGGACCAGATTCAATCCCCATTTCGCTCGGAACCCAACGAGCATCGATACCTCCTAGAGATCCAAAGCCTCGGGCTATATTTTTCCCCGCTGCGCTAAACTCATCCATTCCACCTTTCGCCCCCAAATCGCAATGCGCGATCAGACCGGCTTTGAGACCGAGAGAGT
Organism: Candidatus Pelagisphaera phototrophica; assembly: GCF_014529625.1. GTDB lineage: Bacteria > Verrucomicrobiota > Verrucomicrobiia > Opitutales > Opitutaceae > Pelagisphaera > Pelagisphaera phototrophica. Next base: position 3,352,526 of record NZ_CP076039.1, read on the forward strand.
CTTGGGCGTTTGCCATCATATCGACAAGGGTGCCACTGAATACTCCCAGTAACTGGTAGGCAGGTTTCGCCGGGTTGATCAATGGCCCCAGAATATTGAATACTGTGCGCTGCCCTTTTGCCGCCAAGGCTTGTCGCACTGGCACAATTTCCTTGAACGCTGGGTGGAAGGCGGGAGCAAACATGAAGCAGAATCCCAACTCCTCCATCGATCGCTGCAAAATAGCGTCATCGGATGCGATATCAAGCCCTAGGGCCTCCAAAAGATTCGAGCTTCCGCACTTCGATGTTATCGATCGATTCCCATGCTTGAGAACAGGAATCCCGGCTGCCGCTACGATAAACGTTACGGTGGTGCTAATGTTGAATGTATGCTGCTTATCCCCCCCAGTTCCGCAAACGTCGATCGCCCGGGAGTTCCATTCGTCCAGTCCAGGATTTCGAGCAAGCTCCCTGTATCGTCTGGCAAGTCCGGCAACTTCTTGAAAAGATTCTCCCTTTAGAGCGAGTTTTGTAAGAAAATCCGCTTTCTCGACGGGGTCCTCCTCCGCTGACGCTAAAAGATCAGCTACAACTGATGCCTGATACTCAGTCAGACTGGATCCTTCTGAAACGATGGCTGAAAACTCCGCAAGTTTCATATCTCGAGAGGATTATGCGTCCCAATCGCAAAAACAATTATAATCGCTCTTCATCTAAATCGCCTTGCCCAAGCGGCCTTGGCCTAACAAGTTCGAGACAGTCTCAATGTGGAACATCTTGTCCAATGAGTCGAATTGCGATTCAATCCCAAACAATTACTTGACGGCCCACATAGCGACCGTTATCAACCGCTCCTTTTCTAAAACCACGCGCTAAACTAAGCATAGGATTTATTACAAATGGCCAATCCAAAACGCAAGCAGTCCAAACGCCGTAGTCGTCTCCGCCGCGGAGCCAATCGCTTCGAGGAGCCACAACTCGCAAAAGATCCAGTTGACGGCTCTGCGTTCCGTCCGCATCGCGTGAATCCAAACAACGGAATGTACCGCGGTCGCCAAGTGACCGATGTCTCCGTGTAACTTCCTAAATGTGACGCGGAGCCTTCCCGTCCAAGCTATCCGGATGTCCATGCTATAATGGAGATTCAGGCTAAAGCCTGCATCGCTGTCGATGCTATGGGTGCGGATAAGGGCCCTTCCGAGATAGTGGCTGCCGTTAGGCTCGCCTTCGACGCTTTCCCCGATCTCTCTCCCATCCTTCTCGTGGGCCAAGAGACAGTGCTCAAACCTATAGTAGAGGGAGCGGGACTAGCTTCTCACCCAAAGCTTCGCATCGTCCATGCTTCTCAAATTGTCGATATGGACGACAAGCCGCTCCAGGCGATGAAACAGAAGCGGGACTCGAGCATGGCCCGATCCATAGAACTGGTGAAGGACGAGGAGGCTGCAGTCGTCGTCAGCTGTGGCAATACCGGCACCTTGATGGCTAGCGGAACGATTCGCCTGAGAACAATGGATGGCGTAGAACGCCCCGCCCTCGCGACAGTCATGCCGCGCCAAAAGGGTCACTTCGTGTTGATTGACGCTGGTGCCAACCCGCTAGCAAAAGCTGAGCATTTGGTCCACAACGCCGTGCTGGGAAGCGACTACTGCAAGCACGTGCTCGGCAATCAGAGTCCAAGGGTAGGTCTTATGACAATTGGCACCGAAGAAGGCAAAGGGAATGAAACCACCAATGCAGCAAACGAGCTTCTTAAAAAAATATCTGGAATCATCAATTACCACGGCCCTGTTGAAGGGTTTCAGCTGTTCGAGGACGTGGTTGATGTTGTGGTCTGCGACGGCTTCACAGGGAACGTTATCCTAAAAACCTGCGAGTCCCTTTTCAAATGCCTTTTCAAGGACTTCCTAGGAGACGAGATAAGGCGAAATCCGCTACGCCAGTTTGGGTATCTGTGTTCTAAAGGGGCATACGATGCCATTAGAACGCAATTGAATCCAGACCGCTATGGTGGAGCGCCGCTTCTTGGATTAAAAGGGAATATTCTGAAAGCCCACGGATCCAGCAACCGCGAGGCGGTCATGAATGCGATTCGTATCGCTAACGAGATTATTAGCAAAGACTTAAACTCCCAGATCACTGGGGACATCGAAAAAGCTAACCGCTTTATTTTTCCCGAAATAAACTGAGCCATCGCTCATTTGCGAGTTGCCTCGTAGACAAGTCTTGCCATTCAGTCTCAACGCATGAGCACTCTGCCAAGGTCAGTTGTAATAAAAGGAACTGGTTCCTATACCCCTGCAAACATAAAGACAAACGACGACTTGGCAGAATTCGTAGACACTTCGGAGGAATGGATCTTTACGCGCACAGGGATAAAGGAGCGTCGTTTCGCGACTGAAGGAGAAAATACCTCCCACATGGGAACTGAAGCGTCCCGCAGGGCGCTTGCTAATGCGGGAATCCAAACAAGTGCCGTCGATTTAGTGATCGTCGCTACGATTACCCCCGATATGCCATTTCCCTCTACGGCCTGTCTAATTCAAACCCAGCTGGGTGTTAGCAATGCGGTTTGTATGGACATTGAAGCGGCGTGCTCAGGTTTCCTCTACATCATGGAAGTCGCCGCTTCCATGATCAAAACGGGTCGATACCAAAACGCCCTTATTGTCGGAACTGAAAAGCTGTCCAGCATATTGGATTGGGAAGACAGAACCACTTGCGTTCTCTTTGGCGATGGAGCGGGAGCAGCCGTCCTCGGCCCTTCTGACAGTCCCCAGACCGGTTTGCTCGACTTCAAACTCGGAGCCGACGGAGCAAACGGTGAAGTACTTTTCATGCCCGGAGGAGGTTCCGCCAACCCCGCAACAGGAACCTCGATCGACAACCGACTGCACTTCCTGAAAATGCGTGGCAAGGAGGTGTTTAAACTGGCAGTCAAGGTAATGGAGCAGGCGGCTAAAGAAATTCTTGAACAAAATGGCCTGAATTCGGACCAACTAGCCTGCGTCATTCCACATCAGGCCAATTTAAGAATCATCGAATTGCTTTCTTCCCGACTGGAGATTCCTATGGACCGCTTCTACCTCAATCTCGAGAAGTACGGGAACACCTCTGCGGCTTCGATCCCGATTGCGCTAGACGAGGCATTTCGGGACGGACGGATAAACTCGGGCGATCTCGTCCTCCTTGTCGCCTTCGGAGCTGGTTTGACCTGGGGAGCCACTTTGGTTCGCTGCCCATGAACACGCTCAGAAACTTTAGCTTGATCCCCACTAATAGACTCGATTCCATTCTTGCCCTATGATTCGACACTCCATCGTTACGTTCGCCCTACTGTTTTCGGCTCTTGGAGCCGGTGCGGCCAACCTCACGTGGGACCCAACCAACGGCTATCAATCGGACGAAGTCGAATTATCGGGCCTTCTGCCACAGGAAATACAGCGCGTTCTGGACTGGATGAACGCCGGTCGCAAAGCCGAGGAAAACAAAAACTACAGAAAAGCCCTCAGAAAATACAAACGGGTCAATAAAAAGCATCCTAAAAGTCAATATTCGCCCGAATCCCTTTACCGGACTTCGCAAATTCGGCTGAAGCAAAACAAAATCGATCATGCCTTCGACGCATTCGAGTTGATTGCCTATGTTTATCCGAGCTACGGGAGCTTCAACGACACGATCGGCGAAATGTACAAAATCGCAGTTCGCAGACAGGAAAGCTATCGACAAAAGATTTTTGGCGTTTTTCCGGGATTTCTAAACAATGATCGAGCTGTACGGTATTTTGAACGACTCGTTTCCATCGCCCCCTACAGCGACTACGCTCCGCTTTCATTGATGAATATCGCTCAAATCTGGTCGAAACGGAAGAATGATACCATGGCGATCTACTCGCTGGACCGTCTCATCACCCACTATCCCAAGAGCTTTCTGACTCCAGACGCCTATATCCAATTGGCCAGTACACATGCTAATTTGGTAGAAGGACCGTATTACGACCAAAGCAGCACAGAAGACGCTATCACCTTCTTCGAAGACTTCCTCATTCAGTTCCCCTCTAACAATAGGGTCGACGAAGCAGAGAAAGGCCTTTTCGAGACGCAGGACATCATGGCCTTGAGCAAAGTGAAAATTGGGGACTTCTACTTTCACAAACGATCTGACTTCCATGCTGCCAGAGTTCTTTACAACGAAGCCATTACGATTGCTCCGAAGTCTGGAACCGCCGAAATTGCTCGAAAAAAGCTGAAGATGATTGAAGTGAAAGAGGAGAAACTCGGTATCGAAAACGAGCCTGAATCTGAAAGAGAGGCCCCAACCGTCGAAGAAATGGAGAAAAAGGCGGAAAAGCGGGCGAAAAGAAAAGTACTGGGCTTATTTTAGATCCACCAAGGTCTTACCTTCGTAACTATTTTCTATGCGACGTTTTCTCCACACGCTTTTATGCATCGGCATAATCGTCGGCCTTGCAAGTTGTGCTTCCTACCAGATGGGGCAACCCGGCGAATCAGATTCCTACCGGAGCGTCTACGTTAAGCCAGTACGGAACGACTCGACCTATCCGATGCTGAAGGCGAGCTTGACCGCCTCTCTCCGAAAAGCGATCGCGGATACGGGATTTTTAGACGTCGCCACCTTTACATCCGCCGATACTGTTCTCGAGACCAGAGTAATCTCGGTCAACCGAGAGATAGCCGCAGTTTCGTCCATTGATGTAGGCCGAGGTAGAAAGTACGAGCTTGAGTTCGAAACGCTCTGTACCCTCTACCAGAAAGTTGGTGGCCAGCTTGAACCGGTTTTTGTGAATCGCAGAATCAACGTGAAGCAGGACATTTTTGCAGACAGCGGACAGGTAAACGCGGAGCACCAGGCAGGACCTGAAATCGCTCGCAAGATCGCCCAGCGAGTCACCGAATCTATCGTAGACACCTGGTAGGCTTTCTTCGCCTTACATTTTGGTATCGCAATTAGATCCGCCTTATTTCTAATCGGGACCATATGGAGTCCCCATTACTAGTTCCTTCGATGCTGGCAGCCGACCATACCAGATTGGCGGAGGATATTGCTGCCATTGAAAGGCTCGGAATAAAGTGGCTTCATATCGACATTATGGACGGGCACTTCGTTCCGAATCTGTCTTTCGGGCCGCAAACCGTTGCGGACCTTCGACCGAAATCAAAACTGTTTTTCGATTTGCATCTTATGCTCGAGAATTCGCAAGAATATATTGAGGCGTTCATTTCTGCCGGAGCTGACCAAGTCTCTATTCACGTAGAGCCCAGCTACGATATTGGCGCAACAATTGAAAGAGTCCGAAGTCTAGGAGCGAAGCCTGGCATCGTTTTGAACCCAAGAACCGACGCTAGTCACATTCTCCCCTTTCTTCCTTCTGTCGACATTGTGCTCGCGATGACTGTTCAACCCGGATTCGGGGGACAATCTTTCGATGACAGTGTTCTCGAAAAGACCAAGCAAATCGATGCTTACCGGAGCGAACACTCCTTGAACTTCAGACTCGAAGTAGATGGAGGGATAAATCTTGATACGGCCCGAAAGTGCCGTAATCATGGCGTGGATACGTTTGTCGCTGGTTCCGCATTTTTCAAGTCCGACGATCAGACAAAATTTCTGCGTGAAATCGAGTCAATGCCCTAATATGAAAATTTCGCAAAAAAAGCCTAGCTATGGACTCGCTGATTTAGAGTCCGTTTTACTATCCGAAACGCAAATTTCGAATCGTGTTTCGGAACTTGCAAAAGAAATTTTATCTCACTACGGCGACAAGGATATCACGATAATTTGCGTGCTTAGCGGTGCCCTCGTTTTCACATCGGATCTTATTCGCAAACTCAAGCTTCCAACTCGACTAGATTGTCTTAGATCAGACAGCTACGGCAGTTCAACAAAGCCCGATGACCCTCCCCGCATATCAAGCCCGCTTAAAACTGACATTGAAAATCGACACGTGCTTCTGGTCGACGATATTCTGGATACTGGAAACACCCTCTCGGAGCTTATAAAGCACTTGAGCCAATCGAAGCCCGCCTCTCTCAGAACCTGCGTACTTCTCGACAAAAAGGAACGACGCCAAGTGAAAATACAGGCGGACCATGTCGGGTTCAATGTTCCAGATGCCTTCGTTGTAGGCTACGGACTCGATTTCGCAGAGCGCTACCGGTCACTTCCGTGCATAGGCGTACTCAAACCTGAATTCCAAAAAGCATCTTATTTCCAGTGCGGATGTTAAAGTCCATCTATTTCATGCTCTTGATTGGCTCGCCTAAGCACGCTTCGATGTAAAGGAATGATACTGGCTAAAACTTGGACAGACTACGAGATCCTCGAATGCGGTGAGGGCATGAAAAAGGAGCGCTGGGGTGACATCATTTTAGTCCGACCCGATCCCCAGATCATATGGCCCTTAAAATCGAAAGACTGGGGAGAGTTCGATGCCTTTTACCATCGTAGTAAAAAGGGCGGCGGAAACTGGGAATATCGTCGGAAGATCCCTCAATCGTGGAATATTCAATATGACAGCTGCACTTTCAAGATCAGGCCGACCGATTTTAAGCACACCGGCCTTTTCCCTGAGCAGGCAGTCAACTGGGACTGGTGTCGTTCGAAGATCAAACTTTCACAAGGCAGTCCCAAAATTCTAAATTTATTTGGCTACACGGGTGCGGCAACGATTTCAGCTGCTAGAGCAGGCGCTCAGGTTTGTCACGTGGATGCGGCGAAAGGAATGGTCGCCTGGTGTCGGGAAAACGCTTCATTCAGTGGGCTTCAAAACGCCCCTATTCGATTCATTGTCGACGACTGTGTTAAATTTGTTGAGCGAGAGATCCGCAGAGGAAGCCAATACGACGGAATTATTATGGACCCTCCATCATACGGCAGAGGCAGCAAGGGAGAGATATGGCAATTCGATCGCGACCTTTGGCAGCTTCTTCAAAGATGCCGCAAAATCCTGTCCGCTTCACCCCTATTTTTTCTCGTAAATGCGTACACTACGGGAATTTCTCCGACCATAGTCGGAAACCTGCTGAGAGAAGCTCTCTCGGATCTGAAAGGAAGTGTCACAAACGGCGAGATTGGTCTACCGATCGGTGATAGCCTGAATGCACTGCCTTGCGGCCTTTATGCCCGATGGGAATCCCAACATTTTTCGCAATTTTAACGCAAATCGAAGTGGTTAGACTTGAAATCGAGGGAGCATGGCCATATCCAAAACACACCCAATCGTAATTAATCTTATATGAAATTTAACGACTTCGTCGGGAGCAATTTTTTTTCTTTCTACAACGACATAGACTTCATTTCTTACCAAAAAGAAAAGAAGCGTCTGCAAGCAGAGCTTCTCAAGCTACAACATTGGGTCATCAAAAATAACAAGAGAGTGGCTCTCGTTTTTGAGGGTCGAGATGCCGCTGGAAAGGGAGGATCCATAAAGCGATTCACCGAGTACATGATGCCGAAGCATTTCAACGTAGTTGAACTCGGTGTACCGACGCGCAAAGAATCGAAAAATTGGTTTCGACGATACGAAAAACACTTTCCCGCAGAAGGGGAAATCACTTTCTTCGACCGTTCCTGGTACAACCGCGCGCTTATCGAACCGACGATGGGCTATTGCACAAAGTCTCAGTACAAATACTTCATGAACAAAGTTCTGAAGTGGGAGGAATCTCAGATAGACAATGGCTTAATCATGGTGAAAGTCTATTTGTCAGTATCCAAGCACACCCAGTCTTTTCGTTTCAAAGAGAGACAAGTCGACCCATTGAAGTACTGGAAATACTCGGAGAACGACAAATATGCTCGAGAGTATTGGGATGTATTCACAAAATATAAAGAGCAGATGTTTCGCCGTGCTTCATCTGACAAGAGTCCTTGGGTGATTATCAACTCGAACAATAAATTGGAAACTAGGCTTAAGTCGATGCTCTATGTTCTATCTCAGATTCCGTACACCAGCAATTTCGATTATCGGCCTTTAAAAAAGGTAGACAAGCAACAGCGGTATTCAATAATTATAGACGGTATATCCTTCAAGAATCTAAACTACCGCCAATTTCTTCTACTAGAAACGCTACACGGACTCGATAAGAAGTAATTGCCTCTTAAGTACCGAGGTCGGTACATCCTACAACAAAAGCGCTTACCCAAGTCAACGGCGAGGCTCCACCTTCCCCTCATTTTATTGGGGAATTCGGTTCTTCAAATCAATTAGCACGCTGAGAGGGAATCGAACCCCAACCTCCTGATCCGTAGTCAGGTCGTTTTGGTGATTAGATAATTCTATAAGTATCTATTTATCAGCATCTAGCGTGTTATTTTTACTATTTTTATCTTTATCGATAAATTTATGCTGCCCTATAACTGCCCTATTAGAACTTCTAAGCAATGGAGTTAAGTGGCTGTGAGACGCCTGCTTTGTAACAGGGCAGACAGTCCTAATACCGCGAGGGGTCGCGGGGGCGGCGCGCATCGCAATGTATATGCATAAATTAGCCCCAAAAAAAATTGTCCCTCAAAGGGCTTCGGAAGCTATTTTTATCCTAACCCTCGCCTCGCAGAAACTTGAGTAACCACCCCAGCTCCAAGAAGAGTTACTGTGATCCACAGACCCTCAGCTTGCGATAATCGCTTCAGTCTCGGGCTATTCTCCTGCCCTTAGCTTTCTCCAGAGTCGCACCTTGCCCACTTTACCGATAGTGGACCTCCTTACGGGCAATCAGTTTTTACAATTGGAAGGCTAAAAAGATGGGCGGAAGTTTTTTATTGCGGGACGTCCTACGTCAGCATAGTTTGGTTCTATGTCGCATATTATAGTGTTAGAAGGCAGCGTACCTGTGAACAAGCTGGAGGCCTGTGTTGAGCTTTTCGCTAAAAATCGTTTAGAGGATACAAAAACTTACGATGGATGCCAAAGTTGCTTGGGCGCAGTAAACAAATCCGAATCAGTTATTACCCTCTGGTCGCAGTGGGAATCAGCAGAGCACTTTGACCGCTATATGGAATGGAGAACGGAAAGAGGCGATTTTGCAGAGGTTTTATCTTATTTCATCGGCGAGCCTAAAATCACAAGGTCTGAACTCTTTTTTTCATAAAGCTACAAGAAGGCCAAAACACGTTACTGAGGGCAAAAAAACCTCCTTAACTCACCATTTCGGCAAGCCTTTTACGGATACGACCATGCAAGAGCTTCCTCTTGGCGGAATGCTTTGCCTCATATAGAGACTCTCGCCTCTGCCGCTGGAGTTTCTGGTATTCTTGTTGAATCCATACATGGTTCTCCCACTTCTTGCCCCAACCAAAATCCTCATAGTCAGTCAGATCTTCCCATTCTTTAGGGAATCCATCTTTCATCTCTACGTTGTAGTGCTCTGTGAGATTCTTAACTGCCTTCTTCTCCATCCCATCACGAGTCTTGGCTCTCTTTGCTACCTCTTTACCAGTAGCCTTTTCCCACTCATTCTTAATGGCTCCAACGATGTCCCTGCATGCTCTACCCTGCATCTCAAAAGAAGCCTTTTTCTGGTCAGGAATTTTCTTAGCAATGAGTATCTATTCACGGATTACCTAAGCCTTTTTCCCACTGAATCTTGTTCTAGATTTGGCAGATCACTGATGGCATCTTTGACCTCTTGGCTGTGGTCTAAGTATTCTTTGTTGCTTGTGGTGATGGCTGACCCAGTCTTATTAATTCCCTCCCTCTATGCCCTGAACAGAGAGAAAATGGCATTTAGCTGAAAGGTTATAACGCTGTCCCCTCTAAACTGCTTCAGGTCCTTCCCCCACCCAAGCTCTGCTCTTAACCTGCCGCTCGTCTTTTACATAACCGATGCCATAGAACCACTGAGGAATCTAGGGATAGGCATAATGAAGCTGCTTCTAAAATGCTTTCTGGCTGCCTCAATGTCTATCCTGCATAATAGGTTAAACTACTGAAATAACAACAAGGACGCTTCACAAAATAACGAAAAACATCGGTTACGGATTTTAGACATTTGGCCTTCTTTGCCAAAACGGCATACGCTAGTGCAAGGTCATCTATGTTGTCGCTCAAGATCTTCTCTAGGGAATCTTTACCACCCTTTTCCTGTTCGGGCTCATGAGGCATTTTGAAACTGAACCACCTTAGGTACTGTGATTCCTTCTGGATTCAGCGTAAGGCGTGCTCACATCTACAAGACTAACCAGATCACTGTATATTCTTCCAGATTTAGCTCAGCTGAGCTCTTCGTTAGAATAAATTTTTAAAACCCTGTACGATTCGTCAAGCTTATCAAGCATGTCTAAATATCTCTCTACTAGACTCTTGAGCTGGTTTATATCGCCTAAAAACTCGTCTGAATTATAATATTCTCTATCAATCTTATAATAAGTCGGAGCAAGATCAGCGTATACATACCCTTCGACACTTTTTTCCTCTTTGGAAAATATAATAATTCTTTTATTAATTCTGGCTATTGCCCTAAAGAAGTAATCGTCTATAATTCTGCTAACCGCTAAATTTCTTTGATTTAAATTGCTATATGTATTCGATAAAGCATATCTAAAATTGTCAGATTTTATTAATCTTGTCGAACCAGTGCTTTTCAACTCATCGTATAAGCTACTCTGAGAAAAAAACGAGACAGATCCTCGTTCTGTGAGCAGTAAGACCTTTTCGGCTATTTCCTTATCAGTTAGTTTTTCTGCTTCTTGGGTAATGTCGAAAATTATATCATCCGCCGCGTTTCTGCACCTTACCTGTAAGGCATGAATATTTTTGATTTGCGATCTCTCATTATCTATAATTTTTATTATATCCTTAACCAACTCATTCTTGTAAGAGGCATTGGATCTTTCGACCCTTATAGAATCGATATAAAAAGATAGTAAGACGCTTATCAAAACAAATATTGACTGCAATATATGGCTCAAATTTGCCGCAAAAAACTTTTTCATTTATTTAAAATTTTGATTGGGTTTTTTATTGTTTTTATACCGTTTATGGAAACGTTTAGGACCTATGTCCAGAGATTATTTATCGTCTCTAATGAAAGCTGCGAAAGTTTTGGATAGCTAGCTTTCTGACACCTATGAGGCATTTGAAAACTGAACTACCTCTGGCACTGTGGCTCCTTCTGGGACTGATTGCGAAAGCTTCTTAGGAGCATCGGCTTCAAAGTCAGGGTTCTCATAATGATCTTTAAACGTCTTCACCGAGGTATGCCCCATCTCTTTCATGGTTCTATGCAGATTGGCATGATACTGGTATTGATAGGTCGCGTACGTGTGTCCAAGGACATCGTGCCACCCTTTCAGCTTAGCCTCGGAACTAAACTTCTTGAGTAGTGATGAGTTCTTTTTTCCCCAACATATCGGACCTCCCCTTTCATCTTCTGGAACCGATTTTAACCATTGCACAAGGTTGGGTCCCACGCTCACCACTCTTTGCGAGCTTTCCTTTGCTTGCTCCCCTGAAACCTTTATCTGGGGATCTCGGTAAACGCCTTTCGGCTCAAGTGTTACACTATCCCAGTCCAATGGCCTCTTGTCCCTGTTTCCCTTAACTTCCGTGGGGCTTAAGCCAGCAAAGAGTCGGATGGCTACACCCGCCCTAATTGAACTGAAACGATTTTCCTGAACCGCCTTATTGGTAAAGAGGAACTCCTTAATTGCAAGAATATCTCTCGTGCCTTTAGTGGATCTCTTAACTATCGGGCGGTCAGGGTCGCTCAGAGGGTTTGTGCTAATTAAACGCCTTGATTGAGCGTTGTTGAAAGCTGGTGAAACCTGCCTGTACGCTCCGTTCCAAGCAGAGTCTGAAGTATTGTGGTATTTCTTCATCCATGCCCTTACGTCTTCAGAGGTTATCTCATCTATGAGCTTTCCTCCGAAGATATGGAGAAACCCTTGTTCAGCTACCCTGTCTTCTTTCGAGGCCTTAGCATGTGGGAGCGGCCCCAGTATAATAGCCTTCCACTCCCCAGCGTGGCTGGTCGTCCACTTTTTTCTGTTCTTCTCCTCATATAAGTTCTTTCTCTGCCTGAGAGATATGCGAAAAACTTCTGAGAAGGTTTTTGAAGCCTCTGCCTTTTCTAAGTGGTCTAAGTAAAAGCTTGCAGCGGCATTTAGCGTAAGCTCATGTTCACCGCTTAGATGGTGACTGTTGAGTCTATTGATGGCGGTTCTCGCATCGCTACTCTCGCTTGCCATGAAACGAGTCCTTTTTGACCCAAGCTTGTTTATATGGGACTTTATCCTTCGGACTTCCACCTCCGTTTTGGCTTCAGATGGAAAGAATATACGCCTACGCTTTCCTGTGTTTGAATGGGCAGTTGGGATACGAAACCGCCAATTACCACCTTCTGTTTTTACAGGCTTTAGTTTTGCTATCCTCGGCATCGCTGCCCCTAAACTGCCCTTAAAACACTGATTGTTTGCACTTTATCAGTGATTCCGGTGGCACGCGGCGAGGGAGTCGAACCCCCAACCTCCTGATCCGTAGTCAGGTGCTCTATCCAATTGAGCTAGCCGCGCAGACCATCAAGACTGCCATAGACAGTCGAAGGGCCAGGAGAAAAGAATCAATAGTTGCGCATTTCAAGGCATTTTTTCCTAAAAACGGAAATGCCTGAAAATCAGTGCCCATTAGTCCGAGCTCGTAGACAACGCTCCGGATAACGTATAAAAAAGCGTCCCAAAGGATGCCTTGCCCTGAGCCGCCGATGAAAATGGAAATTTTGAATATCAGACTTTCGGAAGATTAGCTGGAATGTCGACCCCGTGAGTGTCCTTGCGTTTCACAAGCCTTAATCGAGAGCGGCGCCTTAACATGCGGTCCAGCTTGTCAACCAGAAGATCGATCGCCTTGTGGCAATCCGCGTCGTGCACCGAAACATTCATAGACGGGCCATTAATCTCAATATGCCCCTTGGCGGTAAACTCATGCTCTTTCCCGCCTTTAGTATGATCGCACTCCAACTCCACTTTGACTCTGATTATTCTCTCCTCATGCCTAAAAAGTCGCTCCACTTTATCTTTGACGCCCTGCTTCAGAGATTCCGTCAAGTCCATGTGAATGCCAGTAATGATCAGATCGTGGTTGTTGGCTTGCATATGTATATTACTCCTTTGTGTTGGTGCTTTATTCAATGATCCCAGGCCCGATAACGTACCGAAAGACCTCTAGATTCAGCGTTCCCTCGTCTACTTCACGGTTCACTTCTGGGATTTCAAATTCAATCATTGGACGATCATCAGAGATAGGACGAACAGGCGGATTTTGCAATCTTTCTCCGACCGGTACCCATTCTTTTTTATCGACGAAAACAGGACATTTCTTGAGATATCCAATCCTTTCAATTCAGACAAACTCCAGCCTCGAAATACCATATGCCAATTACTGAATGGGGCTGGGAAGTCACGGAAGCCGAACTCCGCTCTTGGATCATTCAGGATGACAACGACATCATATTGATCAACAAACCGGCATTGGTCGTCTGCCATCCCTCCAAGCGAGGACCTTGGTCTTCGTTGGTCGGAGCGTGCAGAGAGTGCCTAGGCTACGATAGAACCCATCTGATCGCTCGGCTAGATAGGGAAACGAGCGGAATCATCCTGCTAGCAAAGCATCGACTCGCTGCCCGGCACTTTCAAATGGCACTAGAAAGACGGGCAGTGGCAAAGAGCTATCTCGCAATTCTAGAAGGTTCCCTCACAGAAGCAAGAGAGGTTGACGCAGCAATTGGGAAGGATCCGGACAGTATCATCCATTGCAAGTCAGCGGTCCGAACGAACGGAAAAAAGCAGGCTGCCCAAACTCGATTCAAACCCATTCATTCCGCATCAGACTACACCCTCGCCCAAGTTGAGCCCCTTACCGGTCGAAAACACCAAATTCGTGTTCACTCTCAACATATTGGTCATTCGATAGTGGGAGATAAACTCTATGGACCCGACGAAACCTTTTTCCTCGATTTCATAGAATCAGGATGGACCGAAAAACTCGCTGGCACACTGCTCATGAACCGCCAGGCCCTCCACGCTTTCAAGATGACGTTCGACTTGGAATCCGGACCGAGATCTTTTTCCGCCCCTCCTACCGAAGACTTTGTACAGTTTTGCGAGAACCACTTGAATCTCCCTAAATCGGATCTCCTTAAATTGATTTCCTCATCATAATCCGCCAGCAGTCTAGTCCTTTCCCTTGTGCGTAAATAAAACGCTAATTAGCGCTTTCTTTACGGAATCGGTTGAGGTATGACTAATCCATGAGATTCAGCGCTACTGCAATCGTTTCAATGATGGTCTTTTCAATTTTCATTTGGACCTACGTCATCAATACAGCTTGGAAAGTTGCTCGTGAGATAATGGCATTTATCTTCTAAAAATTTTTTCTTCCAGTAGGTTAAATTCATCCTGAGGAGATGGGGCGATCCACCACGATCGATTGATAGCCACCAAAACTCCTCCCAACAGGGCTCAGTCGAATATGTCACAGAAGGCGAGTTTTCCTTTTGCTAGGCCTACTCAAGTCGGATTGTCTCCCGATTTGTGAGCAAAAAGCCAGATACCAGCGTACTGAAACTCCCCAATATTCGTCGTTTCATTGCCTTCCGTATTTTCTTCAATGCTCGATTTTACTATCCGATATTCACCATTCTCTTCCTGGATTTCGGCCTCACACTAGAGCAATTCGCTATTCTTAACGCGGCATGGGCCGCTACCATCGTCCTACTTGAGGTTCCCTCCGGAGCTTTGGCGGACACAGTTGGGCGACGCAACCTCGTTATCGCCTCAGCAGGCATAATGATTGTTGAGATGGCCCTACTCTGTCTGGCGCCAATCGGTCAAATGCCGATAGTGTTCTACCTTTTTCTAATCAATCGCATACTGAGTGGTGCCGCCGAAGCGTCCGCTAGCGGAGCCGACGAAGCCCTTGCCTACGACACGTTGAAAGACCTGGGGCTTGAGAGGAGTTGGGGGAAAGTATTGGAGACGCAAATGCGTTTCCAATCGATCGCCTTCATTGTGGCCATGTCCGTTGGAGCGTTGCTTTACGATGCCGAACGCCTCAACCAAATTTTTACCGCTCTGTCTTTTGATATAGAGGTTTCTAAAGCATTCGCCATACGGATTCCTCTCATACTGACCCTGTTGCTCGGAATAGGTGCCCTTATCACAGCATTAGGTCTAAAGGAGCCGAATTCTGAGAAGGTCGCTCGCCGTGAAGCCCGCCAGGAGGACTGGTTCGCTACGATTAAGGAGGCGTTCGCAAAGACACTAGATACGGGTAAATGGATTCTAAATACCCCAGTCGCCATGATGATCATTCTGGGCGGATTCTTAATCGATCACATTGCTCGAATGATTCTCACCCTAAACAGCGAGTACTACCGGCGAATCGAATTGCCGGAAGCGAGTTTCGGGATTATCGGCGCCGGATTTGGATTAATGGGACTGTTCACACCCAGGCTGGGTAGGTGGCTCTCTGAAAACAGGAGCAAAACGTTCAATTTCTCGCTTATAGGAATCGTTACGTTTTTTGGTCTTCTTGGTATGACGCATTTCGTTCCCTATTGGGGAGTCGCCCCAATGATTTTAATTTACGGACCTATTGGATTAACCGGCTTTCTCATTAGCGCCTATATGAATGCGGAAACGCCATCGAGCGCCAGAGCGACGGCACTGAGTTTCAAAGGTCTTTCCTACAACTTAGCTTATGGTGGGATCGGTCTCATTTATTCGCTCCTGGTGTATAATTTACGCAGAACGGAATCGATGCAGGCTGTTCCTCCAGAGCACGTAGAAGCGGAACTCTTCAAATCCGCCCTGAGTTACTTCCCAAGCTACTTCGTAGTCGCATTCGTGCTCGTACTGCTATTCGGCCTAATCAACCGGCACTCGATCGACACTTCACCTTTGAAAAAGGACGACTCAACTTAACCCAAAACCATAGGGATCGCTGGATTCGCTCTTCAACAAAAAAGCCGGCCCTCAAAAGAGAGCCGGCTCGAAAATGATGAAAGACTGAACAGGGCCTACTAAAGCGCAGTATCTCCACGCTCGTCGGTCCGAATCCGGATCGCTTCTTCGAGCGGTAAGACAAACACTTTGCCGTCTCCAATCTTGCCGGTTTTGGCAGACCTTGCGATCGTTTCAGCAGCTTGTGAAACCACTTCGTCATGGACGGCGATCTCGATCTTCACTTTAGGGAGAAAGTCCACCGTGTATTCACTTCCACGATATATTTCCGTGTGGCCTTTTTGGCGTCCGAAGCCTTTGACTTCGGTCACTGTCATTCCTTCGATACCGACCTCTGAAAGGGCCTCTTTGACCTCCTCCAATTTGAACGGCTTTATAATTGCTAAAACAAGTTTCATTAAAACTACACTTGGGTTTGGTTGTTGATGAAAATTTATCTTTTACCTAAATGCAAGTTAATGTGTCACTTGGCTTAGACAAGCGTTTTATCTACTAAGAATTGGTGTTATAGGCCTCCTGCCCATGCTCAGAGATGTCAAGTCCCTCGGTTTCCTCTTCTTCTGATACTCTCACGCCCATGATGGCCTTGATGATTCCAAATATGGCAAAAGAGAAAACAAAGGCGAATATGTAGACTCCTATCACACCAATGATTTGAGACATCAAATTTGCTCCTCCGAAGATCGCTACAGCAACCGTACCCCAAATGCCACAAACACCGTGAACAGAAATCGCTCCAACAGGATCGTCGATCTTGATTTTGTCGAAGAAAATAATCGCAAATACCACGATTACACCACCAACAGCACCCATGATGATTGACGAAACGACGGATACCGAATCCGCACCTGCAGTGATACTAACCAATCCCGCCAGAAGACCATTCAAAGCCATTGATAGGTCTGGCTTCTTGAGTACAGCCCAGGATGTCATGATAGCAGCGATACCTCCAGCAGCGGCTGCTAGTGCGGTCGTCGTAAAGACCAGCCCCAATGGACCTGGGTTTGCAGACAGGACCGAGCCACCGTTGAATCCAAACCATCCGAAAAAGAGTAGGAATACGCCCACAGCTGCCAGAGGCATGCTGTGACCCAAAATCGGCTTGACCGTGCCATCATCACTGTACTTCCCCTTGCGAGGGCCAAGAATCATAACAGCTGCGAGAGCGGCTGCCCCACCAAATCCATGTACCACTGTCGAACCTGCGAAATCATAGAATCCGGCTTCGCCTCCACCTAATTGCGAGAGCCAGCCTCCACCCCAGTGCCATGAACCTGCAATCGTATACCCGAAAGCTACCAGAATCGTAGAGTATATCATAAATGCCGAGAGCTTCACCCGTTCTGCAACCGCACCCGAGACAATAGTTGCCGCAGTGGCCGCAAACATCGCCTGAAAAATGAAGTCACCATAACCGGTCATAGCGAGGCCCAAACCTCCGTATCCCCAGGTGCCTCCACCGTCGGCGTTAAGATCTCCGATCATGGATCCTATGCTGATCCAACCGTTGAAGTCTCCGGGGTAATGGGTGTTAAATCCCACTACTGCGTACGTGATCAACCCGATCGAAATTATCCATACATTCTTAAAGAGTATATTTACAGTGTTTTTCGATTGGGTCAGTCCCGCTTCCAGCGTGGCAAATCCAAGGTGCATGAGGAAGACCAGCGCCGCAGCGATTACCGTCCAAAGCATCGAAACAGTGAAGAAGTCGAATGCAGGTGCATACTCGGCTCCAACTGACTCGACAAGCTCTAGATAATCGTCGACAGGACCCGCTTCTTCTTGTGCCAAGGCTGGCGTTAAACCCGCCATCATTGCTGTTATCAGAGCAAACAGCAAAGGTCCGGGGAGTTTTATGAGAAGTTTTGTCATAACGTTCGTGATTTTTATTTTATCAATGGTGTTGGCTATTCTTGCACAACGTTTAATGCCTCCCCTTTAGCAACTCGCATGCCATCTATCTCAGCTTCCCCAGATTTCCAACTGAGACACACAAAACTGCTAAAAAGTAATATTAATTGTGTCGTGCGATCTATCCTGCTTGATCGATTGTGACATTTTTTTAACCACCAACTGTAAAACCGCTCAAATTCGAGCGGTTCATTCAGGATTTCCATTATCTTTGGCCATGACTTCAATGCCACCGTTCTTTCAACGGGGCCGTCACTGCTCTTTCCCTAAAAGCGTCGTTTCGACATGCAAATCCTTGAGTTGCTTTTCCGACACAGGACTTGGGCTTTCCGTCATAAGACATTGGCCCTTCTGCGTTTTCGGAAATGCAATCACTTCTCGGATGCTTGACATTCCGCAAAGGATCATCACTAGCCTGTCCAGTCCAAAAGCGATACCTCCGTGCGGCGGAGCTCCATACTTAAATGCTTCAAGCATGTAGCCAAATCGACTCTCCACCACATCAGCAGGAAGCTTCAGCACGTCTTCAAAGATCTTCTTTTGCAGATCCGCCTGGTGGATACGAATACTTCCACCTCCCAACTCGACTCCATTCAATACTAGGTCGTAATGCTGCCCTCTGACCCTCTTCGGATCGGAATCCAGCAAATGGCTATCCTCCGGCACCGGCGAGGTAAACGGATGATGAGAAGCTACGTAACGGCCATGTTCTTCATCGTAGGTCATCAATGGGAACTCCACAACCCAAAGGAAATCAAATTGGTCCGATGGAATTTCGAGCTTCCCTCGCTTCTTGAGCAGTTCGCCACATTCTAGACGGATGCGTCCTAAGATCGCGCAAGCCTGTTCCCATTCAGAGGCGGCAAAAAAGACGATATCACCTTCTTCGAGGTCCAGCTTTTCCTGCAAGGTTGCTTTCTCCTCATCCGAAAAGAATTTGACGATGGGCGACTTCCATTCGCCGTCTTCGATCTTGATGAAGGCAAGCCCCTTCGCTCCAAGCGATTTGGCGACTTCTTCTAGATTTTTGAGCTCACCCTGCGTCACGTTGGCCAACGTTGGAGCCTTGAACGCCTTTACTACTCCACCATTCTTGACCGCGGCCGAAAAGACCTTAAACGAGGAACTCGCAAACGTCTCTGAGAAATCCGAGAGTTCGAGACAGAATCGCGTATCCGGCTTGTCGACCCCATAACGGTCCATCGCTTCCTGGAAAGGCATGCGTGGAAATGGGGTCGGGATCTCGACGCCCAGTGTGTCCTTCCAAACGCGCTTCATCAGTCCTTCCATAATGGAGTACATCTCTTCGCGGTCGACAAACGAAAGCTCGATATCCAATTGGGTAAACTCCATTTGCCGGTCTGCCCGCAGATCTTCGTCGCGATAGCAACGGGCGATCTGGAAATAGCGTTCTACACCGCTTACCATAAGCATCTGCTTGAACTGCTGTGGCGACTGCGGCAACGCATAGAAGTGTCCCGGCTGAATGCGACTGGGCACAAGGTATTCGCGAGCCCCTTCCGGGGTACTTTTGAAAAGCGTCGGGGTTTCGATATCGTAGAACCCTCTCTCGTCCATGTAGTTGCGGATCGACTTGGTGGTCTCGTTACGCAATTTGAGCATTCGGCGCATCTTGCCACGACGAAGATCCAAATAACGGTACGTCAGACGGAGATCCTCATTTACCCGGTCTCCTTTTTCGTCATCGATCGGAAACGGGGGCGTTTCAGAAATATTGTGCACGACGACCTCGCTAATCTCCACCTCGATTTCCCCCGTTGGAAGAGTAGCGTTTACATTATCTCCATCACGAGCCTCTACAACTCCCTTGATCCCAATCACGGATTCGTCCCTCAGGCGATGCACCGTCGCATTGAAATCGCTATCATCGCTATTCGGATTAGCCTTAACTTGAGTAAGGCCCTCGCGGTCCCTCAGGTCAATAAAGAGGATACCGCCATGATCACGAATGGAGTCGATCCATCCGATCAATGATACTAGTTTCCCAACATCGCTTCCGCGTAGTTGGCCACAATGATGCGTTCGTTTCATTTGTTTTTCGCTTCGATCGAGTTCGCCTTTGAGGCGAGGTCAAAAGGGAATGCGAACATTGGTAGGAAGATCCAAGAGAATGCAACTTCAATTCGGCGACTAAGCATGTCGTCCAATCACAGATCGATAATATTAAGATAAATTGCCCAAATTTGCTCATTTATGGAACGTTTTTGCCCATAAAAGCGTCGAGAATGCCGATATTTCAAAATACCCGTGTCCGTCTGGTTCGATGGATGCTCAAAACGGTTATGGTCATGTTAATCAAAGACGAACTGGTCAATCCACCCACTTGGTTCTCTTCTTTCCGCGACCTCACTCTAGTCTGCACCATGAGGCTCCACGCTGACATCGTAATCGAGACTAAAGATACAGATCTCTGCTGCAGAAAACCTCGTGGGGGGAATGGATTTCATCGCCGATTTTGTGATACCCAGGCTGGAGGAGGGTATTCGTATCGATACCGAGCCAAACTTCGACCCATCCATTGTCCTCGACCGAATCCTTCCCGAAAATACCCATTTGCTCTACAATCGGATACAATTCGCCACTACGCTATGGGTGATTACCAAGCAGACTTATCGGTTTCCCGCGATCATTGGGAACCTCGCTGGCAAACCCTTTTCGCAAGCACTTTCTCCGACCTTGACACTCAGAGACCGATCGACAATATCCGCGCATTCTTCACCTAGGGCATGGCTGAAAACTATAAAGATACGCTCAAATTGCCACAGACTTCCTTCCCTATGCGGGCGAATCTTGGCAAGCGTGAACCTGACCGAGTACGCCACTGGGAAAAAGTCAATTTGTACGGTAAAATCCAGCAGAAGAACCAAGATGGAGAGCTTTTTCTGCTCCATGACGGCCCCCCTTTTACTAATGGGGACCTTCACCTTGGCCACGCCCTGAATAAGACGCTCAAAGAAATCGTTCTTCGCTACAAAGCAGCCAAAGGATTCCGGACACCGTATATCCCCGGGTGGGACTGTCATGGTCTACCCATCGAGCATAAGGTCTCCAAGGAGATCCAAGCAGCTGGCGAAAAGATAACCACAGCTCAACTGAGGGAAAAGTGCGACGCCTTTTCGGAGCATTGGATTTCCGTCCAGCGCAGACAATTTAAACGACTGGGCGTTTTGGGCGACTGGGACCATGAATATAAAACCAAGAACCCCGCCTACGAAGCAGAGATCCTGCGAACACTGGCTTCGTTCGTAGACCAGGAGCTGGTCTATCGCAGCAAAAAGCCGGTCTACTGGTCTATTCCTTTCGAAACCGCCTTGGCCGAAGCGGAGATTGAGTACAAGGACCACACGAGCCCGTGCATTTGGGCCGCTTTCGACATTCCAGAAAAAGAGAAATTCGCTATCGAGAAACCTCTATCAATTGTCATTTGGACCACTACACCGTGGACAATTCCCGCGAATCTGGCGATCGCGGTGCATCCAAGACTTGAGTACGCGTTTGTCGAGGCAGGCGAACGCGTATTCATCGTTGCAAAAGAACTGGCTGAAACCTTCGCCGAAGACTGCGGCCTGGAAAATTGGCAAATCGTACAAACGGCCTCGGGCGAAAGCCTTGAAGGCATCGAGTCACGTCACCCCTTTATTGACCGACCGAGCCCAATCGTTCTGGCGGACTACGTTACCACCGAATCGGGTACGGGTTGTGTTCACACGGCTCCCGGACACGGGATTGACGATTATCTGACTGGGCTCAAGTACGAACTGGATATCTACTGCCCCGTAAATGACAAAGGCGAATACGACGACGATGGCCAAATTCCTGATTTTCTCGTTGGGGAATCCGTTCTGGAGTCAGATGGTTGGGTCCCTGCAAACGGGAAAGTTCTGAAAGCGCTGGCTGAGGCCGGCTCGCTTGTTAAGAAGCAGAAAATCACCCATAGCTACCCCCATTGCTGGCGCTCCAAAACACCGGTCATCTTTAGAGCGGTTGACCAATGGTTTGTCGCTTTGGACAAAGACGGACAACGCGAAAAAACTTTAGACGCGATCGAATCCGTAAGATGGATACCTGACTGGGGCAAAAACAGAATTCGCGGCGCTGTTGAATCACGACCCGACTGGTGTATCAGTCGCCAGAGATCTTGGGGGGTTCCAATCCCTGCGTTTTACGACGAAGAGGGCACTGGTCACTTGGACCCAAGCGTCATAAGGGCGATCGCTGGCAAGGTTGAAACCGACGGAACCAATCTTTGGTATACAAAAACCGCTGATGAGATTCTCGAGGGTGTCGAGCTACCCGTTTCTTGGCAGGGTAAAAAACTTACCTCCGGTAGCGATACGCTTGATGTTTGGATCGATTCCGGCTCGAGCCACTTTGCCGTACTCAAAAACGACGAGAACTTGGCCTGGCCTTGCGATCTTTATCTAGAGGGAAGCGACCAACATCGTGGCTGGTTCCAATCCTCCCTCTGGACCGGAGTAATCCGCGAAGGAGTTGCTCCCTACAAGAGCATCCTCACTCATGGCTTTATCGTGAACCAGGATGGAACCAAGCTTTCAAAAAGCGAAGGGTCCATGACTTTGGAGTACTACATGGACAAATTCGGCTCCGATATTGTTCGGTTGTGGATAGCCTCTACCGACTTTCGGAACGACGTTCCGATGGGCGAAGAAATCTTAAAGACGATCGGAGAGGCCTACCGGCTTCTCAGAAACACTTACCGGTTCCAGATATCAAATCTCTTCGATTTCAAAATCGAGCAACACGGGATGCCCGTTCAGGAACTCCACGAACTCGATCGCTGGGCATTGGACAAAACTGCTGTTTTGACCGAAGCCTGCGAACAGGCCTATGAGCGATACGAGTTCCATCGCGTCTACCAGCTTTGCAATCAATTTTGCTCAGTGACGCTGTCTGCACTGTATCATGACATTCTTAAAGACCGCCTCTATACACTAGCAGAGGAACATACTCTCAGGCGCTCCTCCCAAACGGCGATCTACCATATCTTTCGTACGCTCGCTCGGATTCTCGGGCCAATTCTCCCTTTCACTTCCGATGAGGCCTGGAGCTATTTCGTTTCCGATCATGATTTTGTTAATGAACCGCTGGCCCTTCAAGGATGGCCCACCGAATCTGCCAAATGGCGGGATTCGGAACTTGAAAGCGAATTCACCACCCTCCTTGACTTCCGAAATTCCGTTAATGAAAAGCTGGAAGAACTCCGCAAGGAAGGTGCCATCGGCCGGTCGCTAGACGCGTTTATCGAACTATCTGGTCAAGAATCCGATCCTACGTTCTCACTACTTAACAAGTACCAGAACTTTCTCGAAGAACTTTTCATCGTTTCGCAAGTAACACTCATCACGAGTGGCGATGGCGGAATGAAAATCAAAGTAACCAAGGCTGATGGCGGTCGTTGTCCGCGTTGCTGGAGATGGTTTCCGGACCTTCAAAAAGGCGTCGATAACGATCAACTTTGTCCCAGATGTGCCGAAGCCATTCTTTAACCGTCTCAAATAATGCCCTCTAAAAAAGTCGTAGCCAAAAAAGCCATCAAGAGCACTACCAAGAAAGTAGCTAAAAAGGTAGCCGCCAAAAAAGCGGCCTCGTCCCAAAAGGCGCCCCCACCAAAGAAGACGTCCTCCACAGCAAAAGCGTCCTCTCCGAAAAAGACGTCCGCTTCAAAAACGGCCCCTGCTAAGAAAGCTCCCGCCAGTGCAGGGTTCTCCCTCGAGGACGCACTTTCAATCGCCAATTCGCGCAAAGTCGACGATGACGCAGTCGCTAACAAGAAAGCGGCCAAGGAGCGGGCTCAGAGGGAAGTAGAAGAAGCGGAACAAAAAGCGGAAGCCCGCGTTCTCGGAGCAGCATCGCTTTCAGATATTCTCGGATTTGATCCAATGAGTTCCACGGAGCCCCCCATCGAGTCTCGGAAAGTACCAAAAAAGCACCAGGCATTCCATGACCTTCTTATCGAACTGCGAGACCACGTGAAAAGCGGTCTAAGCATGCACACGGAAGAGACGCTAAAGCGGTCCAGCAAAGATGACGCTGGCGATCTTTCTGGATACAGCCAGCACATGGCCGACGCCGGTACGGATACCTTTGACCGCGACTTCGCACTGAGCATGGTATCGAGTGAGCAGGACGCATTGACCGAAATTGAAGCAGCTATCGAACGCATTTTCAGCGGAAAATACGGTATTTGTGAAATGACTGGTCAGCCCATCAACAATGAACGTCTGATGGCCGTTCCCTTCACGCGTTACTCAGTCGAAACACAAAAGCAGCTCGAAAAGAATCAAACACGCTCCGTTCAACGAGGCGGCGTTTTCGCAGAAGCCTCATCCGAAGACGCGATAAACTTCTCTGACGGGGATTCTGAGTAGTCTCCAGATTTTAGATGCAAGGTATCGCAGCGTACAAGCGACTCCATAGTTTGGCGCTAGTGGTTATCGTTTTAGACCAGGTCACAAAAGTTCTTATTGAGAAGACTTTACCCTACGGCAGCTTCTATCCGCCTCACTGTATCGAAGTGATCCCAGGGTTCTTCCATCTAGTCCATGTGGGAAACACCGGCGCCGCCTGGAGCCTTTTTAGCGGTTATCCGAAAGTTCTCGCATTTATCGGTCTACTTGCTCTCGTTCTGGTTTATGTCGGTCGC